>JBPOIJ010000069.1:0-74073 GCA_052034585.1 Myxococcota bacterium
TGGCGGGGGAGGAGCCCTTGCCGGAGTCGATGGCCGGAGAGCCTGGGCGAAGCATGGCGTCGGCCGCGTTGCTGCCCGCGGCGTTCACCAGCAGCGGGTTGGCCAGCACGTTGTTCGCCGGCACCGCACCGACGACGCCGAAGAAGATGTTGTCTCGCACGTTCGGCAACGAGAGTCCGACGCGCACCGCCGGCGTCGGCTGGAAGATGTTGTTGCGAATCTCGACCACTCTCCCCATGAAGGGTTGAGGGTCTTTCGTGGCGTTCGGGCAGGTCCCGTTCGAGATCAGCGCCGAGCTCGACTTGCCGATGACCGTGTTGTTCCGAAACGCGTTTCCGGGCCCGATGGCGCCGTCCTCACACCAGAAGGACACCGCTGAGCCCCACGCCGCACCAGCGCCGCCGTTGATGATGACGTTGTCATGGACGTCGTTGTTCGAGACCGCGCCCGAGAAGACGACTCCCGACGCTCGCCCGTTCTTCATCAGGTTTCCGTAGATCTTGTTTCCAATTGAGGTGCTGTACTGGATTTGAATGCCTTGCTGGTTCGGGTAGCCCCGCGATCCATCGGTCGTGTTGTAGCGATAGGTGCCGTTCTTCCCCGAGATGTAGAAGGCGTGCGACCCGGTGCCCGTGACGGTGCACCGCTCCACGAGGAGATCCTGGCCATGAAAGTAGATGCCCAGCCCTGCGAAGTTCTCGATGACGCAGTTGCGTACCACCACGCCCGTCGACCAGGTGGCCAGCGCCGTCTTCGTTCGCCCGCGAACGATCGTCGTGCCGTTCATTCCTTGCAGCCGCGAGGCCTCCGACTGCCGAAACGTCAGGCCCTCGTACGACGAGTAGTTGCCCGACATGAAGACCATCGTCGCCGAGCCCGTCTCGTTGTCGGCCGTGGTGCGGTCGTAGATGATGACCGGTCGCTCGTTCGCGTAGTTGCGATAGACGATGCGGTTCTCCGGCGTGCCCGCCGCTCGGAAGCTGTAATACGAGCGGTTGGCGTCGGTGATGACGTACTCCCCGCCGCGGAAGAAGACCGTGTCGCCAGGGCGAAGCGTCGTCTGGGCCGTCTGCAGCCGATCGAGCGTGCGCCACGGCTTGTCGATCGTGCCGGCGTTCGCGTCGTTTCCGGTGGGCGAGAGAAAGTAGGTCGCGGCCTCCGCGCCCAGCGAGAGGAGCGGGAGAAGGAAGAGGCAGCGCGCGAGGCGTGAAGCAGGGTGCATGGAGCGACTCCTTGGAGGTGACGACGCCCGCTCCCTGAGCAACATCGACGCCAGCCTCGGAGCGCTTGCCGAATCGGTCGCTTGCCTGCAGGCACCTGTCAGGTACGGATGACAGGTGTCGCCTCGCGGCGGTCACTCGCCGAGCGGGAAGAGGTACTCCGCGCCGAGGCCGAAGAAGAGGTTCCGGCGGTTCACCGTGGCCGGACCGAGCAGCCCGAGCAGCCGCGCGTCGGCGAGCAGGCGAAGGCCTCGAACGAGCGACACCTCGACTCGAAGTCCACCTCCGAGCGCCGGAAGCCAGGGCGTCGCGGCGACCAGCACGGCGTTTCCAAACGGCTGGAGCGCGAGCCGTTGGTGCAGCTCGAAGCGAGGGCCGACGGTGAGTGAGAGCCCGGCGTGCGCGCCTTGGTAGTAGCCGAGCGCAGCAGCACCCCAACGGAACGAGAGCGTCACTCCAGCGGTGAGCGCGAGGAGGGGGCGCGTCTCGGCCCCTGGCTCCCTCGCTGCCGGAACGACGTCGGCCAGCCCGAGCACCTGCGGACCCAGCGACCACTGCAGCGGGTGCGCGCCGGTGACCCCTGCGTCCGTCTCGGGGGCGGGCGGCACCTGAACGGGCCCCAGGCTGACCACCTCGCGCGCATTCGGGCGAACCAGCACCCTGACGGGCTTCCCCGCGTCGATGGACACGAAGTGAGGCCCGAGCTCCAGCGTCAACACCAGCGGCGCTGGTCCTCGCTCGACCCCATCGACGCTCACCCTGCCTGCCGCATCGGTCACCGAGAGTTCACCTCGCAGCGTGCGCCGGAGCGTCTCGAGCTGCAGCACCAGCGAGGGTTGAACCGTCTCCGGGTCGAAGCGCGCTTCCGGGTCTGCCCGCAGGGCCTCGACGAGCGCGCCCTCGATGGCGTCGGTGCGCCGTGACGCTGCGAACGCGCGCGCCTCGAGCAGCAGCAGCTTCGCCGAGTCCGCCCCCTGGGTCGTCCCAGCGCGCTCGGCTTCGCGAATGACGCCCTCGAAATCTCCGCGGCGGAACGCCTCTTCGGCCCGTTCGAGCGGCGTCGACGCGAGCGCCGCCAGCAGCAGCGCGGTCATCGTCGCTCGAGCTCGACCGTGAGGGTGCGCACCTCGTCGCGGTGTAGCACGACCTCTCGTTTGACCGGCGCGAAGCCCTCGCGCGTGAGGGTGACGAGATGCCGGCCCGAGGGGAGCGAGATGGTGAGCGGGGCCTCTCCACGCGGAGTGCCGTCGACGGCGATCCAGCTGAACGATGCAGCGCCGTTCACGAGGGGCACCACGCGCAGCTCGCCCGTGCCCTTCTTGACCGGCGAGGCCGTTCGCGGCGCGTCTCGCACGGGGGCACGGTTTCGAATGGGCGGGCTGCGTGGCGCCTCAGTGGGCACGACGTCGACCGACGGCGCGGGCGGCTCGGTGGCCGGCGGCGGGGGCGTGGGGACGTGCGGCTCGACCGACGGCGCGGGCCGCGGGTCGGTGGCCGGCAGCAGGGTCGTCGGCACGTTCGCCGTCGGCGGGGTGCGCGAGGCGATCGCGACCGCAGCCACCACGCTCACGACGACCGCTCCGACGAGCGTCGCGATGACGGTGCGAGGCAGGCGCTGTTGGGCCCGGAGCGGAGCCGTGGGAGGCCCCTCGCTCGTCGACTTCTTCGTCGGCCGCGCGAGGACCGGCGCCGGAACCTCTGGCGGCTTCTCGAGTTGATCGACGAACGCGCTCGCCGTGGAGGGCCGCCGCTCGGGCCGAACGTCCATCGCGGCGAGGAGCACCGCGCTCGTCGCCTCGTTCAGCGCCGAATTCAGCGCGCGCGGGTTGCTCAGGGCGTTGCTCAGCTTCGCGTGCGCGACCGCAGCGTCTTCGCCCGAGAACGGGGCCACGCCGGTGAGCGCCTGGTAGGCGACCGCGGCCAACGAATACACGTCACCTCGTCGATCGAGCGCGGTCGAGCGCGTCAGTTGCTCCGGCGGCATGTAGGCCAACGTTCCAAGCACGATGCCTTCGCTCGTCGCGGCGTCCTCTCGGAGGTCGCGCAGGATGCCGAGGTCGAGCAGGGTGACGTGGCCGTCGGCGCCCACCCAGACGTTCGCGGGCTTCACGTCGCGGTGGAGGAGCGCCAGGCCATGCAAGTAGTCGAGCGCCTTCGCCACCGGCCTCAAGACCGCGACGGTCGCGTCGATGGACAGCGGCCCGTGCGAGAGCACGTCGGAGAAGGGCTGGCCCTGGAGGTACTTCATCACCAGGTACGGCCGCCCCTCGTACTCTCCCACCTCGTAGATGGGCACGAGGTGCGGGTGGTCGAGGCGCGCGGTGGTCTGCGCTTCCTTCCAGAAGCGCTTGCGCCAGCCTTCGTCGGCCACGAGGTGCGCGGCGAGGAACTTGATGGCCACCTGGCGTCCGAGGCTCAGGTCCGTCGCCAACATCACCACGCTCATGCCGCCTTGGCCGAGCCGCTCGTCGATGCGCCACTTGTCTCCGACGACGAGTCCCTGCTGAACGGGCTTCACCGCAGGCTCGAGGAGGGCTCCTGGCGACATGGGCTCGACGGTACGCGACGGTTGAGGCGTCACCCGCGAAGTGTGGGCTGCCCCCGTGCTACCTTGCTTGAGCGTGGACACCAAGTCGATGTCGCGCTCGACGGCGCCAGCCGGTCCTGTTCGCGCCTTTCTCGTCGAGGTCGTCGGTGGCGCCGACGTCGGAATGCAGGCCGTCTGCGACGGCGAGGGGACGATCGGCACTGGCGCCGACGCGTCACTCCGGCTTTCAGACGAGACCGTCTCGCGTCAGCACCTCGAGCTTCGCCTCGAAGACGGAGTCCTGGCGCTGACGGACGTGGGCTCGAAGAACGGCACCTTCCTCGGTGGCGCTCAGGTGCGCAGCTTCGTCGCACGCGAGGAGACGTATTTCTCCGTGGGCGCCTCGCTCCTTCGGGCGACCCCGATTCCGGTTGGCGCCGGCCCCGAGCCGGTCACCTTTGGCGCGGCGGTCGGGCAGAGCGAGCCCATGCGGCGGTTGTTTCGAGTGCTCCGGCAGGTCTCGCTCGGTGACTCCACCATCTTGCTCACCGGCGAGACGGGCACCGGCAAGGAAGTGCTCGCCGCCGAGATTCACCGGCACTCGCCGCGTCGCGACCGCCCCTTCGTCGTGTTCGACTGTGGCGGCGTCTCGAGCTCCCTCATCGAGAGCGAGCTGTTCGGTCACGGCAAGGGCGCCTTCACCGGCGCGATGACCGAGCGCGCAGGGGTGATCGCCTCGGCCCACGGGGGCACGCTGTTCCTCGACGAGGTCGGTGAGCTGCCCCTCGAGCTCCAGGTGAAGCTGTTGCGCTTCCTCGAGAGCAAGACGGTGCGCCGGGTGGGTGACGACGTCGCGCGAACCGTCGACGTGCGGGTCGTGGCGGCGACGCATCGGGACCTCAAGCAGCGCGCGCACGAGGGCGCCTTCCGCCAGGACCTCTACTACCGGTTGGCGGTCATCGAGGCGTGGGTCCCGCCCTTGCGAGAGCGGCTCGACGATCTCCCGCTCTACGTGCGGCACTTCCTCGCGGTCGCTGGCCGGCCCGACTTCGAGCTCTCACCGGGGCTCCGCGCTGCGCTGGCGACCCATGACTGGCCCGGGAATCTCCGTGAGCTGCGGAACGTGGTGAGCCGGGTGTTGGCCGGCGGAGAGCTCGCCCTCGGCACCGGTGGAAAGGCCGAGCCGGCGAGTGACGCGCCGCTCCCGTTCAAGATCGCCAAGGAGCAGATGATCGCTCGCTTCACCAAGGAGTACTTCCAGGCGTTGTTGACGCGCTCGAACGGGAACGTCTCTCAGGTGGCGCGTGATGCGGGCATCGCCCGGCCCTATGCGCACGAGCTGCTCGCGAAGCTCGGACTCAAGCCGTGACGGGCGACACGTCGGCGCCAGCACGTCGAGCCTCTCCGGTGGCGGCCATCGTGCTCGCAGCGCTCGGCTACTTCGTCGACATCTACGACCTCGTCCTCTTCTCGGTGTTGCGCGTCCCGAGCCTCAAGTCGCTCGGGGTGGCTGACGCCGACCTCGTCTCGACGGGTGGGCTGCTGCTCGACGTGCAGCTCGCCGGGCTCCTCCTCGGTGGCATCGCCTGGGGTGTGCTCGCCGACAAGCGCGGTCGGCTCACCGTGCTCTTCGGCTCCATCGTGCTCTATTCGCTGGGCAACTTCGGCAACGCGTTCGTGAACGACCTCACGCTCTACGGCGTCTGCCGCTTCGTCGCTGGCTTCGGGCTCGCGGGTGAGCTCGGCGCGGGAGTCACGCTGGTGAGCGAGCTGCTCCCGAAGGACAAGCGGGGGCTGGGCACCACGGTGGTGGCGACGGTCGGGCTCACCGGGGCGCTCGCGGCGGGGCTCATCGGCGATTCGCTGGTGAGGTCGTTTCCGCTCGAGGGCTGGCGCCATGCGTACGGCCTCGGAGGCCTCGTGGGCTTCGTGCTCTTGTTGCTCCGCCTCGGCGTCTTCGAGAGCGGGCTGTTCGAGCGCACCAAGGCGACCGAGGTGCACTTCGGAGACCTCCGCCAGCTCCTCAGTCCGCCAGCGCGCGCGTTCCGGTTCCTGCGCGTCATCCTCGTCGGCATGCCCATCTGGTTCGCGGCGGGCGTGCTCTTCGTCTTCTCCCCGGAGATCGGCGGCGCGCTCGGCCTCCCGGAGAAGCCCACCGGTGGCCTCACCATCTTCTGGGCTTACGCAGGCGTCACCGTGGGCGACCTCACGAGCGGGCTGGTGAGCCACCTGGTGAAGAGCCGGAAACGCGTCTTGGGCGCCTTCCTCGGCTCGCTCGCAGGGTCGGTGGTGTTGCTTCTCACCCTCGGCGGTCAATCGTTGACACTGTATTACTGGTTGATGGCGCTCCTTGGTTTCACCACGGGCTATTGGGTTCTCTTCGTCACCACTGCGGCAGAGCAATTCGGTACCAATCTGCGCGGCACGGTGACGACGAGCGCGCCCAACTTCGTGCGCGGCACTGCGATTCCCGTCACCGCGGTGTGGATGGCGCTCAAGCCGACGCTCGGCACGGTCCCCGCGACGATGACGGTGGGGTTGGTGTGCATCGGCGTCGGCCTGCTCGCGCTCTGGAAGATGGACGACAGCTTCCACGCCGACTTGGACTTCGTCGAACGTTGAGCGTCACTCCGGCGGCTGCACTGGCTCGATGAAGTTGAGCCGGTAGCCATTCGGGTCGGTGACGACGAGCTCGCGGGTGTTCCACGGCTGCACCGATGGCCCTTGGGTGGACGCGCCCAAGGCGCTCGCTCGCTCGGCCAGCACGTCGAGCCCCAGGTGCGCGACGAAGCCCACCAACACGCCGAGCCCCACCTGAGCAGGGAAGTGGACGCCGCTGGGTCGTCGCGCCAGCATCACGTCGCCGCCGGTCTCCCAGCGCAGGTGGTGGAAGGTGCCGTCGGTGCCGACTTGGGTGAAGCCGAGCCCTTCGTAGAACCGCGCCGTCGCGGCTGGATCCGCGACGAGCAACTTGGTGAAGGCCGCCAACGAAGAGCTCATGGCACGAGCCCATCGCCCATGCCGCCTCGACGCAAGCGCTGGATGCGCATCAAGCGCGCAGGGACGAGCACGATGGCGTCGAGCGGGTTATGCTCTTCCCTCGAAACGAGGACCCTTCATGCGTGCACTCGAGGTCGTCGGAGTCGTCGCGGTGATGTCGGCCAGTGTGGTGAACGCCGAAGAGGGCGCTCAATCGCTCCAGGGAAAGACGAAGGTCTGGGTCACCTTCGAAGCGAGCGAGACCCGCGGCGAGGCCGTCTACAAGACCTACTGCCACCACTGCCACGGGCCCAAGGGCGACGGGAGCGGCCACATCGGCCGAGGGCTGATGGTGAAGCCGGTCGACCTCACCGCGCCAGAAGCCGCGAGCCGAATGACGCCGCAGGCCATCTTCACCATCGTGAAGAACGGCAGCACGCGGCCCAACACCGCGATGATTCCGTGGGGCACCGTGCTGCCCGACGAGCTGATCCGCGACGTGTCCGAGTACACCGCGGCCCTCGCCGCCGAAGGGCGCAAAGGGCGTCTGCCGGTGAAGAACGACGCCGGGCGATGACGACGATGCGCTGGCTCGTGCTCTCGCTGAGCGTGTTCGCGAGCTGCACGTGCACGCCGATGGTGGGCTCTCCGTGCAAGGCCGACTGCGACTGCGCCGGAGGCATCACCAACGTGAAGTGTCCCGGCAACTTCTTCTGCCGGAATGGCGCCTGCGCCTACGACTGCGCGACGACGTGTTCGCCCGACGCCGGAGCCTCGGCCTGCCCTGCGGGCCTCGAGTGTTCGGGCGAGTTCTGCCGGAAGCTCTGCGAGGGCTGAGCCGCGAGACGGAGCGGTGCGAGCCCGAGGCGCTGCGCACCACGCTCAGCGAGCGCGGCGACGCCGAAGAGACGCGCATTCGTGCGGTTTGACTCGGTGTGTCGCCATCTCTTAAGGGGGACGCGACCTTCGAGAGAGCCCATGACCACGCCCAGCACCGACCCGACCTCTGCCGCTCCCACCGTTCCGCTCGCAGTCGCCGCGTCCGACGTCACCGTCACGCCCGTCACCACCGCCGCCGACAAGAAGGCCTTCATCCTCTTTCAGTACGAGGTCTACAAGAACGAGCCGAACTTCGTGCCGCCGCTGATGATGGAGCGCGAGCTCGTCCTCGACCCGAAGAAGAACCCCTGGTTCCAGTTCGGCACGATGCAGCTCTTCCTCGCGCGCCGCGGAGGCAAGGTGGTGGGCCGCATCGCCGGCATCGACGACCCCCGGTACAACGAGTTTCACGGCACCCGCGTCGGCTGGTTCGGCTTCTTCGAGTGCATCGACGACGCCGGAGTGGCCAAGGCCCTCTTCGACGTGGCCGAGCAGTGGGTGAAGGCGCGCGGCCACAGCGAGATCCTCGGGCCGGCGAGCCCGTCGTCGAACAACGAGTGGGGCTTTCTGCTCGAGGGCTTCGAGTACCAGCCGTCGATCCTCATGCCGTGGACGCCGAAGTACTACCTCTCGCTCGCCGAGGCCGGGGGCTACACGAAGGCGAAAGACCTCTTCGCCTGGAAGATCGACATCACCGGCGAGATTCCTCCCAAGATCGCCCGCGTCGCCGAGAAGGTGAAGGAACGCGAAGGCATCGTGATGCGCCCGGCGAACATGAAGGAGTGGGACCGCGAAGTTCGCATCATCAAGGACATCTACAACTCGGCCTGGGAGAAGAACTGGGGCTTCGTGCCGATGACCGACGCCGAGTTCGATCAGCTCGGCAAGGACCTCAAGATGATCCTCAACACCGACCTCGTGTTGTTCGCCGAGGTGAACAAGGAACCGGTCGCCTTCTGCATCACCGTGCCCGACGCGAACCAGGCCATCAAGAAGGCCAACGGCCGGCTGACGACGTTCGGGCTCCCCATCGGCCTGGTGAAGATGATGCTCGAGCTCAAGCGCATCAAGCATGGCCGGCTCATCGCCCTCGGCATCAAGAAGGAGTTCCGCAAGCGCGGCCTCGACTCGGTGCTGATGAAGGAGACGTTCGAGGTCGGCAAGCGCCTCGGGTGGACCGGCGGAGAGATCGGCTGGACGCTCGAAGACAACGACATGGTGAACCGGCCGATCGAGCTCTTCGGCTCGAAGCGGTACAAGAAGTACCGCGTGTACGGGAAGGCGCTGGCGCCGAAGAACTGATGACGCCTCTCGACCGGCTCGCGCTCGCGCAGCGTTCGCTCGATGGGCTCTCGGTCGGCGACGCGTTCGGGGAACAGTTCTTCGGTCCGCCTCGGGCCGTGCTCGAGCGCATCGCTGGCCGGGTGGTGCCGGGCGGGCAGTGGCCGTACACCGACGACACCGAGCTCGCCTTGGGCATCGTCGAGGTGCTCGCCGAGCGAGGCGCCGTCGACCGAGACGCGCTCGCCACCGTCTTCGCCCGCCGGTATCGCGCCAATCGACATCGCGGCTACGGCGCGACCGCGCACACGATTCTCGAGGCGCTCGGCGATGGGGTGCCCTGGCAGGTGGTGAGCCGGCAGGTCTTCGGCGGAGAAGGCTCGCAGGGAAACGGCGCGGCGATGCGGGCGGCTCCGGTGGGCGCGTCGTTCTTCGACGACGAGGCGCGCGTCATCGACGAGGCGCGAAAGTCGGCCGAGATCACCCACGCGCACCCCGATGGTCAGGCGGGCGCGATCGCCGTGGCGCTGGCGGCCGCCTTCGTCACTCGGAACGCCGAAGCGCCAGATGGCGCGGCGATGCTGAGCTGGGTCTGCGAGCGAGTTCCGCGAGGGCCGACGAGGACTGGGCTCGAGAGTGCGCGCGCGCTGCCTCTCGACGCTCCGCTCTTTCGCGCGATGGCGCTCGGCACCGGGCAGAGCGTCATCTCGTCCGACACCGTTCCGTTCTCGCTCTACTGCGCGGCGCGCTGTCTCACCGACTTCGAGGCGGCGATGTGGACGACCGTCGAAGGCCTCGGAGATCGCGACACGACCTGCGCCATCGTCGGCGGCATCGTCGCGATGAACCCACGAGCGGTCATTCCTCCTGCCTGGCTCGAGGCGCGGGAGCCGCTCGCTCGCACGTCCAGGTAACTCGTCAGCGTCGGCCCCACGACTTGGTCCAGCGGCGATGGCGCGCGACCCACGGTGAGTCGCCGTTGAGCCGCTTCATCATTCGCCGCTCGTCCTTGGCGGTCGGGTTGCCGTCGCTCACCGCGAACATGACGAGCAGGTCTGGGTACGGGTCGAAGAAGCCGTCGGCGCGCAGTCGCTCGAGCGTTCGAACGCAGGTCTCGAAGAGCTCGGCCTTGAAGGCCCCGAAGGGCTGGGCGCTCTCTTCGATGCTCAGCACCCGGCTGCGGACGAGGGTGCAGAGCTTCTCGAACTCGTCATCGGCGCCGAAGCCTTCGAGCGCCCACTCCGGCGTGCTGAAGGTGTAGCCCTCGGCGTCGTCGGGGTGCGCCTCGACGCGCGCGTCACGTTCGCTGGCGAGGTCGAACGCAGGGCACACCGTCATCGCGCCGTCGTCGCTGTAGAGCGCGAACGCGCAGGGCGTCTCCTTCGGGTGTGCCTTGGTGAGGTCGCGAAACGCGCGACGCACGGCGCGCTCGAGCTTCTTCTCCAGCGCGACGAAGTCGAAGCGTCGCGCGCTGGGGTTCGAGGTCGATCGAGTGGGCTTCATCCCGCGATGATACGCGTCAGTTCGCCTTTGGAGGCGCCCGCCAGCCGCCGCCGAGCGACTGGTAGATGTTCACCATCGCGAGCAGCAGCCGCTTCTTCGTCTCGATCAGCTCGAGCTGAGCGTCGAGCGAATCGCGCCGGGTGAGCAGCACTTCCATGTAGTCGGCGCGGGCCGACTGGAAGAGCACCGTCGACACCTCGACCGCCTCGGCGAGCTTCGTCACCTGTTGCTCCTGGAGCCCGTAGGTCTTCTGCAGGTTCTGGTACTGCACCACCTGGTTCACCACGTCGGTGAAGGCCTGGAGCACGGTGCGCTCGTACGAGAACACCGCCTGAATCTGCTTCGCGTTCGACGCCCGGTACTGCGCTTCGATGCCGGCGCGGTTGAGCAGCGGCGCCACGAGGTTGCCGGCGAGGTTGTAGAAGATGGACTCGGGCGTGGTGAGCAGGTGGAGCAGGTTGAAGGAGTTGTAGCCCACGCCCGCCTCGAGGCTCACCGCCGGGAAGAAGCGCGCCCGAGCCGACTCCAGGTCCATCTTCGTCGCCTCGAGCTCGAGCTCCGCGGCGCGCACGTCGGGCCGGTTCGACAACAGCTGCGAGGGGAGCCCGGTGGCGATCGTCTCGGGGAGGCGCTCGTTCAGTTGATCCTGCGTGCGCTTCACCCGCTGCGGGAAGCGCCCCACCAAGAAGTTGATGCGGTTCTCGGCCTGCACGCGTTCTTGCTCGCGGTCGAAGAGCCGGCTGCGGTTCTTCAGCACCTCGGCCTCGAAGCGCTGCACCGCGAGCTGCGTCACCTTCGCCGCCTCCTTCTGGAGCTTCACCACCTCGAGCGCGTCGGTCTGAATGGTGATGTTTCGCTCGAGCACGTCGATCTCGTTATCGAGGGCGATGAGCTCGAAGTACGAGCGCGCGAGCTCGGCGACGAGCTGGGTGATCATGAACGCCCGCGCCTCGGTGGTGGCTTGCGCGCGGAAGTCGGCGGCGGCCGCGGCCTTGCGGAGCTTGCCCCAGACGTCGATCTCCCACGACGCGGTGAGCCCGAAGCCGAAGTTCCCCAGGTGCTCGGGCACGCCGGTCGCCGCATCGGAGTAGCCGCGCCAGGTCGTCGCGCCGACCTTGTCGACACCGGTGGTCAGGCCCGCGCCGAGTCGGGGGAGGTATTCGCCGCGCCTCGCCGAGACTTCCGTCGCCGCGATGATGACCTCCTGCAGCTGAATGTTGAGCTCCTGGTTGTTCTTCAGGGCGAGCTCGATGAGCGAGCGCAGCTCCTGTTGGTGGAAGAACTCGTCCCACCGTTGCTGGGCGACGCCCTGTGCGGGCGTCGGTTCCGCGAGCCCTGCGTCTGCCTGCTCGGCGTCCTGCCGGAACGCGTTCGGCACCGCCTTGCTCACCTCGCGCGCCCGGTTCTCCTCGAGCGTCGGAATGCAGCCGGCGCTCGCCAGCACGAACACCATCAGCCAATGCCTAGACATGCCGCGCCACCTCTTCGGCGAGCGGCTCTTCGTCTTCGGCGCCGATGAGCGACCTGCCCGCCGCGAGGGTGCCGAACACGTAATAGAGGCCGGGGACGATCAGCACGCCGAAGAGCGTGCCGAAGAGCATGCCGCCCATCGCCGAGGCCCCGATGGTGCGGTTCCCGATGGCGCCCGGGCCGGTGGCGACGACGAGGGGGAGCAGGCCGGCGATGAACGCGAACGAGGTCATCAGAATCGGCCGGAAGCGCACCTTCGCGCCCTCGATGGCGGCCTCGAGCACCGTCGCTCCTTGCGCGTGCTTCTGCGCAGCGAACTCGACGATGAGCACCGCGTTCTTCCCGAGCATGCCCACGAGCATCACCAGGCCGACCTGCGCGAAGATGTCGTTCGCCAGGCCCATCGCCTTGAGCATGATGAACGAGCCGAGCACGCCGAGCGGCAACGACAGCATCACCGCGAGGGGAATGATGAAGCTCTCGTATTGCGCGGCGAGCACCAGGTACACGAAGCCGAGCACGATGAGGAAGATCCACAGCGCTTCGTTGCCGCGCTTGGCCTCGTCGAACGAGAGGCCTTCCCAGGCGATGTCGTAGCCGCGCGGCAACGTCTTGGCTGCGACCTCCTTCACCGCCGCCACCGCGTCGCCGCTGGTGAAGCCCTTCGCCGGCTCGCCACGAATCGCGGCAGAATTGTACATGTTATAGCGGGTGATTTCGTTCGGGCCCTGCGTCTTCTTGAGCGTCATGAAGGCCGAGTAGGGCACCATCTCGTCCCGGTCGTTCTTGACGTAGTAGTTGAGCAGGTCCGACGGGTAGCGCCGGAACTCGGGCGCCGCCTGCGTGTACACCTTGAAGAAGTTGCCGAAGCGAATGAAGCCCTGCTCGTAGGTACTGCCGATGAGGATGTCGAGGGTCTCCATCGCCTTCTTGATCGACACGCCCTTCTGCATCGCCAGCGTGTTGTCGACGACCAGCTCGTACTGGGGATAGTTCGCGGCGTAGAAGGTGAAGAGCCCGGTGAGCTCCTTGCGGACCTTCAGCGCGTCCATGAACTCTTTGTTGATGCGATCGAACTCCTGGTAGTCGGTGGAGTTGGTCTTGTCGAGGAGCCGCAAGGAGAAGCCGCCGGCCGCGCCGTAGCCGGGCACCGCGGGTGGCTGGAAGAACTCGACCGTCGCGCCGAGGTCCTTCGCCTTCTCCTCGAGCTCTTCGATGATCTCGGTCACCGAGTGCTTTCGCTCCGACCAGCCCTTCAGGTTGATGAGACAGGTGCCGGCGTTCGAGCCGCGGCCCTCGGTGAGCACCTCGTACCCGGCGAGCGACGAGACCGAGGCGACGCCTTCGACCTCCTCGGCGATGCGCTGCAGCTCGCGGGAGACGTCGTTCGTGCGCTCGAGCGTGGTGCCAGGCGGCGTCTGGATGATGGCGTAGATCATTCCCTGGTCTTCGTTGGGCACGAAGCCGGCGGGGAGCACCTCGTTGAGCGCCCAGATGCCCACGGTGAACAGGAGGAGTGAGCCGAAGGTGATCACCCGGTTGGCGACGATCTTCCGGAGCACCTTCACGTAGGTCTCCGTCCACCGGTCGAACATGCGGCTGAAGCCATGGAGGAAGTAGTCGAGGCCCTTCTTCGGCGGTGGGCCGGCCTTCGGTTCCTTGGGCTCGGGGCTCGCGCCGGCGCCACCTTCGGTGGGGGCCGCTCCCTCTGGCGAAGGCTCGGGCGTCGCCGGCTTTCCGTGCTCGTTCTTCAGGATCATCGCGCAGAGCACCGGAGTGAAGGTGAGCGCGATGACGCCCGAGAGCACGATGGACGAGGCCATGGTGATGGCGAACTGCCGGTAGAAGACGCCGACCGGTCCCGTCATGAAGGAGACCGGGACGAACACCGCGGTCATCATCAGGGTGATGGCGATGACGGCGCCGGCGATCTCGCCGAGCACCTTCTTCGACGCCGTGTACGGGCTCAGGTGCGGGTTCTCGGCCATCTTCGCGTGCACCGCCTCGACGACGACGATGGCGTTGTCGACCACCACGCCGATGGCCATCACCAGCGCGAAGAGGGTGATGAGGTTGATGGTGATGTCGAACAGCTGCATGAAGACGAAGGCGCCGACGAGCGAGATGGGCACCGCCAGCGTGGGAATGAGCGTCGACCGCCAGTCACCGAGGAAGACGAACACCACCAGGGCGACGAGGAGGAAGGCCTCGAGGAGCGTGTGCTCGACCTTCTCGATGCTCGCGTCGAGGAAGCTCGAGACGTCGTAGCTGATCTCGTAGTCCATGCCCGCGGGGAAGCTGGTGCGCTTCATCTCCTCGAGCTTCGCCTTCACGTCTTCGATGACCGCGCTCGCGTTGCTGCCGTACGTCTGCTTGAGCACGATGGCGGCCGACGGCTTGCCGCCGAGGTTCGAGTAGATGTCGAAGAACTCGCTGCCGAACTCGACGGTGGCGATGTCCTTCAGCTTGAGCACCTCGCCGTCGGGCTTGGCGCGAATGATGATGTTCTCGTACTGCTCCGGCTTGTTGAAGCGGCCCTCGTAGACGAGCACGTACTCGAGCGCCTGCGCCGTCTTCCCCGTCGCCTGCCCCAGCCGACCTGGCCGGCCGATGACGCTCTGGGTGGAGACCGCTTCCATCACCTCGTCGACCGAGACGTTGTAGGCGCGCATGCGGTCGGGGTTGAGCCACAGCCGCATCGCGTAGGAGCGCGAGCCCAAGATGCGCGTCTGCGAGATGCCGTGAATGCGCGAGAGCTCGGGCAGCAGGTCGACGGTGGCAAAGTTGTACAAGAACTTCTGATCAGCCGTCGCCTCGGTGCTGTACAGGTTCACGTACATCAGCATCGACGGCTGGACCGGGTTGACGATGACGCCCTCGAGCTGCACGAGCGGCGGGAGCCGGTTCATCATCTGGTCGACGCGGTTCTTCACGTTCACCAGCGCCTGGTTCGGGTCGGTGCCGAGCTCGAAGACGACCTGAATGGTGGCCTCCCCGGCGCTCGTCGCGTCCGAGATGAGGTAGCTCATTCCCGGCACGCCATTGATGGCGCGCTCCAGGGTGATGAGCGTGCTCTGCACCAGGACGTCGGCGCTCGCGCCAGGAAACGCGATGGAGACCATCACCCGCGGCGGAGAGATCTCGGGGAACTGCGAGACCGGCCGGGAGCGCATCGCCATCACGCCGAGGAAGACGGTGAGAATGGCCAAGACGATGGCCAGCACCGGCCGGTGCATGAACTTTTCAATCATGGGGCTGCCTCACTCCGCGGGGACGTCGAGATGCGCCAGCACGTCGAGCGGCGGCTTGAAGTCGGGCTCGATGGTGCTGCCGTCGCGCACCTTGCGCAGACCGTCGATCAACACCTGCTCGGTCTCCTTCAAGCCGCTCGAGATGACGTAGAGGTTCGGCAGCTCGGCCGAGACGGTGATGGGCCGCGAGTGCACCACGTGCTTTTCGTCGACGACGAAGACGAACTTCTTGTCGAGCACGTCGAAGGTGGCCTTCTGCGGCACCACCAGCGCGTCGTCGATCATCGTCGAGAGCACCACCTTGCCGGTCTCTCCGTGCCGCAGGAGCCGCTTCGGGTTGGGGAACGTCGCGCGGAAGGCGATGGTGCCCGTCTCGTTGTCGAAGTCGGCCTCGATGGTCTCGACCTTGCCGGGCTGGTCGAAGAGCTGGCCGTTCGCCATCATCAACTTCACCGGAATCGGCGAGTCGGTCACCTGCTCGCTCTTGAGCTTGAGGTACTCGGCCTCGGCGACGTTGAAGTAGACCCAGACGGTGCTGTTGTCCGAGAGCGTGGTGAGCAGGTCGCCTTCGTCGATGAGGCTGCCGAGCCGGGCCTGGAAGCGGCCCATGATGCCGTTGAACGGCGCGCGGATCTCGGTGAGGCCCTTGTGGGTGTTGGCGAGCGCGACCTCGGCCTGGGCCCGCGCGTAGCTCGCCTTCGCCAGCGCGAGCTCGTTCTGCGAGACGACGTTCTTGTCTGCGAGCGTCTGGGTGTTCTTCAGCTCGATCTCGGTGCGCTGGGCCTCGGCCTGCGCCTTCTGCAGCTCGGCCTGGTAGATCATCGGCATGAGCTGAAACATCTTCTGACCAGCGGTGACGGTCTGGCCCTCGTCGACGAAGATGCCTTGCAGGTAGCCACGCTCGAGCGCGCGCACCTCGATGTGCTGAATCGCGCGAATCTGCCCGACGTAGTCGCGCGTCAGCTCGGTCGGTTTTCGAACCGGGCTGGTGACCTGGTACTTCGGCGTCTCGACGGTCTCGTGGTGTTCCTTGCACGCGCTCACCACGACTGCGAGCGCGAGCAGCGACCAGCTGATTCGATGCATGCGCGGCACCCTGCACCGGGGGTGCCACCAGCTCGCTCCGTGCGCAGCCCGTCGAGTTTCTCCGGTGAAAGTGTCGGGAAGACACTCGTCGTGTCAATTCAACACGGTTCTGGGGAGGAGCTGATCATCGCTCGCACTCGTGGCCACGCCGACGAGCAACCCCACGAAACCCTTCCTGACCTTCCGCAACACGGCCTTAACACTGTTCAACAGAATGCTCGGCGCGCGCGCCGGTCGAACGCTTCGCAGGCGGAAACGAAGCGCCTGCACCACAGGAGGAACACCATGTTGAAGCACCTGCTCGTTGGCGCGGTCGGTCTCTCGTCGTTGGCTCTCGCGGATGGACGGACGCACCAAGGGCGTGACGAGCGACCGTCGCCGCCCGTCGTCGTCGTGCCTGCACCCGCGCCCCTCGTGACGCCGCCAGCGCCGCTCCCTGCAGTCGTGTATGGCGGGCAGGCGATGCCGTACGGGTCGGTGCCACCGCCTCCTCCGATGCAGCAGGAGCGTGGGTTCGATGGTCGCGGCGGGCGGATGGGTGATCTCGGCGACGTGCGCGAAGTGAACGCGCTCCTGGCCGACTTCGAGCGCGCGGTGGCGATGCGTGACGGGCGCAGCTTGCGCGGCCTCGAGTTTCGGTTCGATGCCTTCATCGGTCAGGAGCTCGCCGAGTGCAGCCACGGGCGGTTCGACCGGTCGGCGGCGCGCTTGATGAACGTGCAGCGTCGGCTGAGCCGGCTCCAGGGCCGCCTCGACTTTGGCGCCATCAACCAGAAGCGTGCGCTCTACCGCGAGGTGGCCGACATCGCCGCTCGCGACCTCCGCAACGAGCGTGAGGAGCACCGTCGTGACGACGGGCGCGGCTTCGAGCGAGGTGAGCGCTTCGGCCGCCGCTGACCCTCAGCGACGACAGGTTGCTCGCTCCGGTGGACCCGCTCGGGCTTTCCACCGGAGCGAGGTCGTTTCCGCGGGGTGACGCACGAGCGCCGAAGATGGTAGGCACTGCGGCGTTCGGGCCGGACTGGAGCATCGGTGGCGCGGTCACTCGCCGTCCTCGTCGTCTTCGTCGTCGGCTGTGGTCGCTCCGAGATTGGTGACGACGTCGTGCCCCTCGGTGCGCTCACGGTCGATGCAGGCGCCCTCGACGCTGGTTCGCTCGATGGCGGCCCCCGCGATGCCGGGGTGATGGACGCGGGCGTTCTCCCCGCGGCGCTGAGCATCTTCGTGGCTGATCAGCGATGCCCGGTGGCCGGCGCCGAAGCGTCGCTCAAGCCGCGCGCGAACGAACAGCTGCTCCTGGTGAAGACGACCGTCGAGCAGGAGTGCAGCGGCGCGGGAGGCGATTGGCTCCTCGGCACGCTCCTCGACGGCTCCCAGGTCGCCTTCGGTGCCCACGCCTGCTTCTTCGTCCCCGCGTCACTGCCGCGCAGCTCGTTTGGGCTCGTTCGCCTCGCTGCGCCGGGAGCGACGCAGACGACTCCGGTTGGCTGGTGCATCTTGCCCGTCACCTGGAATCGCGAGGTCCTCGCCTGGGGCATCTACCCCGATGAGCTCGCCGCGAATCGCGTGCGCGCCGCGCTGCTCTCGCCGTGAGGCTCGGCTCGGAGCGTTGAGGCCGAGTGAGTCAGACGCCTCGCGCGTTGGGCTCCCACAAGTACTTGTGCTGCTGGAGCTGGAAGCGCACCGGCAGCTTGTCGGCGATGATCCACTCCGCGAGCGTCACCGGCTTGAGCATCGAGAACACCGAGGAGAACAGCAGCGAGAACGGCCGCTGATCGAGCCGGTGCGTGCGGATCATCTCGCGGCTCCAGTCGTAGTCCTCGCGCGACCCGATGACGAACTTGAGCTCGTCGTTCGCGTTCATCGACTCGAAGTTGCGCAGCTCGTTCCGGTCGCTCTCGCCCGACGATGGCGTCTTCAAGTCGACGATCTTGTGCACCGCGGGAGGCACCAGCCTCACGTCGATGGCACCGCTCGTCTCGAGCAGCACGGTGAGCCCGGCCTCGAGGAAGGCCTCCATCAGCGGGTAGACGCCGGGTTGGAGCAAGGGCTCCCCGCCGGTCACCTCGACCATCGGCGTGCCGAGCGCCTTCACTCGCGCGAGCACCTCCGCGTTCGTCAGCCGCTCCCCGCCCTTGAAGGAGAACTCGCTGTCGCACCACCTGCAGCGCAAGTGGCAACCGGTGAGCCGCACGAAGGCGCAGAGCAGGCCCTGGTGCGTCGATTCACCCTGGAGCGAGAGGTAGATCTCCTTCACCACCACCGAGCTCGCGCCCGTCACGCGTCTTGGCTCGAGATGTGGGCGACCAGTCGGCACGACGCCCACATGCAGGCTTCTCAGCGCGTGCGCAAGCGGTCCACCTCGAGAAGCTCGGCAGCCAAGCCGATCGATGTCATATGGATCGGAGTTGGTGTGGTCTGCAACAGATGGGTGGGGCCGGAGTGGAGGGCGTGTGAGACGTCTCGTCGTGGTGGCGATGGTGCTGGTGGTGGTGGTGTCGTTCGAGGCCGGAGCGGAGACGACGCCGGTTCCGATTCCCCTCACCCTTCTCGACGTTCCCGAAGCGGTCGTCACCCCGCAGCACGTGCCGACCTGGGAACAGTCGCTCGACCTGACCGGCGGCCTGTACCGCGCGGCGCACCTCGGCATTCACGCTGGCTTCTCGAAGCTCTCGACGGCTTGGTGGAGCGTGCTCCTCGAGACCGCCGCGGCCACCGTCTTCGACCTCTTCATGATGGTCGCGCCCTTGCCGCTGACGCTGGGGTGGGTGCACGAGGAAGGGCACCGCGCGGCGATGGGCGTGAACGGCGTGCCCAGCCTGCAGGCCTTCGACAACCTGTTCCTCGCCGCGAGCCAGCGCTGCGACGAGGGCTCGGTGTGTGGCATGACCGACGATCAGATCGCGACGGTGAAGCAGCGCCGCTCGGCCGACTGGGTGCGCGTGCAGGCCGCGGGCATGGAGACCGAGCTCGAGCTGATGCGCCGCCTCGAGCGTGACGCCTTCTTCTCGGAGCAGCCCCGCGCGCTCGGCATTCCGGCCTCGGCGCTGATGCTGGCGTCGGTGGTGCTCTACCGCAACGCTTGTGCCGAAGGCCTCTTCAGCAACGACGACGTGCTCCATGAGAGCTCCAACATGCTGCAGCGCGACTTCACCGGTCCGGACTGCACCGGCTTCGCGGTCGATCTCTTCAGGCCGAACGAGCCCTACGCGGCGCGCGGCCCGCACCCGAACGGCGATGGGCTGCGGCGAGTCCGCCTCTCGTCCGATCTCACGACCGCCGAGCGGAGCTCCCTCATTCGTGCGCGCAACCTGGGCCTCCTCAACTTCGTCGACCCGGCGTTGTTCGGCTTTCCTCGCTTCGAGTTCGCGGTGGGTGGGAAACGGCTCGCGCTCGGGGCGTCGCTCCAACACGACCTCACGGCCTTCGGAGACGCCTTCGGGCTGTCGGTGCTCGGCAGCGTCGGGTCGCTCCAGGGCTACGCCATCGTCCGGCTGTACCGGAACGAGACCCTCGTGCTCCCCGGCCTCACCGTGGCCGTACGCCGCTTCCCGATTCGGCTCGGCAGCGTGACGGTGCGCGCGACGGCGCAGGTCGACCTCTGGCTCCAGCCGAGGGACTTCTCCTACGCGACCACGACGGTGATGCCCGGCGGCGCCGTCGAGGTGCAGGCCGCAGTGCCCGTCGTCGGCCCGCTCGAGGTGTTCGCGGCGCTCAAGGCGAAGAGCGCAGGCTGGCGACCGGTCGATCCATTCCTCGACGCGGCGGTCACTGGGCGCCTTGGCGTGAACCTGCTCATGCCGGTGCTCTGAGACGAGCTGTCGACCTCACACCCACATGCGGGTGGCTGGCGTGTCGAATCCACTGGAGTCGGTCGCTCGCCCTGCGGTCTACTCGGCGCCAGCTCGCGACGAGGTCTCCCCTGCGGACCCACGCGATTCGCCGTCGCTCGTCGTCGTGTATCTCGCGCCCACGACTCGCAATTCCGCCGTGACCGAACTCGCCACCGCAGGTCTTCCCTCATCGGTCTTCTCCGGGAGGGTGCGTGGTTCGAGTCACGGTGCTTCGAGAGACGAGCGCGGGTGAGAGCCGAGTGGCTCAGGTGCCCGACACCGTCGCGAAGTTGGTGAAGGGTGGAGTGAGCGTGGCGATCGAACGAGGCGCCGGCGTGGCGGCGGGCTTCGACGACGCGGCGTTCGAGAAGGTGGGCGCGACGATCGCGGCGACGCCGGCCGAGGCGCTGGCCAACACGAACGTCGTGCTCAAGGTGCAGCCGCCCACCGCGAGCGAGGTCGAAGCGCTCCCCTCGGGGGCGCTCCTGGTGAGCTTCCTTCCCAGCGCGGGGCGGGCGGCGCTGGCCGAGAAGAAGGTGAACGCGCTGGCGATGGAGCGAGTCCCTCGCACCACCCGTGGCCAGGCGGTCGACGCGCTCTCGTCGCAAGCGACCGTCGCCGGCTACAAGGCCGTGCTCCTCGGAGCGAGCCGGCTGCCCAGGCTGCTCCCGATGATGACGACCGCGGCCGGCACGCTCACGCCCGGAAAGGTGCTCGTGCTTGGCGCGGGCGTGGCGGGCCTCCAAGCCATCGCGACGGCGCATCGCCTCGGGGCCTCGGTCTCGGCCTTCGACGTGCGCGCGGCAGTGAAGGAGCAGATTCACTCGCTCGGCGCGAAGTTCATCGAGGTCGAAGGCGTCGGGAACGCCGAAGGTGGTGGCGGCTACGCGAAGGAGGTCGCGCAGGACGAGCAGGCGCGCATCCTCTCGACCCTCGGCAAGGCGGTGCCGCAGCACGACCTCGTCGTCACCACCGCCCAGATTCCCGGCAAGCCCGCGCCGCGGCTGATCACCACCGCGATGGTCGAGGCGATGCGGCCGGGTTCCATCATCGTCGACCTCGCCGCGGAGACGGGCGGCAACTGCGAGCTCACCCGCGCCGGTGAAGACGTGGTGAGCACGAACGGCGTCACCATCATCGGCCCGAGGAACCTCGCCGCCTCGATGCCGCTCCACGCGAGCATGATGTACGCGAAGAACGTGCTCACCTTGCTGCAGCTCTGCGTGAGCAAGGACGGCAGTTCGGTCACGCTCCCCCTCGACGACGAGCTGGTGAACGCGATGCTCGTCACCCACGACGGCGCCGTTCGTCACCCCTGATCTTCCCTCGAGAGCCCCAATGAACCTCGCCTTCGCCGAGCTGTACGTGTTCGTCCTCGCAGGCTTCGTCGGCTACCAGGTCATCACGCGGGTGCCGCCGCTGCTCCACACGCCGCTGATGTCGGCGACGAACATGATCTCCGCCATCTCGCTCGTCGGTTCCATCGTCGTCGCCGGAGCCGATCGCGGCACGCTCTCGACCGTCCTGGGCACCGTCGCGGTCGTCTGCGCCACCATCAACTTCGTGGGCGGCTACATCATCACCGAGCGCATGCTGAAGATGTTCAGTGGCCAGCAGCAGGGCCTCGCCAAGAAGGACGGTGGCAAGTGAGCGTCGAGGCCTCCACCGAGCAAGTGCTGCGAGACAGCTTCATCTCGCTCGCCTACCTGGGCGCGTCGGTCGCCTTCATCCTCGCGCTCCGCAGTCTCACCAAGCCGGAGACCGCCCGCCGCGGCATTCAGCTGGCGCTCTGGGGCATGCTGGCCGCCATCATCGGCACCCTGGTGAACCACGAGATCGTCACCTACCGGTGGATCTTCATCGGGCTCGTCATCGGCTCCATCATCGGCTGGCCGCTCGGTCAGAAGGTGGCGATGACCCAGATGCCGCAGCGCATCGCCATCAGCCACATGTTCGGCGCGCTCGCCGCGAGCTTGGTCGGCATCGCGGAGTACCTCACCCACTCGGCCAGCGGGCACGGCATCGAGCGGCCGCAGATGGCGGCGCTCGGCTTCGAGGTGCTCTTCGGCTCGCTCACCGTGTCGGGCAGCTTCATGGCGTTCGGCAAGCTGCACGAGATCCTCCCCGGGCGCGGCATCACCTTTCCCGGTCAGAACGCGGTGAACCTCGTCACCTTCGCCTGCACCGTGGGGCTCCTGGGCTACCTCGTCTACGACCCGACCGCGTCGTGGGCCTTCTTCGCGATGACGGGCCTCGCGTTCCTCTCCGGGTTCTCGATGGTGCTGCCGATCGGCGGTGCCGACATGCCGGTGGTCGTCTCGCTGCTCAACAGCTACGCCGGCCTCGCGGCCTCGGCGACGGGCTTCGCGCTCGGCAACCCGGTGCTCATCGTCTCGGGAGCGCTCGACGGCGCCTCGGGCTTCCTCCTCTCGGTGCTGATGTCGAAGGCGATGAACCGCAGCTTCGCCAACGTGCTCTTCGGTGCCTTCGGCAGCGCGCCCCCGAAGGGCGAGGGGTCGACCGGCGCGAAGGGCGAGATGAAGGAGGTCACCCTCGAAGACGCGGCGCTGGCGCTGCGGTACGCGCGCAACGTGGTGGTGGTGCCGGGCTACGGGCTCGCGGTCGCGCAGGCGCAGAAGCTCGTCGGAGAGATCGCCGAGGTGCTCGAGGGCCATGGCAACCAGGTGCGCTACGCGATTCACCCGGTGGCTGGCCGCATGCCCGGCCACATGAACGTGCTGCTCGCCGAGGCGAACATCTCGTACGAGAAGATGGTGGAGATGGAGGAGATCAACGAGCACTTCGAAGACGTCGACGTCTGCCTCGTCATCGGCGCCAACGACGTGGTGAACCCGGCCGCCAAGCGAGACCCGAAGAGCCCCATCTTCGGCATGCCGGTGTTGAACGTCGATCAGGCGCGGCGCGTCTTCGTGCTCAAGCGCGGGAAGGGCACCGGGTTCGCCGGCATCGAGAACGATCTCTTCGTCGAGGAGAAGACCTCGCTGCTCTTCGGAGATGCGAAGGCGACGCTCCAGCGGCTGGCGACCGAGCTCAAGGGAATGTGATCAGCGGTCGAGGTGCTCGTCGTCGGTGCGAACGACGCCGAGGCCGTCGTCCTGCCAGAGCGAGGAGCGCAGGCGGCCGCGGGTCGTCTGGGCCAGCTTCTCGGGAGGCAGATTCCCCATCCACCCTTCGCCCTGCCAGGCGCCGAGGAGGCCGAGGAAGAAGCCGATGCCGCCGCCGACCACCACCTTCGTGAGATCGAACTGGAAGAACCAGTGCGGCATGAAGAAGGACATGAGGAAGACGACGATGACCGACGCCGCCGCGCCGATGGCGGGCTCGAGCAGCCGCCGCCCGGGGCTCACCACACCGACGACGAGACCTCCCAGGTAGAGCGAGAGCAGGTGCATCACCATCTGCAACTGGTAGTGGAACATCGGCGAGACGTACTTGCCGATGACGAAGGGCCCGACCCAGGTGCCGATGAAGAGCTCGATGGCGAGGAACAACACCACGCTGAGAATGGTCCACGCCGTCGAGAAGGGCCGCGCGTTCGGATCCGACACGTCCACGAGTGTGACAGAGCGGGAGAGGGAGTCCACGGAAGGGTGACGGCTCGCCTCCGTCGCCATTGCGAGCGCGCGGAACGTCGCGTGTTCGTTCGACTCGTCGGGTGACGAAAGGCTGCACGTGGAAGGGCGAGCCGGGGTCTGGCGAGACGAACCCTTTCCACCAGGAGACCCCATGAAGCTCGTCCTCGCCGCCGCCGTCGCCCTCTCTGCCTCGCTCGCCACCGCCGCGTGTTACCGCTTCGAGAAGGCGCCGAATGACACCTACGTCTGCGTGAAGGGCGACAGCTTCGACAACCGCAAGCAGGCCAAGGCCATCTGCGACAAGGCGAGCGGGAAGGACTGCGGCAACGTCTCGAGCTACTCGTCGTCGTGCCACTCGAACATCGACAAGTGCTACGACGAGAACGGCAAGGCGCACCGCGACCTGAGCGGGTACTGACGAGAGGGCTGGCGGGCGCGCCCTGGCGTGCACGTCACTCGAAAATCTGAGGCGCCTGGCCGTCACTGTCGCGGCGGGGGCTCGATGACCCGCGCCGTCCCCTCGGCGCGCACGGCCGCTCGTTTGCAATTCGGCGGGCGATGCGACTTCACCTCCTGGCTGTGACCGTCTCCTTGGCGTGCGGGCGCACCGAGCTTCCCGAGGACGCGGCGAATGGCAGCGTCGGTGGCACCACGGGGACTCGTGGCGCAGCGGGCTCCGCGTGTTCGACGGAGCGGGTGGCGTGCACGAGAGAGGCGAAGCCGACCCAACAGTCGGGCGTCGAGTGGCTGAAGGGCACCTGCCCCGCCGGCCTTGCGTGCATTCCGGAAGACGAGACCTGCAAAGGCCCCTGTGCTGGTCGCTGCGTCGCGCTGGCGCTGCACCACCTCAACGACGGCACCACGCGCGTCAACGTGTATGGCCACTGTCCGGCGTGTGGGCCTTGCTCCTTCGTCTGCTGGGGCTCGGGCGGCTTCGAGTGCCCGCTGAACTGCAGTCGCATGACGGGTGGGCTTCCCTTCGTCTTTGACAGCTCGAGCAGTTGCGAGGTGGAGTGACCCGCGCGCCCGTCGAGGAGGCTCGCGGTTCGGTCGCCGCTTGGTACGCTCCGGTTCGCTTCGATGAGTCCTCCGTTCCTGCGGCCCGGCGTTCCGTACCCTCTCGGCGCGACGCTCGACGCGAACGGGGTGAACTTCGCGGTGCACTCGCCGGCGACGAGCGTCGAGCTCTGTCTCTTCAACGAGCACGGCGTCGAGTTCCGCACTCGCTTCACCGAGGTCACCAACAACGTCTGGCACGGCTTCGTCCCTGGGCTGCGCGCCGGCCAGCGTTACGGCTTTCGGGCGCACGGGCCATGGAACCCGCGGGAGGGCTCGCTCTTCAACCCCAACAAGCTGCTGATGGATCCCTCGGCGCGCGCGTTCTCGGGGCAGGTGACGCACGACGCGGCGCTCCACCCCGGCACCACCGAGCCGGATCCACGTGACTCGGCGCCCTTCGTTCCTCGCAGCGTGGTGGTGGACGACGGGTTCGACTGGGGCGGGGTGCAGCGACCGAACGTCATCTGGCGGCGCACCGTCATCTACGAGGCGCACCTCAAGGGCCTCACCGCGCGTCACCCCGACGTTCCGCCCGAGCACCGCGGCACCTACCTCGGCCTCGCGCACCCGGCGGTCATCGAGCACCTGAAGTCGTTGGGGGTCACCGCGGTCGAGCTGCTGCCGGTGCACGAGCACGTCTCGGAGGGCTTCCTCGTCGAGAAGGGCCTCACCAACGCGTGGGGCTACAACACCCTCGGCTTCTTCGCGCCGGCGCAGCGGTTCGCCTCTCGCGGAGGAGCCGGCCCCGTCACCGAGTTCAAGCAGATGGTGAAGGCGCTCCACGCCGCTGGCCTCGAGGTCATCCTCGACGTCGTCTACAACCACACCTGCGAAGGCAATCACCAGGGGCCGATGCTCTCGCTCAAGGGCCTGGCGAACCGCGACAGCTACTGGCTCGACGAGGCCGATCGCTCGAGGTACCGCGACTTCACCGGCTGCGGGAACAGCCTCAACCTGTCGAACGCGTGGACGCTCAAGCTGGTGCTCGACTCGCTGCGCGCGTGGGTCACCGAGTTTCACGTCGACGGCTTCCGCTTCGACCTCGCGAGCACGTTGGCGCGCGTCGGCAACGGGGAGTTCTCGGCCCAGGCGCCTTTTCTCCACGCGCTCCACCAAGACCCGATTCTCTCGCGGGTGAAGCTCATCGCCGAGCCGTGGGACGTGGGCTCCGGAGGCCACCGGCTCGCCCAGTACCCCGCCGTCTTCGCCGAGTGGAACGACAAGTACCGCGACGCCATTCGCCACTTCTGGAAGGGCGACCCCTGGCAAGCGGGTGAGCTCGGCTATCGGCTGACCGGCTCGTCGGATCTCTTCAAGCTCTCGGGCCGCCGGCCGATGGCGAGCATCAACTTCGTCACCTGCCACGACGGCTTCACCTTGCGCGACCTCGTCACCTACTCGCGCAAGCACAACGAGGCGAACCTCGAAGGCAACCGCGACGGCACCGACGGCAACCACTCGTGGAACTGCGGCGTCGAGGGAGAGACCGACGACTCGGCCATCGTCGAGCTGCGCGCCCGGCAGCAACGCAACCTCCTCACCACGCTGATGCTGTCGGTCGGCACGCCGATGATCGACGCGGGCGACGAGCTGATGCGCACCCAGCGCGGCAACAACAACGCCTACTGCCAGGACAACGAGCTGCTCTGGCACGACTGGAAGATGACGCCCGCCATCGCCGAGCACCTCGCGTTCGTCCGGAGGCTCGCGAAGCTGAGGCACGAGCCGGTGCTCCAGCGCCGCAACTTCTTCCTGGGCCAGGCCATCGAGGACTCACGGTTCCTCGACCTGGTCTGGTTCAACGCCGATGGCAGCCAGATGCAGGCGAACGACTGGCGCTCGCCGCGGCTCTTCATGGGCTGGTTCCTCGGGGGAGACGCCATCGGGACCCGCGACCCCGAGGGCAACAAGATCATCGGCGACTCGCTCCTCATCTACTTGAACGCCGCGCCTGACGACGTCGAGGTGCAGCTGCCGAGCGCGTCGTGGGGCGAGTACTGGGAAGTGGTGCTCGACACCGCCCTCCGCCTCGACGAACGGCGGCTCCCGCGAGACGAACGGTTCACCATGCTCTCGCGCTCAGTGGTGGTGCTGAAGCTCGAGACGATCGACTGACGCGTCCGTCAGTCTGGCACGCAGAACGGGGTGCCGCCGGTGTGCTGGTTGCTCTGGGTGCGACCTCCCATCGGCCACAAGTCGTACGGAGTGACCGCCGGGAGATCTCCGATGAAGGAGAAGAGCGAGCCGTTCCCGCTCGCGACGAGCAGGCTCCCGAGCCGCTCACAGGAGTCGACGTAGATGGGCTCTGACGTCACCGGGCCCTGCACGCCGAGGCTGCCCGGCGGGAGGCTCCAGCGCAGACCAAGCGTCGGGATGCTCAAGACGACGACGCGGCCATCGGGCATCACGAAGGCGATGGAGTTGCGATTGGGCTGGTCGGCGACGGCGACGATCACCGGGGTCGTCTCGACGCGCGCGGGCAGCACCGCCTTGGCAGATGCTTGAGCGATGCCATCGAGCGTCGGCTCGCCCCAGCGGACGACTCGGCTCGAGTCCACCCAGAACAAGCGGGTGATGGGCCCGGTCGCGTGCGAGAGCGCCATCGCGTCGACGACGCCGCCGTCCCAGACGCCCCGCTCGGCCTCTGGAAAGCCAGGAGTCCCCGTGCCAGTCAGCCACCAGATGCCGCCGTCCGCTCCTCCGGCGAAGACCGAGTAGCTGGCACCCAAGAAGTCGACGTTCATGACCGCGAACGCGAGCGTGTAGGCGCGCGCCGTCGGTCGCACCAGGTTGGTGGGGAGCACCGAGGTGATGCACGCCAGCGAGTTGGGCACGAAGCTGAGGCTCGAGGTCGACGCGACGATTCGCGACGGCGTCGCTCCGGAGAACTCACAGACGTCGACGGTGGTGCTCGAGGTCGAGGTCGCCACCGTCATGCGGCGCGAGTTGGTGGTGACGAAGAAGCGGGCTGGGTTCAGGTGATCGCCTGCCGCTCCGCACGCCACCGGAACACCCGCGTCGAGATCGATGTCGGGGGTGTTGAGCAGGTGGAGTCGGGCGCCCGCCGTGCCCACCAGCCCCACCGCCAGGCTGCTGGACGAGGCCGCGAGGGTGTGAACCGCGCGGGTGTTCTGAGCGAGCACCGGGTCGGAGATGGTCAGCAGTCGACCGTTCCCGCTCAGCAGGAGCAGGCGCCCACTCGACGCAGTATCGGCCGAGCCGACGAGGATCCCCTGGGCTCCAGGAACCTCGGAGGCGATGGGCCTCGTCACGCTCAGCGGGTTGGGAACCCCGGACACCTGCCGTCTCCACCGCCAGCGCGTGACGGGAATCGCTCGCGGCCGAGTCGTGGTGCCACCGTCTGGCCGACTCGCCCAGACGAGCACGCGGCCTCGAAAGGCCGGGAAGTCGAGCTCGGCGAGGTGAAGGTCGACGCGCCAGCAGCTGCCTGCATCGCACCGCTCGGTGACGGGGAACGTCGACGTTCGCGCAGTCGGGGTGTCGAGCTTGGCGAGGAGCACGAGGGGCGGTTGGAGCTCGTCGAGCTCGACCCCCACCACGTCATCCCTCCGGAACGCATTGCCCGCGGGGTCGTTGGGGTCGAAGTCGGGCTGGTTCGTTCCAAAGGACGGGACCGGTGGCAGCCGCACTCTCGGCGCGGTGAGCAGGAGCGTGGTGGTCGCGCTCGGCCCTCCGTCCCACCCGGCGGTCAACACCAACTCGCCAGCGTCCACGTCAGCCAAGAAGAGCGTCGAGCCGCGAAACCCCGGTTGGCCAGAGAAGGTGCCGGCGCTCATGGAGAGCGCGCTGCTCGTCCACGGCACGTCCACCGTCTCATCGGCGGTCGTGTGAATTGCCAGCGGCACCGAGTCCACGTCGATGGGGGTGGAGGCTCCAGCGGCGGGGAACACCCAGCTCAGGGTGACGGCGCCGACGCAGCTCGCCCCAGCTGCGCCCTCGACGCAGCGTTGCCACGGAGGACAGGCGAGCGTCGCGCAAGACGGCACGCTGGCGTCGACTCCCCCGTCCGGTCCCGCGTCGGCGGCTCCCTCGAACCCCGAGTCCACCCGCTCGGGAAGCGACGCATCGGGCGCGCTGGGCGCCACGCACCTCGCGCTCGCGAGCACCACGGCGACGAACCACCCCACGCGTCGAGCGCCCATTGGCCGGGACCATACTCGTGGTCTGCCGAGCAGTTCGACCCGCGTCGTCACGAAAGGAGCGCCGACGAACGGTTCCCCTTGCTCGCGGTCGGTGGTGCGGCTGAAGCTCGCGACGGCAAGGGGGCTCCGATGATTCTTCGAACCGTCGTGGCAGTGCTTGGCGTGAACCTGCTCTCGAGCTGCGCGGCGTTCGAGTGCGGCTACGGTGGCCCAGGCTGCGGAACTCCCGGGTTTCGCATCTGTGAGGGGCCGTTCATCGTCGGCCGCTCGTATTCGGCGCTCGCGACCTTCTTCGACGACACCGGGCCGCATCCCGCGAAGATCACCTCTTCGTCCTCGGCGACGCCGCAGATCATCTCGGTCACGGCGGGAGCGACGACTGGCCGGCTGGAGCTCGCCGCGCTCGCTCGAGGTGAGGGGCGGGTGACGCTGCAGCTCGAGGGCTGGGAAGGGAAGTCGTTCACCTGGGCGATGGACGTGAGCGCCGATGGTGGCGTCGCGCGAGATGGTGGCCAGTTCCCGCCGACGATTCCTGGAGTCCTCGCCGACGGGGGCAGCTGCGTCGCCGAGTCGCTCTCGCTGGTGCGCTGACGTTCTCACCGTCGAGGGCTCCGAGTAGAGTGCACGCCCTCATGCGCTCCCTCCCCCGCGTCCTGGTGTCCGTCCTGCTGGTCGCAGCGCTGCCCGCGCTCGCCGACGACGTGCTGTCGGTGTTCACCAAGGCCTCGACGCCCGAAGCGCCGCGCAACTACGTCAACCTTCGGCTCGGAGGCAGCACCAGCTCGACGCGCCCCGAGCTGTGCGGAGAGGTCGCGCCGCACTGGCGGTTCTCGCTCGAAGGGTGCGGGAGCGGCCGCGAGTTCCTCCACAACGAGCCGATTCCGGAGATCGCTCACATTCGCGCGAAGTTCACCTTCACCCAGCTGAAGACGAAGGTCGGGTGGCTCGAGCCGCGCGCGGCCGTCGGCTTCGCGGAGTTCCAGCTCGGCGTCGACGACGGCGGCTTCGACTTCCTCGGGGTGAATCGCACCGCCACCTCGACGAGCGGCCCCGAAGTCGGCGCCTCGCTGCGCTGGTTCGTTCCGCTCCCGGCCGGCATCGACTTCCTCATGGAGCTCAACATCTCGACCGCGTTCTTCCCCTTCGCGCCGAAGCTCGTCCCCACCCAGAACGTGGTGCAACCCTCGGCGGGGCTTTCTGCCGGCGTTGGATTCTGAGCGGCCAACCCATCGCCCTTCTTCGGAAAGTCCCGCGGGGTCGGCTGGGTCCGTCATCAGTGCATGGACGCCACCCAAGAAGCCCAAATCGCCACGCTCCGCACCAAGGTCGCCGCTGATCCACGCACCAAGGCCATCGCGAAGGCGCTGAACCTCTCGGTCGAGGACTACGCGGGCCTCGTCGCCCACTTCAAGGTGACGGGCGAGGAGCCGCAGTTCATGGTCGTCGGCGACGAGGTGCTCAAGCAGCACGGCCTCACCCCTCCCTCGGCCGCGCGGGTCGAGCACTTCCTCCGCGGAGAGAAGAAGGTCATCGAGGCGTCGGGCCGCACCTCGAGCTTCGAAGACGTGCCGCGCGTGCAGGCGAAGCCCGTCGTTCAACAGCCGGCGAAGGCGGTCGACCCAGACCTCCAGAACGAGCTCAAGCGCTCGCTCACCCGACTCCATCGGCGCGGAGCCTGAGGCGCAGCCGATCAGCCTCCATTGACTTCACACTTCACCGCGTCACTTCGTTCAACCGCTTCACACACTTCAGGAGAATCGCCATGGGCTTCGTCGTCGACGGAATCAAGAAGATTGGGCAGGCCATCGGGAGCGCAGTCGAGAGCGTGGGCAAGGCCATCTCGGGCATCGCGAAGACGGTCGGGAACATCGCGGGCGCGGTCGGAGACTTCATCAACAACAGCCCCATCGGGAAGTTCCTCTCGGTGATTCCGGGCGTCGGGTCCCTCGTCAGCATGGTGGGGAAGGGCGCCGAGCTGGTGAAGGGCGTCTCGGACACGGTCGCGAACGTGACCGACTTCGCCACCCGGTTCGCCTCGAACCTCATCGGCCAGGGCAGCGGCGCGGCGGCGGCGCTCTCTCCGACCGGCCTCGGCTTCATGGGCGCGGCGGTGCAGAACTTCGGCTCCATCGACAACCTCGTCGGCTTCGCCCAGGGCCTCGCTCCGGCCTTCCAGCAGCAGGGCGGCGCCGAGGATCTGATGCAGCAGGTGCAGCAGTTCGCCCCGTGGAACGTCGCTCAGCTCCTCGCCTCGCAGCACGCGAGCCTGCTCGACTGATCAGCGCTGCAAACCGGTTCCGCGCCGCGGGAGTCGAGGGTGTGAACGGACGCTTCCGTTCGACCTCGGCTCCCGTGTCGCCTTTGCGTCGAGGCGTCAGCGCCAGGACTCACGCAGCCTCGGGTACTCGCCGCGCTGAACCGAGTAGACGTTCAGCATCGCGCCCGCCTGGGGCTGCCAGGTGCGCCTGAACTCGAACTCGAGGGTGTTGGCGAGGGCGATCGACCGGGTGTTCCAGGGTGCGATGAAGCCGAAGAGCTCGTCGACGCCGAGCACCTCGAAGGCGCAGCGCAGCGACTCCCGGCCCACCTCGGTCGCGATGCCACCCACCCGGGCGTCGGGCGCGACCAAGATGGTGTACTCGACGCCTGGCCAGCCCTCGGGCCGCCAGAGCCCACCACGCCCGAGCAGCCGGCCCGTCGTCTTCTCTTCGATGATCCACGGCCCGAAGCCGCGGAAGTGCCAGTGGCCGACGAGCATCGCCAACACCCGCCACGCTTCGTCGCGATCGAGGGTGGGCTGCTGCATCCACTTCATCGTCTCTTCGTCGGCGACCCACGCCGCGAACACCTCGAGGTCGCTCTCCCTGGGCACCCTCAGCCGCAGCCGCGCGGTCTCGCGAAGGACCAGGTCGGAGTGCACGGTCAGCGCGTCGTCTTGATGTCGTTGGGCTTGTTGATCTTCACCGCGACCCGCTTCTTGAGCGCGGCGGTGAGGGCCGGCTCGCTCGCGTCGGTGAGCGTCGTCTGAAAGGGCTCGTAGCCGTCGTGGGTGAGCTTGAGCATCAGCGGCAGCTTCATCTTCTCGACCTTCACCTCGAGCGGGGTGAGGCCCTTCTTGTCGCCGCCCAGGTCGATCTCGGCGCCTGCCGGTTCCGAGCCGATGGAGAACGTCATGAACTCGACGACCTTCGGCGGCTCGACCTGGCGCACCACCTCGGGCGTCACTGGCGGCAGCACCACGTCGGGCGGCTTGGGCGTCTCCCCGCTCTTCTTGAGCATCACTCCGCCGACCCCGACCACGATGGCGAGCACCAGGCCGATCCCCAGCCAGACACCTCGCCGACCGCCACCAGACGACGCGCCGAGCGCTTCGGTGTGGTGTGAGCCGGTCTCTCCGGTGTGCTGCACCGGCACGAGCCCACCCTGCTTGGAGCGGTCGACGACCGTCGGGCCTTGCGCGTTCTTCACCAGCCCGCCCGCGTCGAGGTCGGTGAGGCCGGAGTCTTCTTCGAGGGTGCGCGGGTCGGCTTCCTTGGCGATGCGCTCGGCGTACAGCGCGCGCATGAACTCGACCAGGTGGGCGCTCGACGACGGAATGGCGTTCTTGAGCGCGAAGTCTTCGAGCGCCATGCGGAAGGCCGCGGCGTCGAGGTAGCGGTCGTTGGCGTCCTTTCGGAGCGCCTTGAGCACCACCTCGTCGAGGCCGGCCGGGAGCGAGGGCTCGACTTCGGACGGCGCCGGCACCTGGCAGGCCTTCACCAGCCGCTGGGTCGCGAGGTCGTTCTCACCCTTGAAGAGGCGCTTTCCGGTGAGGATCTCCCAGAGCACGATGCCGAGCGCGAAGACGTCGCTGCGGCCGTCCATGTCGAGCCCGTCGGCCTGCTCGGGCGACATGTAGGGGAACTTGCCCTTCAAGATGCCGGTCGCGGTGTGCTGCGCGCGGCCCGCCGCCTTGGCGACGCCGAAGTCGATGAGCTTCACCGAGCCGTCGAACCCGACGAGGATGTTCTGAGGCGAGACGTCGCGGTGCACCAGGTTGAGCGGCACGCCCTTCGAGTCCTTCGCCTTGTGCGCGAAGTCGAGGCCCGCGGCAGCGTCGGCGATGACGCGAATGACGACGCCCAACGGCAGCGGGGTGTTCGCGAGGCGGGCGCGCTTGTCCAACCGGCGAATGTCTTCGCCCTGGACGTACTCCATCTCGATGAAGTGGACGCCGTTCTCGACGCCGAACTCGTTGATGCGGGCGATGTTCGGGTGATCGAGGCGCATCGTGATCTTCGCCTCGTCGACGAACATCGTGAAGAACTCTTCGTCTTCGACGAGGTGCGGGAGGATGCGCTTGATGACGACCAGCTTCTCGAAGCCCTCGGCGCCCTTCCGCGCGAGCAGGACCTGGCCCATGCCGCCGGCAGCGATCTTGCGCAACAGCTGGTAGCGGCCAAAGGGGATGGACATCGACGAGTCCTCGTAGCCTAGCGCGCTCGGCGCGAAAAGCGCTGCGACAGCGCCGTCATCCCACCAGCAGTCCGGCTGGTCACGACTTCACCTTGTAGCCGGTGGCGAGCATGCGATGCGCCGCCAGCGTCGCGACGAGCGCGAGCCCGACGAGGAGCCCCAACCCAATCGGCGAACCCGCCTCGAGCCCCAGCATGCCCGCGCGCAAGCCTTCCACCATGTGCACCACCGGGTTGAACAAGCTGATGGTGCGGAACGGTTCCGGCAAGGTGCGCACCGAGTAGAAGACGCCACCGAGGAAGGTGAGCGGCAGCATGAGGAAGGTGGGGAAGAAGTTGATCTGCTCGAACTTCTCCGACCAGATGCCCGCGACGAGGCCGAGCACCGAGAAGACGTAGGCCGAGAGCAAGAGGAAGAGCAGCGTGCCGAAGGCGTGCACCAGGTGCGGGCCGGTGAAGATGAGCGCCGCGCCCCAGGTGAGCAGCCCGACGAGGAGCCCGCGCACCATCGCTCCGCCGATGAAGCCCACCAACAGCTCGGTCGCGCCGAGCGGAGCCACCAGGAGATCGACGATGGTGCCTTGGATCTTGATGATGAAGATGGACGAGGAGGAGTTGAGGAACGCGTTGTTCGCGATGCCGAGGAAGACGAGGCCGGGGACGATGAAGGTGATGTACGGCACTCCGTCGACGTCGGTCTGCCGGCCGCCCAAGGTGTAGCCGAAGACGATGAAGTAGAGGCTGGTGCTGATCAGCGGCTGCAGCACCGTCTGCCCGGGCACGCGGAGGAACCGGCGCACCTCTTTGAGGAAGAGCGTTCGGGTGCCGATGACGTTCATGGCTGGCCTCCGTCACGGAGCACCCGCAGCAACACCTCTTCCAACTTGGGTGGCGTCATCGAGACCTCACCGACCGGCACCGTCGCCGCGTAGAGCGCGCCCAGCACCTCGGCGCAGCTCGGCGTTCCCTGGCGCTCGATGAAGACGAAAGACAGGCCGTCGGCCGAGAGCGTGCCCACGGTGGCGCCATTCGGCAGCGCCGTCACCGGCGTACGGAAGCGCACCTTCAGCTCGTGTTCGCCCAGCCGCTTCATGAGCGTCGCCTTCTCTTCGACGAGCAACAGCCGGCCCTTGTCGATGACGCCCACCCGGTCGGCGAGCTGCTCGGCTTCTTCGAGGTAGTGGGTGGTGAGGACGACGGTGGTGCCCTCACTTCGGAGCCTCCGCACGTAGGCCCAGAGGTCTCGCCGGAGCTCGACGTCGACACCCGCGGTGGGCTCGTCGAGGAAGACGAGCTTGGGCCGATGCACCAGGGCCTTGGCGATGAGGAGCCGCCGCTTCATGCCGCCAGAGAGCGCGCGGGTCGGCTCGTCGGCCTTCGCGGAGAGGGAGAGCGCCTCGAGCACCTCGTCGATGCGTTTGGGGTCGGGCGGCCGGCCGAAGTACCCGAGCTGGAGCTGCAGCGACTCGCGCACCGAGAAGAACGGGTCGAAGTTGATCTCTTGCGGCACCATGCCCACGTCGCGTCGCGGGCGAATCGGGTCGACGTCGACGTCGACGCCGAGCAGCGTGATCGACCCGCTCGACTTCTTCACCAGCCCGCAGATGGCGCCGATGAGCGTCGTCTTCCCTGCGCCGTTCGGCCCGAGCAGCGCGAAGATCTCTCCCGCCTCGATCGACAGGCTCACGTCGCTGAGCGCGGTGAGCGCCCCGTACGTCTTCGACAGCCGACTCACCTCGAGGACCGGAGCCACCCGCGAACGCATGCCACCAAACGTCGACGTTGTCCCGAGTCAGTGAGGACGGGTCGGTGAACGAGGGCTTGGCTCCGGCGCGACGGTGAACTACCCAGGGCGGTGGATGCGTCACCTCGCCGTCGCGATGAGTCTGGTGCTGGCTTCGTCGGCCTTCGCAGAGCCGGCGCGCTCGCGTGGCTGGCTGTCGGGCGTGGGCGTGGGGCTGGTCGGGTTGGGGCTGGGCTTCGCGGGCTTCGGGCTGAGTCAGCAGCTCATCGCGTCGGATCCAACGCTCGCGGCCTATGGCACCACCCCGGCCGTGAACGAGGCGCCGGCGCTCGTCATCCTCGACAAGCGGGCGAAGACGGCTGGGACGAACGCGCTCATCGGGTTCGTGAGTGGAGCCGTGCTGGTCGCCGCTGGAGTGGTGTTGCTGCTCCTCGATGCACCGCCGCCGGTCGCCGTGGTGCCGATGCGCGATGGTGGAGCGGTCGTGTTCTCGGGCCGGTTCTGAGCTCCGTTCGAGCTGCTCAGTTCGGCGTCCACGCGCCCTGGTGACGCAGGCACTCGGGCATCGCGACGTCGAGCGGGGTGTAGAAGTGATCGACGTAGGTGTCGCCGTCGCGTGGGCCGCGAACCGAGCAGCGCCCTGAGCGGCCCTTGGCGGTGCAGCGCGCAGGCGAGTAGTTCCCGTTGCAGCCGAGCCGTACGAACTTCGCGCTGACGCCGACGTAGGAGTCCCGACACACCACGCGCTCCGTCCCTCGTCGATGGTCGCAGCTCCCAGCGTCTTCCTCGACGGCTGGCTGTTCTTCGGGCGCTGAGCTCACCGCGGCGTTGGGGCTTTGGACGCGTGCTGGCGCACAGGCACACGCGAGGGCGATCGCGAGCACTCGCATGCGTGAGTTCGTTCGAGCGCCTGCGCCGCTCGGTACGCGTCGAGAGTGGGTCGCCACGAGCGACGAGACGTTACCACCTGCGCTTCGAGTCGCTGGTGGGCGAAGGCTCAGTCCGGCTCGGCCGTCTTCGTCCGTTTGCGCGGCGGCTTCTCGGGGAGCGCCGGCGGAAACGCGATGGCCTCGAGCCGGGCACGGTCGTTCACGGTGACGTGCCGATCGGCGGTGATGATGCCGTCCTTGGCGAGCGCCGCCAGACACCGTGACATCGTCTCCGGCCGAATGCCCAACATGGACGCGACGTGGCGCTTCGAGAACGGCCCGCGCTGTCCACCCGCGACGACGTCGGAGTGCTCGAGGATGAAGTGGGCGACCCGAGCGAGCGCGCTGCCGCTGCGGCCCTGCATCTCGTCGCTGCGCCGGTCGAGTTCTTCGAGGAGGAGCGGCACCAACGCGCTGGCCAGCTCTCCGGCTTGCCCCGCCTTCTCGAGTTGAACGCGCAGCGCCACCGGGTCGGCCGTGCAGAGCTCGGACTCGGACACCACGCGCGCGCTCGCTCGCGCCGGCTTGCCTTGAATCGCCTCGGTGCCGATCAGCGACCGCGGACCTCGAACGCCGTTCCACCACTGGCCACCGGCGCTGTCCTTCCCCGTGAGGGCCACCGTGCCTCGCTGCACGAAGAGCACCTCGGGCGGCACTTCGCCTTGCTCCCAGAGTGTGTGTCCAGGCTCGACCTTCCTCGGCACGAACGCACAGCGCCCACCCGCGTGAAGAGGACAGCCCGCGCAGGATTCGACGGGTTTCTGGAGCATGAGCCTGATCAGCTTCACGGCACATGCCATCGTGACGTTGGTCAAGACGGCTCACGCGTCACTGACTTGCGAGTCAGTGATTCCATTCGTGCGCGCGCGGCCTGATCAGCCCACCCCTCGTCACTCGTCGCAGGCCTTGCACACCGCGCGCGCCTTCCCGCATTTCCGACCCGCTCCCACATCGGCACTTGAGATGCGTCAACCTCCAGAGGTCTGCTCGAGACGTTCATGCGGTACGTCGCGATCATCCTCAGTCCGCTGTTGTTGTTCGGGAGTGTGCTGGCGCTGGGCTTTTGGCTGAGCGCGACCGAGCCCGAGTCGTGGAAGCCGCAGATGGGCGCGCTGCCCGTCGAGGTTCGAGTCGCGGTCGTTCAGGCTCCGTCGCCCAACGCTCCGCCCCTCACCCCCACCTCGCCTGCGCGCTCCGACCCGCGAGTGCCGTCGGGACTCGAAGCTCCGCTCCAGGCCGTGGCAGCCGACATCAACCTCTGCGTGCCGCATTCCCTCGAGCGCGACCTCGGGCCCATCGACATCGACGTGCGCTTCACGCCTCTGCGCGGAGGCGCCTTCACCCACGACGTCACCGTCACCACCTCGTGGGAGAACGAAGAGGTCGAGCGCTGCATCGCCGAGGTCTTCGAGGAGACGACCTTCATGCCGGACCCGAACGGCCGCTACGAGCCCTCGGAGTTCGTCTTCCACTTCCCCGACGACGCCAAGCGCGGGCTGTTGGGCATGCGCTTCGTGCGCTGATTCAGCTGATCAACCCGACTCAATCGGCGCCGGGCCCGATCAGAACTGAATGGTGCGCTCCTCGTGGCAGCGGTCCTTGAAGTACGCCTTGTCCGAGTAGAACTCGCGCCACAGCCGCAGGTAGCCCTGGGTCACCTGGTCGGGCGTGAGCTGCTTGGGTTGGTACACGCAGTTCGCGTCGTTGTAGCGGTACCACTCGTACGAGAGGATTCGGCCTTCGCTCTCGAGCCGCTTGAACGACGGCGTGCCCGGGTACGGCGTGAAGATGGCGAACTCGGCCTTGCGAATGCCGGACTTCTTGGCGAACTCGAGCATGCGGTCGACCGTCGCCAGGTCGTCGTCGTCCTGCCCGTAGAGGAACGAGGTGTACGGCTCGATGTCGGCCTCGAAGCACTTCGCGATGGCCCGGTACGCGCGCTCGAGCTGCCGCTCGTCGTTGCCGGTGAAGGCGCGCATGGTGACCGGGTCGAAGCCGCCCACGAGGTAGAACATCTTCACTCCGGCGCGGCGGGCCTTGTGGAGCAGCTCGATGGGCGTCGCGAGGATCATCGGCATCGAGATGCCGACGTAGCTGACCGACGCTTCCTTCCCCTCGGCGATGAGGTGATCGAACAGGCTCTCGAGCAGCCGGTTGCCCTTGCCGGGGAGCCACGAGGTGTCCTCGGTGAGACAGGCGCGCTTGCCGCGGCGGCCGAGCTGGTCGAGCTGGTTCACCACGTGCGCGAGCGGAAACTCCCGCAGCTGCTTCGTCATCGAGACGGGGAGGATGCACGAATGACACGACAGCGGGCAGCCACGCGAGAGCTGCACCGGGTAGTCGTCGGGGTGGAAGGCCGCGCCTTCGTTGTCGATGTAGAGCGAGACGCGTGGGGCGGGCAGGCTCCCCAAGTCGACGGGAATGCGCTCGTAGCGGCGCTGGAGCCCGCCGGCCTCGAAGTCCTTCAGCAGCTGGAGCCAGGCGCCTTCCCCTTCACCCACCACCACCGCGTCGACGTGCTCGAGCACGAGGTGCGGCATCGCGGTGGTGAAGAGGCCTCCAGCGACCGTCGGCTTGCCTTGGGCGCGGAAGTAGTCGGCGAGCTCCATGCCTCGGGTCGCGGCCGCGGTGAAGAACGAGAGCGCCACCAGGTCGGCGTCGGTGGGCCGGTCGGCGGAGGTGAGCCGGTCGTCGCGGAACTCCACCTGCCAGTGCGGCGGCAGCACGGCGGCGAGGGCGGCGATGCCGAGCGAGGGCGAGCCGAGGTACTCGTTCATCGGCACGTACTCGAGCAGCTCGGGGTGCGCCTGGGCGTGTCGTTGGAAGCGGGGGTAGACGAAGAGGACCTTCATGGAGTGGCTCCTGCGGCGCGGCGTGGGTGAGAAGGAACGTCGAGGCCCAACACGCTCGCGATGAGCGAGTCGTCGGCGGTGACTTCGGAGGCGAGCTGCACCGAGCGCAGCGCCTCGAGGTGCAGCAGCTCGGCCGAGGCGAGGTGCTCGGCACGTTGGGTGGCCTGGGCACGCCGGTTGGCCGCCGCCGCAGCCTCGACCCACTGCGTGGCCGTTCCCAGCGCGTGGAGGAGCCGTGGGGTGCGGAAGATGCGCAGCTTGTGCTGATCGGCCCAGCGCCGGGTGAGCGCGGTGAGCTCGTGCTCGGCCTTCGTCGCGTCGGCGGCCGTCGTGCGCTTGCGCGCCAGCTCCGAGGCGCCGAGGTGGGTCAGCAGCACGTCGTTGGCGCCCTCGAAGATGCGGGTGACGCGAACGTCACGGAGCACCAGCGCCACGCCGGTGTCTTCGATGAAGCCCAAGGCGCCGTGGAGCTGCACGGCTTCGTCGCAGATCCACCCTGCGCCCTCGCTGCAGAACACCTTCGCGGAGAGCGAGGCGACCGCGAGCGCGTCGTCTTCGGTCTGGAGCGTGGTGTGTGCGACGAGCGCTTCCATCGCGAAGAGCCGGGCGCGGAGCCGGGCGAGGCGCTCTCGCACGACGTCTTGGGCGGCGAGCGGCTTGCCGAACTGGGTGCGCTGGTGAACGTGCTCGGTGGCCTTCTCGAGCGTCCACGCCGCGGCGCCACAACACCCGGCCGACATGAGGGTGCGACCCCAGGACAGAATGTGCGCCAGCATTCGCGCGCCCTGGCCGGGTTCTCCGAGGAGCCGCTCGCGCGGGAGCCGGCAGTCTTCGAAGAGGAGGCCGGTCGTCGAGGAGCCGCGGAGCCCCAGCTTGTGCTCCTCGCGCTGCACGGTGAAGCCCGGGTCGGAGGGCTCGACGAGGACGACGCTCTGCCCGCGCTCGGCGCCGCCCAAGCCCGGACTCGAGACCGCGACGGTGAAGAGGCCAGCGAAGGCGCCGTTGGTGACGTAGCTCTTCTCGCCCGAGACCGAGAGCGCGCCGTTCACTTCGCGTGCGACGGTGCGCAGGAGCGTCAGGTCGCTGCCGGCGCCCGGTTCGGTGGTGGAGAACGCCGCGATGCGCGCACCCGTGGAGAGCTCGGGCAGATACCGGGCGTGCTGCGCCGGCGTTCCCCAGCGCACGAGGCCGCGGGTGCCGAGGCCGAGGTGGAGGCCGACCGAGACCGCGACCGAGCGGTCATGCCTCGCCATCGCCGCCACCACGTCACAGGCGTCGAAGAGCGAGAGCCCGCTCCCGCCGTGTTCGACGGGGAGCGTGAGCCCGAAGACGCCCAGCTCGCCGAGGCCGCTCAAGACCTCCTTGGGGATCTTCGCGTTCGCGTCGATGGCGCGGGCGTCGAGTGAGGCGCGGCCGAAGCGGTCGACCTGCTCGATGAGGGCCTGGACGACGTCGCTGCGCGCCTCGGGTAACACCTCAGGCCGCCTTCTTCGCGAGGAAGACCTTCACCAGCTCGATGGTGTCGCCCACCGTGTGCACGTCGGCCACGTCCTCGACGCCCACCTCGAGCTCGAAGTCCTCGGCGAGCATCGAGAGCAGCTCCATCGACGAGACCGAGTCCATGCCGAGGTCGTCGCGCAGCCGCTGCTCGCGCTTGATGTCCTTCTCCTTCACCGGGACGAGCTGAGCGATGAGGTGGACGACGCGGGTGTCGATGTCGGTGGTGGCGGTCATGTGGACTCCTTGGACTTCGGGGGAAGGAAACGAACGCGGCGGGCCCACTCGTCGAAGTCGCGCAGGGTGACGTCGAGCGGGCGGTAGGTGAGCCCCAGCGCGGTGCGGGAGAGGGCGGCGTCGATGCGAGGGCCGTGGACGATGAGGTCGACCAGCTCGCGGGCGAGGGCAGGGCGTGGGCCTCCCGAGGCGGCGCGGTGCTCCTCGGCGTCGGCGAGCGCGAGCGCGGCTTCGTCACTCAGCGGCGGAGGCGCCTTCACCCCGTAGAACGTCGCGGCGGTCTCGAGCAGGTGTTGGAGACGCACGCTCTCGGTGGCGAGCAACACCCGACGAGGTGGCGAGGGGAGCGTTCCGAGCGCACGAACGCCGTTGGCCACGTCGCGCACGTCGACCCAGCTGACCCAGCCGTCGGGGTGGGGCACGTCCAGGCCGCGGCCGAGGCCGATGAGCATCGCCGAGGTGCCGACCCGCAAGTCCCACGGGCCGAGGCAGGCGCCAGGGCAGGCGACGACGACCTCGAGCCGGTCTTCGGCGAGCGCGCGCGCTTCGAGGTGCCACTTCAGGTCGTGGTAGGTGCCCCACGGCGGCGGCGAGGCGAAGAGGTCGGCCTCGGTCGAGAGCGCTCCGTCGGGGCGCGGCGCGACGGTGGCGGTCGAGGAGACGTAGACGAGCCGGCGAACGTGCGCGCGGGCCGCCGCGTCGAGCACGCGCTCGAGTCGCTCGAGGCCGAGGGCGCGCTCCTTGGGCAGGTCGAGGGAGAGGCGCGGGTAGTGGCCGCCGAGATGGAAGACGGTCTCCACGCCGCGCATGGCCTCGTCGAGCGACTCGGGCGCGTCGAAGTCGGCCTGCACGAGCGGCACCTTCCGCTGGCGGAGCGCGAGCACGTTGGTGCGCTGGCGACGGCCGCAGCGAGGTGACTGGCCCGAGGCGATGAGCGCGTCGACGAGGTTGAGGCCGAGGAAGCCGGCGGCACCGAGCACGAGGGACGGCGCGCTCTGAGACTGGGCTGCAGTCGCCGTCACCGGGCACCTCGAACAGTCGATGAAGTGGCGACGAAGCCGCCCGACACCGTGCTCGCTGCGGGCGAGGTCAGCCGACTGACTGCGTTCCACGCGCATGGACCAGCTGACGTCGAAGAGTCGGGCGCTGTCGCTGGTCCATGGCCGAAGGTCGTCGCGTCGTCCGCGGGTGCCGAGCCGCGCTCCTCGCCGCCCAGTCGAATGGAGACCGCCAGCACGCATGGACCAGCTGAAGTTCCAAATTCGTGCACTCTTGCTGGTCCATGCTCGGCCGTCATGGCGTGGCCCTCGCGTACCGGGCCGAGCATTCCTTCCGACGCAGCTTCCCGCTCGTGGTGCGCGGGAGCGCTCCGGCGCCGACCAGCTCGACCCGGTCGACCATCACGCCGAGCTCGGCGCTCACCCGCCCGCGGATTCGGTCGACCAGCCCTTCCGGCGTCGTGCGGCGCTGCTCCACCACCACCACCAGCGCTTCCTGATTCGTCGTGCTGTCGTCGACCGAGAAGGCCACCACGCCGTTCGGCGGAGGATCTGCCACCTCGGCGACCACCCGCTCGATGTCGGCGGGATGGAACTTGCGGCCCATCTTGATGATGAGCTCCTTCTCGCGGCCGGTCAGGTAGAGCCGCCCATCGCGAACGAGCCCGCGGTCACCGGTGAAGAGCCAGCCATCGCGCAACGCCCGCACCGTCGACACGGCGTCTTCGAAGTAGCCGGACATCACCATCGGCCCGTGCACGCAGACTTCACCTTCGACGTTCTCCTCGACGACCTCGCCGCTCGGGTCCCGCACCGCCACCGAGACGCCGCGCAACGGCGTTCCCACCGAGGGCACGACGCGCGAGTCGAGGGAGACGTCAGCGTCTGGGCTCCCCTCGGCTTGGAACGTCACGCCCAACACGTTCTCGGCGAGGCCGTAGACCGGCCGCACCACTCCGCGGCGGAGCCCGCAGGCCGCGAAGGTGCTCTCGAAGCGCTCGATGGTGGCGCGGTGCACCGGCTCGGAGCCGTCGAGCATCGACCGGAGCGACGACAGCTCGAGGTCCTTCGGCTTCACCCGCCGCAGCACCAGCTCGAACGCGAAGTTGGGCGCCACCGTCAACGTCGCCTTCACCTTCGAGCACGCCTCGAGCCACTTCGACGGCCGGAGGAGGAACTCGCCCGGCTGCATCACGTGCACGGTGAAGCGCGCCGCCAACGAGGTGAGCATCACGCCCACGAGGCCCATGTCGTGGAAGAACGGCAGCCACGACACGCCGACGTCGTTCGAGGTGAGCGCGAGCCCTTCGGCCATCGCGAGGGCCGACAGCGCGGCCGCGCGCGGAGCAATCATCGCCCCACGTGGACGACCGGTGCTCCCCGACGAGAACTGAATGAAGGCGACCGGCCCCTCGAGGGGCGCACCGTCGATTGGCTGCTCCGCGGGCGCGCTGCAGAGGGGGAGCCCCACGCCCTTCGCGGCCTCCGGCGCACACACCACCTTCGCCTGACAGGCCTCGAGCAGCAGCTTCGCACCGGCCGGGAGGTCGGCGGCGAGCGAGGTCGCGGGCCAGGGCACCGGAACGGCGGCTGCACCGAGCCACTGGCTGCCGAAGAAGGCGCCGACGAAGTCACGGCCGTTGGGGAAGAAGACGGCGACGCGATCTCCGATTCCGACGCCGCACTCGGCGAGGCGCGCGGCCCAGCGACGGGCGAGCGACTCCACTTCGTCGAACCGCAGCACGTCGGCCCCGAAGACGAGCCACGGACGAGCGTCGTGCGAGCTGGAGGCGAGCCACTCCATCATCGAGGGCGAACCGGAAGGCGCCGGGGCACCATCGAGGAGGGCCTTCGTCATGCGCCCGCTCCAGCTCGAGTCGCCTGCGTTCGACGGCGCGTGAAGCCGCCAACCAACGGGACCGGGCCTGAGAGGAGTTGCTTCGTCATGCGCTCGCTCCGACCCGAATCGTCACCAGGGCCGCCCGCGCGTCACGGTCCTTTCGAGCGCGAGCCCCAGCGAGCAAGGTGCGCGCGAAGCAGAACCCGACGAGGCTGACGCCGACCAACGCGAGCGGACCCGAGAGCCCGACGAGCACGCGGGTGACGAGACCGAGCGGCGCGAGGCCGACCACGCGCAGCCCCGCCGCGAGGATGACGGTCGCGACGCCAGCGTCGTAGAGGCCGTGCGAGGGCATCTGCACCGCCTCGAAGCTCGGCACCATGCGGCCGGCGAAGCCGAAGATGGCGAGCTGCATCGCTCCGAGGGTGAAGGCATGTCGGGTCGCGTCGTCGAAGCGCGCCGGCAAGGGAACGCCGAGGAGCGCCAGCGGCTTCACCACCAGGAGGAGCGCGGTGACGGCGGTGAAGGCCCACGCGCTCACCATCGCGAGTCGAACCGCGGGGCCTCCAGGCAGTCCAGGGCTCGGCCGCTGCCACGGACGAACGACGACGATGAGGGCGACGAGGCCGGCGCCTCCGAGGCCCGAGAGCCAGGTGAGGCCCGCGCCAGGGAAGAGGCTCTCGACGACCAACGCCGCGACGCCGAGCTGCCAGGCGACGAAGCCGACCCGCTGCCGCGTGGGGAGCGCCCGCTCGATTCGCATCGTGCACGCGCCCGCTCGAAGGCTGATCCCGAACACCCAGCTGGAGGAGCCGCCGAACAACGCCGCCGCGGTCACCGCCGAGAAGGGCACCCGTTGGAAGAGGAGGCCGAGCGGCGTGGCGCCGAGCGACTGCCCGAGCTGCCACCCCACCAGGAGCACGGAGGCGAAGGTCCACCAGGCCGTCCCCGCGAGGACGAAGGCGGGGAGGAGATCGCCGACGACCTGCCGCTCGCGGAACAAGGTGACGATGAAGATCAGCCAGGCGCCCATCGCGAGCAGCACGAGGAACGCGCCGACGGCTCCGAACGCGCTGCTGCCCGGAAGGAGCCGACCCAGCCGGCCGAGGCAGAGCGCGACGACGCCGCCGATGCCGCTCACGCTGATCAGCCGAACGAGCTGATCACTCGGCAGCCGCCCTCCGAGGAGGCGAGGCGCGAGGTGGAGCGAGACGCCCGCGGTCAGCAACCAGACGAAGCCGAACAACTGCGCGAGCGCGTGCGACTGGTGGTGCTCGATCGGCACCGGCCGACCCGACACCTGAATCGACCAGAGGTTCAGCGCCCCGTTGAGCGCGCCGAGGAGCACGGTGAAGCCGAGCGCCGCCCAGAGGAAGGGGACCCACGCTGGGCGGAGCTGGCGCGGCATCACTCGCATGGCCCGCGCGCGATGCAGCAGCGATGCCGAAACGAGCTCCCTCGGAGAGAGGCGCGGCGAGCCGTGAGATCGTTTCGTGCTGAAACGAAGAGAAACTGAGGTGGATCAACCGCCTCAGGAGCGGCGCCGCACGAGTTGCACACACACCCACCTTCGGCGCGGAACCTGCGCCGAACGAGCGGGACTACGCAGGGACGACGAGGTCGTGCAACTCGAACGCCGGGTGCTTCGCGTGAGCGCGGTCAGGCGGGGCGCGGTCGACGCCGCACGAGGAACGCGACCACCACGAGGGTGATCACGAGCAGACAGAACAGCCCCTCGATGGGAATCGGCACTTCCTCGAGGCGGGCTGGCGGGAGGATCTCGGCGGTCTCCTTCGAGACGGCGAAGCGCACGTCACCAGCGGGGCGTTTGGTGCGGCGATCGCGGAACAGGCTGACCCACGGTTTGCTCGAGTTGATCAACGCGCCGATCTCGGCAGGTGCGGAGAGCTTGGTCGTCGCGGTCATGACGGTGGGCGGTTCGCTCGAGGGGCCCTCGTCGATCCACTCCCGGCGCTCGGGAGCGATGAGCCAGACATCGAGGCTGCTGTCCCGCCCCAACGAATCGGCCGGCTCGAGGTAGGGGTAGAGCGGCACGTCGGTGCTGAAGCTGATCCGCGCGGCCTTGGAGGTCACCGAGGCACCCGCGGCCGAGTAGCGGAACGCGGAGAAGACGAAGCCCTTCTTCACGTAGTGCTCGAGCCACGCGGTGAGCGCTGGACGCTTCGCGAAGCCGTGGGAGGAGAGCCATTCCTCGAGGGCGGTCACCTCGTCGGCTTTGACGACGACGACGTCCATCCCTGCGACCGAGGCTCGACCCAGCTCGACCACCGACGGGAGCGCGCCCTCGTCGACGCCCTTCGACAGCGTCAGCATGAAGGCCGACGAGAGGGTGACGTGTTTTCGGGTGGGCCGCGCCGCCTCGTAGCTCTCGGCGAGCGCTTCGAAGACCGATTGATCGATCTCCCCGAAGGTCGGCGGGGCGGGAGTGGGGACGATGAAGCCGAAGTCCGAGCTGCCCCTCGTGTGGAAGGTCGCCGAGCGAATGAAGTGCTGCGTCTTGGTGGCGGGGTCGTAGACGATGATGGCGCGCTCGCCGCTGATGCCGGTGCCGAGCGCGGAGTCGTGATCGACCGTCGCGCAGGCTTCGCTCGTGGAGGGCTCGAGACTGCCGAGGAGGAGCACTGCGAGGAGGAGCCGGCTCACGGGCGCGCACCATACCCCTCGAGCACTTCGGCTGCGCCTTCAGCGCTGATCCATCGAACGGCGAGCACTGTAAAAACCACTCACACCTACGTCGAAATTCGGGAACGGCTCGGGCACGATACCTCTCCATGCAAGTCGGCTCCGTTGGCTCTGGTTCGACGTACCGCATCAACTCCGGCGACACCCTCTGGGCCATCGCCTCTCGCCTGAAGTCGCAAGGCGTCTCGGGCTCGATTCCCCAAATCATCAATCAAATCGCCCAGATGAATGGGATCAAGAACCCCAACCTCATCATCACGGGCCACACCCTCAAGCTGCCAGGTGCGGGTGGCGCAGGTGGCGCGTCGGGCGGAGGCACGGTGCCTCCCACCGCCGGTGGTTCCGATGGCTACAACCCGCCGCCGCCGAGCGGCCCGTCGATCGACCCCGTGTCGGTGCCTCCGGGCTCGACTCGCGCCGATCAGATTCGCGCCCAGGCCGCCGAGTGGGCCATTCGCCAGGCCAACGATCCGAGCATCGGCTACAGCCAGACGAAGGGCCGCTTCGGGAACGTGACCGACGCCAACGGCCACCGCTACTTCGACTGCTCCGGGCTCGTCTTCACCGCCTACAAGAACATGGGCATCAACCTCGGCGGCAACTGGACCGGTGCGATGCGGAGCACCTGGCCTCAGTGGGCTGATCAGGTTCCCAAGAACCTCTCGCAGATGAAGCCGGGCGACCTGCTCCTGATGGACGGCCACGTCGTCATGTACACCGGCAACGGCCAGTGCGTGGGCGCGCAGACGAGCCATGGCGCCTGGGCTGATCAGGTTCGCGCCGGCATCGACGCGCAGCACTACCTCAACCGGTCGGACTGCATCGTGCTCCGTCCTCGCGTCTGATTCGAACTTCCCCTGCAGACGAACCGGCCGATCGAGCGCGTTCCTCGATCGGCCGAGTTCCTTTCTGCCGACGTCTCAGAGTCCGTTGAGCGAGGCCTTCCCCGCTTCGAGCAGATCAGCCGCCGAGCCGAAGTAGAGCGGGCTCAGGTACCAGGCGACCGTCGGGCTGGTCCACGTCGAGTACTTGTAGAGCCCGATGCGCGGGTAGCTCGCGCCGGCTCCGGTGCGGCTCGTGTTGTAGGTGTTGAAGCCGGTGTGGGTGACGAGCTTCTCGTACGCGGCGCCCGGCTTCGCGCGCCAGATCTCGAGCAGCGGGTTGTGCGAGCTCTGATACCCCGGCCGGTAGTGAACGACGTAGCGGTACCACACGCCCGGCGTCGGCAACGCTTCCTGATGCACCCACGGGTTGCCCTCGGTGTTCATCCAGCCCTGCGAGTCGACGGTGCCGGAGGTGTTGTACGCCACGCGCCACGCGATGAGGCCGGTCTGCCCGCTGGCGAAGAGCGCGATGTCGGGTTGCGTGTTGCCGGACTGCGGCGTGTGCGTCTGGAAGATGAGGTGTTCGTCGTAGCTGGTGGTCGAGCCGAACGTCTCGTCGGGCTTGCGCTGCACCGCGAACGACATCCAGAAGTCCTTTCCGGGCGTGAGGGCCTGATCAGGCCGGCTGTGCCACACCTGCTCGCTGCGCACGCCGCCCCAGATGAGGGACCCGCCCTGGGTGACGCGGTGCAGGTTCACCGTGCGGCCCGAGCCGTTCGGATCAGTCACCGGCGCCATCGCCTGCACGCCGTTGACGACGATGGGCGTCACGCCGTCCCACGTCGCGTTCGAGCCGGAGACGGCGGTCGCGACGGGCAACGGGCAGAGGGGAAGCGCGGTGGACGGAGGCGTCGTCACCGTCGAGCCCGTGATGGTCCAGCTCACCCGGAGCGTCGCTTGGGCGGGGTCGACCGTCGCTCCGGCCGGCACGAGGTAGAAGTCGACGGTGTGCGGACCAGCGGCGAGCGGGTTCACCGCGCCGAGCTGGAACGGATTCGGACAGGCGATGGGCGCGTAGGCATCGAGGCGGCAATGGACCGTCTCTCCTCCGGCGGGGTTCACCACCTGGTAGCCAATCGACGCCGAGGTCTGGGTGGTGCTCGCGGTGGGAACGCCGGTGAGCTGAATCGACGGCGGAGGCGGCGCGGCGACGACCGTCCACTGCGCGCTCGCGAGCGGCTGGGTGAGGTCGAGCCCGGTCGTTCCGTCGTCCACCCAGAAGTCGACCCGGTGCGCGCCTCGAGCGAGCGGCGTGCTGGCTCCGACCGCGAAGGGATTCGGGCAGGCGACCGGTGCGTACGCATCGAGCCGGCAGCGAACCGAGCTCGCCTGCGCGCCCGTGACCGTCCAGCTGATGCTCGCGTTGGTGGCCGTGGTGGACGCAGCCGGCGCGCCAGTGAGCGCAATCCGCGGAGCCTGCATCGCCGCGACCCGAACCAGCAGGTCCGCGCGCGAGGTGGTGCCTTGAGGGAGGAACGTCGCCGTCACTCGAATCGTCGTCGAGCCGACCGCGAGCGCCTGGATGAAGCCAGAGCCGGAGACCGTCGCCACCGCCGGGGTGAGCGACTCGTAGGCCATCGTCGCCAACGTCACGCCTTGCCCGCCGTTCACGCCGACCGCGAGCTGGAGCGTCTCTTGCGGCCGCATCGTCACCTCGGTCGCTCCGAGCACCAACGCGGCCGGTGATTGGTCGACCGAGGACTGGGAGGGCTCGAGGTCACCCACGGTGCCTTCACACCCGGCGAGGGCCACGAGGAGCACGCTGCTGAGACAGAGGATGGGTCGGAGGAGGGTCATGCCCCTCACCCAGAGCAACCTTCGGCCCAACCAGCGAAGTCAGCGAACGTCGGAGGGGCTTGTCAGCCGCGAACCGACGGTGTCAGGGCGAGCTGACACCACCGCGGGACGACGTCTGCGGTCCTACGGCACCAACACGTCGGCGACGTTCGCGATGCCCGAGGTCGCGCTCGGTGGACACACCGGCACGCCGTCATTGCGAGCGGGGCCGCGGCGCTCCACGAGGCCACCATCGGCGAAGTCGAGCACGGTGAGCCGGCCAGCGTTCTGATCACCCAGGAAGATGGTGTCGCCCTTCACCGCGAAGCGCCCGGGGAGGAAGAGGGGACAGGCGCCGGCATCTCCGCAGGTCGGCGCGGCTGGCTTCCAGGTCGCCACCTTCCGGTCCGAGTCGTCGAGCACCACCACGCCCGCCTTGTCGACGCTCGCGAGCGAGAAGTTCGGCCCCGAGTAGTCCGCCTTGCCGCCGCACGACACCACCAGCTTCGTGCCCATCACGCCCACCCACTGCGGGTTGAGGCAATCGTTCGCGCCCAGGTCGATGACGCTCACCGCCTTGCTCGACGGGTCCACCTTCGCGAGCAGGCCCGGTCCTTCAGGCGCGTAGGTGTCGGCGTTCAAGTTGTTGAGCGCGACGTAGAGCTGGCCGCGGGCCACCGTCAGCGCCCAGGGCCGTGCGACCGGCGAGCCGCCATCGAAGGCCTTCAAGTCGAGGGTCTTCAGCGAGACCTCTCCCACCGCGCGCGGGGTGAGCGGGTTGTCGACGTTCACCTCGAGCAGCCGCTGGCCCGCGTCGGCTCCACTCGCCCCGAACCCTCCGTACAGCGGCAGCCAGAGCGACGAGCCGACCTTCACGAGCGCCTGGGGAAACGTGTTGGCGCCGATGACGAACTCCTGCGCGGTGGAGAGCGCGAGGCCGGCGTCTCCATCGGAGCCGTTTCGCCGCACGACCTGCAACGTCCCGCTCTCGGCGTTCACCACGTAGACCCAGGTGCCATCGACGAGCACCTGGTTCGGCACCGCGCCGGTCGCCAGGCTGCGGCCCTGGAGGAAGCGGTAGCTCGAGCTCCCCTGCGGCAGGTCGGCCTGGTTCAGCTTGCGGTCGAGGCCGTCGGCGGCGAGCAGCACCCCGTTCGTCATCGCCAACGCGGCTGGCGCGGTGCCCATGTCGGCGAGCGGCGCCTGGGTGAGGTCGCTCGAGAAGCCGCGCACCTGGCCAGTGGAGAAGCAGGCGACGACGACCTCCGACGCGCAGCGCGAGTCGGCGCAGCGCTGGCCCGATTGGCAGGTGACGCCACAGGCGCCGCAGTTCATCAAGTCGCTGCGGGTGTCGACGCACGCGCTGCCGCACTGGGTGCTGACGCCCAAGGTGCAGGCCGCCTTGCAGCTGCCTTGTTCGCAGACCTCATTCGCCGCGCACACCTTCCCGCAGCCGCCGCAGGCCGTCGGGTTCGTCACCGTCGACACACAGCGCCCGTTGCACAGCACGGTGGACGACGCGCAGGCGCAGGCCCCTTCGAGGCAGACTTCTCCTTCCGCGCACGCCTGGCCACAGCCGCCGCAGTTCCGCCGGTCGACCTGGTAGTCCGCGCAGCCCGTGCCACAGCGGTTGGTGCCGGTTCGGCAGACGATGCCGGTGTCGGGGCAGCCGGTGAGAAGAAGCAGCAGGACGGCGAGGGCGAGCGACGTGACGAGTTTCACGGGGCCTCCATGGAGGAATTGCGTGCCAACGTCGAGGGCTTTGGTTTGTCCCAGGCGAAGGCGAGCGAGAGGAACGCGGCGCGCGGCGGCAGCGGATAGCCGTCACGGTCCTGGCTTTGAACGTCGAGGAGGTTCTTCACCTCGAACGACACGGTGAACGCCGGCTTCGAGAACGGCGTCGACGACAGGCCCACGTTGACGAAGGCCCGCGCGGGCAGGGAGAGCGACTCGGTGCGGTTGGTGAACTGCTCCGATTGGGCGAGCACTTCGGCGTGCCCGTTGAGCCACTCGACACCCGCCGAGAGCCGGCCCGTCACTCGATGCCGCGGCCGATAGGGCAACGACTTCAGGTAGTAACGCGGGTCGTCCTTCAGGTTCTGGGTGGCGGTGAAGGTGTAGCTCGCCTGCAGCTCGAGCCACGACGTCGGCTTGAGCGCGCCTTCCACCTCGAGGCCGGTCGCGAGCGCCGCCGCGAAGTTGTACGGCTTGGCCAACATCGGCGGGTAGTACTCGTAGGCGATGAGGTTCTCGTAGAGGCCCCAGAAGCCCGTCACCTGCGCGGAACCGCGGTCGTGCCGAAACGCGGCGCTCACGTCGGCGACGAGTCCACGCTCCGGCTTCAAGTCGGCGTTGGGCAGCAGGGTGCCCTGGAGGACGTAGAGCTCCTGGAAGCTGGGCGGCCGCGCCGCTTGTCCGCCGCTCGCGCGCAGCTCGAAGCCGGCCGGGAGGAAGACGGTCGTCGACACCTTGGGAGAGAGGACGACAAAGGGCCCCGCGCCGTCGACCCTCACGGTGCCGTCCACCATCCACGCGCCGCCGAAGAGGGAGAGCTCGTCGCCCACCATCACGCTCCCGCGCGCCCAGCGAGGGTTGCGGCCCGAGGGCTCGGAGAGGAAGTCGCCGCCCGCCGAGAGCAGCCCGGTGAAGCGATGCCGGCCGAACGCGCGCACCGAGTAGACCGCCTCGAGGCCCATTGACGACTCGAGCTGGGAGAAGCGCCGCGTCGCGAACGGAGAGCTGCGCAGGGTGGTGGAGTCGAGGCGGCCGTAGCCGAGGAGCTGGAGCTCGCCGCCGTGCTCGAAGGCGGTGGTCGTGCGGGCCGAGAGTGTTCCGCGGCCCGTGTCCTGCGAGGCGTCGGGGCTGGGGTTCTGCACCGGCCCGGCGAGCCCCCGCGTCTCGGCGAGGCCTTCACCCATCACGTCGAGGCGGGTCGAGCCCAGCTCCCGGCGGAACCGGAGCAGCCCACCACCTTGGAGCGCCGCATTGTTCTGACGCGTCGCGAGCGGCCACTCGTTGCCCTCGAGCGCGGGCTTGTCGTCCCACCGGTAGGCGAAGGTGCCGTCGCTCCGCAGGCCGTGCACGAGCGCCAACGCGTCACCGCCCAACAACTCGGTGGAACCGCCCGCCGTGCCCGACGTCGTCCAGAAGCTGCCTTGCGAGACGGTGGCGAAGACGCGCGTGCCGTCGGGGCTCTTGGACACGAGGTTCACCACGCCGCCCATCGCGCCCGGCCCGTAGCGGCTGCCCGAGCCGCGCAGCACCTCGACGCGGTCGAACATCGCCACCGGCAGCCGGGAGAGGTCGACCGCGTTGCCTGGGCCGTTGAGCGGCACGCCATCGAGCAGCACCAGCACCGCGTTCGGCGAGGTGCCTCGGAGCGAGACCGTCTTGCGTTGGCCCGCTCCACCTTGGTCTTGCACCACGGCGCTGGGCACGGTGGCGATGACGTCAGCCGCGTCGCGCGGCGCGGCGGTCGGCTTCTTGGTGTCGACGACGGTGATGGCGGCGGACGGATCGCGCGCCTGCGGTGAGGAGGCCGTCGGTTGGTCGAGCGGCGGGAGCGGAACGATGACGGGGGGGAGGTCGACGAGGCCGGCGTCGACGGGCTGCGCCGCGGCGAGCGCGCTCGAGACACCCAGGAGGAGACCGACCAGCCTCATGCCCGCCCTCTGCTCTCTTCCGCGAAGAGAGAAGGCCAACGACGCCGTGAAGACGTCGTTCCGTCAGGCAGGTCTCCTGGCTCGCCGGGATTGTGTCGAACCGTCTCCCGTCTTCCCCCGCCTGCTTCGCGGAGTGACGTGGGGTGAACGACCCCCGACTTCGAGACGCCTCGTGCCCCATCATCGATGTGGGGCCTTCCCGGTCACAGTGGCGCGACCGCGCCGGATTCTCACCGGCTTCCCTTTGCGTTTCGGCTGACGGCTCCGGAGCGCTCGTGCCCGACTGGGCACCTGATGGTGAGCCGTGTGTCGCAGGCTCCGCGGAGGGCGTCAAGCGGCGCGAGTCACAGGCTGAGCACGACGCCGAGCGTCTGATGGAAGAAGTGGAGCGGCCCGACGCCGAACCCGCCGACGAGAAAGGTCCACGCCGCGCGGAAAGTGAGTCCGAACCAGCGAGCGATTCGCCACTCCACGCACCCTTCGGCGCTGATGCCGAGACCGACCCCCGAGCTGCTCGAGGTGGCGCTCGCTGCTGCGACGACGAGGCCGACGCCGGCGCCTGGTACGAGCTTCTGGTCGGCGAGCCAGACGAAGCGGTGGAGCACGCTCCCGGAGAACGCCAGGGTGGCTGGCTGGTTTCCTCGCGCGAAGCGGCCCGCGAGCTGAGCCGTCCAGCGCGGGGTGGCGTCGTAGGACAGCGCCACCTCCTGGGTGAAGTTGAGCGAGCTGCGGCCGCTCGAGGGATCGAGGCCCTCGGTCACCCCGAGACTCGCGGCGAGGCTCACCCCCGTTGGAACCGCGCCTCGTCGTTCGAGGGCGGCCTCGGCGGCTGCTGCGACCGGCAAGAACGAGAGGACGAAGGCCAGCAGGCGGCTCAGGGAGGACGAGCGCTTCACGGTGCCGACGAACCCCTCGGCGCAGGCGAGGTCAAGGACTACCGCCAGAGATATGGAAGCTCGAGGCGCTGGAAGTGCTCCCGCTGCAAGCTGTCCCAGGTCGTCGGGCCACTGCGCCGTGCAGGCGTCGACGTCGAGCACGCCACGAGCGTGCACGACGAGCCGGCTTCCTCGCTCAGCGCTTCGTGCAGGTGAGCGACTCAAGCGCGGCGGTGGTCGACGCGTCGGTCGAGGGCTCGGGAGTGCTGGCCCAGGCGACGACGGCGCGCCCGTGGCGAACGGCGACGAACTGGAGCTCGCGCTGGCCCGTTCCCTCGAAGACGAGGAGCACGCCGCCCTTCGCGTCGGTGCGGGCGGTGCGCTTCATGTCTGGGAACGCGCGCATGCGAGTGGAGACGGAGTCGACCGCAGCGTCGAGGCTCAGGGCGCCGAGGTCGCGGACTCCGAAGAAGCGGCCGGTCGGCTTGCCGTCGACGAACTCGAGCGCTTCGAAGAGGTGATCGGGCATCGGCTTGCCCGCGACGAAGGTGGAGGGGACGGTGAGGGAGCAGTCGAGCAGGTGGTTGAAGACGGGGCTGCCCTTCTCGGGTGCATCGGAGCTCGGGGGCGTGTCCTTGCACGTGCAGCTCGAGCCCGGGAGGGCGGCCAGAGCGAACACGAGACTCCACCCGCGGAGATGGTCGGCGTTCATGTGCGAACCGTTGCACGCATCACTGCGTCAGCACCACCACCCGCTCGCAGACGTTGAGCCAGTTGTGAACGCCGTCGACGGGCGCTGGCCAGTGGACGTGACCGAAGAGGACGAGCGCTTCAGGGTCGATCAGCTCGGCGAAGGCGTCGTTGCCAGGGAAGTCACGCGCGGCTCCGGCCGGCCCTTCATGGAGGATCAGCAGGTCGGGACGCTCGCTCGCGACCAGCCCGACGTGCTCGACCTGCTCGGCGGGGTCTCGTTTCCCTGGGCGGCGCGGGTTTCCAGAGGCGAGGCCGACGCCTCCGACGCGAAGCCCTTCGAGCTCGACGAGCCGGGTGTCGAGAAGGTGCTGGTTGCCACGCTGCGGGAGCTTCGAGACGTCGTCATGGTTGCCCGCGACGCCAATGACCGAGCGAGTGCCGAGCGCGAACGCGTTCCACACCTCGGCGACGTCGCCAAAGCCACCTCGTTCGTCGGCGCTCGGAACGCAGAAGAGGTCTCCGGCGAGCACGACCCCGACGCGCGACAGGTCGGGGAGCTGGGACCCAGCGAGCTCCGAGAGGCACTCGGCGACCGCGAGCCCGAGCAGGTACGGCTCGTGGAAGGGTGAGGTCACCACGCCCTGGAGATCGGCGGTGACGACGAGCGCCTCGACCTCGGCTGGCAGGCGATCGACCCGCCCGCGCAGAAAGGGCAGCAGTCGTCGCTCGGTGCCTCCGCCACGGGCGGCGCACTGGTAACGAAGTCGGTGAAAGGGCTGGGGATCGACGGAATGGAGTTTCATCTCCGCACTGACGTCGCAGCCACCCTCAGCCGACCGTGCACGTCGTCGGTTGGCCCTCGGCGCTGAAACGCGCGGACGAGTCGGGAAAGAGCCTGGCCGGCCCATTGCGCGCTCGTGCGGTCGACCTTGCGCTACGTGCTCGAGCTGCAGTCCGTCGTGCCCTGACGCGAAGCCTCGATCACTGACACGAGGCGGTCGCTTCGGTCGAGGTGAAGCGCACGGTCTGGGTGATGGTCGGCAGCGAGGGGTCAGCGATCTCGACCGTCGCCTCACCAGCCGCGGCCGACGTGAGCGTCGGCTTCACGGTGAGCGCGTTCGGTGCCCCGCCGGTGAGGAAGATTGGGGTGTCGAGCACCACGTCGGGCCGGCTCGTCCTGGCGGTGAGCTGCAGCATGCCGAGCATCGCCTTGTCGTTGCCGTCGACGGGCACCACGAAGTACGTCGCCTCCTGGTTCGGCGCGAGGGTGATGGCGTCGAGCTCCGACTGCGCCGCCTTCACGCACGTCTTCCCGTTGGCCTTCGCGGTGGTCACGACGGTCGCCTTGCCGTGCAGTCGCATCGCCACCGCCTTCTTGGAGTGCACGGTGAGCGCGTCGAGTTCGAGGGCGCCTTGTTTGGCGCGGAACCGGTAGTCCTTCTCCTCGTCGAGGCGCACCGCGAACTGCGCGAAGCCCAGCGGGAGCACCTGGTTCGTTCCGCCCGTCACCTCGAGGCTCAGCTCGGGGAAGCCGCTCTGTTCGACCACCCCCGGGTGCTCGAGGCGGATCAGCACGGTGCGGTTCACCACCAGCGGCGGGGTGAAGTCGTCGGTCTCGACGAAGTTCACCATCTGGGAGAACCGCACCTTGCCCTTGTCTCCGTTCGCCCCGTCGGCGCACCCCACCAGAACGAACAGCCCCACCGCGCTCAGCAGCATCTTCATCGACGTCGTCATGTGTGGTTCCTCGATTCCCTTCCGGCACTTCGACGTGCCGGTTCCCCAGATTGAGTCGGGTTGAATGGCCCGACGCGCGTCAGGCAATCGATGGGCCAGCGCCAACCGTGCGCAACGAGGGAAGGGAGCGCGAGCGAACGAGCCGCACACTGACGCCCGTGCCCCTGACGTGAATGCCAGCCAGCGCTGAGCTCGGTTGCTTCGAGCGTGGGCTGCGTGTCGAACGGACAACTCAACCGAGCGGGCGAAAGAAGGTGTCGAGCGCGCGGTGGTAGGCGCCGTCGAAGAGCACGTCGTTGTGGCCGCGACCTTCGACCAGACGGAGGCTCCCGAGTGGAGCGGGGATCACCTCGGCGAGCCGCTGCGCCTCGGCGGGTGGAATGAGGGTGTCGTTCGTTCCGTGAATCAGGAGCGTCGGCACCTTCACGCCCCGAGCCTTCTCGAGCGGGTCGAGCGCGCGTCGCTCGTCGGCCGACAGACTGCTCGGCTCGAGGCCGCGTCTGCGAGCGAAGGCGTCGACGTCGGAAAAGCCGCTGTCGATGAGGACTCCGGCGAGCTGATCACCTCGTCGCTGAACGAGGTGCCAGGCCGGAGCGCTGCCCAACGACCGCCCCATCACCATCGGCGGCGACGTCGAGAGCCCTCGGAGCGCGTCGAAGAGCTTCTCCGCGTCGTCGAACAGGCGCTGAATCGTCGGGGTGCCCGTCGAGCGGCCGTAGCCTCGGTACTCCGCGACGGCGAGCTGAACGTGGCGGGTGAACATCGGCGCGAAGTCGTCCCAGTCGGAGGCGGTCTCTCCGTTGCCGTGGAAGAGGAGCAGCAGCCGGGCGTCGCTCGGTCCGTGCAGCCGCAGATGCAGCGTCGCGCCGTCCACCTCGAGCAGCAGATCCTTCGCGTTGGGTGGCGGCGGCCGAGTGCGCGGCTGGGGAAAGAAGAGGGAGCCGACGAGATCTTCACGGGTGAGGAGCGACATTGGTCTACCGGTTCGAGACGGTTCGCACCGCCACGCTCCCAGCCCGCTCCACGATCTCGAAAGACGAGTGCTGCTCGTCGTCCCCGAGTGATGCCACGCGTACCGTGCCGCCGGCGTCGACGGTCGCGGCGAGCCCAGCGTTCGGGCAGAGATCGACCCGAACCGGCGGAGGGCCCGGCCAGGTGCGCTTGGCCACTGGCTTCAGGGAGGGCAGCGCGTACTGCAACAACTCGCCCTTCTCGCTCGTGAGCACGCTCAGCTCACCGGGCCGCGGACCCAGCTTGAACGCCAACGCAGGTTGCTTGAACTTCACCGTGCCCACCGCAGCGCCCGAGCTCAGGCGGTAGATGGTGAGGGCCTCGTCTCCGACTGGACCAACCAGGAAGCGCTCGTCAGCCTCGAGTGATTTCAGGTTTGGCCCACTCTCGAACCAGGGCTGTCGTGGTCCCTTCTTCACCACCGCGCTCGCGCCGCGCAGCGCGTACTCCACGTAGCTCGATTCCTCGGTGGCCAACCCAAGGTGGAGGGTCTTTCCAATGCGGAACTCGGCCGCGCCCCAGAAGTTGTCCTCGTGGTACTCGAAGACGTTCGCCAACCCCGGCGAGGCGAGCTTGAAGTCGAAGCGCCCGGGACTCCGGTCCGTCCGGCGGTCTTTGCGCGCTCGGTGGTGGGCCCCGTCGATGCGCTTGCGCTTCAAGTCCACCACCGCGACCGCACCGTTGCCGCAGGCGAAGACCACCAGACCGGGGGACGCGAAGCACGCCTTGGTGCAGCTGGACACCTCGAGCGCCAGGCGCGCGTAGCGTCGTCGGTCGAGGCGGTAGAGCTGTGACTCGCCGCCTTCCATGGCGATGGCGAGGAGCTTCTGATCCGGCGAGAGCGCGACACCTCGAACGTCGCCGCTCGACTCCGGGTACGGCACGAGGTGCGTCTGCCGTCCGGTGCGTGCCTCGACCAACAGCAACCCTCGGTCGGCCACGGCCACCGCAACCAGCCTCCCTTCCGCGAGGAACTGCAGATGGTCGGGGACGAGAGCTGCTGGCGCCATGGCGGCACGATACGCCCACCGAGCCGGAGCGCGCTCGACTCTTCGGCTTTCGCGCCGCGACCGGGTTGGTGTTGGAGCACCAGCGGCTGCTACTGGCATCGTGGCTCGTACACGACGCTCACCGCGCTCCCCGGTTGAGGAATGAAGAGGCGCTCGAAGACGATGGCGTTCCAGGCGCGCTCGAACCGCCACCCTCCGTTCGCAGGCACCGACTGCCCGTCGATGAAGACGCTCACTCCCGCATCGGAAGCGACCGGACGTCGCAGGGTGAACTGCCGCCGGTGGTCGGGGATCGAGGTGGGAAGGCCACTCAGGCCACAGATGCTCTCGATCGTTCCGCCCGTCTGCTGCGCGAAGGCTTGAAGAACGGTGTCGTGCGGCGGTTGACACGGAGCGAAGTTGGCCAACGCATGGACGAAGACGTCACCGAACGGCGGCACGTTCCGGAGCGTATCGATCCACCCGGCATCGAGGCTCGACTGGTCGAGCGTGTTCTGGAAGCAGGAGACCTCGAGCGGAATGTCCTCTCGCCGCCAGCTGGAGTCGGCCACCACGGCCTGGTGCGCTCTCGACAGACAGCTGACGGTCGGCTGGCCAGCGCTGCCCAGCTGAAGGCGCGAGACGAGCAGCTGGCCCTGGTTCGAGTCGGTGGCCAACGGCTCACCGGCACCCTGAACGAAGAGCCCCGCATCGGGCCCGCCTCGCACCACCACCATGCGCAGATCGAGTTGGTTGATGGTCGCATAGCGGAAGAACGCGTCGAGGTTCATCCCGAGGGACTGTTGCGGCGCCGTCATGCCTGGGCCATCGGAGACGACGAGCATGAGGTCCTTCTGCGGCGCTCTCGAGGCTTGGAAGGAGTCGGTGACCGGGCCAACCGCTGCGAGGCCCTGGAGCGCGAGAGTGACCGTCGTTCCACCGGCCGACGCGGTCAGCACGGCCTGTGCGGTGCCGAGGACGACCGGCGAAAAGCGCACCTCGACGTCGAGCTCGCCGACGCCCACAGGAAGGGTGACGACGGGGGGACTCACCACGGCGAACCGCGCGGCGTCGGGCCCGCTGAGATTGAGCGTGAGCGGCGTCGGAGCGGAACAGGTGTGCTTCACCCGAAGCGCGCGAGCGTGACTGCATTGAGGCGCGGCGGAGAACCGCACAGGCGCGGTGTCGAACAGCAGGGAGCAGGGGACTCCGGCGTCGGTCGTGGTCCCTCCGCCGACAGCGCCGCCACCGCTGAGGCCGCCAGCGGTCACTCCACCGCCGCTGCTGTTCCCACCACCGCTCACGCCACCACCGCTCACGCCACCGCCCGTCGTGCCCCCGCCGCTCACGGATCCGCCAGCGCTCCCCGCGTCGACGCAGTCCTCGGCCGAACAGGTCGGCTCGAAGCACTGACACCCTGCGACGACGGCGAGCGCCAGCATCGACGGCAGCACGCTTCGGGGTGGGCGCATGTTTCCCGTACTACCAAGCGCGCGAAGGTCTTTTCCAGAGACGGAAGGCGTGACGGGGTGCTCAGCAGGTGGCCAGGTGTGCGTTCGCCCGTCCGACCGCCGGGTTGGTCGCGCGCCTTCGGGCGTCGCCCGTCGTCCGGAGCCTCTCGACCGCTCCTCGAAAGTCACGGCGCGCGAGGCGAAGCCGGGAATAGGCCGTGTTCAGCGGAACCCTCAGCGCGACCGCGACGTCCGGAATCGCCAGGCCGTCGAGTTCGTGCATGACGAAGACGGCGCGCCGGTCGAGTGGAATGGCCTCCATCGCGCGCAGCACCAGTTGGGTGGCCTGGAGCCGCTGCACGTGGCCCTCGGGCGTCGGCGTCTCGTCGGTGGTGTCGGGCTCGGGGTGCGCCTCCTCTCGACGTTGCCAGGCGCGGTCGCGGAAGTCGGAGGCGAAGCGGAGCGAGATGCCGGACAGCCACGCGCGCAACGGCCGGCTCGAGTCGTAGTCGCTCCACTTCTTCCACACGGTGATGAAGACGTCGTGCGCGAGGTCCTCCAGGTGCGCGTCGGGAACGCCCAAGCGCCGGAGCGTCGCCCAGACGTAGTCGAACTCGGCTTCGTAGAGTTGGTTGAAGTCGGTGCGCGTTGGAGGTGCGTTCGCGACCATCGCGGGTGCTCACGGAACAGGGACGTCGAGCGGCCCGAAGTGCCTGGAGGTCTTGGTGCGTGGACCGGGCTCGAGCGAGGTGAGGAGGGCGATCGACGATGGAGGGTGCATGGCAGGGTGACGACACCGCTGTGGTGAACGCGTCCCACCGGAGCGATGACGCCCGGGTTGGCAGCGAGGCCGCTCGGTGCTGAAACCCTGCTCGGTGCGTCGGCTGCTCGTCACTCTTCTCGTCTTCACCGCGTGCAAGCCCGCTCCCGCCGGTCTCAGCGCGGCCGAGGTCTACGCCCGCATCGCGCCGTCCATCGCGCACCTCTCGGCGGGCATGTCGGGTGGTAGCGGGGTGCTCCTCGAAGGCCGCATGCTGCTCACCAACGCGCACGTAGTGTGGCCGCACGAACGCGTTCGGGTCACCTTCCCCCCCAAGCTCGAGTTCATCGACGTGCCGGTGCGCGCGGTCGACGTCGACGGAGATCTCGCCCTCGTCGGCCCTCTCTCGGCCTCGCTCGATCGGCCCGCGCTGAAGATCGTCTCTCCCGACGGGCTGCCCATCGGCAGCGAGGTGTTCCTCGTCGGCTACCCGGGCGAGACCGAGTCCTTCCCCGAGCCCGCCATCACCCGCGGCATCCTCTCCCGGGTGCGCGAGGCCGGCTTCGAGAACCTCACCTTCCTCCAGAGCGACGCCACCATCGTGGGCGGACAGAGCGGCGGGGCGCTGGTGTCGTCGACCGGCGACGTCATCGGCATCTCGGGCCTCATCGGCATCGAGCAGTTCGCGCTGGTGCTCTCGGGAGCCGACGTGCTCACGCGAATTCCGAACATCACCACCTCGCCCTCGCCGCTCGCGCGCAGCCGGAGTACCCAGAAGCCGAGCCAGACCCAGCCGCTCCACTTCGAGCCGAGCGTGAGCCAGGCAGCGTTCTTCTTCCAGGCGGCCGATGGCGATCGGGTTCGGCTCGAATCGAAGGACGCGCTCCTCGAGGTGTTCGACTGCGACCTCGCTCCGGTGGAGTTGGTGGGCGACTCGACCTACGCCTTCGACGTCACCGGTCCGCAGGTGGTGGTGGCCTCCGACGACGGCGAGCCCAAGGGCACCTTGAAGGCCGACCGGGAGCTGACGGCCTTCGTCGACCCGGATGACGAGCGCGAGCTCCAGGTCGGCACCGACATGCACGGCGTCATCGACTACCCGAAGGACGAAGACCGCTACGTGTTGCCCCTCGAGGCGGGGCAGCGCGTGTACGTGCGCGTCGACGGCGTGTTGGACGCGCTCTGTTCGGTGTTCGACGAAGAGGGCCTCGAGGAGCTCGTCGGGGCGCGCGTCGCCGAGGGCGGCATCGGCATGTCGGCCGATTTGACCTTCGAGTCACCGCGCACGGGCCGCTACGTCGTGAGCGTGGCCGAGGGGAATCCCGAAGGACCGGCTGGCTACCGATTGCGCGTGACGCCCGCTGACAAGGTCGGGCGGATTCGGCGCACGAGCACCGACGGCGGCGTTCGACGGCGCCCGCCGAACTGAGGAGACGATGAACGCGACCGAGAAGAAGGCCCTGCTGAAGACGCTCGAGGAGCGCTTCGGGAAGAACATGAAGCGGCACGAAGGCGTCGCGTGGAGCACCGTCGCGGCGCGGCTCGAGGCGAACGCGAAGAAGCTCGCGGTGCTGCTCGAGATGGAGAACACCGGTGGAGAACCCGACGTCATCGCCGTCGAGAAGGCTGGCGCCGTCGTCTTCTGTGACTGCTCGAAGGAGACGCCCAAGGGCCGCCGGAGCCTCTGCTACGACCGCCCGGCGCTCGACGCCCGCAAGGAGAACAAGCCCAAGGGCAACGCCGTCGAGGCCGCCGCGAAGATGGGCATCGAGCTGCTCGACGAGGCGCAGTACCGGGCGCTCCAGGAGCTCGGAGCGTTCGACACCACCACCTCGTCGTGGATCGTCACTCCTCCGAAGATTCGTTCGCTCGGCGGCGCGCTCTTCGGCGATCGCCGCTACGACACCGTCTTCGCGTACCACAACGGCGCCGAGTCCTATTACGCGGCGCGCGGCTTCCGAGGCCGGCTGGTGGTGTGACGGACCCGTGCGAATCAGCCGTGCTTCTTCACCAGCTTGAAGGTCGCCGAGGCGCGGTCCCAGGTAGCGCGCCGGGCGCCGTATTTGAGCACCGCGAGATTTCGGCAGAGCAGCTCGGGCGCGCGCTTGGTGCTCGCGCACTCTCGCTCGAGCGCACCGGCCGACCAGGTCACTTCGACGGCGAGCCCCTCGCGCGGCAGCTTCACGACTCTCGAGAGCCACGGGGTGAGCTCCTCGTCGCTGAGGTTCGGGAGGACCGGCACGTCGGCCTCGGCGACGAAGGCTTCGAGGAACGGGACCGAGGCCACCACCTTCGGCGCGTCAGTGACGTCCTTGCTGAGCGGGTCGACGGTCCATGCTTCGAAGCGAACGCGTTGGGGCTCGGTCCCGCCCGGCTTTCCCTCGACTGACGAGCGCACCGCGACGAACGTCTTCTTCGACGTACGAAACACCGCGAACTCGACGCGCGCGTCACCCTCGGTCCAGCTCAGGAAGCCGTTCTTGGTGTCGACCGTGACCGACGTCTCGACCCGCCCGTCGAGGGAGAAGTGACCGCCCTTCTCGACGAGCGCCGGCAGACCTGCGCGCGCGTGCACCAGCCCGAACGCCGTCGTGACGTCGAATGGCGCCGCTGCGAGCGCAACGGTCAGGATCGCTCCGAGCACCACGGCACCTCCGCTCCGACTCGACTGCGAGTGAGCTCGAGAGTCTGCCACTCGGCTGAGCTGGAGTGGGCTCAGAAGGAAGGCAGTGATGAACGGTGCGCCTGAAGCCTCGAGTGGTGATGGGTGCGAGGAATCAACGACGGCTCGAGCCGCCTCGCCCGGCGCGTTTGGGGGGCACTTCTATTGGGTTCGCAGAACTCGACAAATCGACTCGTTCTGCGAGCCCAATGCACCACGGTGCATATGGGTGGAAGATGTTGGGTTGTGCGAATCCAATAGAAGGTGCCCTCACTCCGATCCCGACGTCGGCCGTTTCAGGCGCGTGAAGTCATTCCTCGCGCCCTCGTCTCTCGAGGCTTCGGGAGGCACCATCGTTCCTGCCTCCGCTCGAGCCAGCCGGAGCCATCTCGACGGCCATCAGAAGTCGACGCTCAGCTCGAGCCTCGAGGTCGAGGGACTCATCAACACCGCGTCACTGTCGTTCTCCCGCGAGATACTGCCGGGTGATCTCCTCCATCGTCGCGCCCTCTCGAGGCGCGAAGCGCTCTCCCGTCACCGTCGTCGAGAGAATTCGGTCCGACCTGAACACCCGCACGTCGCTCCGGAGCCGGCACCACGCCGCCATCAACCAGAACGGCCCGGTGCGCACGAGGCCGAGCGGCTCCACCTCGCGCTCGGTCGTGTCCTGCCGACGCACACCCGCATAGACGAGCCGCAGCACCCGCCGGTGGTGCACTGCATCGAGAATGGTGGAGAGCGGACCCTTCTCCCGCCGCTCCGGCACCCGCACCGTCACGTCGAGGCGCTTCACCCGCGCGATGGCCTCCGGAGCGAGCGCCCCTTCGAGCTTGAGCATCGCGCTCGAGAGCTGGGTGGTGAGCCCGTCGTCCGCGTCCTGGAGCAGAACCTTGGCGGCGATGATCAACGCCTCTGCTTCTTCAGGCGTCACGGCGAGAGGCCTCAAGTGCGCGCCGCTCGAGAGGTGGTAGCCGTCTCCCGGCGTGCCGATGATGGGGAAGCCCGCCTCCTCGAGCGCGGCGATGTCCCGGTAGATGGTGCGCACCGAGACGCCGAACTGCTCCGCCGCGTCCTCCGCGCGCATGCGGCGCCGTGACGAGAAGAACAACGCCAGACTCAACAACCGCGGGAGCCGCGCCATGCCGAGTTCTCTCCTCCTGCCGCTGCGAAGTCACGCGAGTCCGTCGGCGCCCACGTCTAGGATGCCGCGCACGATGCGAATCGAACGAACGATGGGCGCTGGTGGACTCGAGACGTGGATCCTCTCCGAGCCGAACGCCGAAGTCCGGGTGGTGCCCTCGCGCGGAGCCCTCGTCACCCACTGGTCGGTGAACGGCCAGGCGCTCCTCTTCCTCGACGAAGCGACCCTCGTCGATCCCTCGAAGAACGTGCGCGGTGGCATTCCGCTCCTCTTTCCCAACGCTGGGCCGCTGCCGACCGACGGCGCACTCTTTCGCGGTCGCCGCATCACCCAACCGCAGCACGGCCTCGCCCGCCGGCTCCCGTGGACGGTGCGTCACTCCACCGCCGATGACGACACCGCGCGGCTGGAACTCGCGCTCGCCTCCAGCCCCGCCACCCGCGAAGGGTTTCCCTGGGACTTCGCCTCCACCTTCGCGGTCTCGCTCTCGGGCGGCGCGCTCGTCCTCGAGTGGACGTTCACGAACCTCGATCGTGAAGCCATGCCGCTCCACGCGGGAATTCACCCGTACTTCACCGTGCCCCTCGCGCAGAAAGCAGCCGCGCGCGTGCCGACGACGGCGACGAGGCTGAAAGATCGCCGCTCCGGTTCGATTCTTCCGGTCACGAACGTGCGCTTCGACGAGGGCGAACTCGACGTCGCGCTGCTCGAGCATGGCCCCTCGGCGATCCTCGAGCGCGGTGACGGGAGCCGCATCGTCCTCGGCAGCACGCCTGCGCTCTCGACCCTCGTGCTCTGGACCTTGCCCGGCCAGCCCTTCATCTGCGTGGAGCCGTGGACCGCGCCGGGTGGAGCGCTCGCGACGGGAGACGGGCTCCTCGTCGTCGAGCCGAACGCCACCGTTGCCCTCGCCGTGCAGTGCCGCTTCGAGGCGCGCTGAGCCGCTCACGCCCACGGCGAACAGAGCTCGACCAACGCGCCGTCGCAGTCACGCACGTACGAGACGACCTGCCCCCACGGCTTCGTCACCGGCGCAGAGACCGGCACCGCCCCCGCCGCCACCGCCCGCTCGTACGCGGCCTTCACGTCGCCGAAGACGAGCATGAGCTCGAAGGCCGCCGGCGCCTCACTCGACCGCGTCGCTCGCACCTGAAACGGCAGAATGCCGGGGAGGACCGACTCCGCGACGAACGCGAGCGGCACCGCGCCCTCGAGCTGCACGTACACGCCCCCCGGCGCGCGATTGGCGACCTTCACCCCGAACGCCGCCTCGTAGAACGCGACCGTCTGCTCGATGTTCGGCGTGTAGAGAATCACGCCGCCGAGCGTGGGCGTCGTCTGCTTGTTCCCCAGCCTGGCGAGCGCGTCGACCGAGTGCTGCACCGTCATCGCCGCGCCGAGCTCGCTCGCGCCCTTTCCCTCGATGGCGACGTGATGGGTGATCTTCGTGCCGCCCGTCATCTTGGTCAGCGTGTGGGTGAAGCGCACCGTCATCGGCCCGACCTTCGTCTCATCACTGAAGGAGACGTTCGGCGTGACCTCGGTGAGGGTGAAGGCGAGCGCCGGCTTGCCGTGCAGCTGCAGGGTGCCGCTGCTGCCTTTGGTGAACGGCCCCTCCAACGTGCAGCGCTCGACCGCTTCGTCCCAGCCCTTCCAGCGGCTGACGTCGGCGTAGTGGGCCCAGAGGGCCTCGGGGGTGGCGGTGGAGAACGCGAAGAACTCTTTCTCGAACATGTCGGTGCCTCGTGGCGATGGCTCCGGAAGTGGAGCGAGGCGAACCATCTCCCGAGGGGCTGTCAGAACCTGTCAGGAGCCGGCGTGCGGCGCCTTCACGCCTCACGCCCGTTCGAGGTCGAGGTGGAAGTCCACCGTCGTCACCGGCAGACCCCGAGGGAGCACTGCTTCCCTGCCTGTTGGCAGTCGCGAACCTGGCGCCAGGTGCAGCCGGTTCCGGGCGCCGTTCCGCCACTGCAGCGATGGTCGGCGCAGCCCGCTCCGCGTTGGCGACAGTCGTAGGTCTCTCGCCAGGTGCAGCCGGAGCCTGGAGCCGTTCCTCCATTGCACGCGTGGTCGACGCAGCCAGCGCCGAACTGCGAACAGTCGTGGGTCTCTCGCCAGGTGCAGCCGGAGCCGGGCGAGGTGCCGCCGTTGCAGCGATGATCGACGCAGTTGGAGCCAAACTGGGCGCAGTCATGCGTCTCTCGCCAGGTGCAGCCGGAGCCAGGTGCGGTGCCGCCGTTGCACTGATGGTCGACGCAGTTGGAACCGAACTGGCCGCAGTCGTGGCTCTCTCTCCAGGTGCAGCCGGAGCCGGGCGACGTTCCGCCATTGCACTGATGATCGACGCAGTTCGAGCCGTACGTTCCGCAGGCCCGCAGCTCGGCCTGCGTGCACCCAGGACCGGGTGAGGTGCCGCCGTTGCATTGGTTGTCGACGCACGCCGAGCCGTAGGTCGCGCAGCCCGCGCGGGTTTGGGCAGAACAGCCATCGGTGCCCACGCCTCCTCCACACGCCGTCGCGCTGGTGCCCGAGAGCAACCCGAAGGGGTCGATGTCGTTCGAGTAATCGCCATCGGCCGAGACGTTGAAGTGCAGATGCACCGACGCTGCGCCCGAGCTCCCCATGTAGCCGATGAGCTGACCCGCCTCGACGTGCTGGCCCTCGGAGACCACCGCCTCGTCGAGATGGCCGTAGTAGTACCACCAGTTGCAGCCGTCGCTCAGCGACACCCGCAAGCCGGAGGTCGAGCTCGGAACGCCGACGCGACGAATGGTGCCCGCCGCGACCGCGACGATGGGCGCCCGGTGGAAGGCGAACACGTCGATGCCGTGGTGCACGCCGCCGTAGTCGGAGTTGGCGTGTTGATCAGGGCAGCTGGTCGCGCAGCTCCCACCGCACGAGGCGGCGTCGTAGCCGATGTTGTGCGCCGCCTGGACCGGGAAGCGGATCATCTGCGGGCTGCACGTCACCATCTGCTCGGCGCTCGCGGCCTCGTCTTGCGGCGCATCGTCGACGACGCCGAGCGAGGCCACGTTCGTTCCACAGCTGATCAGCGCGCCGGTGAGCCACAGCCATCGGGAGGTTCTCATGTGCCGCGGAATTGCAGCTTCGACGCCAAGCGGTCGACGAGGCTGGGTGGCGTGCGGGAGGGGCGACCTCGACGATCGGCACCAGCGGTTGTCGGTGCGATTCGTCAGGTGGGTTGCCATTGCCGCGACGCGCCGTCGATGAAAGCGGTGCACGCACGCGCATGGAGGCCGTGTGCGATTTCACGACGTCACTCGGCCGAGTCGGTCGCGTCACCTCGAGGTGTCGGGGAACGGGCGACCGCTGGTGGGCGTTCGAGCCCCCATGCGACGATTTCTTCCGCTCCTGCTGCTGACGATCGACTGCGTGCACGCGACCCGGGTGGAGCGGGCTCCGGCCGAGGGTGAACGCGCGCTCGAGGTGCTGACCTACAACGTGAACTTCGGCATTCCTGGAGACGCCGAGACGACGCGGGTGCTCGATGACGCGAGCGCAGACCTGGTCTTCCTCCAGGAGACGACGCCCGCGTGGCAGCGCGCCATCGCCCGCCCGCTCGCGAAGAAGTGGCCGCATCAACAGTGGCTGCACTCGCCGGGAGCGGGTGGGCTCGCGGTGCTCTCGAAGCGACCCTTCGAGGTGAAGGACGTCATCGAGAACCCGAACGGGTGGTTTCCGGCGATGCGGGTGGTGGCGCAGACGCCGCTCGGTCCAGTGCAGGCGTTGGTCGTTCATCTCCATCCGCCGGTCTCCGAGTCGGGGAGCTGGGTGAGTGGCGTGTTGAGCACCGGGCCGGTTCGACGTGCGGAGCTCCAGCACTTCCTCGCGACCCTCGAGCCTGGAGTGCCCACGCTCATCGCTGGCGACTTCAACGAGGGGACGAGCGGAGACGCGATTCGGGAGCTCGAGGCGCGCGGGCTGCGCAGCGTGCTGCCCGAGTTCACTCCGATGGCGAAGACCTGGGGCTGGGACGTGGGAGCGATTCATCTCTCCGGCCAGCTCGACCACATCGCCGCGTCGGTGCAGCTCGAGCCGCTGAGCGCGAAGGTCGTGGCTGGGGGCCGGTCTGATCATCAAGCGGTGAAGGCCGCCTTCGTGCGCTCGAACGCCTTGCAGTTCCTCACGCCGGCGCCGCGCGGAGGTTCGTTGTCACTGTCGATTCGCTGACGGCTGCACACGGCCAATGCGACTGGCGAGACGAGGGAGGCTCCTCTCGGAAGGAGCCTCCACATGCACGACGCCACCCTTCCCCTCGACTCGCAGCCCTCCCGTCACCGAGACCGTGTTCGCACCGTCACGTCCCTGGTCCCAGCATTGCTCGCGTTCGGTGTTGCCGCGTGCGGTGCGCCGCCGCCGCGCGATTGTGTCGACGGGGTCTCATGCCCGTTTGGCACCAGATGCGATTTCTCCAGCCGCATGTGCGTGAGTTCTTCCTTGAATCCCGGCGGCTTCGAGCCTGCTCCAAGCGGACCCGGTCCGACGACGGGGGGAGGAGTCGGCGGGTGGCTCGTCACCATCGATCGGACGAGCCTCAATCGACCGCTCCCGGGGAGTTGTTACGTCGGAGGCGTCGCGCCAACCGCGGTCGCGCAGGGCCCGAGTGTCGTGACCTTCGAAGCCGTCACCTACGAGGGAGGCGCGCCCTTTCTTGCGATCGATCCGGCGGTTGCGCCGTTCACGCTCGGAGACGCCCCGCTGGTGAAGATGGAAGCGGCGATCGAGGGCAGCTTTCAAGGCGCCGACTGGCAGTTCCTCAGTGAGAGCCAAGTGGCCTCCCTCGGCCCGCGGAATGGAATGCGCAGCGCGCTCGAGACGCGCACGACGGGGGCGACGTATCGGGTGAGGAGATCGGGAGACCGGCTCACCGGAACGCTCGAGCTCCGGAGCGCCTACCGTTGCGTCGATCGCGGCACCACCTCCGTCGAGCGCTGTCCGAGTCCGGGAGAAGTGGTCGCGTCAGACTCGGCGAGCTGTATCGTTCAGCTGCCGCTGACGGCGCAGCGGCTTCCGGGAATGCCGTCGTGGTTGCCTCCGGCGACGGTGCCCAGCGGGGCGACGCGCGTGGGGTTGTGGCTGGCGCCTCTGGGCGTCGTGCAGGTCCCTCAATGCTACGTCGCGAACCAAGTTCCACAGGCTCGGCTGACGACGACTGGGGTGAGGGATTTCAGGGTAGGGGTCCTGGTGCCCAACACCAGCCTGACGTTGAGCGGGGTCGTGCGCTACGACCTTGGTGATGCTCCAGTGGTCCTCATCAACGAGCCGCTTGCGGTGACGAGTGGTCGGTTCGGTCTGTCGCACGTGGCTCAGTCGGTGGGCCCATTCCCGAGGACGTCGAGGGAAACACGCACCACGACGGCGAGCATCGACGCGACAGCGTTTCAGCAGGCGTCGATGGCGGGGAGGCTGGAGGTCTCGGCGCAGTACCAGTGCACCGACAGCGGGTCCCAGGACGTGCAGAAGTGCCCTCGGCCGCCGGACCGGGTCGCGGGCGATGCGGTGTCGTGTCAGCAATCGATCGCGTTCGTCGCGGCTCGGTTGCCCTGAGTCGAGCCTGGAAAACCAGTGCCCGCGAGACGAAGCCGGGAGCGGGAGAGATGAGCGGAACGTCACCCGCGCATCCATCGCCGCGAAGAACGAGCGCGCGAGGCTGAGTCGAGCCTGGAAAAATAGTACGAGCAGTCCATGCGTCTGGCGTGGTGCCTCGTTCTCATCGTCGGTTGCGCGAGGACCTCACCGCTCTGCCACGACGAGGCCTGTCTCTTCGCGCACGTCGACGCCGGAACGCCCCCGCCTGCCCGTGACGGAGGCTTCGCCGTTCAGCTCGCCTACCTGAAGGCCCACAACACCGAAGCGGGCGATGCGTTCGGCGCCTCGGTCGCGCTGTCGGGTGACGGAAACACCCTGGCCGTCGGCGCGACGGGCGATGACAGCAGCACCGCGTCCAACCCCTTCGACAATCGCGCGAGCGCCTCTGGCGCGGTCACCGTCTTCGCCCGCCGGAGCGGCACGTGGATGCAGGAGGCCTACCTCAAGGCCGCCACCCCTCGTCAGGGCGATCACTTCGGCCATCGGGTCGCGCTCTCGGCCGACGGCAACACCCTCGCGGTCAGCGCCGTCGACGAGGCGAGCGACGCCGTCGGGATCGATCAACCGGCGCCGAACTCCCGCGCACCGAAGAGCGGTGCCGTCTTCGTCTTTCGCCGGGCCGGCCGCGCGTGGAGCCAGGCGGCCTACCTGAAGGCCTCCAACACCGGCGCGAACGACGCGTTTGGAACGTCGCTGAGCCTCTCCGCCGACGGAGCGATGCTGATCGTCGGTGCGCCTGGCGAGGCAAGCGACGCCACCGGAGTCGACGGCGATCAACGCAACGATCGCGCACCCGGACGCGGAGCAGTCTACCTCTTTCGCCGAGGCACCCTGGGCTGGGCGCAGGTGAACTACCTCAAGTCGAGGCACCCCCGCGTCACCGGCTTCGGCAGCTCCGCGGCGCTGTCGGTCACGGGCACGCTGGTGGTGCAGAGCTCGGGAGACGCGGGCGTCGTCGCCGCGGTGGAGTTGCCCACGCTCGAAGAAGAAGGAACGGTCGAGCCGCGGAACCAGCTCGCGAGCGTGGCGCTCGAGGGCGATGGAGAGCTGATCGCGAGCGCGGAGCTTCGTGACGGCGCCGGGCGAGTGACGCTGCTCGACCGCGGCCCGCCGCTCACGCCGAGTCAGGTGCTCGAGAGCCCCGCCGGGCCCGAGTTCGGGGCTGCGCTCGCGCTCTCGACCGACGGCGTCGTGCTCGCGGTCGGGCACCCCGGAGATGCGAGCCGCGCGACCGGCGTCGACGGAGACCAGGGCGACACCTCGATGCCTCGCAGCGGCGCCGTGCGCGTCTTCCTTCGCCGTGCCGGCGCGTTTCGGCCGCACGCCTACGTGAAGCCCGTCAACACCAACGCCGCCGACGTCTTCGGGACGAGCGTGGCGCTGGCTGACGACGGCACCCTGCTCGTCGTCGGAGCCCCCGGAGAAGCGAGCACCGCGACCGGCGTGGGCGGCACTCCGTTCAACAACTCGGCGCCCTTCGCCGGCGCGGTGTACGTCTTTTCCATCGAGCGGTGAGTGGACGCGCGAGCGGCGCGTGTAAGCTGCGCGCCATGCTGCGGTGGGTGGTGCTCCTCCTCTCCTTGCCGGCCTTCGCCGAGGGTCCGCTCCCGGCGCTCAACGACCAAGAGGACGACAACGACCGCATCGAGACCGCCTTCGACGCCCTCTGCGGCGCGGTGAAGGACGGCCGGCGCGATGGGCCGATTCCGGTGAAGACGGTCGCCTGGGCCACCGCGTGCTCGTTGCGAGCCTTGAAGCTCGAGCGCGTCGTCGAGAAGAAGCAGCGCGCGCACGTGCTGTGGGAAGTCGAAGGCCGGCGGCCCACGGGTGAGCGAGTCTCGCAGCGTGGCGAAGCCGACGTCGTGCTCGACCGAAGCAAGGGCGTCGAGCTCGTCTCCTGGAGCGACACCTGGCAGGAAGCGGTCGAGCGCGCCCGCCCACGCTTCGAGGAGCACTCCGAAGAGACCGGCTTCACCCTCGAGGGCCTCAAGAACGCCCGCCACGAGGGCGCCGAGTTCAACGCCGGAGGTCTCACCGTTCGCGACGTCACCAACGACGGCGTGCCCGAGCTCTTCGTCCCCGACGGCAACGCGGTCATTCGCTTCGATCGCACCAGCGCCTCGCCGCTCCGCTTCGAGCGCAGCGTCCTTCATCAGCTGCCTGCGGGCGCGCTCGTCACCTCGGTGATGGGTGGAGACTTCGATCGAGACGGCGACGTCGATCTCCTCCTCACCGGCTACCCGGCCGTCGTGCCCGTCATTCTCCGCAACGAGAAGGGCGCGTTCACTGCGGAGTCGCTCCCGAAGACCTTCCGCGGAGACTTCGTCGACTCGGTGCTCTCCGACCTCGACGGTGACGGCGACCTCGACGTGATGCTGCTGCCGTACGATCTCTCCTCCGACTTCCCGCGCGACCTCCTCGAGGCGCCGAACGGCCAACGTCCCCTGCTGCTCCGCGGCGGCGAGGGCCTCGGCTTCACCAAGTGGCCGGCCCCGCTCGCGAAACGCTGGGTGCTCGCCGGCGTCTCGGCCGATCTCCTCGGGCTCGGGCGGCCGCAGGTGTACCTCGCGAACGACTTCGGCTCGAACGACCTCTACGCCTTCCTCCCCGATGGCGGCATCGAGAACCGCGCGGTCGCGGCGGGCATCGACGACCCCGGCAACGGCATGAGCGCCGACGTGGGTGACTTCGATCGTGATGGCCGGCTCGACCTCGCCGTCGCGAACATGTTCTCCAAGGCCGGGACGCGCGTGCTCGCGGCCACCAAGGTGAACGCGAAGCTGAAGGCGAAGCTCGACAAGTTCGCTCGTGGCAACACGCTCTACCTCGCGCGCGATGGAGGCTTCGTCGAGGTCGCCACCGAGCAAGGCGTGAACCGCGGCCTGTGGGCCTTCGGCACCCTGATGACCGACGTGGACGACGACGGCCGCTTGGAGGTCGCCGTGGCGAACGGCTACATCAGTCGCGCCAACAGGAAAGACTTATGAAGCGTCTATTGGCGCCAGGTCGTGGCGCTCTCAACCGCACCGAAGGACGCGAACAACCCGTTCCCGCGCACGGCTGACGTGACGGGCTCGATGGATCAGAGCAAGTCCTTCTCGGGGTGGGAGCCGAAGAAGCTCTGGGAATCGCCTCCCGATGGCGGCCGCGCCGTGGAGTGCGCCTTCACCGAGGGCTTCGACTCGCGCGCCGATGGTCGGAGCCTCGTCTCGGCCGACCTCGACGGTGACGGTGATCAGGAGCTGATCATGCGGAACCGGGCCGCGCCGAAGCTGCAGCTCTTCGAGAACGTGAGCCCGGTGGGCAACTCCGTCGAGCTCGAGCTGGAGCCCGAGAGCGGGAGTCCTCGAGGCGAGGGCGCGCAGGTGGTCGAGAGCGGGCGGGTCTTCGCGGTGCTCCTCGGCCGAGGCTACGCGAGCGGGGTCGATCCACTCGTCCACGTCGGGCTCGGCGCGCGCACCAGCGCGGAGGTCGAGGTGCGCTGGCGCTCCGGGAAACGCACGACCCACACCGTGAAGGCGGGGCAGCGGGTGAGGCTGTTCGAGAACGGCAGCGAAGCGCAGCTCGCGGTCTACGAGCCCAAGCCACGCGCTGCGGCCACGACGTTCCCTTCGACGTTGAAGGCCCTCGGGCTCGAGGCGAAGCGCGAGGTGACGGTGGTGCAGCTCTTCTTGAAGGGCTGCAAGCCGTGCGCTGACGAGGTGCCGGCGTTGGCGGCGCTTCGAGACAAGGTGCAGCTGGTGAGCTTGGGGCTGCACGAGGGCCCGGCGCTCGACGAGGCGGCGAAGTCACTCGGCATCGGCTGGACGACGGGGCCGCTCCCGCACGACGTCGCCGAGGCGCTCTCGGTCTCTGGTTCGCTCCCGTTCCCGTTGCTCCTCGTCTACCGAAAGGGCGCGCTCGAGCGCATTCTCCGTGGGCCGCGTGGCCTCGAGGTGCTCCTCGGCTCGCTGCAGACACCGTGACGGACGCTCCGGTCGTCTTCGGGAGCTCGGTGGAGGCCTTGGCGCGCGTCGTCGGTCCCAAGCTGACGCCGGAGCTGAAGGCGCGATACGCGGCGCTCGGCTTCGACCTCGACCGTCCGGATCCCGCGTATCCGTACGACGCCTGGGTGAAGGCCCTCGAGGTGACGTTGAGCGAGCTCTATCCGGGTGAGACCGAGGAACGCGCCACCTTCCTCCTCGGCCGGGCGCTCTTCGAGTCGTACGGCACGACGATGATCGGTCGCGCCCTCATGCAGATGCTGAAGGTGTTGGGCCCGCGTCGGGCGCTCCACCGAATGGCGCGAAACCTCCGCACCACGAACAACTACTCCGACAGCAGGCTGACCGAGCACGGTGAACGGCACGCGGAGCTGTGGATCAACAAGGCCCGCTTCCCCGAGTACTTTCGTGGGCTGCTCTGCGCGGGGCTCGAGTTCACCGGAGCGCGTGACGTGCACGTGACGGTGAAGGAGCGCGGCGCAGCGCCCGACGAGAGCGTCGTCTTCGACGTTCGGTGGAGTTGAGGGCTCGGCCTCACTGTTCGAGGCAGAGGAGCCGATAGGTGTTCGAGCAGCCATTCGACGCAGAGGCGGAGTCGAGCAAGGAGCCTCCGCCCGCCGCCCCGCTGCCGCTCGCCGAGGTCCAGCTCGAGCAGTGCCCATAGAGGGAGTTGGTGCTCGCGTCGTTGTTCATGCCCGACCAGAACGTCGAGCTGCCGGTGCCCACGAGGGTGCGGCC
>JBPOIJ010000040.1:0-53260 GCA_052034585.1 Myxococcota bacterium
CTCGGCCGGCGGAGGCACGGCTGGCGGCGTCGCAGGAGGTGGGGCAGCGGGAGGTGGCGCAGCGGGAGGTGGCGTCGTCGGCGGTGGAGGCGCTGGCTTCTACACGACTCCTTTCTCCGCCAATGAAGAGCCCATCTCCGAGGGCGGCGCGTGGCACCACACCGCCTCGGCGTGGCAGGTGGTGAAGACGATCGGAGGGCACGCCGGCCCCAACGTGAACAGCGCCGGCGGGGCGATCTCGGGGCCTCCGTTCGACGATTCGTATGCGCGCCTCGCCGGGTTCTCGGCGAACCAACAGGTCGACGTCACCATCTACAAGGGCGCGGCGAGCGCGGGCGAGGTCGAGATTCTCCTCCGGGTCAACGACACCGGCACCACGGTGCAGTGCTACGAGTTGCTCTACAACATTCAGGGCTCGGCCGAGATCGTTCGCTGGAACGGGCCGCTCAACGACTTCGAAGAGAACCCGACTGGCACGACGATGGTTTCCTCGACGCCGCCGGCGATCACCGGCGACAAGCTGCGCGGCCGAGTCGTCGGCAGTCTCATCGAGTTCTGGTTCATTCCGTCGACCGGCGCGCAGGCGGGCGTTCCGCAGTTGCTCGTGACGCTCGACGATCAATCCTCCCGGCGGATTTCGTCCGGCCAACCCGGCATGGCCTTCTTCCAGCGTTCGAACTCCGGTGAGCCGGCGGGTTCGCTCGACTACGGCTTCGACGACTACACCGCTCGCTCGCTGCCTTGACGTGCTCGCGGGCAGGGGGGTCGCTATATCGCCCCAATGCCCACGTTCGTTCGTCGCCTCGAGCTCCCAGTGTCTGCGGAGGAAGCCTTCGCCTGGCACGAACGGCCGGGCGCGTTCGATCGGCTCACCCCTCCGTTCGACCCAGTCGAAGTGCTCGAGCGCTCGGGCGGCCTGGAGGTCGGCGCCAAGGTGCTGCTCACGACGAAGATCGGCCCGGTGCGACGACGATGGACCGCGACGCACACCGCCTACGAAAAAGGCCGCCTCTTTCGTGATCAGCAGGAAGACGGCCCGTTCGCGAAGTGGGTGCACACCCATCGCTTCGAACCGAAGGGCGAAGGCCGCTGTGAGCTCGTCGACGAGATCGAGTACGAGCTGCCGCTCGGCGCCTTGGGCTCGGCGGTCGGCGGCGGACTGGTGGAGGAGCGCATCACCCGCGCCTTCGCTTTTCGTCACGCCATCACCCGATCGGATCTCGAGCGGCACGCGAAGTTCGGTTCGAAGCCCCTCACCATCGCGATCACCGGCGCGAGCGGCTTGTTGGCGTCGTCGCTGATCCCGTTCCTCACCACCGGCGGGCATTCGGTGCGCAAGGTGCAGCGACAGGGTGAGACGCTCGACGCCGCGGCGATCGACGGCGCTGACGTGGTGATTCACCTCGCTGGCGCTGGAGTGGGCGACGAGCGCTGGACCGACGAGCGAAAGAAGCTCCTGGTGGTCAGCCGGGTCGCGTACACGCGGCAGCTCGTCGAGGCGATCAAGCAGGCGAAGGTGCCTCCGAAGGTGTTGGTCGGTGGCTCGGCCGTCGGCATCTATGGCGATCGCGGTGACGAGCTCGTGAACGAGCGCTCGGCGCCGGGTGAACGCTCGCCCACTGGAGCCGCCTTTCTCGCTGGCCTCTGCATCGACTGGGAAGCGGAAGCCCGCGCGGCCGAAGCGGTTGGAACGCGCGTCGTGAACGCCCGCATCGGGGTGGTGCTGACGCCGCGGGGTGGGGCGATGGCGAAGCTGCTGCCGCCCTTCAAGGCCGGCGTCGGCGGACCCACCGGGAGCGGCCGGCAGTGGATGTCGTGGATCTCGAACGACGACGTGATTGGCGCGCTCCACCACGTCGCGCTCACCGGCTCGATCTCGGGGCCGGTCAACCTGGTGGCGCCGAACCCGGTGACCTCGAAGGAGTTCGCGTCGGTGCTCGGCAGCGCGCTCTCCCGTCCGGCGATCGCCCCGATTCCGGCCTTCGTCCTCCGCACGATGTTCGGCGAGATGGCCGACGGGACCGTCTTGGCGAGTCAGCGAGTGACGCCGTCGGTGCTCGAGTCGACCGGCTTCAGTTTCCTCACTCCGACGCTCGACGGGGCGCTCCGCTTCTTGCTCGGTCGACCCGCGCGCGAGGGCTGAACCGGCTCGGTGCTACGGTCGGCCGGTGCTTCCGGTCCTCTTTCGCGTCGGTGAGGTGCCCATCCACTCCTACGGAGTGATGATGCTCGTCGCGATCGGCGCCGCCTTCGTGACGATCCTGCTCGCGGCGAGGCGGCTTCGGTTTCCCCTCGCGGCGGCGGCCTTGTTGGGGTGCGTGCTGTGGTTGCCGATGCTGGCAGGGGCGAAGGTGGGCTGGTGGCTGGCGCACCTCGGTGACGGTTCGTTCTTGGGCGGAGGGCTGCTGCTGGTGCCCGGGCTCGTCGCGACGCTCGTGACGGCCGTGGTGCTGGGGCTGCCCTTCAAACAACACCTCGGGGCGACGAGCGACGTGACCGTCATCGCGCTCGCCATCGGGGTTGGAGTCGGCCGCATGGGCTGTTTCCTCGCGGGCTGTTGTTTCGGCAAGCCCACCTCCCTCCCGTGGGGCGTCAGGTTTCCTGCGAACGCCGAGCTCATTCCCGAGACGATGCGCGGGCTGCCGCTGCACCCGACCCAGCTCTACTTCCTCGCTGCCTTCGTTCTCCTCGGAGCGGCGCTGTGGTGGCGAGGGCCGAAGCGCCGCTTCCCCGGAGAGCTCACCCTGATCGCGATCGCGGTCTTCGCGGTCAGCTCGCTCGTCGGGCCGTTCGCGCGGTACGGAGAAGCAGCCTCGTGGAGCTGGGGCGCGGTCTGGGCGGTCGTTGCGTTGGTGGCCGTCGCTGCTGCGGCCGGGCTCTCGGCCGAACGCGAAGCTCCAGCCCGGGCCTGAAGTCAGGGGCAGCCGGCGTCTTCACGTGGCGGGCTGAAGAGGACGCTCGGGCCGATGCTGCAGGTGCTCGCGCCTCGAATGAAGATGAGCCCCGACGAGCCGCCGCCACCGCCGCCGCTCCCGTTGTCCTGACCGTCGGCTGGATCGGCGCCAGTTCCGCCCTTGCCACCATTTCCACCGAGCGGTACCGAATCTCCGCCGCCAGTCGCTGCGACGTTCGAGTCCTGAGTGCCGTCTCCTCCGGAGTCGCCGCCGCCGACGAGGCCGCCTGCCTCACCGCCGCCGCCTCCATTCGCGGTCAGCGCGCCCGCGGTGATGACGAGCTCGTTCGCCTCGAGGATCAGCAGGCCGCCCGAGCCCGCACCGTTTCCGCCCGAGAAGTCGAACCCGCCTCGTCCGCCCGCGCCGCCGAACCCGGGCGCCGCGATGACGCCGTTGAGCGACACGACTCCGCCGGCCGACAGCTGGAACCCGCCACCGCCGCGACTGGCTTCCGCCACCGCATTCCCGCCACGCCCGCCTGGGCAGCCGCTCCGGAGCGGGGAAGGGCCGAGGTTCGTTTCGGTGGCCCCACCTGCTGGACCCGTGACGCCAGTGCCGTTGCCGCCGCGCCCGCCGGCCCCTCGGAAGCCGCCGCCGCCGCCGCCCGACCGCGCGACGCTCCCACTTCCATCGGGCCCGACGCCCGCCGTGCAGGTGTGACTGCCCGCGGTGGTGACGATGCGGCCCAAGATGCTCACGTCGCCGAAGACGCCGAAGATGACCGGCTTGTCGCCTTTGAGGACCAACCCGCCGTCCACCGTGATGTTCAGCGACGACATCGACACCAGGAGCGCGCTGGGGCCGCCCGGCTGTGGAATGTACGAGGCCTCGAAGGGCTGGTTGCGGCACCAGTTCGTCGGCCGGGGAATGCCAGGGCCGGTGGTGTCGATGATCGTCTCGCCACAGTCGAGGACCGTCGGCGCCGCGGGAGGCGCGCGCAGCTGCACCACGTCGAAGTTCACCGGTTGGTACGGGAAGCGGGGCAGACAGTCTCCGGCGATCGAGCAGAGGCCTCCGTCGCATGGCGTGCCCGCGTCGATGAGGCTGAAGATGCAGCCGCCGTCCGCTTCGCAGCGGCTCGAGACGGTGCGGCAGCTCGTCGCTTCGCAACGCACCGTCGTTCCCGAGCACGATCCGTTCGAGCAGCTGTCGGTCACCGTGCAGTTGTCGCCGTCGTCACAGCCCGCGTCGGCCTTCGGAGTGAAGGCACAGCCGCCGTCGGCGCAGCTCCCGGCAGCCTCGAGGCAGCTGTTCGTCGTCTGAGCGCAGGTGACGGGCACGCCGGTGCAGCCGCCGTCGTCGAGGCACCGATCCTGCGTCGTGCACAGATCCTGATCGGTGCAGGTGCCCTGGCTCAGCAGTTGGTACGCGCAGCCGCCGTCGGAGGGCACGCAGCTCCCGGCGGTGGCGAAGCAGCCGTTCGGGGGCCGATCGCAGGTCTTCATTCGGCCGCCGCCACACATGCCGTTCGTGCAGCGCGCCTCTTCCACGCAGACGAGCGTCGAGGTGCAGGGCTGGGCGTCGCAGTCGGAGTCGGCGCAGTCGATGGCGCGATCGGCATCGTCGTCGAGGCCGTCGCCGCAGTTGGTCTCGTTCTTCGGAGCCAGCTTCTTCAGGGTGAGCGAAACGGTCGGGACCGGGTCGCGGCCGAAGCCGCTCGTCACCGTGGCGCTCTCTTCGCGTGATCGCGTCTTGCAGCCCTCGTCGACGAAGCCCAGCGCGCGGAGCTCGACCATCTCGGGGAAGCTGCCTTGCGCGACACCGATGAAGAGCGAGCTCTTGTTCCCGATGACGCCGGGAGGGGAGAGCCGCTGCGCGCCGTTGGCCGAGAGCTCGAGCTGCAGGCACTTCGACTCGGCACCGCCGGGAATCGAGACGACGGCGACGAGCCCTGCTTCCTTCTGTACCGGTTTGCAGGCCGCCACCGTCAGCGCGATCAGGGCGAGGCGCTTCATTGCTGCCTCTCGGGAACGTCGACGCCTTCGCCGAAGGCGAGCACCTTGAAGGGCGCGGGCTTGGTGAGCAGCGTCGTCTGGAGCGTCTCGACTGGCTCGTCTTCGCCGTCGTCGGCGAGCGAGAAGGTTCCGTAGTGCATCGGCACCGCGAGCGTCGCATCGAGATCGATCGCGGCCTGCACCGCCTGCTGCGGCGACATGTGAATCGCCGACATGAACCACTCCGGCTTGAAGGCGCCGATGGGCAGCACCGCGAGCCGCATCGGCCCGAGCCGCGTGGCGATCTCCTGGAAGTGGGGGCCGTAGCCGGTGTCGCCGCCGAAGTAGGCGAGGCCCTTCGTGCCGCCGAGCACCCACGCGCTCCAGAGTGAACCGTTCCCGTCGGAGAGGCCGCGATTCGAGAAGTGCTGGTTGGGGACCGAGGTGATGGTGACGTCGCCCACCTTGCGGCTGTCCCACCAGTCGAGCTCGATGCTCTCGAGCCCGTGCGCGGCCAGATAGGCGCGGTTGCCGAGGCCCGCGAAGATCTGCACCCGCGGCCAGGTGCTCGCGATGCGCGTCAAGGTGGGCAGGTCGAGGTGAACGTAGTGGTTGTGGCTGAGCACGACGGCGTCGATGCGCGGCAGATCCTCGAAGCGAATGCACGGTGGGCGAACCCGTGCGGGGCCGGCGACGTCGGTCGGGCTGCACCGCTTCGAGTACATCGGGTCGGTGAGCACGTTGATCCCGTCGAGCTGAATCAGGGTCGTCGCGTGGTTGATGAAGGTGACCCGCATCGCGCCAGGAGCGGCATCACGCGGCGGAGGCGGGCCAGGTGGCACTTCGCGATACGGCTTCCACGGCCCCGGCGTGCGGTTCGCCTGCCACTTGAGCAGGCGGCCGAGGTTGCCGAGCGAGCCCATCGTCGGTGGTTCGGGCGCTCCGGGGGTGAAGAACTTCTCTCCGTCGAAGTGCGGAGTGACCGGGCCGCTCCAGCGCGGACCCGAGAGCGAGCAGCCGACGCCGAGCGCCCCGAGGACGATCGAGACGATCGCCATCACCGAGCCGAAAGCGATCCGCCGACGCCGAGACGCCATGACGCTCCTCTAAGACAGAGCAGCCGCCGCGCCAACCATGGTCGGTGGCCAACGGTTCCAAACTCCTCACGTGCCAGGAGACGGGCCGTGTAGAACGGGGAGGCCGTGACGCTCACTCCAGTGTCCGTTCAAGCGCTGCCTCCGCCCCGTCAGGCAGTGCTCGATGCCCGCGCGGCGCTCGAAGCGGCGGTGAAGGGCCGGGTCTCGACGAAGGACCTCGATCGGCTCTCGTACGCGCGCGACCTCTGGCTGCTCACGATGCTGTGGATCCGGCAGGGGAAGACGCCTCCGCCGCCCGACGCGATCGTCTGGCCTTCGACCGAAGACGAGATCGCCCAGGTCATCCGCGTCGCGCGGGAGCGCCGGTTCGCGGTGATTCCCTATGGCGCTGGCTCGGGCGTGTGCGGCGGAACCCTGGCGATCCACGGCGGACTCTCGCTCGATCTGAAACGCTTCGACTCGATCGGCGCGGTCGATCCCGATCGGCGGTGCGTCGACGTCGGCGCTGGGGTGCTCGGGGAGACACTCGAACGCCGGCTCGAGGCCCGCGGATGGACGTTGGGGCACTTCCCGTCGTCGATCGCGACCTCGACGGTGGGCGGTTGGCTCGCCGCGCGCTCGGCCGGCCAGCTCTCGAGCCGCTATGGGAAGATCGGAGACATGGTGCTCTCGGTGCGCGGCGTCCTCGGCACGGGAGAGCGCTTCGAGACGCCCGAACGGCCGTTCGAGGGGCCCGATCTCGCGCAGGTGCTGATCGGCTCCGAAGGCACCTTGTGCACCTTCACCTCGGCGCGCCTGCGCGTGCATCCCCGGCCCGAGGCGCGGGTCTTCAGGGCGTTCGATTTTCCCTCGGTGGAGAAGGGCCTCGACGCGATTCGCCGCTTGTTCCGAGAGGGCCTGCGCCCCGCGGTCGTGCGTCTCTACGATCCCTTCGACACCGCGCTGGTGAGCCGCCACAAGGGCACCCAGGCGCCGAAGGAGAAGAAGTCGCAGCCCGAGTGGATGCCGGGCGTGCTGAAGGTGCTCGCGCAGCAGACGCTCGGCCGCCCGAAGTTGATGAACCCGCTCGCGCGGTTGGCGACGAAGGTTCGGCTGGTGCTCATGTTCGAAGGCGAGGCGAAGCACTCGGAGGCCGACGATCGCGCCGCGGGAGCGCTCGGGCTCTCGCTTGGGGGCGTCGACCTCGGCGAGCGGCCCGGCCGTGAATGGTACGCCAAGCGCTACGACGTGAACTTCCGGCTGCCGAGGCTGATGCAGGCCGGCACCTTCGTCGACACGATGGAGGTCTCGGCACCATGGGAATCGGTGCACGACGTCTACGAGAAGGTGCGCACCGCGGCCGGTGAGTACGCGCTGGTGCTCTGCCACTTCAGCCACGCCTACGCCGATGGGTGCTCGCTCTATTTCAGCTTCGTCGGCTCGGGCGGGAGCGAACGAGTGGTGGAAGAGCGGTACACCGCGATGTGGCGCGCGGCGCTGGGGGCAGCCACTGCCGCCGGCGCGAACGTGAGCCACCATCACGGCATCGGGATCCTCAAGGCGCACGCCTACCAGTCGAGCCTCGGCGAAGGCCGTCACGTGCTCGCGTCGATCAAACGCACCTTCGATCCCGACGGGATCATGAACCCCGGGAAGCTCGGTCTATGACGACGCTCCTCGAGGCGCTCGGACCGGTGGCGCGTGAAGAGCGCGGCGAGGTGATCATTCAACCGCGGACGGAGCGCGAGCTCGCCCATGCGCTGATGGTGCTGCGGGAACGGAAGGCCGCGTTCGGGAGCGAGGCCGTGCTCGATCGGCGATCGTTCGATCGGCTGGGCACGATCGCCGACCGCAGCATGACGATCGAGGTCGGCGCGGGCGTGCTCCTGCGCGACGTCGAGAACGTGGCGAACCACGCGCGGCTCACGCTCGGTGTCCTCCCGCCCTCGGCGTGGGAGCTTCGCGTCGGGGAGCTGCTCGAGCACCCCGCGCTCGCGTACCGCTCGGTGATTCCTGGCCGGCTGGAGTGCCTCGCCGCTCGCATCTCGGGCGTCACCGCCGATGGGCATCTGATCCGGTCGCCTCCCGGGCCTCGTCACGCGGTCGGCCCCGATCTGGCCTCGCTCCTCATCGGCGCCGGAGGACGGCTGGGGGTGATCACCTCCGCCGAGCTGCGGCTCATGGAGCGGCCGACGATCGAGCAGCGCCGGCTGTTCTCCTTCGATCGCCAGACGCCCTGCCTCGAGTCACTTCGGGAGGCACTCTCGTTGGGCATCGACGTGGCGCGCGTGGTGGTGCGTGGTCGCGCTGGCCGCACCGTGATGGACGTCACCCTGACTGGCAACGATGGAACGGTGAAGCGCGGCTTCGAGCTGCTCGATCGGTGTGTGGAGCGCGCCGGCGGGCGATTCGAAGGGCAGGGCAAGGAGAACGAAGTCGATGGCGCGGAGGTCGAGGGCTCGTGGGCGGACGTGGCGAGCGCGCTCAGCATCGGAGCGTCGGTGGAGCTCTTTCGAGTGAGCCTCGCGTCCGTCGTGGCGCGCGGGGTGACGGCGCGCTCCTTCACTCCAGAGCACCCGAACGCGACCGCGCTGCGCCGGGCCTTCGATGCGATGGCCGTCTTGGGGAGAGCTCGATGATCGACGAACGACGCGCCGAGGCCGCGAGCGCCACCTGCACCTTTTGTCCGAAGGCCTGCCGCTTCTCCTGCCCGGTCTCCGAAGCGACCCAGAACGAGAGCCTGTCGGCCTGGGGCAAGATGGCTGGCACCCATCACGAGCTGAAGGAGGCGAGGCCCTTCGACGCCGAGCTCTCCACGGCCGTTCACGCCTGCACTGGCTGCATGCGCTGCACCGCCTTCTGCAAACACGAGAACGAGGTCGGCCCCACCCTCTTCTCGATGCGCGGCAAGGCGATCTCGTCGGGGCTCGCGCCGAAGGGCGCCGCGTCGACGCTCGCCACCTTCCACCAGTCGCAGAACCCGTTCGGCCGCGAGCTGGGATCGTTGGTCGCCTCGTGGCGCGCGACCCGTCCGGTGCGGCACCCGTTGTTTCCAGGCTGCTCCACGCTGGTGAAACGCCCTGGGCTGCTCGAACAGACGCTCGCGGTGTCGGAGGCATTCGGGGCGCCGATGGGGGTCGCGAAGGTGTCGTCGAAGTGTTGCGGCTACCCGCTCTACGCGGCCGGGGCCTTCGACGCGTTTCGCTCGCACGCGTCCTCGGTGGCGAAGGCGCTCGAGGAGACGCCGGAGATCGCCGTCCTCGACGCTGGCTGCGCCTTCACCTTCCGCAAGCTGTACCCGGAGTTCGGGGTGTCGGTGAAGACGCGGGTGCGGACGGTGATCGAGATCCTCCACGAGAACCTGCCGCACGCTCCCCAGCGGCCACCGCTCCCGGAGCGGGTCGGCTACCACGACGCCTGTCACCTCGGGCGCGGGCTGTCGCTCTACGACGAACCACGGGCCCTCTTGGCGCGAGCGGTGACGGCAATGGTGGAAGCGCCGTCGATTCGGCGTGAAGCTGGGTGTTCGGGAGGCGGCGGGATGCTGCCGAGGACGATGGCGGAGACCTCGGTGGAAGTGGCCAAGCGGCAGGCGGCGGAGATCGTCGACGACGCCGAGGTGGCGATCGTGACGGGCTGTCCAACGTCGACTCGCATGTTCGAGCGTGCGGGGCGAAGGGCGTTCGATCTGGTGAGCGTGCTCGACCGATGGGTGAACCAAACATGAAGACGTTCTTCGTCGTGAATCCACACAGCGCGAACGGCAGCACCGGAAAGCGCTGGGGCGAGCTGTCGGCGGTGATCAGCCGGGCGCTCCCCGACTTCAGCGTGGAGTTCACCAAGGGCCCGATGGACGCAGCGCGGATCGCGCGGGAGGCCATCAAGAAGGGCTTCGAGTGCATCGTGGCCGTCGGCGGCGACGGGACGATCAACGTGGTGACGAACGGGTTCTTGGAGTACGGCACGGTGCTCGTCCCGAACGCAGCGCTCGGCGTTCTCCCTCGCGGCACCGGAGGCGACTTTCGCAAGACCTTCGACTGGGACACCGACTTCGAGAAGGCCGTCGCGCGGCTCAAGACGAACGAGACGAGGCCCTTCGACGTGGGCGTCTGCGAGTACCTGAACCACTCCGGGCAGAAGGAGACGCGGTACTTCGCGAACATTCTCTCCTTCGGCGTCTCGGGGCAGGTCGATCGCGAGGTGTCGAAGATGAAGGGCTTCGGCGGCCGAATCGGCTTTTCGCTCGCGAGCCTCCGCGCGCTGACGAAGTTCAAGGAAAAGCCGGTGCGGGTGTCCTTCGATGGCGCAGCGCCCAGGGCGATGCCGATCACCGTGATCGCCGTGGGAAACGGGAAGTTCTTCGGCGGAGGAATGAAGGTGACGCCGACCGCCGACGTGAGCGACGGGATCTTCGATGTGACGATCTGGAGCGGCTACACGCTCTCGGACTTCATCTTCAAGCAGGGCGGCATCTACTCGGGCAAACACGTCGAGTTCAAAGGGACCTCCACCCTCAGGTGCAAGGACGTGGTGGCCGAGTCGGACGTCGAGGTGTTGATCGACTGCGACGGAGAACAGCCCGGGAAGCTGCCGTGCAAGGTGAGCATTCTCCCCGCGGCGATCCGGCTGAAGGTGTGACGGTGAGCTTCCCGATCCGAATCGAGCTCCCGGTGCAGTGGGGCGAGCTCGACGCCTTTCACCACGTCAACAACACGAGCTACCTGCGCTGGTGCGAGTCGGCGCGCATCGCGTACTTCGCCGCGATCGGCATCGCGATCGAGCTGGAGACGAAGAGGGAGTCTCCGCGGCCGATCCTCGCGCGGGCCGCGATCGACTACCGCGCCCCCGTCACCTTTCCAGACACCATCACCGTCGAGGCGAGCGTGCCCTCGTTCGGGACGACGAGCTTCGTGATGAGGTACCGCATCTCGAGCCGCGCCCAGAGCCGCGTCGTCGCCGAAGGTGACTCGGTGATCGTCCTCCTCGACGAGCACGGCGCGAAGCTGCCGGTTCCTCCCGCGCTGCGCGCCCGCATCGACGCCCTCGAGGGCCGTGCCTGATCGCAGTCAACGAAGAATCAGGCTGGCGCCCGGCCGCAGACGTCTTACTGAGAGAGCGGAGGTCGCCCCATGGCAACCAAAGCCGAGTTGTTCCGCTACGAGCAGCAGCGCGCCGGCACCAAGAAAGAGAAACGCGTCGAGAAGACGCACACCCGCAACGCCGAGCACACCGATTCGCGCCACCTCACCAAGCGAGGTGACAAGAAGGTCGGCATGGCGCTCGAAGACTCGCTGTCGGGTCGACCGTCACGGGTCTCCACCCGGCCCTCGTCGAACCATGGCCGCAACGACACCGAGTTGATGCGCACCGCTCGTGCGAAGTCGATGTCGCCGAAGGCACGCGCTCAGCGCGCGCAGGTCGCTCGCCGGTAGCCAGCGCTCGGGCGCTTCGAGCCGGCCTCGATGTCGCGGTGGGTCAGTACTTCTTCTCCACGAGGAGCGTCTTCTCGTGGTCGCCTGAGATCCGCGCACCGATCAGCTTCACGTGGACGAGCCGCCCGGCGCCCCAGTCGAGGTTGTCTTCGCCCTCTTCACCGTTGGGCTTGCCGGTCTTCTTCACCTTGGTGTCGACGTCGGCCTTCCCCAAGGTGAAGACGAGCCGCGCGATGGTGCCGAGGCCTTCCTTCTCAGCGAAGGACTTGGCGGCGGCGGCCGAGTCGAACGGGAGCGGGAAGAGGATCGGCTGCGCGCGCCACACGGCCTGAGGCGTGCCGCCTTCTTCTTCCTCTTCGGCGCTCGGGCGAAACGGCTTGGCGGGCTCTCCCCAGGCGACCGAGAGCAGGCCCGCGCCGTCGAAGCACTCGACGAGCCCTTCGACCTCGACCGACATCGTCTTCTTCTTCGCGTTGTACTTGCGGAACTCCACGCCCTGGCCGTGGCGGAGCTGCACGACGAAGGTCTGCCCCTTCACCTTCTCGAGCAGCTCGGCGCGCTTCTTCTCGTTCGCTTCCTGCTCGGCGCCTTCACCGGGCGTCACCTTGAAGAGCGTCCACAGGCCGTCGGGGCAGGGCTTGCCCGAGGCGATCTTCACCGCGCCCGGCGGCTCCCAGAACTCGTCGAGCTCGGCCCAGTCGATCTTCGGCTCGTTCGCTTTGCGCTTCGCTTCCGCGGCGTCTTCCTGCGCCTTCTTCTCGGCGTCGCGCGCCTTCTGACGTTCCCTCATGCGATCGCTGCTGCTCTTGCACGAGGGCGCGAGGAGCATCAGCACGGCCATCACGACTGCGCGAATCATCAGAGGCTCCCTTCGAAGTGGGAGTCTACTCGCAAGCCAAAGGCCAGCACGCTCAGAAGGTGGCGCCCACGACGTCGGGCCGTGGCCCGAGTGTGGAGACCTCTCCACGCCTGAGGGCTCCATCCCTCGCTTCGAGCGCGATCGCGGCCCCCACCGGCGCAACGCGGCGGTGATGAACCCGACCGTCTTCACCAGGCCGAGCTACGAAGGCAGGTGGTCGGCCACGCCCTGGGAGAGCTGCTCGAGGACCGAGGCGTCGACCTTCACCGCGCGTGGTTCACGTTGGGAGAGCGTGTAGGCGCGTGACACGAACGCCCCACCCCGTCGCGCGAACGCGGCTGCAACGCGGCACTGGTTGGCGAGGATCTCCTGCTGTCGCTCCTTCGACGGGTGGGTGTCGGAGAAGACGAAGAGCGAGACGACAGAGGCGCCCGTGTTCGGCGGGAAGATGGATTCCACTCGAAGCCTCACGATGTACTCGCCGTCGTGCGGGTGCTTCGCGATCCATTCGTTCGGCGACGTCGTGGTGGTCGTCAAGGCGAGCCCCGGAAATGCCTCCGCCAACGCGTCGTTCACCACCTCGGGACCGATCGTCGGGCGCTCGAGGTAGTGCACCATCAGGGTGAACTCGCTCTGCCGAGGTTTGGAGGTGCTGGCTCGAAACACCACCAGCAACGCCCCGATGATCATGGGGACGAACACGACCGCGACGAGCACGTACTCGAGTTCGGGAGGGAGGTTCATGCTCGAGCCGAGAGCGTACGACGAAAGTTCACTGAGCCAGGGGTTCGGCCGAGCCCTTGGCGAGCGCGTCGAGCAGCTTCGGCTCGACCTTCTTCACCACCGGAACGTCTTTCACGCTCGGAAACGACAGCGCGTTCGAGACGAAGGACCCGCCCTGGCGCGCGAAAGGCACCGCGAGCCGACAGAGCTTCTCGAGCAGCGCCTGTTGCTCGACGTCGGTGGGCACCGCCTTGGCGATCACGCTGAGATCGAGCCGATACTTCGTCGGCGACGCGGGAGACGGCTTCTGTGGGCTCTCCCAGAGCCGAACGACGAACTCACCCTGCGCGTCGGGCGCGACCCAGCGTTCGGTCTCCTGCTCGGTGCTGGCGAGCTTGGCTCCCGGAAAGGCCCCCGCGAGCGCACGGTCGACGACCGCAGCGTCGATCGACGGCTTCGACTCGTAGTGCACGGTCACCGTCCACCGGCTGTGGCGCCGCGCGAGCGCCTTCGCCTGCGTGACGACGAGGACGATGAGCCCCACGACCACCACCGCGACGATGATCCCCAGAATCTCCATCAGCGCCTCATATCACTCGACCCAGAAGTAGGTGCTCGCGACGAGTGATCGGTTCGCCACCACCTTGGCCTTCTGGGAGAGCGCCGCGAGGGTGCGGTCCTTCTCTCCGTAGCGCTGATCTTCCGCCTGCCGGAGCTGCTGCAGCTTGCGTCGGTACTCGCGCTCGAGGCGCTCCGCGGTCGCCCTCGGCTTGAGCCGAGCTGGGGGATCGTCGATCGCCAGCACCGCGAGCCGAGCCTCTTCCCATTCGCCTCGCGCCCGCTCGACCTGCTGGCGCGCCGAGAACAACGAGTCTTCGGCGAACCGGTCGGCGCGATCGCGCGCGGCGTCGAGCTCCAGCACGCTCTTGCGCTCGTAGAGCCTCGTCAGCTCGTCCTTGATCGCGACGATGGTCTGCTCGTGAACGAGCGTTGGGCTGTTCGCCGACGGGAGCCGCCCCGCCGCTTCGGTCGCGGTCGCGCGCGCGAGCCCTTCGGCGTCGGTCCAGGGGATCACCCGAAACCCTTCGCCATGCTTCTGCAGCACCACGTGCACGAGCTTCTCTTCCGCCTTCAGCCCGCTCAGCTCGAAGCGGTAGACGAACCACCAGCCTTCCTTGCCCTGCAGCTGCTCGAGCGAGGAGGGGAGGGTGCCACCGTCGATCACGATCTGGCTGGTGAGCTCCGGTGCGCGCGAACGCACTTCCTTCGCCGCGAGCTGCAGCTGCTTGCGCCCCGTCGCGGCCTTGCCGAGCACGGTGCCGGTGAGCGACTGCTCGTCGTCCTTGCGCTTCTTGAGCGCCTGCTTCGCCGTCTCGGTCGCCAGGCGGAGCCGCTTGCGCACGTCGCCGTCGAAGCGCTCGATCAGCAGGCTCCGGGTCTCGGTCATGCGCTGATCGATCCGCGTCTCCAGGTCCTTCCGGAGCGCGTCGAAGGCCGCGTTGATGTCCTCCGGCATGCGGCACGACTGGTAGATCTCGAGCACGCGCCGCTCGAAGTCGACGCCGTTCTCGAGCGCTCCCAAGATCTCGTCGGAGGCGCCAAAGACGCCGTCGAAGAGGTTCAGCTTCTTCTCGAGCAGCTCGTACAGCCGGGCGTCGGCCGCGTTCGAGCGATTGAGGAAGTTGAGCACGAGCACGTCGCGGGCCTGGCCGTAGCGATGGCACCGGCCGATGCGCTGTTCCACCCGCTGCGGGTTCCACGGCAGGTCGTAGTTCACCACCAGGTTGCAGAACTGGAGGTTGAGGCCTTCGGCGCCGGCTTCGGTCGAGAGGAGGATCTGCGCGCGGTTTCGGAAGTCTTCGACCAGCGCGCGCCGCGCCTCGGGTGTTCCGGCATCACCAGTGAGCTTGGCGATCTTCCCCGCGTAGCCGTGTGCGGAGAGCAGCTGCTCCAGGTACTCGAGGGTGCGCTTCGACTCGGTGAAGATCACCGCCTTCTCGGGCCACTGGTGGGCCTTGGCGACGGTGAAGACCCGATCGATCGCCCGCTTGAGCGCCTCGCCCTTCGCGTTCACCCGGATCGAGTCGGCGCGCTTGGCGAACTGCTGGAGCTCCCACACCTCCCGCTTCATCGCGTCGAGGCCGTGCGGCCGCTCCGAGGGGTCGTCGGTCCACTCTTCCTGCTCCTCGACGTACTGCTTGGTCTCGTCGGGCTCGAAGAGCAACGCGGTCGCCTGCTTGCCCAGCTTCGCGTACTCGAACTTCTGCTCGAGCGACTCGGCCAGCTTCTTGAGCGTCGGCGCGATCGCGTACGTCGAAGACGCGAGCAGCTTCCGGTACACCATCGTCAAGAGCGTGCGCTTGCCCGGCTCGATCGCAGCGCACTCGTTGCGGCGCAGGTACTCGGAGACGTCGTCGTAGAGCGCCTGTTCCTCGGCGAGCGGGGTGAAGTCTTCCACCACCGAGCGGCGGTTGGTGTACCGCACGTACTCGCGCACCTGTCGTCGGAGCGTGCGCTGCACCACTGGCGCGAGCCGGGCCTTGATGTCGCGCGAGGCACCTTCGGTGAGCCCGCCGTGCTCGGGATCGATCGGGAAGTGCGCGCGGAAGGCCTCCTCGGGCCCGAGGATCTGCTCGTCGAGCAGCGAGATGAGCCCGAACAGCTCCGACAGATCGTTCTGGAGCGGCGTCGCGGTGAGGAGCAGCTTCGGCGAGGTCCGCAGCCCGGCCTTGAGCGCCTTGCCCGTCTTGTTCCCCGGCTTGTGCGCGTTGCGGAGCCGGTGCGCCTCGTCGATCACCACCAGATCCCACGTGAGCTGCGCGAGGAGCTCACTGCGCCCGGCGGCGAAGGGGTGCGAGGCGATCACCACCGGCACCGGCTGATCGAAGCAGTTGCCGCTCGCCCGCACCGTGCGCCCGTCGACGACGATCGAGTCGAGATCGAACTTCTCCTTGAGCTCGGCCTGCCACTGCGCGCGCAAGGTGGCCGGCGCCAGCACCAGGATCCGCGACTTCCCTTCGGCGACGAGCTGGCTCACCACGATGCCCGCTTCGATCGTCTTCCCGAGGCCGACCTCGTCCGCCAACATGCAGCCGCCGCGCGCGAGGGAGTCGAGGGCGAAGACCGCCGCCTCGAGCTGGTGCGGGTTGAGATCGACCTTCGCCTCCGCGAGGGCCCGCACGACCCGCTGCTGTGCGTCTCCCTGCTTGCCGGTGAGCTGCTCGGCGACGATGCGCTGGTGAAAGCCGGTGAGCTTGCCGCACTGGCCAACGACGTTCGGTGGAGGCAGCTCGACGACGGCCTCGAGGTCGCGGCTGACGCCGCGCGCGATCTCAGACATGGGGCCGTGCATTGTGATCACCGAGCGCGGTCTGTAAAGCCAGAGTTCCCTGAAGCCGATTTGCCGCCTCGGGCGCGATCGACTGATCACCACCGCCAGCGACGCTCGTGTAGGTCGAGGTGGGCGCCTACGTTGGCCGACAGTGAAGAAAACTGGACTTTCGCGACCTTACTTCAGGGGTCGTCGTAGGTCGGGTGCAGGTACTTCCGCAGCTTCTTGGTGACGTAGCCCTGCGCTGCGGAGGCGAACACCGTGCCCGGATCGTAGGCCATCGCGAAGACCGAGCGCTCCTTCACGGTGAAGACGGCCTTGATCTCGACGCCCCAGACGGTGCCAGTGAGGAACACCCGATCGCCGCGCCACTCGCTCTGAACGCCGAAACGCTTCGACCAGTACTCGAGGAGGTAGCTGATGCGAGCACGCGCCTCGGAGCGCTCGAACACGTGACCGACCGTGAGCTTGAGCGAGGAGGCCGAGTCCAAGGTGAACGGATCCGCCTCCGGCTCGCCCGCGAAGGCGGCCGTCGACACCATCACGCTGAGGAACAGGGCGCGATGCATGAACTTCGAAAACCTATTCGGACCGCCGCCGAAGTGCCAGCAGTCGATAGTGACCCGTTTCCGAAAAGGTGGGCACGCGCAGTGGGCGGCGGTGCCAGAAGTTGATCGCGATGCCCACCCGCCACGAGCGCACGGTGGGCAGCCTCGCGCCGGGGATCTCGTTCTTCGCGTCGAGCACGCCGTGGGTGAGCGCACCGTCGAAGTAGACGAAGCGATTGGGCGTCGGCTCGGCGAGATCGAAGTCGTGTTCGTCCGGGGCGCAGGCGAGGTTCTTCGGGTTCGCCTCCTCGCGAGTCACCGCCAGGAGCCCGCCCACTGAGCGCGTCAGGTAGAGCACCGAGCCCGTGCGCGGCGAGACCGTCTCGCCGGTCTCCTCGAAGAGCGCGTTGTCGCGATCGAGGTGGAAGTCGACCTTCACGTTCGAGGTGCGCATGCGCGACAGCCACCACTCCACGCCGATGACGCCTCGCCTGCGCGCGGGCGGGAGGTGCTTCAGACAACGAAGCGCAGCGGCTTCGACGAGCGACGCGGGGCGGGTCTCGAAGTCGAACCAGAACGTCGTCTGGTAGCTCGAGCGCAGCCGCTCCGTGCCGAGCGCCTCGATCGCGCGTGACAGGGTGGCGAACTCTCGCGACGGGAGCACCTCGTCGACGATGGTGACGAGCGGCTTCACTTCGGCAGCGCGAGCACTTCACCGAGCGCGCGGCCTTCGCACGAGCCCGGCTGCCCCAGCTCCATCAGCGCCGCGACCGTCGGAGCGACGTCGATCGCGCGCGCCGGGAGCACCGCGATCCCCGGCTTCACCCCGCGCCCCCAGAGCAAGAGGGGCACCTCGGCGTCGTAGCTGTACGGCGTGCCGTGCGAGGTCCCCCGAGGCTCGCTCTCGAGCACCGCGTAGGGCTTGAGGATCTGCAGCACGTCGCCCGAGCGCTCGGGGTGAAAGCCGTTCTTCAACAGGCGCAGGTAGCCGCCGAGATCGGGGCCGTCGAGATCGTCGCGCGCCACCGCCACCGCGACGTCCGGGAGCGCGCGAAGCTGTTCGGCCACCTGACGCCGCACCTGCACCGGGTCGAGCTTCTTGTCGGCGATCGCCTTCGCGTCCAGGTAGACGTCGGTCTCCTCGATCGAGGCGATCACCTTCTCGATGCCGAGCTTCGCCTTGAGCGCCTCGTTCACCGCGCCCGACAGCTGGCCTGGCGGCACCCGCTTGCCTCCCACGCCGAGCGCCGCCCACTCCTCCGGAATCGCCGCGCCGCCGTGATCGGCGGTGAGGATCAGCACCGCGTTCCCACGCCCCACGGTGCGATCGAGCAGGGCGAGCAGGTCGGCGAACCACCGGTCGAGGCGCAGCGCCGCGTCCTGCTGCTCCCACGAGCTGGGGCCGTAGAGGTGGTAGATGCGATCGTAGGGCGAGACGCTGATCGAGAGCAGATCGGGCACCTCGTCCTTGCCGAGCTGCTCGGCGTCGATCGCCGCCTTCACGAACTCGAAGAGCACCTCGTTCATCAGCGGGCTCGAGGCGAGCGCCGAGTACGACTCCGGGCCGGGCGAGGGCAGCCCACCCGAGAGCGGGTGTGGGAAGGTGCGGCCCATCGCGTACCAGTCCGACTCGAAGGGCCGATCGTCTTCCCCCAGGTACTCCTTGGGTACGCCGAGCAGCTCCCACTTCTTCGCGTGGAAACCGTCGGGCAGCTTCTTGTCGTTGAAGGTCTGAACCCACGTGGGGACGGCCTTCCGATAGTAGGTGCCAGTGACGAAGCGGCCCTGGCTCTCGTTGAACCACCAGGCCTCGCCCAGGCGACCCGCCATCGCGATCGACGCCCGGGCCTTCGCCGAGATCGCGATCGACTTCCCCTTCATCCACGTCGAGGCGCGCAGCCGATCGGAGATCGTCTCGGCGAGCAACCGATCGGGCGAGACGTCGTCGTTGCCCAGCGGCGCCTCGAGGATCGGGTGGTTGGGGTCGGCGAAGACCGCCTCGAGCTTGCCCGTCGCCCGGTTGAAGATCTTGTTCGAGACGATGCCGTGCCGCCACGGCCAGGCGCCGGTCACCAGGGTCGTGTGGCCCACGCCGGTGACGCACTCGGCGAGCTCGTAGCGGACCGATGGAATGAACGCGCCCTCGTTCACCAGGCGCGCGAGGCCGGCCTTGTAGCGTGGCCGGTTGCGCTGGAAGACGTCGGTGCCCATCGCGTCGACGCTGACGAACACGGTGAGGCGCGGAGGCTTGGCCCAGCTCGAGACGGCGACGAGCGCGCAAAGGAGAGCGACGAGGCGGCGCATCATGGGGCGCGCACAATGGACCGTTTCGACGAAGGGGTCGAGTCAGATTGTCGCGACTCGCCGTGGCGCCACCGCGCGAACGATCGAGCGCAGCGCTTCGGCTCGTCGCTCCACTCAATCGCGATACAAGGCGCTCCGATGCCTCGTCCCGTGCCCATTCCTCACGTCGTTCACGCCAAGACCCGCGTCATCTACGGCGACACCGATCAGATGGGCGTCGTCTACTACGCGAACTACTTTCGCTACTTCGAGCTGTCGCGCAGCGAGTTCTTCCGCTCGCTCGGTGGGAGCTACGTCGACCTCGAGAGAGACGGCTTCGGCCTGCCGGTCGTCGAGGCGAACGCGCGCTACCGCAGCCCCGCGAAGTACGACGACGTGATCGCCATCGAGGTGCGCCTCGCGGAGCTCAACCGCGCCTCCCTTCGGTTCGACTACGTGGTGCGACGGGAGTCGTCGGGAGACGAGCTCGTCACCGGCCACACCGTGCACGCCTGCGTGGGCCCCGACGGCAAACCCGCTGGACTTCCCAAGAGCGTGATGCAACTGCTCGCGGCGCCGAAGGCCTGAAGGAGCCGCTCGTGGATCGAAACCTCGCCCTCGAAGTGGTGCGCGTCACCGAGATGGCCGCGATCGCCAGCGCCCGAACGTTGGGCCGCGGCAACAACCACGAGTCCGATCAGGCGGCGGTCGACGCGATGCGGAAGGCCTTCGACGAGCTGAACATCGACGGCACCGTCGTCATCGGCGAAGGCGAGCGCGACGAAGCGCCCATGCTCTACATCGGCGAGCGGGTGGGGAAGGGCACCACCAGCGCGCCCCCGGTCGACATCGCCCTCGATCCGCTCGAGGGCACCACGCTCTGCGCCTACGGCAAGCCGGGCGCGATCTCGGTCGTCGCGCTCGCCCACAAGGGCAACCTCCTCAACGCTCCCGACACGTACATGGAGAAGATCGCCTGCGGGCCCAAGGCCAAGGGGGTGATCGATCTCTCCAAGCCGGCGACCGCCAACGTCGCCGCCGTCGCCAAGGCGCTCGATCGCGCGGTGAGCGAGCTGACGGTGATGATCATGGATCGGCCGCGTCACCAGGCGCTGATCGCCGACGTCCGCTCGGCCGGCGCGCGGGTTCGCCTGATCGAGGAGGGGGACGTCGCGGGCGCGATCTCCACCTGCTTCGAGTCGAGCGGCGTCGATCTCCTGATGGGCATCGGAGGGGCTCCCGAGGGCGTCATCGCCTCGGCCGCCATTCGCTGCGCGGGCGGCGACTTCCAGGGCCGGCTCCAGTTCCGCAACGACGAGGAACGGCAGCGCGCCAAGAAGATGGGCATCGCCGACGAACACCGCATCTACCGCGCCGACGAGCTGGCCCAGGGCGACGTGATGTTTGCCGCCACCGGAGTCACCTCGAGCGACTTCTTGCGCGGCGTGCGCTTCTTCTCCCATGGCTGCGAGACCCACTCGGTGGTGATGCGCTCGAAGACCGGCACGACCCGCTTCATCACCGCGACGCACGACTTCCAGAAGAAGCCGATCGGCTGACGCGTTTTGTCGGACATTCGGCCAGCCACTGGTACGCTCCGGCCCGTCTTTCCCCTGGAGGCTCACCACACATGCCTGGCGCGACTCGCTCCATCGTCTTCAACGCCCCCGTCGAGAAGTGCTTCGAGATCATCTCGGACTACGAGCGGTACCCGGAGTTCCTCCCCGAGGTGAAGAAGCTGCGCACCTCGAACCGCAAGGGCAACGAAGTCGACGTGCACTACGAGGCCGAGGTGGTGAAGGTGATCAAGTACACCCTCCACTTGAAGGAAGAGAAGCCGACCAAGGTGAGCTGGTCCTTCATCGAGGGCGAGTTCATGAAGGACAACAAGGGTGGGTGGCTGCTCGAGGATCAGGGCAATGGAACCACCAAGGCCACCTACAGCATCGAAGTGGCGGTGGGGCCGCTGGTGCCGAAGACGATCTTGAACGCGCTCGTCGACAGTCAGCTGCCGAAGCTGCTCGAGAACTTCAAGAAGCGCATCGAATCGGCGAAGTAGTGGGGTGAAGGCGGGCGCGTTGGCCGCCAGTGAATTCGGGTGGTTCGAGGGCGTCTGCGCAGGTTGATGGTTGGGCGCAGGTGGTTATCATTGGGTCAACTGGCGCCGCGGGCCGGTTCTGGGAGTCTCGACATGCTCGACGGGTACATCATCGAAGAGCTGCGGCGACGCGAAGCCGAGCGTCAGCGCCAAGAGCGCCAGCGCCCCCAAGCCGAGGTTCCGCTCCATCGCGATCAAGACGAGCGCGATCGTCGCTCCGAGAAGGAAGAGCCGCAGAGCGATGGCGGTGGTTCGGTCGTCACCATCGACTTCTGATTCCAGCGCCCCGTGGATCTTCGCCACGCGCTGAAGCGGGTCTTTGCGCCGTCGCCGCTGCGGGTGCTCTACGACGAGGCCTATCGGCTGCCGATCACCGGCCTCGAGTCGGGCAGCTCACGGCTCGAGACGCGCCGCGCGGACGACGCGGTGCACTTCCTCCTCTCGGCGAAGGCGATCTCGACCGCCGATCTCCTGCCGCCCCAGCCGGTGAGCTACGGCGATCTCGCCCGGGTGCACACCGACGAGTACCTCGAGTCGCTCCAGCGCCCCGAGACGCTCGCCCGGATCTTCGCGGTCGATCAGACCGACGTCTTCGTCGATGAGCTCCTTCGCTCGCTTCGCTTGGCCGTCGGCGGCACGGTGCAGGGCGCCCGCCTGGCCCTCGAGAAGAAGCTCCTCGTCCTCAACACGATGGGTGGGTTTCACCACGCAGCCCCAGCCCGTGGGGCCGGGTTCTGCGCGCTCCATGACGTCGCGGTGGCGATCGCGGTGGTGCGGCAGCAGGGGTTCGATGGCCGGGTCGGCGTGCTCGATCTCGACTGCCACCCGCCCGATGGAACCTCGGCGTGTCTTGGGCGCGATCCCTCGGTCTGGCTCGGTTCGATCTCCGGCACCAGCTGGGGGCCGCTCGAAGGCGTCGACGAGGTGCAGCTCTCCGAGGGCAGCGGCGACGGCCCGTACCTCGAGGCCCTCGCGCTCCTCCTCGAGCGCATGCCCCACATCGAGCTGCTCTTCGTGCTGGCCGGAGGCGACGTGCTCGCTGGCGATCGCATGGGCACGCTCGGCCTCTCGCTCGCCGGCGTTCGGGAGCGCGACGCGCGGGTCTTCGAGAAGTTCCACTCGGTGCCGCAGGTCTGGCTGCCTGCGGGTGGCTACACCTCGCACGCCTGGAAGGTGCTCGCTGGCAGCGGCCTGGTGCTGGCGGGCCGAGGCGACGAACCGATTCCCGCCGACTTCGACCCGCTCGCCGCGCGGATGATCGGCATCTCGAAGACGCTCAAGTCGGAGCACCTCGGGACCCAGCCCATCCTCTCCGAGGCCGACGTGGCCGAGGCGCTCGGGCTCCCGCGCCAGGGCCCTCCGCGAATGCTCGACTTCTACACCGGCGAAGGCCTCGAGTTCGCGCTCGAGAAGTACCGGGTGCTGCCGCTGGTGCGCCGGCTGGGCTTCGAAGATCTGCACGTGGCGCTCGATCGAGCGGGAGGCTGCGATCGGGCCCGGCTCCTCGGCAAGGACTCGCTCACCGGCCAAGAGGTCACCTTGATCGAGCTCGAGGTCGATCGCCGCCGTGTCGGCGACGGCACCTTCCTCTTCGTCAACTGGCTGTCACTGCGCAACCCGCGGGCGCGCTTCTCTCCCCTGCGGCCCCAGCTCCCCGGCCAGGAGGTGCCCGGCTTGGGCCTGGCGAAGGAGATGACCCAGCTGCTCACCTTGATCGCCAAGCGGCTGGTGCTCGATGGCGTCGCGTTCCGCCCCTCGTGGTTTCACATGGCCTTCGCGGCGCGGCACGGCGCACGCTTCGTCGATCCCAAGCGACAGGGGCGGTTCGAAGCGCTCTGCCGAGACCTCCGAGAGGTGCCGTTGCTCGACGCGACCCGAGCCGTGGCCGAGGGCCGGGTGACGCTCAACGGCGCGCCCTACGCCTGGGAAGCGGACGAGATGGTGCGGTGGCTCCACCCACCCGACGATGAGGCCGATCGCGCCGCCATCGCCGCCGAGCGCGACGCCTCCCACTTCGCGATCACTGGAGCGTCGCGGTGAACGAGTAGGTGCCGGGGTTGGACCCGAAGGTGTCGAGCCAGAGGTAGTAGGTGCCAGTCGAGAGCGTCTGCGTCGCCATCGTGGTGGTCGAGCCGATCGTCGAGTTGTAGACGCAGCCGAGATCGGTGAGGCCGGTGCCGCAGTTGCTCGCCGAGGTCAGGTAGATCACCGGCTGGTAGCTCGAGCCCGGTGTTACGGTGACCGAGAAGGTCCGAGTGCCGGAGACGGTGAACGAGTACACCCGATCGGGTCCGCTCCCCGCGCACGAGCCGCTTCGATCGCTCACGGCGGTCGACGTCGTGCCCGAAGCCGTCGCGGTGGTGCCGATGAAGTTGAGCGGAATCGCGGTGCTGCAGTTCTCACCGGTCGCGGTCGTCGAGCCGAGGTTGGCAGTGAGGGAATAGGCCCCAGAGCCGCCCGTCGCTCCGTCGACCCAGAGGTAATAGGTGCCAGTGCTCAAGGCCTGTCCGGTGATCGCGACCGTCGCGCCCGAGGTGCTCCCGATCTGACAGGTGACCTGCGCCGCCGAGGTGCAGACCGAGTTGGGCCCGCGGAGCACGAGTTGGCCCGCGAAGCCCGAAGGCGAGAGGGTGGCGCTGAAGACCTGCCCCGAGGTGGCGGGGAAGCTGTAGACGAGATCGGGACCGCTCGTCGTGGCGCAGGTGGACGTGTTGTCGTTGCCCAGGCCGGTGGTGGAGCCGGTGACCGAGGCCGTGCCTCCCGTGAAGGTGAGCGGAATGGGCGCAGCACAGCTGTCTCCCGTGCCGCCACTGGTGAGGTTGAGGGCGAGAGAGAAGGTGCCAGCGCCTGCGCCCGAGACCGAGTCGACCCACAGGTAGTAGGTGCCAGCGGTGACGGGCACGTTGCTCAGCGTGGCGGGCCCTCCCGCGGTCGTCGCCGCGTTGCAGGTCGTCTCGGTGGCGCTCGTGCACGAGGTGCCGCTGGTCAAGGTGAGGATCGGCCGCCAGCTGCCACTGGTGACGGTCGCGCCGACGCTGAGGGTTCCGGAGGAGGGAACGGCGACGGCATAGACGACGTCGGCGCTGCTCGAGGCGCAGGACGACGTTCGATCGTTCGAAGCGCCGACGACGGTGCCGCTCGCCGAGGCCACGCCCCCGCTGAAGCTGAGCGGAACGGCCGTCGAGCAGCTGTCTCCGGGGACGGTGGCCGAGGACGAGAGGGTGAGGACGTAGCTGCCCGGCCCGCTCGAGAGGTTCTTCACCGCGAGGTAGTGGGTGCCGGCGGCGAGGGTCGTGGTGGCGGTGGTGGCTGCTCCGCCGCTCATGCTCACCCGACAGAACTCCTCCGAGGCCGTGCACGAGCCGGGCCCGATGAAGTAGGCGCCGAAGTAGCTGCTCGACGACGTGGGCGTGACGGTGGCGGTGACGGCCGTCGAGGTCGCGAGGGTGAAGCGGTAGAACCGGTCGGGTCCGTTCGTGTTGCAGGTGAAGGACGTGTGATCGGGGCTGTACCCGTCGGTGCTGGCGGTCGCGGAGCCGCCGACGGAGATCGACTCGGCGCTCGCGCAGTCGTCGCCGGCGAGCGGCGCCACCGGGTTCACCAAGACGGTCGCCGAGAACGAGCCGGTGGACGAGGTGCTCAGCGCGTCGACGATCAGCCGGTAGCTGCCCGGCCCGAGCCGCACCGGCGTGCTGGTCGAGGTGCCGGTCGAACAAGCCACCTCCGACGAGCAGTCGTCACGCAAGAGGTAGCCGACTGGCGAGCCGGTGCCTCCGATGCTGGAGATGCCGAAGGACACGTCGCTGGTGGTGCCGACAGGGAAGGAGAAGGCGACGTCGCGGCCCGCTCCTCCGCAGCTGCCCGCGTGATCATCGAGCGCTCCCGCGAGCGTGCCGCTGGAGACGAACTCGTTCGCCGTCGACTGCCTCATCGGCACCGCGAGCGCGCAGGTCTCGCCGCCGTTCGCCGCCCCACCTGCCGTCGAGCCCCCGCCCGTCACGAAGCCTCCGGCCGCGCCGCCGCCAGTGACGAAGCCGCCACCGGTCGAGCCGCCGCCGGTGACGAAGCCCCCTGCCGTGCCACCCCCCGCGCCCCCCGAGTTGCCGCCACCAGTGCCCGAGAAGCCACCGCCCGAGCCGCTGAACGGTGCCGTGCAGGTGCCGAAGTCGCAGGTCTCTGCGACCTGGCAGGTCTTGCAGGCGATGCCGCCCTTCCCGCACGCCGAGCCTTGAGAGCCGAGCTGACACTGGCCCATCGAGTCGCAGCAGCCGGTGCAGGTGGTGGCGCACGGTGGCTTGGTGGGAGGGCAGCCGCTGAGGGCGACGAAGGCGAAGGCAGCGAAGAGTGGAAAGAGAACCGAGCGCATGGTTTGGGTCGCTTACCCTCGAGTGGGTGGGGGAGTGCAACCAAGGAGCGGCGAACGATGTCACCTCCAGGCGTCGAGATGCGGGTGGAACTTCACGGGCTGGTTGGAACGCTCCATCACGGGCCCAGCGGAGCGACTTTCCGCACCGTCCCCCCGACGGACAACGGTGGAGACGGGAGCTCGTTCTCTCCCACCGATCTGCTCGCCGTCTCGCTCGCGAGCTGCGCGGTCACCACCATGGCGCTGCTCGCTCCGAAGGAGGGGTTGGCCTTCGGCGACGCGCAGGTGACGGTGGTGAAGCACATGGTCGGGCCTCCGCGGCGGATCGGTGAGCTCACCGTCGAGTTCCGCATGCCGCGCGCGGTCCCACCCGCCCAGCGCGCGCGCCTCGAAGAGATCGCCCACACCTGCCCGGTGGCCCGGAGCCTTCACCCGGACGTCAAGGTGCCGATGCGGTTCGTCTGGCCAGACTGACTTCGGCGCTCAGGTGCCGGTGACGCTGCGAGGCGATGGGCGCGGGGCGACGTCGCTCGGCACCAACCGCAGCTGGGCGTTCGAGGCGGTGAAGCTGCGCGCGTCGACCTCTCGCTCGAGGTAGGTGTAGCCCGAGAGGCCCTGCTCGTAGACCTGCAGGATCTTGCGCGACTCGTCGATGGTGATGGTGCCGTTGCGCAGCGCGAGCTCGGCCTTCATGCGCATCTTGGCGATCAGATCGTCCTTGTTGAAGGCGACGTAGTTGAGCACCTCGGTGACGGTGTCACCCTCGACGACGCGATCGATGAGGTAGCCGCCGTTCGGCGCGAGCGAGACCTGAATGGCGTGGGTGTCGCCGAAGAGGTTGTGCAGGTCGCCGAGGATCTCCTGGTACGCGCCGACGAGGAAGATGCCGAGGTAGTACTCCTCGTCGTTGAGCGCGTGCAGCTCGAGGTCGTCCTTCACCTCGCGGCGATCGATGAACTTCTCGATCTTCCCATCGGAGTCGCAGGTGATGTCGGCGAGCACGGCGCGGCGAGTGGGGCGCTCGGTGAGCCGGTGGATCGGCATCACCGGGAAGAGCTGATCGATCGCCCAGGAGTCGGGCAGCGACTGGAAGAGGGAGAAGTTGCAGAAGTACGTGTCGGACAGCTGGTGCTCGAGCGCCTCGAGTTCCTCCGAGCTCTCGCCGGCTTCCTTCCCCATGCGCAGCACCTTCGAGCAGATCGCCCAGAAGAAGTTCTCGGCGAGCACGCGCTCCTCGAGGCTCAGGTGGCCGAGGGAGAACAGCGTCAGCACCTCGTCCTTGTATTCGAGCGCGTCGTGGTAGGTCTCGATGAGGTTCTTGTTGGTGAGCTCCTTGAGCGCGTTGCGCAGGTTCTTGATCACCTGTGGGGCGTCGTCGGAGAGCCCCTCGGGCACCGGGCCCGTCTCGAAGTCTGAGTTCCCCAGCACCTCGGTGATCAGCACCGCGTGGTGGGCCACCACCGCCCGCCCGGACTCGCTCACCAGAATCGGGTGGGGCACCTGCGCGGCGTCACACGCCTCCATCACGCTGAAGACGACGTCGTTGGCGTACTCCTCGGTCGAGTAGTTCATCGACGAGGCGAAGTTCGTCTGCGAGCCGTCGTAGTCGACGCCCAGGCCCCCGCCCACGTCGAGGAACTTGAGCGGCGCGCCGAGCTTGGCGACCTCGACGTAGAACCGGCCGACTTCGCGCAGGGCGTTCTTCACGTTGCGAATGTTCGAGATCTGGCTGCCGAGGTGGAAGTGGAGCAGCTCGAAGCAGCCGACGAGGCCGGCTTCCTTCATGAAGGCGATCGACTGGAGCAGCTCGGCGGCCGACAAGCCGAACTTCGAGCGATCGCCGCCCGACGCTTCCCACTTGCCCGCGCCGCGCGTCGACAGCCGCACCCGCATGCCCAGGGTGGGGAGAATGCCCGTCTTCCGCGAGACCTCGGCGATCAGCGGCAGCTCGGTGGGCTTCTCGACCACCATCACCACCTTGCGGCCGAGCTTGGAGGCGTAGAGCGCGGTCTCGACGTACTCCTCGTCCTTGTAGCCGTTGCAGATGATGAGCGCGTTCGGGTCTTCGAGGAGCGCCATCACCGCCAACAGCTCGGGCTTGGAGCCGGCCTCGAGGCCGTAGCCATACGGCCGGCCGGCGTCGACGATCTGCTCGACGACGAAGCGGTGCTGGTTCACCTTGATCGGGTACACCCCGCGGTAGGGCGCCTTGTAGCCGTGCTCGGTGATCGCCTTCTTGAAGGCCTCGTTGAGGTGCACGACGCGGTGGCGGAGCACGTCGGTGAAGCGGATCAGGAGCGGCAGGCTGATGCCGCGGCGGCGCACCTCGTCGACCAGTTCCTTGAGATCGAACTTCGGCGCGTCGGGCCCGCCAGGGTGCACGCAGACGTTGCCGCGCTCGTTGATGCCGAAGTAGCCGGCGCCCCAGTTGCGAATCGCGTACGTGTCGAGTGAATCCGCGATCGTCCAGCCCTGCCGAGTCGTGTTCGCCATCGTGAGCGCGCACTATAGGGATCGAGCGGGCTGATCCACCATCTCGAGATCGATCTGTCAGCGGAGCTGGGTCAGCCGCTCGAGGCGCTGGGCGGCGGTGCGATCGTGGATCAGCTCGACGACGTCGTTGTTGTTGATGAGCGCCCGCACGTCGCCGGTCTCGAGCGCCTTCTGGAGGGCGCCCGCGTTGATCACCCGGGCAAACCGAGGGTCCTTGCTGAGCGCGGTGAAGTCACCGTTGTCCTTGAGCCGTTGGAGCGCCTTCGGGTCCTTCGCGAGCTGGGCGACCTTCGCGAGATCGCTCGCGCCCGAGAACTGCTGCTGCTCGAGCAGGTTGTAGTGGTGGACGAACTCCATCGCCTTCGAGTCCTTCGGGGTGAAGGCGAGCTTGCGGCCCATGATCACCACGTTCTGCTCGAGGAAGCTCATCGCGCAGAGGGCGACGTACATCACCGCGAGCACCTTGCCTCCGCCGAGGCCGAAGCCGAGCAGCCGATCGAGGGTGCGGCTCCCGGGATCGCGGCCGGCGAGGAGGCGGCGAATGACGGCGGCCACGACGAGCTGCACCACCACGAAGACGACGAGGAACGACGCGAGCGACGCGAGCACCACGCCCACGAAGGCCGAGGTGGCGAGCTTGGTGGTGAGGAGCGGCCCGAAGAACTGGCCTCCCGGCATGGCGGCGGCCCAGGCCGCGATCCAGGCGACGAAGACGGCGATCTGCTTGGCGGCGCCCGAGAAGAAGCCCCAGAGCGCGAAGAGCGCGGTGACCACCAAGATGACGAGATCGAGCGTCACTTGATCTTGAACTGATCGCCGCGGGCTCGGCGCTCGGCCTCGAGCTTGTCCTGCACGAGGGTGAGCTTCTCCTTGAACTTCGCGTTCCCCGACTCGTACATGAGCGCGCTCTTCAGGTTCCGCTCGGCCGAGGCCCACTGCTGGCGATCGATCTCCGAGAGCGCCTGCTTGTAGAGCTGCCGGCCCTTCGGGGTGGTGCCGTATTCCTCTTCGACCGCCTTCTTCGCCTCGGCCTTCTGCTCGGTCTCCGACGCCTCGGAGTAGCGCAGCTTCGTCGCCGCGTCGGACCCGGAGAGATCGGTGACGTACTTGCGGCGCTTCGCGTCGTCGCGCAGCACGTAGTACGCCTCGGTGATGCGCTTGTAGATCGTGCCGATGTTGCCCTTCACCGCGGCGTCGGAGAGATGGAAGATTCGATCGGGGTGGTAGACGCGGCTGTCTCGGTAGAAGGCGCGTTTGATCTCGGCAGCCGACGCCGTACGCGGCAGCTGGAGGACCTGGAAGTAGTCCTGGCGGTCGAGGTTCTGGGCGATCAGCGCGAGCTCGACGGCTTGTTGGGGCGAGACCACGTCGACCGCACCCGTCGTGGGCAGCGGTGGGGGTCGATAGCCGATGGCCGACGGTGACGACGCGACGCCTGGTCGCGAACCCGAGCTCTGGAAGGGCGCCGGAGGACCGATCGGGGCTGGGCGGGCACCAGGCGTCGGGCCCGACGGGAAGGGCGGCGCGATCGCGGGGCCGCCGGAAACGGGTGGAACGATGGGGGCGGCGCGCGGCACTCCGGGCATCGGGGGCACGATCGGCCCAGCCGCGGGAGCGCCTCGCGCCGGCGTTCCCGGAACGGGTGGAATGAGCGGTGCGCGAGCGGCTTGAGGAACGGGCGGAACGAGCGGCGCCGCGGGAGCCCCTCGAGCGGGCGTTCCTGGAACGGGAGGAATGAGCGGGGCAGCAGGCGCTCCTCGACTCGGCGTGCCGACGACGGGAGGAACGAAAGGTGCGGCCGGGACTCCGTGGATCGGCGTCGGAGCCTCGGCCGCGACGAGTGGGGCGATGCGGGGGGCTCCGACTGGTGCGATGAGCGGCGCGATCGCCGGGGCAATGGCTGGCGCGATCGTGGGCGCGATGCTCGGCGCGATTGGTGGTGGCTGCGCAGGAACGGCAGGGGGCGCGCCTGCGCTGGGCCGACTCGTCGGGTAGGGCGGAGCGGAGGCTCGTGCGCCGGGCGCACCAGGAGGAACCGGCACTGGACGCGCGCCAGGAGCGCCTGGTGGTACCGGCACTGGCCTGGCGGCTGCCTGTGGGGCTTGGGCGGTGATCGCCGGCCGACCAGGAACGGTCGCGGGTCGTCCCGGCACGGGCGGGAGACCAGGCGGCTTGCCAGCTGGATCGTCAGGCGGTGCCATCGCTCAGCTCACGCAGGGGCAGGGAGGTTGCGGTAGTTGGCCAACGTGACGTCCTGGTTGGCCTGCATCGATTTCTGAATGTCGTTCTCCGAGAGGCCCGACGAGAGGCTGATGGTGGTCGAGGTGCGCTGGCCGGTCTCTTGATCGGTCGCCGAGACGTTGACGATGCCGTTGGAGTCGATCTCGAAGGTGACGTCGATCTTCACGTCGCCGCGGTAGCCGATGCGGAAGCCCGAGAACTCGAACTCGCCGAGCAGCTCGCACTCCTCCGCGCGGTTCGACTCGCCCTGGTAGACGCGGATCTTCACCTTGTCTTGGCCGTCGCGGCTGGTGGTGAACGTCTTCGACTTCTCGATCGGAATCGGGGTGTTCTTCTCGATGATCTTCTCGGTGTACCCGCCGACCGTGCCGATGCGCAGCGAGAGCGGGGTGACGTCGACGAGGAAGGTCTCGGTGCTCTTGTCGACGAGCGCGTGGGCCTGGAGCGCGGCGCCCATCGAGACGACCTGATCGGGGTCGACGCCCTGCATCGGCTCCTTGGAGAAGTAGTGGCGCACCGAGTTGGCGATGATCGGCAGGCGGGTCGGGCCTCCGACGAGGATCACCGCGTCGACGTCGGCCGCGGTCATGCGCGCGCTCTGGAGCGCCTCGTCACACACCTTGAAGGTGCGCTGCACGAGATCCATCACCATGCGGTTGAAGGCGTCTTGGGTGAGCGTCTGGGTGAGATCGATGACGTTGCCCGAGACGTCCTGGCAGATGCCGGGGCAGTGAATGGTGGCGACGTTCTGCTGGCCGACGTCGATCTTCGCCTTCTCCGACGCTTCCTTGAGCATCTGGAGGCAGTACTTGTTCTGGCGGAGATCGAGCTTGTGGCGCGCCAGGAAGTCCTCGGCGAGCCAGTTCATGATGCGATCGTCGAAGTCGTCACCACCGAGGTAGGTGTCTCCGGCGGTCGAGAGCACCTCGAACACGTCCTTGCCGATCTCGAGGATCGAGACGTCGAAGGTGCCGCCGCCGAGATCGTAGACGACGACGCGCTGGTTCAAGTCCTTGCCGAAGCCGCAGGCGAGCGCGGCGGCGGTGGGCTCGTTCAAGATGCGCAAGACGTCGAGGCCGGCGATGCGGCCCGCGTCCTTGGTGGCCTGGCGCTGGTTGTCGTTGAAGTACGCGGGAACGGTGACGACGGCCTTGGTGACCGGCTGGCCGAGGTAGCTCTCGGCGATCGCCTTCATCTCCTTCAGCACGAGGGCCGAGATCTCCGGCAGGGAGAAGGTGCGGCCCTTCACCGTGATGCGCACGGAGTTGTTGGGGCCCTCGACGATCTTGTACGGCATCACCGACTGCGCCTTCTTCACCTCGTCGGAGAAGAAGAAACGGCCGATGAGGCGCTTCGCCGAATAGACCGTGTTCTCGGCGTTGGTGATGATGTTCTTCTTCGCCGCGTTGCCGACGAGCACCGAGCCATCGTCGAGGAACGACACCACCGACGCGTGGGTCAGCTCGCCCCACTCGTTGGGGATGACGGTGGGTTGACCGTTGATGACGGCCGACACGCACGAATAGGAGGTGCCGAGATCGATGCCGACGGCGATTTCCGACATGGGTGAAGATCCTACCTAGGCCTCCGCCGCCTTGCATCGGTTCCTGACGCCAAAATCGGGCCCTGGGCCCGTCGAGTCCGAAACGGCTGGATTCCCCTCGCGAGTCAGGGGGCAATGAATGCCAGGGTGGGTCCGCCCATCAAGTCAGGTGTGTCTGGGAAGTTCGCTGTCAGATTGTCAGTTCGAGTGATCAAGGCCGAGAATACTCGTGCCCGTTCGTGAAGTTCGGGAGCCGGCCAGCGCCGCCTGGGCCGGGAAGGTGGTGTCATCATGTCTCGCCTCTTCGCCATCGCCACGTCCGACCCTTCGCTCATGCGGTGTGAGCTCGATCGCGCCAAGGCGATGGTGACGCTGGACGGAGACGGGCAGGTGTTGGGCCTGGGCGCCTACGACGACGGCCAGCTCGTGCAGCGGAGCTACGGGGTGAACGTCACCCGCACCGACTGCTGGGAGATCCCCAACTCCGAGACCGCGCTCTACGTGGCCGGCGCGCCGCCAGTGGGTCGCCCGCTCGAAGACGTCGCCCAGCCCTTCCGCATGCGCCAGTGGCTCTTCTCGATCGGCGGGCGGCTCGAGGGGAACCACGGCGTGCAGGAGCGGCTGTCGGAGCAGCTCCCCGACTTCCTCCAGCGCTCGCTCAAGACGAACGCCCTCGAGGAGGCCATCTTCGCCACCTTCCTCGCCGAGCTGCGATCGCTCGGGCGCACCGACGATCCCGATCTCGAGGCGGCGATCGTGGCCCAGCTGCTCGGGCGCACCGCGCAGATCGTCGTCGAGGCGTCCGGGCCGGCGCGTCGGCCCACCCTCGCGCTCGCCGCCACCAACGGGCGCATCGCGGTCGCCACCACTCGGGGCGGGCAGCCCTTGTTCTATCGCCTGCTCGAAGGGGACGGCGCGTGTGCGCGCTGTGGGCTGACGGGAGAAGAGAAGGCCAGCACCGCGCTCGTGCGCGATCACCGGCGGCGACGCTCGGTGCTGATCGCGACCGATCCAGTGAAGAGCGACGGCTGGCTCTCGGTGGCCGACGGTCGCTCGGTGGCCGTCGATCGGGCGCTCTCGCTGCAGCTCGTCTGAGGCGCCTCAGCGGCCGAAGAAGCAGGCGTCGAGCACCAGGACGATCAGGTTCGAGGCCGCGTGGAAGAGCGCCGCGCCCACCACCGATCCTGAGCGCTCCCGCATCCACCCGAAGAGGAGCGCCGGGAAGAACACGGCCAGCCGCCACACCTCGAAGATCGCCAGGTGCCCCAGCGCGAAGAGCACCGCGGTGAGCAGGAAGGCGGGGCCCAGCCGGGCGCCGAAGAAGATGCGACCCTGCGGCCAGGCGTCGCGGAGCCGGGTCTGCAGGTAGCCGCGGTAGAAGAACTCTTCGGGCAGAGCGACGACGAAGGTCTGATCGATCACCCACTCGAGGAACCGATCGGGCAGCCGCCAGGCGAAGTGTGGCGTGCTCACGTACGGGGTGAGCGAGTGCACCAGGTTCTGCGAGGCGAACGGCAAGAGGTGGATGAAGGCGACGTAGCCCGCGACGAAGAGCGGGAAGACGATCGCGCTGACGGCGAGGAACTGGCGCACGTCGCGGCCGAGCTGGCGGGTCGACAACCCGAAGTCGCGGTAGTCCTCTCCGCGCAGCGCCATGCCCAACAGCGGGAGATAGAGGAAGCCCAGGGTGGCGACGATCTTCGCCGCGGGCCGATAGGCGAGCCAGGTGACGAGAATGCCGCCGAAGCCGAGCGCCCACACGATCAACGCTTCGCGCACCGCCGAGCGCACGAGCCAGGCGCGGAACCGATCGCTCACGCTCACGCCGACAGCCGCGTCCACAACCCCTCGGCGGTGTGAAAGGTGAGCACCACGTTGCCGGCCTTGATCGTCGAGCCGTTGCGGAGCGGCAGCCGGGCTCCGGGCTTGAGCTTGATGCCCTCGACGAAGGTGCCGTTGGTCGAGTCGAGATCTTCGGCGCTCCAGCGACCGCCCTCACCGAGGAGCAGCACGTGGGTTCCCGACAAGGTGCCGTCGTTGAGGGAGATCTCGACGTCGCTCGCCCGGCCGATGCGAACCCGCGCGATGGGAGGCAGGCCGATCGCGAGGGCCTCGGCGGCCTTCGGCGCAGTGGGCACGCCAGCGGCTGGGCTCGTCGGCGTCTCGAGCACCAAGGTGTTCGCGCGCGGTGCCTTCCAGCTGCCGGCTTCCCACACCACCCACTCGCCCGCGTGCCGCGAGAGGAACGGCTCTCGCCCCAGGCTCAGCTGCTTCTTGAGCGCCGAGACGAGGTAGCTCTTCATGCGCCAGCCTCGCGGAGCTTCTTGAGGAAGGTGAGCCGCCGCTGGTGGTACTGCAGGTTGAGCGGATCGAGCTGGAGCGCCGCTTCGACCGCGTCGAGCGCTTCCTTGAACTGGCCTTTGCCCTCGTAGACCCGACAGGCGAGCACCTTCACCTGCGCGCTGCCAGCGGCGGTCGGGTTCGCGGCGAGGTGCTGGGTTCGCAGCCGCTCGAGATCGACGATGGTGAGCCCGGCCTGGAGGCAGCGCATCACGCCGCGGAAGTTGCCGCGGTTGGCGTCGAACTCGGCGCGGTGGAGCGGGTTGCCGAGCACGTTGGCGGCGGCCTTCACCCGGGCGATCGCGGCGTCGAGCTGGGAGCGCTGGTTGGCGGAGATCGAGCGCTGGGCGGTTCGCTCGAGCTCCTGTACCGCCTCACGGGCCCTGCTGCGGATCTCGGCGCTCTCCGCGTCGGTCGCCACGCCCACGAGCACGTAGTGATCGCCGTGAATTCGCTGCCGGTACCGCTCGAGCACCTTCTCGGCCTCGGGATCGTCACTCGCCGACACCAGCGGCTTGAGCGGCTGGCTCGCCGGGAGCCCTTGAATCAGACGGGTGATCGTCTCCCGCACCGCCGGCGTGAGCTCGACGAACTGCACCCCGAACCCCGGGCTCATGCCCCACGCCTTCGCCTGCTCGCTCGTGACGTGCCGCACGACCTCGCCCATCAGCACCGAGTCTGCGACGGTGAGCTTCACCTTCGAGAAGAGCATCGGCATCTTGCCCTCGGTCGAGAGGAACATGCCGCCGCGCGAGATGTCGGTGCAGCTGATGCTCCCGAACGACTTGCCATCGAGGGTGACGACGTCGGCCGAGAACTTGGCGGCGAAGCGCGCGTGGGTGGGGCCCTTGGCGGGCGAGGTGCTCGTCTGGGGCGGAGGCTGGGGGCTGAGTGGCGCCACTCGCGGCGGAATGCTGCTGGGCGCCTGGAGCGTCTTCTCGAGCGCGGCTCCGAGCTCGGCGGCGGACTGAAACCGCTCGGTCGGGTTCTTCGCCATCGCCTTCATGATCACGTCGCTCAGTTCCTTCGAGCAGCCAGGCACCAGCAGGTGCGGCGCGCTGGGCATCTGCGTCTTGTGGGCGACGAGGAGATCGGTGAGCCCGCGCTGCGGGAAGGGCAGCCGTGCGGTGGCCATCAGCCAGGCGATGCAGCCCAGGCCGTAGATGTCGGCCCGCCCGTCGACGGGGGCGCTGTTGGCCTGCTCCGGCGACATGAACTCGGGCGTGCCGACGATGAGCCCGGCGGCGGTCTGCTGATCGGCGCGCTCGGTGTCGAGCAGCTTGGCGAGGCCGAAGTCGAGCAGCTTGACGAAGTTGTCCTGCTTGCCGCGCCGGGTGAGGAAGATGTTCTCGGGCTTGAGATCGCGGTGGACGATGCCCGCGCCGTGGGCGGCCTGCAGCGCGTCGCACACCTGCACGAGAATCGGCACCATCACCTGGGCGGCGACCGGCGCGGTGAGCAGGTAGTTGAGCGGCTTGCCCTCGAGGTACTCCATCACCAGGTAGTAGCGATGGGGCGGCGCCACGTTCATGTCGAAGATGTTGACGATGTTGTCGTGGCCGATGAGGTTGACCGCGCGCGCCTCGGCGTAGAACCGCGCGACCAGGTTCTCGTCGGTGGCGAGGCGCTCCATCAGCACCTTGATCGCGACCCGGCTCCCGATGATCGCGTGCTCCCCGAGGTACACCGTCCCCATGCCGCCGCGGCCGATGATCTTGGTGATCCGAAAGGAGCCGATCTGCTGACCGACCAGGTTATCGGTGGAACCGGCCATGTGAACGCCGTGACTGTACCGGACCGAGGGCAGCCCGGCGCGCTTTTTGGAGCCCTCAGCGTTTTCTCAGCGAACCGAGAAACCCCTTGGCGTTCTTGGTGTTGACCACGTCGCCCACTCGCGCCCACCCCCTGCGTGCCGAGGCGAGGGCGAAGGGCAGGTGCACCGACAGCTCGCGAATCGAGTGCGCGTCGGTGGCGATGGCGAGCTTGAGGCCGCGCTGGAGCGCCTTGCGAACGTGCTCGGGCGAGAGGTCCATTCGATCGGGGCAGCCGTTCACCTCGACGACGATGCCCTTGGCCGCCGCCTTGTCGAGGATCTCGTCCATGCGCATCGAGGCTGGCTCACGCTTGTTGATGAGCCGGCCGGTGGGGTGGCCCCAGATCTGGAAGAAGGGGTTGTCGAAGGCCGCGAGCACGCGTTTGGTCATCTGCGCCTCGTCCTGTGAGTGGCGCTGATGGATGGAGCAGATCACGACGTCGAGCTGCTCGAGGATCTCGTCGGGGTAGTCGAGCCGCCCATCTTCGAGGATGTCGCTCTCGATGCCCTTGAGCAGGGTGATGCCCTTCACCGTCTCGTTGACGCGATCGATCTCGTCCCACTGCTCCTTGAGCTTGTCGATCGACAGCCCGCCCGCGTAGCCCGAGCTCTGCGAGTGCTCGGTGACGGTGTAGTACGCGTACCCCATCGCCTTGGCGGCGCGAGCCATGTCCTCGAGCGAGTCGACGCCGTCGCTCCAGGTGGAGTGGGCGTGCACGTTGCCGGCGAGCTCCTTCGACGAGATCAGATCGGTGGGGAGCCGGTGTTCGAGCGCGGCCTCGATCTCGCCCCAGTCTTCGCGGAGCTCGGGTGGGACGAACTGCATGCCGAGGAGCGCGTAGAGATCCTTCTCGTCGCGAACGGTGAGCTTCGACTCGGCGCTCTCGTGTTTGGCGACCCCCGGCTTGGCGGCGACCGACTCGCCTTCCTTCATTCGGAAGACGCCCCACTCGCTGATGGTGAGGCCCTTCTCGAGCGCCAGCCCACGCAGCTTGATGTGGTGGGCCTTGCTGCCGGTGAAGTGGTGGAGCGCCGAGGCGAAGTCCTCGTCGGGGAGCACGCGGAGGTCGACCTGGAGGTCGGTCTCCTTGAGCCGCACCGACGACTTCGACTCGCCCGCGCCGAGCACCTCGGCGACCAAGGGGAAGCTCCGAAAGTGCTCGAAGACCGGCTGCGCGTCGGGCGCGGAGGCGATGAGGTCGACGTCGGCGACGGTCTCGCGTTGACGGCGCACCGACCCACCCAGGTTCGCGCGCACCACGCCAGGCGCCTTCTTCACCCACTCGAGGATCGCCTCGGCCTGCGGCAGCACGTCGCCCAACCGCCGGCGCCCGCCCGTCGCCATCGCCCGCTTCGCCACCTGGAGCCCGGCGAGCAACTTCTCTTCGGTCTTCTGGCCGAAGCCCTTCAGGCCTCGAACGCGCTGGTCCTGGCAGGCCTTCTCGAGGTCGTCGAGGCTGCCGACGCCGAGCTGCGCGAAGAGCGCGTGTGCCTTCTTGGGCCCGAGATCGGGCACCGTCATCAGCTCGAGGATCTTCGGCGGAAACTTGGCGCGGATCTCCTCGAGCGCCGTCATCGTGCCGGTGCTCGCGAGCTCGTCGATCTTCTTGGCGATGCTCTCGCCGATGCCTGGCAGGGTGGTGAGCTCCTTGCGGGCCAGGTAGCCCTGGAGATCTTCGTCGGTGAGGCTCGCGATTCGTTCGGCAGCGATGTCGTAGGCGCGCACCTTGAACGCGTTCTCACCGTTGAGCTGCAAGTACGCGCCGAGATCGCGCAGCGCCTTCACCACGGCGGTCTTGTCTGCAGCGGGCATCGCGCGACCATAGCACCCGAACTTCGGTGCGGCCCGACGAACGACGAGGCTTGCGAAGGCGACGGCGGTGCGAGAAGCACTCGGCCGATGACTGCCTCGCGCCTCACCCTCGGACCGGCCGATCTCAAGGAGGGAGAGCTGCGCGGCTACGCGATCGGCAAGCGCCACCTCCTCGTCGCCTGCGTGGCGGGGAAGCTCCGGGCGCTCGACGACTCCTGCAACCACGGCGGCTGCCTGCTCTCGGGCGGGCGGCTCGAGAAGAACCTCGTCGTCTGTCCCTGTCATGAGGTGGGCTTCGATCTCGACACCGGTCGCAACGCCACTTCACCCGGCATCTGCGACGATCAGCCGGCGTTCGAGCTCACGATCGAAGATGGGACGATCGTGGTGTTGGGGTTCGAGGGGAAGTGAGGACTGCACATGGCGCACGAAGGGCATGACCACCACGATCACGATCATCACCACCACCCGCACGAGGATCACCGGCACACCTCGCCGACCTCGGTGAGCGCCTGGGTGATCACCTGCAGCGACACCCGCGACGGCTCGAGTGATCGCGGCGGGCCGCTCCTTCGGCACCTCCTCGAGCACGCGGGTCACACCGTCACCGGCAGCTCGCTCGTGCGCGATCTCCCCGACGAGATTCGCCACGCGATCGCGCTCGCTGCCGACTCGGGCGTCCGCGCGATCGTACTCACCGGCGGCACTGGGCTGGCGTCGAGGGACGTGACGGTCGAGACGGTCGAGGGCCTCTTCGAGAAGCGCATCGACGGCTTCGGCGAGCTCTTCCGCATGCTGTCGTTCCAGCTGATCGGCCCGGCGGCGATGCTGACCCGCGCGGTCGCCGGCGTCTGGAAGGGCGTGCTGATCTTCTCGCTGCCTGGCTCTCCCGAGGGCGCTCGGCTGGCGATGGAGAAGCTGGTGCTGCCCGAGCTCGGCCACCTCGTGCGCGAAGTCTCCCGGTGAGCGGTGCTCTCGGCTGCCCGTGCGAAACGCCTGAAGCCGCTGCTCGATGCGTTGGTCGACACCCGGCCCTGGCACGAGCGGGTCGTCGCCGATCCGGTCGAGTTTCCTCACCGCTTTCGTGACCCCCGCGACGTCGAGGTGGTGGCGCTCATCTCGGCGTCGCTGGCGTATGGCCGGGCGACGCTCTTCAAGCCGAAGATCGCCGCCATTCTCGGCGGGTTGGGCGCGCACCCGGCGCGGCGCCTGACGCGGCTCGAGGTCGACGAGCTCCCCGCGCTGCTCGACGGCTTCGTCTATCGCTTCAACCTTCCGGCCGACGTCGGCGTGCTCCTGCTCGGCATCGGCGCCAGGGTGCGGACGCACGGCTCGCTGGAAGCGGTCTTTCTCGAGGCGCGCCGAGGGACGAGCCACCATCGCGCGCTCGCCCGGTTCGCCCAGGCGATTCGAGACGCGGCGCCGACGAAGCAGATCGTGAAGGTGCTCGGGAAGACCCGGGGGCTCGATCATCTGCTCCCGACGGGCGACGGAGCGGCCAAACGCCTCTCGCTGTACCTCCGGTGGATGGTGCGCGGCCCCGACGCGATCGACTTCGGCATCTGGAAACGAGTCGCGCCGTCGTCGCTCGTCATTCCCCTCGACACGCACATCGCGCGCATGGCGATTCAGCTCGGGCTCACCTCGCGGCGCACCGCCGGCTGGAAGATGGCCGAGGAGATCACCGCCTCGCTCGCGCGCCTCGATCCCTCCGATCCCGTTCGGTACGACTTCGCCCTCTGTCACTTCGGCATGAGCGGCGCGTGCCCCGCTCGACGAGCTCGGGCCTGTTGTCTTCGCTGTCCACTCCAGGCCGAATGCACCATCGGCCGACGGCTCACCTGAGGAACCATGCGACTCGAGTTCAGCGAAGGCACCAGCAACAAGTTCTGGGAGGCAGCGGTCGAGGGCAAGACGCTCGTCGTGCGCTGGGGCCGCATCGGGAGCACGGGGCAGGAGAAGCGCTTCGACTTCAAGACGGTCACCGAAGCTTCAGCCGAGCTGTCGGCGCAGTCGGCCAAGAAGCTCGAGAAGGGCTATCGCCGGGTCGACGTGGTGGCTGGCCCCGCGCGAGCGCCGAAGCTCGAGGCTGCGATGTTCGCCGCGCCCGACGAGGCTTCCCGGGCGCTCGTCTATGCCGACTGGCTCCAGGCGAACGGGAACTCCTGGGGTGAGCTGATCACCGTGCAGCACGAGCTGGCGGGCAAGCCGAAGGACAAGGAGCTCAAGGCGCGCGAGAAGAAGCTGCTCGGCCAGCTGCCCATTCCGCACTCCGACTTCGCCACCGTCACCTGGCGCCGGGGCGTGATCGACTCGATTCACGTCTTCAACGAGCGCGACTGGATGGACGAGACCCACGAGGTCATTCCCCTCGTGCAGCCGCTCTTCGAGCTGCCGATGTGCGGTGCGCTCCGCGAGCTGCGTACTGGAGTCATTCGCTGGGACTCGAACACCATCGACGTGCCGGCGGTGCTCGCCTGTGCTGCCGAGCAGCCGTTCGCGAAGCGGCTCCAGCGCCTCTTCCTGGGAGACATCGATCGCAACGTCGACATGGATCACCACGTCATCGGCGACGTGCGGGCGATCTCGAAGCAGTTCCCTGGCCTCGTCGCGCTCAAGCTCCACTCCGGTTCGGCGACCTGGTCGGGCAAGCGCAACTTCGAGTTCGGTCCGCTCTCGTTGCCGAAGCTCGAGTCGCTGGTGATCGAGACCTGTGGGCTGTCGAAGGGGCGACTCGAGCAGTTGATGACGAGCGTGCTCCCGTCGCTGCGCGAGCTCGAGCTCTGGTTCGGAGACCCGGATCAGGACGGCACCGCGACCGCGACGCCCAAGCAGCTCGCGCCGCTCTTCGAAGCGAAGCTGTTTCCAAAGCTCGAGACCCTTGGCCTCAAGAACACGATTCACTCGAACGAGATCGCCCAGCAGCTCGCCGCTTCGCCCCTCGCCGGCCGGCTGAAGGTGATCGATCTCTCGATGGGGGTCCTCGACTCGAAGGGGGCTGCCGCGCTCGCGAGCTCGGCGCAGCGGTTCTCGAAGCTCGAGCGCCTCGACGTCTCGGACAGCTTCCTCGTGCCGGCCGATCGCGAGCTCCTCGCCGCCGCGTTCCCCAAGGTGACGCTCGTCTTCGACGATCAGAAGGACGTCGAAGGAGACGATCCCGATTGGCGGTACGTCACCGTCTCGGAGTGAAGCGCGTTAGGCTCGGCCACGTCATGCGCACTCTGCTCGCGACGGTGCTGATCTCGACTTCGCTCGGCTGCAACTGTGGCCCCGCCGGCACGGGGAGAGACGCGGGGGTTCGGCTCGACGGCGGCGCAGGCGGGCAGAGTGGCGGGAGCGGCGGGAGTGGCGGGAGCGGCGGGAGCGGAGGGCAGGGTGGAGGAGCGAGCGGCAACCTCCCCGATGGTGGCTGCGAGCCTGGCATCCTGGCGACCGTTCGCGACTTCCAGGAAGCGCACCCCGACTTCGAGGACTTCTTGGGTTCGAAGCGCGGCATCGTCCAGAGCCAGCTCGGGGTGGACTCGAAGCCTGTCTACGGCCCTGAGCCCGCAGCGGCCCCGGTGGTGACCTCCGGTCAGGCGAACTTCGATCAGTGGTACCGCGACGTCGCCGGCGTCAACTTGACCTTCCGGGTGAACCTGCCCCTGAGCGAGCCGCAGCCGGGTCACTTCGTCTACGACAACTCGAACTTCTTCCCGCTCGATGGGCGCGGCTTCGGTGACGAGGGCCACCCGCACAACTTCCACTTCACCACCGAGATCCACGGGCGCTTCGTCTACAAGGGCGGCGAGGTCTTCACCTTCCGCGGAGACGACGACGTCTTCGTCTTCGTCAACGGTCGCCTCGCGCTCGATCTCGGCGGGGTGCACGGCGTCGAGCAGGGCAGCATCTCGTTCGATCAACAGGCTTCGACGCTCGGCATCACCACCGGAGGGTCCTACTCCCTCGACGTCTTCCACGCCGAGCGCCACACCACCCAGTCGAACTTCCGTGTCGAGACCACGATCGAGTGCCTGACACCCGTCGAGATTCAGTGATCGTGGCTTGACCACCGCGGAGCGACGCTCGAAGGTGTCGCCATGCCCAGAATCGACGCCTCCGGCCACGCCCACCACGCCTCGAAGACCGCCACCACGCCCGACATCGGTGCGCCGGCCTCGACGCTCCCCAAGTTCAACGTCTCGAAGTTCTGGGACGCCGACAGCACTCCGCCTGCGCTCGCCTGCGTGAGCCGATCGGTCGGAGGCTGGCTGCCTTCCAGCGGCGCGCGAACCCCGAAGGTCGAAGCGGCGGTCGTGATGGCGTCACTGATGCACGACGTCGCCTACTATTACGGCGGTTGGCAGGATCAGAAGTCGGCCGCCGACGCGCTCTTCGGAAAGCAGATCGTCGCCTTCGCGGGAAAGTTCGGGGCTGAGGTGCAGAACTCGGCGAAGACGACCGCCGCGATCGATCAAGCCGCTGTCGCCCTCGGAGGCGGGGTGCCGTTCGAAGAGAGCTACTCGTGGAGCTACGGCCTGCCGATGGATCAGCGCGGCTACGCGACGCTCAACCCAGGGGAGCAGGAGAAGATCCGCGCGATCAGCCAGCAGACGTTCAAGACGGTGGTGAACCAGATCGCCGAGGGCAAGTTCAAGCCGTCCGACGTGCTGAAGGGCAAGCTGGCGAAGGCCGACCCGGCCTATCAGCAGGAGATCAAGGAGGCCCTGGTCGCGCTCGCGAAGTCGCTCCAGAAGGACCTCAAGACGAACCCGAGCTCGGTGCCCGGCTTCGAGTGAGCGAGCAGCTCTCGCGCGAGGAGGTCGAGGGGTTCTGGGCGCTCGGCATCTCCCTCGAGGCCCGGTTCCTCCCCGACGACGAGTGGCAGCGTGCGCTCGGCTCGTCACGCGTGCAGCAGACGTTCTGCTGGAGCTCGATGGGCACGGCCGAGACGGGCTGGCGGCGCACCGACGATCCGCGCGCGCCACGGGGCGAGTGTGGCGTGGTGCCTCCGGGGACGATCGCCGAGCACACCGAGTACGAGGCCCTGGCCGACGATCGCGACGTCATCGGCGTGTGCTGGGAGTGGTTCTGGGAAGGGCAGGTGCGCTCGGCGCTCGCGCACCTGACCGAGCGCACCAAGGAACCCTTCCTCGACGAGTGCGCCAAGGTGATCGCCGAGCTCGCGCGCTCCTCGAAGGACGCGGTTCAGCTCGTGCTCGTCGATGCGCTGCTCGAGAGGCCCCAGAGCCCGACCGCGCTCGAGGCGCAGCTGGCGACGTCTTCCAAGAACGCGGCCGTTCGCCACCTCGTCCAGGCGGTGCGTGCGCGGTGGATCACCCACGATGCCGCGGGCGCCTTCGAGGCGGCGCTGAAGCTCGCGAGTGGAGAGACGCGCTATCGCGAGCACGGGAACGTCGCGCGCCAGGGCGTGACGCGCATGACCCTGCTGCGTGCGATCGTGCGACTGGCGCGTACGGCCACACCGCTCGGTTGAGCGCGCGATCGCTCGGGCTGACCGTTCAGTCGGTCGAGACACGCTCGAAGCGACCCGAGCTCGGCGCTACTTGAAGATCCGTCGAAGGCGAGTGAGCAGCCCGGCCGCGTCGGCCTTCTGGGCGCGTTCTCCATCGGGGCCTGGCGCGAGCTCGGACTTTCGGCGCGCGAGCAGCTCGGCCAACTTCTCGGCGAGCTCGGGGTTGGCGGTGAAGAACTTCTGGAACTCGGAGCGATCGAACTCGAGCACGACGGTGTCTTCGACCGCGACGACGGTGGCCGAGCGCGGCTCGCCGGTGAGCAGCGACATCTCTCCGAAGTACTGCCCGCGGGAAATGGTGGCGACCTCGCGCGCCGGCTGGCCGACCCGCACCGACACCCGGCCCGACACCATCACGTAGAAGGTGTCGCCCTCTCGCCCCTCGACGCAGATCGCCTCACCCAACCCGAAGCGGTGCTCCACGGCCGCGTCGGCGATCGCCCTGCGCTCCTCCGGCCCGAAGGGACGGAAGAAGTCGAGCTCGGCGAGCAGCTCTTCACGCAGGCCCTGGGGCCGGCGAACCTCTTCGCGCATGGTGACGACGCGCTGCGGGAAGGGGATCTCGATCCGCTCCCGGCCAAAGCGATACCAGAGCCTCGCGAAGACCTCGTCGTGCACGTGCGGCACGTTCGCCCAGTCCTGGATCCACAGCCGAATGAGGTACTTCACCGAGGAGTCGCTGAAGTCCCAGGTCCGCACCCACGGCGCCGGCTCCTTCAAGACGAGCGGGCTCTGGGCGAGCACCTCGAGGATCTCCGCCTTCACCTTCGTCGGCGGCGCGTCGTAGGCAGCGCCCACCACGAGATCGAGCGCGACCGGCTGGCCACCCTTGCTCAGGTTGACGATGGGCTCCTTGGCGGTGAGCGCGTTCGGCAAGGTGATGAGCTCCTTGCGCATCGTCTCGATGCGGGTCGATCGCCAGCTCGTCTGCACGACGCGCCCTTCGTGTTGGCCCACTCGCACGAAGTCGCCGACCTGGTACGGCCGATCGAGCTGGAGCGACAGCCCGCTGAAGAGGTTGCCGAGCGTGTCTTGGAGCGCGAAGCCCAAGACGAGCGAGAGCACCGCCGAGGTCCCGAGCAGGGTGGTGACGTCGAGCTGCAGCTGCGTCTTGAGGATGGGGATCGAGGTCGCGACGTAGAGGAGGAAGTCGGCGACGTCGCGGTGGATCTTCGCGCTCGGTTGCCCGCCCAGGCGGCGCCGGGCCCAGAAGGCGATCGACACGCCGAACCGCACCGATCCAAAGGCGAAGGCCAGCATCCACACTGCGCGCTCGACCGGGTGCCATTCCTTCGGGGTGACGTCGTCGGCGAGCATCAAGGCCGTGCGGAGGACGACGAAGACGAGGAACCAGATCGCCGCGCCGAAGATGTCTTGTTTGAGGCGGTCGTTGGTCGTCACCCGGCGAATGACGAGCGACACCACGAGCGCGATGATGCCGAGGGCCAGCGCCAGGTTGCCTTGAAGAAAGGACATCGAGCCGCAGATAGCACCGGCTGCTCTGGAAAGGACGTCGCTCGACACCGGCGATCGTGGCTGGTCTGGTGCGACGACCAATCAGGAGGCAGACGGAATGGCGCGCAAGCTCGAGGCGATTGACTTCTTCGTCGGTCAGTACGGCAAGGGCGTGACCTACGCGAAGATGCCGAAGGCGCACGCCGTGAAAGTCGAGGACCGGGTCCCGCCGTTCCTGGTCGCCCGCTGGAAGAAGGAAGGGCTGACTCACCACGCAGACGGCTTCTTCTGGTGGGTCGATCCGGTCGAGTACGAGGCGGTGCTGGCGTCGGCGGTCCCGGCCTTGAAGCACGCCGCGGTCGTGATGCGAACGGGCCTGGGCGCCCTCGTCATCTTCGACGAACGGAAGACGCTCGGCGAGAAGGTCGCGATCTTCGACCCGCTCGACGCACGCCTGACCCCGACCACCTCGAGCCTGTCGGTGGTGTTGAACGGGTGGTTCACCGACGAGGTGATTCGCGCCGACCTCACCAGGTACCCGCTCTACCTCGCCGCGCTCCCGACGCTCGGGCCGCCGGGGCCGGACGAGGTCTACGCGCCCAAGCGCAAGGGAGCCCGAACGCCGCCGACGGCCGGAGCGCTGGTGAAGAAGCCGCTCTCGGCGCTGTACGGCCGCTGAGCCTCGAAAGAACCCGTCGGCGCAGCCAGCCGAGCTAGAAGCACGCGCATGTCGCTCCAGTCGGTGAAGGGTCAGGATCACGCCATCTCCGCGCTCACCGCCGCGCTCTCCCGCGGGCACGTGCCTCACGCCTTGCTCTTCCAGGGCCCCGAGGGCGTCGGCAAGGAGCTCGCCGCGATCGGCCTCGCCCAGGCGCTGGTGTGCCCCGAACAGCCGAACGTCGGCTGCGGCGTCTGCCCGGCCTGCCGGAGAGTCGACAAGCGCAACCACTCCGACGTGACGGTGGTGATGCCCGAAGACGAATTGGTGAAGCGCGGGCTCGCCGGCCGGAGCGACTTCGATCACACCCCGTCACGCGACATTCGCATCGAGCAGGTGCGCCAGCTCCAGGAACGCCTCGCCTTTCGTGCCCTCGAGGCCAAGGCGAAGGTGGCGATCCTGGTGAACGCCCACGCGATGAACCCGTCGGCGCAGAACGCGTTGCTCAAGACGCTCGAGGAGCCGCCGAAGGGCACGGTGCTCATCCTCGTCAGCTCGGCCCCCGACAAGCTGTTGCCCACCATTCGCAGCCGGTGCACGAAGGCGTCCTTCGGCCCGCTCCCGGTGGAGTTCCTCGCCGAGAAGATCAAGGCCTCGAAGAAGAAGGTCGACGACGCGACCGCGCAGCAGGCAGCCACGATGGCGTCGGGATCGCTCGCGCGGGCCCTGGCCTTCGACGTCGACGCGCTGGCGGAGCGCAAGGCGATCATCGAGAAGTTCGAGGCGCTGGTGCCGAACGACGCGCGCGGCTGGCTCGCCCTGGCCGAGACCTTGGGCGCCGATCGGGCGACCGCCGAGTCCGCGCTCGACGTGCTCCAGGTGTGGTTCCGTGACGTGGCGGCGGCGCAGGTGACGGGCGCGAAGTTGGTGAACGCCGATCTCCAGCCGCTGGCGATCGCGGCGGCGGCGCGGGTCTCGATGCCCAACCTCCACCGCCGAAACCTCCTGGTCGACGAGGCGCGCAACGCGATCACCCAGCGCAACGGCGGCGTTCGGCTCCAGCTCGAGCGCATGTTCGTCGAGATGTTCGCCGGCTGATGGAGCGCCGAGTCCCCGCGGCCTGGAAGCTGGGGCTGCTCTCGCTCCTCTACTTCGTGCAGGGCGTGCCGTTCGGGTTCCAGTCGAAGGGCCTCAAGCTGTTGCTCGCCGACGATCCATCGGTGCCGATGACGGCGGTGACGCTGCTCGGGCTGCTGTCCTTGCCGTGGACGGTGAAGCCGATCTGGGCGCCGCTCGTCGATCGCTACGGCTCGCACCGCTTCGGCCGGCGCAAGTCGTGGATCGTGCCGTTGATGTCGCTCCTGGCGCTCGCGCTCGTCGGCGCCGGCTTCACCCCGTACCCGGAGTGGCTCGTTCCGCTCCTGGCGATCGTGCTGGCGATGAACCTCTTCGCCTCGATGCAGGACGTACCGGTCGACGGGCTGGCGATCGATCTGCTCGGAGACGAGGAGCTGGGCGCCGGAAACGCGGCGCAGGTCGCGGCCTACAAGATCGGCATGGCGGTGGGCGGGTCGATCTTCATCGGGTTTCTCTTGCCCAAGCTCGACTGGACGGGCGCGTTCGTCTCGCTGGCGATCGTGGCCGCGCTCGCGACGCTGGCCGTGCTCCGAATCGACGAGCCGGCTCCTCGCCACGCCAGCACCCCGGGAGAACGGCTCACCTTCAAGGAGATCGCCCGGCGCGCCTGGCAGTTGGTCACGAAGCCAGGCGGCGTGTGGCTCGTGCTGTTCGTCGCCAGCTACAAGATCGGCGAGCAGCTCTCTGACTCGATCTTCGAGCCCTTCCTCCAGCGCGAGCTGCACTACTCGAAAGAGTCCGTCGCCGACTTCGCCTTGGTCGGTCAGGTGGGCTCGCTGCTCGGTTCGGTGATCGGTGGGGTGGTGGCGAGCCGAATGGGCCTGCTTCGATCGGTCGCGATCACCTCGGCGATCCGGGCGGTCTCGCTCGTGGCGATGTGGGCGCTGGCGGCCGGGTTCCTGCCGAACCTGCCCTCGGTGATCATCGCGGTGACGTCGCTCGAGCACTTCATGGCGGGCCTCGTCACCACCTGCATGTTCGCCTTCATGATGTCGCGGGTGGACAAGGCGGTCGGCGCGACGCACTTCACCTTGCTCGCCGCGATCGAAGTGATCGGCAAGTCGCCGGCCGGGTTGGTCGGCGGCGCGATGGTGGACGGCATGGGCTGGGCGCCCGTGTTCCTCATCGGGGCAGGGCTCTCGTGGCTCTTCCTGGTGCTGCTCGTTCCGCTCGGTCGCTCGAGCCGCGTGCCGGCTTCAGCACCGCGCGACGACTCGAACGCGTCGGCGAGGTGAGCGAGACGCCACCAGCAGGAACGCCAGCGCGATCGTGACGGCTTCTGCCGAGGCGCCCGTGCACCCGCAGCCCGGGGGCTGGGTCGAGGGCCCTCGCCCCGCATCGACACCGCCAGCGCTTCCTGCGTCGAGCGTGCCGCCGTCGGACGAGGGGCTGCCGCCATCGAGCCCTGCGTCGGGCCGCGCGCCCGCGTCGAACTCGGTGCCAGCGTCGGGCAGGAGGCCAGCGTCGGGCAGAAGGCCAGCGTCCATCGCGACGCCAGCATCGGAGCTCACGCCCGCGTCGAGCCGGCTTCCGGCGTCGACTCGCACTCCGCTGTCGGGAGGCGCCCCGGCGTCCACGGGGGCGCCTGCATCGGGCATCGAACTCCCGAACACGCAGGCCGTCGTGGTGCGCCCCATCGCCCAGTTCTGGAGCGCGGAGTAGGGCGCGAGCGGCATGCCGGCCTGATCGACGACGCCCCAGCCCGACCCGGGATCGTACGGAAAGTGGAAGTACCAGGTGCGCGTCCAGTTCCGCCACGGATCGACGAGCGAGCCCGGGTAGCTCCCGGCGCAGACCTCTTCTTCCTTCGCGTAGAGATCGACGATGCGCGTCGCGACGTCGGGCAGCGCCATCGTGCCTTGCGGAGGGTGCTCCCAGCCCGTCTCGGTGAGCCAGAACTCCTTGTGGCCGTGACCTGCCTGGTCGATCACGTGCTTCACCGAGTCGTGGGTCAGCACGCCAGCGGTCGTCTCTCCATCGAGGAGCGCCCGCACCACGCCAGCCGCGTCTGCCTTGTAGACGTGATGGGTCACCACGTCGATCTGGCTCCCCACTCGAGTGAGGAGCTGCCCGAGATCGCGCTCCCACCCGTTGCGAATGCACTGGCCGGCGATGCAGGTGCCCTGGTTGCCGTTCCAGTTCGACGAGGTGGTGAGGCCCGCGAGCTCCGGGCCGCAGATCTTCGCGTTGGGATCGGCCGCGCGAATCGCCTGCGCCGCGGGGAGGAAGATCTCGTTGACGAACTGATCCTGATTGCCGTCGAAGAAGGTGCGCAGGTTCGGCTCGTTCCAGATGCCCCAACACTCCACCCGTCCCCGGAAGCGGGTGACGATCTGGCTCACCGCCGAGCTCCAGTCCTGCGTGTTCGCGGGGCGCTTGTTCTGGCACTTGGTCGCGTCGGTGGCGCCGAGCGGAACGCAGCTCGGCATCGAGGACGCCCACTGTGGCGTGTAGGCGATCGTCGCGTAGACGCTGAGCCCGTTTGCGCGCGCGTTGGTGATCACGTCGTCGGCGAGCGGCCAGTTCCACTGCCCCTGCTGCGGCTCGAGGTCGTACCAGTTGAAGTCGACGCGCACCGAGCGCACGCCGAGCTGCTGCATGCGTTGGCAGTCGGCCGCGGACGGGAGGTGTCCGTTCATCGCGATCGTCGGCGCGGCCAGGCTCAGCGCCGGCACCAGCAGCACCATCGCGAGCGCTCTCAGCGCGAGCGCCACAGCACCGCTCCTCCGCTCTGCACGGTGAGCGTCCCGTCGTCGGCGAGCACGAGCACGGCGCCAGGGTGGCCTTCGGTGTTGGTGGCGAAGACCGGGCTGCCGCTCGCGTCGTAGATGACGAAGTTCCCGTCACCCTGCATCAGCGCTTTGCCCGGGCGCTTGCCGTCGGTGTGGCTTGCCCAGACGGGAGCGCCAGTGGTGACGACGAGGTTTCCGTCGCCTTGGTAGGTGAGCCGCGCCGACCCGCCTCGGCTGGTGAGCGACTGATCGGCGCCGAGGTGCTGGTCCGCGCCGAGCTGAGCCGAGCCCGTCGTGGGCGGTGGCGTGGTTGGCGGAGGCGTCGAGGGCGAGCCCCCAGCGACCCAGAGCACTGCGTTGCCGTCGCTTCGATAGACCGCGGCCGTGCCGTCTTCGAGGAGCGCGAGGAACGCCCCGCCCGCGCCATTCGTGTTGCTCGCCCAGATGGGCCGGCCCGAGCCGTCGTAGATGACGAGGTTGCCGTCGCCTTGCATCACCACGCGGCCTGCCGAGGTGTTCGGTGTGTTCGACGCCCAGGTCGCGCCCGACGGCCCGTAGCGAACGAAGTTGCCGTCGCCTTGGTAGGTGAGGGCGTGCTGGCCGTTGCGCGATGCGATGCGGCCGCCAGCGCGGAGCTCTCCCGAGAAGCGCACGGCCGTCGACGGAACCGGAACGGGGGCTCCCGACGGTTGCGGTGTTGGGGTCGGAGTCGGGTTCGGTTGTCCCGGCGGGAAGTGTGGCACCGGCACGTCCGTGCGCAGCGCGCTGGAGTGGTTGATCATCTTCGTCGCCGCTCCCGCGAGGCGCAGATAGAAGTCCGAGGAGACGCGCTCGCCGTCGGCGTCGAGGGTGAGGAAGTACTGATTCGACGGCGTCATGCTCTCGTCTTCGGCCGCCTTCGCGATCGCGGTGCCCTCGTCGTACTCGTCGAACATCGCGATGTAGGCGCTCAGGTTCGCCTGCGCGGTCTTGTACGCCTGGCGCCAGAAGAAGCGGCCCGCCCGTCGAGGAATTCCGTTGCGCCCGCCGCCATTCCAGTTCGACCACGCGAAGCCGGCCCAAATCACCCGTTGGTAGGCCTGACCTCGCCCGCGAGTGAGCCGCACCTCGGCGTCGATCATTCCAGCGAAGTGCCCGTCGACGTCGCCCTCGTTGCCGAAGGTGCCGACGGCCCACGGCTGCACCATGTCGAGCGCGGCGTAGACGCCGTCGAAGCCCGGCTTTCCGCCGCCCGGTTGGTTCCACCAGTAGGGCACGCCGCCGACGACGTAGACGCCGCGGCCCTTGAACCAGCTGATGAGATCGAGGGCCTGCTGCGCGGTGCCAGGGCGATCGCCACTCCCGATGCCCCACACGTTCACGACCGGCCGCCCGTCTTGCCGCGCGTACTGCGGCGAGGCCGTGATCCGCAGCCGCTGCTCCATCGTGTCCTGCCAGTCGCGCTTGATCTGATCGGCCCAGTCGCTCTCCCGCGCGCCGCTGATGTCGTACATGACGTAGAAGATCCGGCCGTGGCGCTCCGCTGCTGCGCGCACGCGCTCGGGAATGATCGTCGAGCCCGAGCTGCCCAAGCCCACCACGAAGCGCTGCAGGCCGACGCCGTCGATCCCGTACTCCTCCATCCACCGGAAGTGGGTCTCGATCACGCTCTCCGACGCGGCGTTGTAGAGGCGCGACGGTTGACCGTTTCGCAGCGGCGCGAGATCGGACTCGCAGAGCGCCCGGGGATCGTACTCACGCACGTCCGGGTAGAGTTCGAAGGTGACCCGGCCCGGCGCCGGTCGGCCCCACGACCAATGCGTCCAGCCGCTCGAGCCGTCGGTCGGGCAGGCGAACCAGGCCTGGTAGCCGGCAGTCACCTTGTCGACGAAGCTGCTCGCATCGACGCGCGCGGTGACGGTCGCGGTCTCCTCTGGCGACGGGTTGGAGACGCCACCTGAGCACCCAACGAGCACGACGATGATCAGGCTCGGCGCCGCGTGAGTCGGGTTGATCGAAGCGATGAAGGAACGCATGGCCGCGCCTTCAGCACCCGAAATGCCAAGGCCGGTGATTGCGGGGTTACGACCGAAACAGGCGGCGAATTCGTCAAGCGATGCCGCACCTGCCTCGCGCGAGGGTGCTCCAGTTTCGTGCCAAAGCGCTTTGCGATTCGCCGCGAAAACCGAATGAGTTCAACGTTTCGCAGTGATCGCCGACAAGAGGATCGGCTTGGTCTCAGGCCCCTGGTAGCCGAGTTGTTGCGCGGCGAAGGGGGCGAGGAGGAAGAACTTGAGGCGAACCTCTGCGGTGGCGACGGTCGCGGGAAGGGCGAGGGCGATCACCCGTTGCTCCTTTGGCTGCAGGCGGTTGTCGCGCACCTGCTTGACGGCGAAGGGCGCGAGCGACGGCTTGCCCTCGGCGTCGACGAAGCCACGATTGAAGACGGCTTGTGGGTGCTCCTTCATGGGATCGCTGGTGATGTTGCGGAACACCTCTTTCCCGTCCGCGTCGAGGCCGCGCACCTCGAGCATCGCGACGCGCGCCGGAAAACCAGTGGGGAAGGCGTGGGCGGAGCGGTTCTCGAGCGTCACGTTCAGGGTGGCGCCGTCGAACTGCGCGCGCAGCCCAACCGCCTCGTCGAGGAGCCCCGGACCGCCGGTGCGGAATTGATGGTGGGGCCCGGCGAAGCGGTGGCTGCGATGACTGGTCCGCGAGGTGACTGCGCCGCTGGGGCCTTCGACGCTCTTCATGTGACAGCTCGTGCAGCTCGGTTGGCCACCGCCGGCCGCGTGCTCCGGGCCCGTGTTGCAGGTGGCGAGGCCGGCGGGGTTGTGCTCCTCGGCGTGACAGGCGAGGCACAGCGTCGTTCCGTCGACGAGCGCGGGCAGCGCGGCGCCGGTGGCGTGGAGTGGGTTGGTTCCCGGCGCGATGTCGTGAGGCCCTCGAAACAGCTTCTCCGGCCCGACGCCGAGCGCGTGGAGTCGGTTCCCGCCATCCAACGAAACCGAGGCGAGCTGATGGCAGGTGGCGCAGGTGACGCCGCTCTTCGCCGCCGCCGACTCGTGATCGACCGGATCGCGCGTGTTGTGACAGTTCGCGCATTGCCCGGGAATGTGCGGGCCCTGCTTCTCGGTGCGCCTCGTTCGCAGCGCCGCGTAGAGCGGGTCGGAGCCGTGGTGCGCGCGGGTGTGGAGGCTCTCCTTGAACTCGTCCACCACCGCGGCGTGGCAGGGCGCGCAGGTCGCCGGATCGTTGGCGTCGAGCGTGAGGCCGGGAGCGAGCGCCGCTGCCACCGGGTTGACGACGGGCTCCGGTGAGGGGCGAACGACCGCGGAGTGACAACCAGCGAGCGCGAGGAGGACACTGAGGACGGACGAGCGCATATGGCTTTGAGCGATCAAGTCGAGGAGGAGGTTCAGCCTCCTCGTCATCGCACGTCAGGGGCGGGCATGGAGATCGATCTCGACGAGAGTGCAGCCACGCGGTGGGCGGGCCTGGCCGAGCATGGTGACGTCGCGCGCAGGCTCCTCGCGCTCTACCGCCGAGACCTGGGTTCGGGCGCGGCGAACGCGGGGCTGCTCGAGGCGATCGTCGATCGGGTCGCTCGTCGCGAAGAGCCCGCAGAGCTGAGCGCAATCGCGCAGAGCCTCGGAGTGCCTCGTGCAGACGTCGTCCTCTGCAACGCCTACTACGATCTCATCAAGTCGTCGGTGGGCTGCTCGGCCTTCGCGATCGACACGGCGGCCGGGCCCCTCCACGCGCGCAACCTCGACTGGTGGACGAGCGAGAACCTGTTGCGCGACGGCACGGTGACCTTCGACTGCCGGCGAGCGGGCCAGACGCGATATCGGCTCGTCGGCTGGCCGGGGTTCATCGGCTGCTTCTCGGGCGTCGCTCCCGGGCGCTTCGCGGTGAGCCTGAACGCCGTACTGAG
>JBPOIJ010000013.1:0-2542 GCA_052034585.1 Myxococcota bacterium
GCCGCGAACTCGAAGTCGAAACCTCGCTCACGCAAGTTCCGATCACTCTTTCGAGCGTCCCACCCGAATCGCACTTAGGCAGTATACGCCTGTATATACACCACTGCAAGTCTGGTCGGTCTAACGACGCCGCTTCAGCCGCGGCGCGCGGATGCCCGCATGATGCCACGACGCCCGGGCGCCGTCGGCTGCAATGATGGTATGGACTCCTCCCGGTTTCTTCGCGGCATGATGGCCGCGATCGTGGGTCGCAACCACACCAGGAGGAGGCCGACATGGATGCTACGACGGTGGCGGTGGATCTCGCAAAGGATGTCTTCGAGGTGGCGGTCGCCAATCGGGCGGCGCGCATCGTGGACCGGCGGCGACTCACGCGACGACAGTTCGAGACCTTTCTCGATAGCTTGGCGGCGGGCACCACGGTCGTAATGGAAGCCTGCGGCACGGCCCATTACTGGGGCCGTCGCGGCCAGGCGCGCGGTCTGCACGTGCGCCTCTTGCCCGTGCAGTACGTGCGCCCCTACGTACGTCGCAACAAGACCGATCGCACCGATGTCGAGGGCATGCTCGAGGCCCATCGGTGCGCCGGCATTCAGGCGGTGCCCATCAAGACCGTCGACCAACAGGCGCTCCAAGCGCTGCATCGCGCGCGAACGCAGTGGCAGGCGGCGCGGACCGCCCGCATCAACGTGCTCCGCGGGCTGCTGCGCGAACAGGGCCATCCGATGCCCACCGGCTCACGCACGGTCCTGGCACGCGTGATCGCCGTGCTCGACACCGCGGGCGACACGCTGCCCGGACTGCTGCAGACGCTCATTCGCACACTCGTGGACGAGGTGCGTGATCTTGAAGGGCGCGTGGCCACCCTCGACCGGCAGCTCGCGGCGGTGGCCCGCACGCATCCCGACGCGCAGCGGCTTCAGCAGGTCCCCGGGATTGGCGTCGTGACCGCCACCGCGTTCGTCGGCGCGGTCTCGCACATCCACGCGTTCCGGCGCGGCCGCGACTTCGCCAGCTGGCTCGGCCTGACGCCGCGCGAGTCGACCACCGGCATGCGGCGGTACCTGGGGCGCATCAGTAAACGCGGCGACGGCTATCTGCGCTGCCTGCTCACGCACGGCGCGCGGGCGGTGTTGCTGGCCGCGCAGCGGACCGCCCGCGACCGGCCGCACCGCCTGACACGACTGCAGCAGTGGGCCGTGGCGCTGGCCGCCCGACGCGGCCACAACAAGACGGCGATTGCCCTCGCCAACAAACTCGCACGGATCGTCTGGGCCGTGTGGTGTCGCGAGACCGACTTTCATTCACCCGCCGCGGCGCCCGTGGCCGCCTGAGTAGGAGTCCCTGTCCGACGAGATGTTCAGCGAGTCTCGATGATCATGGCGTGACCGGTTGGACCGGCGCCGAGCCAGGCCGATAACCTCGTTGACCCTTGAGGTCGTTGATCAACGATTGGCCCTCGGTGCGCGGAGACCCATGATGGCCAGAGGCTGTGATGCCTCACGACAGGCCGGATATACGACTGCATCCGACTTTCGTCACCGCCTGATCGGCGTACTCGTTGACGTGCGGGAGGAGTCCATATAGCCGTGGTTAGACGGCGCTTGGCTCAACGCTTCAACCAACGAGCCACGAGCTCGCGATATGTCCGCGGAGCGTGAGGAGCCGATGCACCAGCGAATCGCTCGACTGGCACCGCCTCGCGAAGTTCAGCAGGCATCGACGCCTGAAGCCACGCCGGCAACCACCGATATGCGGCGAGGCCGAGCACCACAACGCCGCACCCCGCCACCAGGATCGTCAGCGGCATGCTCAGCCTCTCGGAAAGCAAGACGCAGATCAAGGACCATGCGACGGCGACCACGAGCCACAGCTCGTCAACCAAGCGCCCGATCGTGAAGGCAGCCCGATACGCTCGCTTCTCTTCAGCAGTCCAACGAGAACCGAACATCGCGATTTCGTGTCCGTCTAACGACGCCAAATCAGCCGCGCGCCGTCGGGTGTCACGCGGCGCGTCGGCTGCATTTGGATGTTAGGCCGGCACGTGCTCATTGGCAACTTGCCAGAACGTGATCTCGTACTGGTTGAGGAGGAGCGGGTCGTCAGGCACGTAGAGCGACACCCGGCACGGGCGTTCGGGGAACTGCCACTGAAGCTTCGCCGAGTAGATCTGTTCGAGCGTGCGCCCGAGGTGCAGCAGCTTGTCCGGGGTTGCGTCTGGGCAGCCGACGTACTGAATGGAGTCGAGATGCACGTGGTTCATGACCGACTCGACCCCAGCTCGGTCGGCGCCGTCGCGCTGCCTGAACCCCCGCAACGCCTCGGGTGAGTAGCCCTCGCGCAAGATGAGCCCGTCGACCTCGATGAACGACGGCCAGAAGATGCTGGCGTAGCCGACCGCGAGCCGAAAGTTGCCTTCGCACCCGACCCACGACTCCAAGTCGATGCCCGCGCCGCTATTCCACGCAGCCAGTTCAGCCTTCATGCTTTCCGGCACGTTCATGGTTTGCTCGGCCTAACAATGATTGGACAGGTCGGCCTA
>JBPOIJ010000044.1:0-5661 GCA_052034585.1 Myxococcota bacterium
TGGCGATCTTCTCGGAGCTGTTCGTGAACGGGCACTCCAGATTCACGACGAACAGATCGGCCTTCTTCGTCAGCGCGCCGACCTTCTCGAAGCCCCACCCGAGGTCCTTCTTCTTCTCAGTGACGTATTCCTCGTAGTGGTACCCCAGCGTCACATCTCCCGACACGAGCACCGAGATTTCCGGCAGTGGAGGTGCGGCTTGCATCAACAGCGGCAGGACGAGGGCGATCATCTTTGTTATCTCCATCCTGCATGCCTCGTGAGAAGGACACCATCGCTTCCTCGGACGAGCACAACTCGCGCGGCATCGAGCTGGCCGATCGCGGCTGGGTCGATGAGGCCATCAACGAGTTCAAGAAGGCGATCGAACTCGACCCCAACTCGGCCCACGCCCACGACAACCTCGCCACCGTCTACGCCGAGAAGAAGCAGTTCCGCGAAGCGCTCGCCGAGTACCTCACCGCCATCAAGCTCGAGCCCGACGCCGCCACCGCCCACTACAACCTGGCCGTCTTCCTCTCGACCCACGGCAACGACTTCGCGGTCGCCCAGTACCAGGAAGCCATCTCCCTCGAGCCCGACTACCCCGACGCCCACCTCAACCTGGGCCTCGCCCACGCCGACGCCGGTCGCCTCGAGGAAGCAAGGAAGGAACTCCGCACCGCGATCGAACTCGACGCGGCAGATCCTTTCCCCAAGCACGAGCTCGCCGCCCTGATGATGGACGAGGGCGACTACCGAGGCGCGATCGGCTACCTCAAGGAGGTCACCCGTCTCGACGCGAAGAACTTCGAGGCCTGGCTCGATCTCGGCATCTGCTACGCACAGAAGGGCTTCTACGCCGAGGCCGAACGCGCCTACGACAAGGGCGCCGAGCTCGACAAAGACGACGTGCTCCTCGTCTACAACCAGGCCGCGCTCTACGCGCTCTGGGGCCGCCCGACCGACGCGATCGCCTTCCTCACCCGCGCCCTCGGCACCGACAAGGACAAGGTTCAGAGCTGGCTGCGCACCGACCCGATGTTCGATTCCCTCAAGGGCCAACCGGAGTTCGAGGCCCTGCGCTGATGGAAGGCTGGGCCCTCCTCGGCGCGCTCCTGCTGGTGTTCGCCAACGCCTTCTTCGTCGCGGTCGAGTTCGCCTTGGTGAAGGTCCGCCCGACCCAGCTCGAGACGCTCGTCGAACAAGGCCGGCCAGGGGCTGCGGCGGCGCTCGCGATGCGCAAGAACCTCGACACCTGGCTCTCGGCCTCGCAGGTCGGTATCACCCTGGCCTCCCTCGCCCTCGGCTGGGTCGGCGAGCCGGCCTTCTCTCATCTCATCGAGCCGCTCATCATGCGCCTCGCGCCGAACACCGAGAGCGCGCAGGCGATCGCGAAGACCATCGGCATCGTGCTCGCGTTCGGGATCATCACCTTCCTCCACATCGTCGTCGGCGAGCAGGTGCCCAAGACGATCGCGATCGCCCAGTCGGAGCGCACCGCGCTCTTCCTCTCCTGGCCGATGCGCGGCTTTCACGCGGTCGCCTTCCCGGTGATCTGGCTGCTCAACATGGGCACGAAGGTGGTGCTCAAGCTGCTGGGCTTGGGCTCGGCCAGCGGCGGCTCCCACGTCGAGGCGCTCGGCGAAGAGGAGCTGCGGCTCATCTTCTCCAGCTCTGCCGAAGCCGGTGCGATCGAGGAGTCTCGCGCCGAGCTGCTCCAACGGGCGCTCGCGATGGTCGAGAAGACCGCGCGCCAGGTGCTCGTGCCGCGCTCGCAGATGAAGTGCCTCGATCACGAGCTCTCGCTCGACGAGAACCTCGCGGTCGCCCAGGCCTCCGGCCACACCTGGATGCCAGTCATTCGCGGCTCACTCGATCGGGTCGAGGGGCTCGTCAACGTCAAGGAGATGCTCTTCCTCCTCGCGAAGAAGGAGCTCACCGCGATCAGCCAGGTGCAGCGGCCGGTGCTCTTCGTGCCCGAGACGATCACCCTCGAGCAGCTCCTCAGCGAGTTCAAGCGGCGCAACAAGCAGAGCGCGATCGTCGTCGACGAACATGGCGGCACCTCGGGGTTGGTCACCATCGCCAACGTCGTCGCCGAGCTGGTGGGCAACATCGCCGAGCTCGGCCGCAAGCAGGAGCCCGTTCGAGCGCTCCCAGGTGGAAAGCTCGAGCTCCCTGGCACCGCCCAGCTCGACGATCTCGAGCACACCCTCGAGATCGAGTTCGACGTCGACAAGTCGCAGGTGACGACGATCGCGGGCTACCTGATGACGAAGCTCGGCCGCGTGCCGGTCGTCGGTGACGCGTGGACCCACGAGCCCTTCAAGATCCACGTGGTGAAGGTCGACGGCCCCCGGGTGCAGCTGGTGCGCATCGAGCCGCGAGAGGCGGTGGTCGAGCCCGCGCGCAGTCCGCCCGTGCGGCCCTGATCAGCTGACCGGCACCACCACGCCCGCGCGCCGCAGCACCTCGAGCGCGTTGGTCGTCGTCACCACCCCTGGCCGCAGCGTGTAGTCGAAGGTCATCTCCCCCTCGACGACGAGATCGCGGAAGTGGACGTTGCGCGTCGCCTTCGGAAGCTCCTGCTCGAGCTCGCAGAGCGCGAGATCGTGGGTGGTGACCGCGCCCGACGCGCCGAGCGAGAGCAGCTCCCGCAAGAGGTGCTTGGACGCCAGCGTGCGCTCCTTCGCGTTGGTGCCCATGAAGAGCTCGTCGAGGAGGAACAGACACGCGTTCGGGTTCGCCCTCGCGGTGTCGAGGAGCAACTTGATGCGCTGCACCTCGGCGTAGAAGTACGAGACACCCCGCTCGAGCGAGTCCTTCACCCGCATCGAGGTGAGCACCTGCGTGCGGCCCACCTTGAACGTGGCGGCCGCCACCGGCAGCCCTGCGAGCGCCATCACCGTGTTGAGCCCCATCGTGCGCATCAGCGTCGTCTTCCCCGACATGTTCGAGCCGGTGATGATCAGCGCCCGGCCTGGACCGCCGAGCGCGACGTCGTTCACCACCGGCTTGTCGAGCAGGGGATGCCCGAGCCCAGTCGCTTCGAAGAGGAAGCCCTCGTCGGTGAGCTCGGGGAAGACGTCGGCGGGCCGCTCGAAGGTGTAGCCCGCGAACGCCGAGAGCGCCTCGAGCTGGGCGAGCGCGTCGAACCAGCTCCGCACGCCCTTGCCGTGTTCCTCACGCCAGCGCTCCACCCGGAAGAGCACGTGGAGATCCCACAGCGTCAGCACGTTGATCACCGGGTGCATCTGGCCCGAGTTCTTGAGCTCGGCGAAGCCCATCAGCCGCGCGAACCGGTGCAGCCGCTCGGAGATCGACGGGCCGCTCGCCGCCACGCCCGCCTTGAGCTCGACGAGGCGCGGGTGGGTGAAGGTCTGGCGATCGATCGCCGCGAAGGTGTCTTCGAAGCGCACGAAGGCCCGCTCGCCCGAGGTGAGGGCCGTCCACATTCGTTCGATCGGCGTCTTGGTGAGCTGCACCACCCCGAGCTGGACGGCCACGCCGATCCAGAAGGGCAGGGCGGGCGTGTCGAAGAAGGCCGAGGCGAGCCCGAAGGAGAGGGTGATCGCGGGGAAGACGTGCGCGGCGATCCACGCCCAGCGAATGGCCGAGAGAAACGACGGCGCCTCGGTCCAGGCGATGAAGCGGGTCGGGTCGGCCTTGTCTTGCCCGGCGAGCCGCGCCTCGGTCACGAGCGCCTGGCGAAAGTCGAGCAGGCCGGCGAGCTCCTTGACCGCCCCTTGGCGGCTGCGCACTTCCTTTGGATCGGCGGCGACGAGGAGCCAGCGGGCGAGCTGCGCCTCCCCAGACTTGGTGCCGGTGTCGTCGAGGCGCTGGAAGAGACTGCCCTGGCCCAGCACATCGAGATCGACGGCGTAGAGGTGGCCCTCGGGCAGGTGGACGAGGCCCTTCTCGGGGAACTGGTGCCAGCCCCCATCGAGCCGCGCGAGGCCGCGTTCGTTGAGCGAGCGCTTCACCTTGGCGCGCGCTTCTTCGCCCAGCACCCTCGCGTGCATCACCGCCAAGACGACGTAGCCGACGAGGCTCGCGAACGAGCCGGCCAGGGCGAGGCGGGGCAGCTTGCCGAACACCACCGCCACGAACACGGCCAGGAAGGTGAGAAAGGTGACGGTGCGGAGGTTCGCCAGCCAGGCCCCTCGCCGATCGAGCGCTTCGAGCAGCCGCTTGGCCTCGTCTCGGCGAGCGCGGTAGGCCTCCTTGGCGTCCATGCCGGGGCTTGTCCCTCGGAGAGTGCGGGTCGGCAAGCGAACCGTGTTCAGCGCCTGGCTGACGCACGGCGTCGAGGTGTCACCCGAATGCTCCACCTCCGCGGAAACACCGAAGCATCGGAGTTGACCGCGCTGACAGGGGTGTGCCAAAGGCCAGGAGAAATCAGGGTCCTTTCGTCGGTGCGTGCCGGGTACCGAGGTTGGGCAAGTGACGTCGTTTGCTTCGGAGAGCCTCATGACCAAGTCTTCGTTTCAGCCGCTGTTCGTTGCGGCGTTGCTGCTCAGTGTGTCTGGCTGCGACTGCCCTGGTCGAGGGACGACCGCGACCCGCGGTGAGCCCCGGATCCTCGTCGAGACGGGCGGCGTCAACGCAGAAGCTGACACGCTCGACTTCGGCACCGTGCCGATGGGCAAGAAGGTCACCGCGCTCGTGACCGTCTCGAACGTGGCCTCCGGCCCGCTCCGCATCGAGTCGTGGACGCGGGTGGGTGATGCGCCCGCCGTGAAGCTCGGCACCGCGGTGAACGACCCGAGCCCGATCTTCGGCATCGACTACGAACCTGGCGAGATCAAGGGTGGTGAGTCGCTCCAGCTGACCGCCTTCTTCGAGCCGCCCACCGACACCGCGACCCAGGTCGATCACGAGGCGAAGGTGACGCTCAGGACGAGCAACTCGACCCGCGAGGAGGTCGCCTTCACCTTGAAGGGCAAGGCCATTCGCGGAGAGTGCGATCTGCCCGATCGCATCGACTTCGGCGCCGTGGCCCGTGGCGACAAGTTCTCCTACACCCTCACCCTGAAGAACCCTCGGCCGATCGACTCGCTCCCGAGCGTCGACAACATCATGTCGCAGGCCGGCGACAACGTGTTCACCTTCACTCCCGACAGCCCCCGCGGTGAGTTCACCGTCGCGCCGGGCCGCGAGAAGAACGTCACCATCGAGTTCGCGCCGACCGAGGTGCACGACTACTTCGCGACCGTTCGCATCCGCGCCGCCGACGGCTGCCCCGACAAGAACATTCGCCTGGTGGGCACCGGCGTCGATCAGGTCCTCTCCTGGATGCCGGCCGTCCTCCGCTTCGGCTACGTGCAGCCGGGCATCAGCGTCACCAAGGACGTCACCTTCCTCAACCAGAGCTTCAAGGACGTGGCGATCACCAACCTCGCCACCCGCGAGGGCGCGACGCCCAGCAACGTCTACCGCGTCACCGCCGCCGACATGGGCGATCTCACCAAGGTGACCATTCCCAAGGCGACCCGTGATCCGATGACGAACATGATCGTCCCTGGTTCGAAGACGGTGAGCGTCGCCTTCCGGCCCACCGTGCTCGGGCCGCGCAACGCCACCCTGATCGGCACGCCGAACGTCACCAACCAGAGCATGATCAGCGTGACCCTCCAGGGCTTCGGCGGCGGGCCTGACATCGACGTGACGCCGGCCGGC
>JBPOIJ010000107.1:0-17148 GCA_052034585.1 Myxococcota bacterium
CGTTGAGGGTCGCGGTCGCCGAGCCGCCAGCCGTGGAGCCGCCCGCCGTCGAGCCGCCAGCCGTGGAGCCGCCAGCCGTCGAACCGCCAGCCGTCGAACCGCCTGCCGTCGAACCGCCTGCCGTCGAGCCGCCAGCCGTCGAGCCACCGGCCGTCGAACCGCCAGCCGTGGAGCCGCCAGCCGTCGAACCGCCAGCCGTGGAGCAGCCAGCCGTGGAGCCGCCAGCCGTCGAGCCACCGGCCGTCGAACCGCCCGCCGTCGAGCCACCCGCCGTCGAGCCGCCAGCCGTCGAACCGCCCGCCGTCGAGCCGCCCGCCGTCGAGCCGCCCGCATCGCCTCCAGCCGTGGAGCCGCCCGCCGAGCCACCCGCCGTCGATCCTCCGGCGGTCGAGCCACCAGCCGTCGAGCCACCACCGACGCTGTTGTTCTGAATGCACGCGCCGGCCGTGCAGACCGTGCCCAGGCCGCAGCTGGTGCACGCCGTTCCGCTCTTCCCACAGGCCGATGAGGTCTGTCCGCCTTCGCAGGTCCCCGCTGACGAGCAGCAGCCGGTCGGGCAGTTCGAAGGGCCGCACGCGGGCGTCGGCGGAGTGCAGGTGAGGAACAGGGTGGAGATCGCGAACGCGACGAACAGGTTGAAGCGAAGTGTCATGAGGCAGCTCCCGGAGAAGCTCGTTCAAAGTCGAGAAGTGGCGCCCTGGCAACTTCTTCCGAGGCCGGGGACTGGCACGGCGGTGCAGGGGCGGTACGGTTGACGCGTGGCGAGGCTCGAGACCCGAATCCTCATCGTCGATGCCGACCAGGACGCGGCGCAGCGCATGGGCCTCTCGCTCGACCAAGGTGGCTTTCAGGTCGCGTGGTGCACGTTCTCGCCGCAAGACGTTCAAGCAATGGTGAAGGACTTCACCCCGAGCCTGATGCTCGTGCACGCCGACCTGGGCTCGCCGCAGCTGTCGACGCTCCTCGCGCGGATGGATGCGTCGGGGACGGCCTCGATTCCCGTCGCGCTCCTCTGCAAGGACACCCAGGACGACGCCTTCGTGCGCCCGATGCGCACGGGGGTGGTGGAGATGCTCCAGGAACCGTTCAACGCGCGGCTCCACCTCTCTCGACTTCGGCTGCTCCTCGCCGAACTCCCCGAGCGCAGCGGCGTGTTGCGCGGGCGCGGGGGCCCGAACGAGATCAACGGGCTGCTCCAGCACGTGATGCGCACCCGGAGGACGGGCGGCCTGTCGGTCGGCAACGCGGAGGAGGGGCGCGCCTTCTTCGTGCGCGGCGTGCTCAAGAGCGCCCGGTACCAGAGCCAGGCGATGCAGAACGCGCTGGCGGCGATGTCACGGCTGCAGCTCCCCTGGACCTTCACCGAGGGTGCCGAGGGCAACGCGGGGGTGATCGACTTCGAGGACGAAGCCGACCCGTTCATGATGACCTATCGCGCGAGCGCGCCGCCGACCCGAACCACCGGAGAAGTCCCCATCGTTCAAGGCGCGTCGCTGCCGACTCCGTTGCCGGTGCCCCCGGTGCTGCTGCCCACCCAGGGACAGGCTCCGAGCATGTCGGGCCCGCTCGATCCCGACGCCTCGCACACCCCCATCCTCTTCGTCGACGACGACCCGGCCGTGGTGACGATGCTGGCGAGCTACTTCACCAAGCGCGGCTACCCGGTGAAGACGGCGGGAGACGGCGTCGAGGCGCTCGCGCTGCTCGCCACCGAGTCCTTCGACGTGGTGGTCGCCGATCTCAACATGCCGAGGCTCGATGGCTGGGGCCTCTTGCGGCTCATTCGCGAAGACGTGCGCACCCACGAGGTACCGGTCGCGCTCTTCTCGGCGCAGGACGACTATCGCGAGTCGTTGCGGCTCCTCCACGCCGGGGCGCAGGCCTACTTCCCGAAGACGCTCCGGCTGCCGGCCCTCGAGGCGCAGGTGAAGGAGTTGGTCGAGCCACGCCGACGCTTCGTTCGAACGCTCGCCGACGGAGGCCTCTCCTATCAGCTCGGCTCGCTCGGGCCGCAGTGGGTGCTGCGCGCGCTCTCGGCGGCGAAGTTCTCGGGCCAGCTCGACGCCCGCGACGCGTGGGGCCTGTGGCGAGGGTGGTTCGAGGCCGGCCGCTTGGCGCAGGTCAGCGCGAAGATGGGCTTGGCGACGGCGTCGGGAGACAAGGCGCTGGCGACCTTCCTCATGAGCAAGCAGGCCGAGGGCACGCTGTCGAAGAGTGGGCACGCGGCGGACGAGGGCTTCGCGCGCCACTCCACCGAGTCGACGCTCGCCCGCCTGGTGCCGTGGCTCAACGAGGAGCAGAAGAAGACCCGGGAAGATCACCTCGCCAAGGCGAAGGCGCTGCTCCCCGACGAGGAGCTGTATCGGCTCTATCTGACGGTCGGCCCGCCGGCCTGGCTGCCGATCGCGCGAATGCTCTGTGAGCAGCGGTTGACCCCGGCTGACGTGATCGCACGGCTCCACGTCACTCCGATGGAGGTCGCGGCGGTGGTGAAGGATCTGCTCCGGCGAGGCGTGGTGACGCTCCAGTGAGTTCGTGCGTTCGAGGGCCGACATGGGCGCGGTGATCACCCTCCCTGGCGGAGAGATCACCACCACGCACGACCCGGGCGTCGTCGCCGAGCTCGATCAGACCCGCGGGAACTCCCTCATTCGCCGGCTCGTCTTGAGCCCGCACTCGCCGCTGTACCCGGCGGTGAACGATCGTGTCAGCTTTCCAAAGTCGGGCATGCCGATCGTTCCGCTCCGTCCAAGCTGGTACGTCGTCGAGGTGTTTCCCGCGGTCGGCCGCTCGGCGATCGGGCAACGGTACCTCCTGGTCGAACCCGGCAAAGCGAGGTGGAGCACCGAGGCGGAGGCGCTCATCGGCCTGGGAGCGCTCGAGGCCCTCAAGGCGCTCGGGCTCGACGACGCAGCGGTCTCGCTCTCGATGCACGATCTCGACGCCGCCCGGGTGCAGTGGATCCGCTGGAAGGACGAGCAGCGCTGAGCTGCGGTGACGTCAGGCTTCGCGAGCGCGCTCGTCTCCTCTCTCGCGCCTGGCAGAAGAGGCCCAACACGCCCGTCCTCAAAGGGACCTGCTGGTTCGAATCCAGCCACCCCGAACCGGGGTGTTGCGGAATGGTAGACGCACTCATCTTTCGGTGAGCTGAAGTTCGCGGCTTCTTCACTCGGCGAAGTGAAAGGTGCGCCCGAGTTGTCCTGCCGCGGCGAGCCCGCTAAACGCTCCGCAGATTGGCGGGCACGATGGCGGACGACGACGACACCCTTCATACGGGGCGGTTCAAGCGGCTGGCGAAGCTTGCGTCGCTCTCTGCCCGGCTCTCGACCGACGTCGGCTCCCGCATGGTGAAGCGCTTCGTGCGCACCGACGGCGAAGATCTCTCGGTCTCGATCATCGGCCAGGGCGCGGCCGAGAAGCTGGTCGGCACGCTCGGCGAGCTCAAGGGCCTGGCGATGAAGGTGGGTCAGGGCCTCTCGATGGATCCCGATCTCCTCACGCCCGAGATCCGCAAGGTGGTGGCGAAGCTGCAGAACCAGGCCCCGCCGATGAGCTGGAACACGGTGCGGCAGGTGATCACCGAAGAGCTCGGCCGGCCTCCCGAAGAAGCGTACGCCTCGTTCGACGAGACGCCGATCGCCTCGGCGAGCCTGGGCCAGGTGCACCGCGCGGTGACGAAGGACGGGCACGTGGTCGCAGTGAAGATCCAGTACCCGGACATCGCCAAGGCCATCGAGTCGGACCTCGAGAACGTCGGCGCGATGGTGAAGGTCGTCACCACCTCGTCGCGGCTGGCGCACGGCAAGGAGTACTTCCGCGAGGTACAGCAGGGGCTGCTCGAGGAGCTCGACTACGAGGTCGAAGGCGAGCGGGCGCGTCGGTTCGCCGAGGCGGCGAAGGCGTTCCCCGATCTGAGGGTGCCGAAGGTGTACGACGAGCTCACTGCGCCGCGGGTGCTGACGCTCGAGTTCTTCGACGGGCTCACGGTCAAGGAGTTCCTCGCGCACCTCGATGATCACTCCAACGAGCAACGCTTCCAGCTCTCGCGCCTGCTCGTTCGAGTCATCTGGGGGCCGATGCTGGTGTCGGGCGTCATCCACTGCGACCCGCACCCGGGCAACTTCATGCTGATGAAGGACGGGACGCTCGGCGTCCTCGACTTCGGCGCCATCAAGCAGGTGAGCGATCGCTGGGTCGACGCGAACCGGAGACTGATGGCCTCTTTCTACGGTGGCCCGCCGTACGAGCCGATCATCGAGAGCGAGCGCGCGGGCATGGTGTTCGTCGACCCGGTGCAGGCCCGGCCGTTCGTTCAGTCGACGCTCGACCTCGCCTGCCGCTCGGTGCAGCAGGAGACGTTCGACTACGACGGCGCTGGCATCAACCGCGAGCTCCGGAACCTCTTCGTGAAGAACGCGTTGATGGTGAAGAGCAACATCCGCCCGCCGAAGGAAGCGATCCAGTTCTTCCGGGCCATCGCCGGCACCAGCCAGAACCTCGAGAACCTCAAGGCGCGCGGCTCGTTCCGGCAGGTGTTCGGCGAGGTGCACCAGATCGTCGTCGAGCACGGCAAGCCGCTGCACGTGCCGAGCTGAACGGCGCCTCGTTCACGGCAGGGCGAAGTCTCGCACCACCGCCATGTGCTGCATGTTGGCCGCCGCCGAGTCGGACGAGAGCGCGGGCGGAGGCAGCGGGCTGAAGACACGCGTGTCGAAGACGAGCCCGGTTGGGAACGACTGCGACCCGAGGCTGACGGGCACCTCGTTCGCGTGGAGCGCCGGGGACGCGAGCACCCAGTCGTAGGGCCGGCTGCGGGTGATGTTGGTCGCTCCGTTGCCCAGGCCGTCGACTGGCCACGGCCCGGCAGTGACCGTCTTCGCCGCGAAGGTGCTGAGCACCATCTCGCCGCGCACGTCGGTGTTGAAGTCTCCGGCGATCACCACGTGCGGCACCGTCGGCGCGTTGGCGGCGATGTACTGGAGCAGCTGGGTGCCCTGGGCGTTCCGGTTCATCGAGGTGTTGCTCAAGAGGTGCACCGAGACGACGAGGAGATCGTCGGGCCCCGGCACGTCGACGAGGGCCCAGGTGAACTCGCGATCGGTGGTGCGGGTGTCGTCCCACTCTCCCGCGTCGAGGATCGGGAAGCGGCTCACCACCCCGTTGGGAATGTTGCCGCTCCCGCGCACGTACGAGAACTGGGCGCCGAAGGTCGCGTCGACGAAGGCGCGAAGCTCGGCCGGCGTGCGGCTGCCGACGTTGAGTTCCTGCATCGCGATGATGTCGCCTTGGAGCGCCTGGAGAATTCTCTGGCCGTGCCCGAGATCGTAGGACTGGTTGTTTCCGCTGGTGAGGTTCGCGGCGATCACTCGCAAGAGCGTGCCGCCGTCGAGGCGTCCGGCGTCGGCGCCTCCGTCCGTCGAGCCCCCATCACGGCCAGCGTCGGGACTGCCCGCGTCTCTGGCCCCGGCGTCGCTCCCACCATCGAAGCCCGCGTCCGAGCCACCTCCGGCGTCGAGGCCGGCGTCGGTCGAGCCTGCGTCAGGGCCTCCGTCGAAGCCGCCGTCCGTTCCCGCGTCGACCAGGCCGGCGTCGCTGGGCTCGTTCCCCGCGTCCCCAGCACCTGCGTCGGCGAGCACGCCCGCGTCGGAGTCGCCGCCATCGAGAGGCTCGTCGCTCCCGCCATCCACCGTCACGACGGGAGGGCTGCAGGCCACTGCCACCGCCACCAGACCGACCATCGTCCACCGCATCGGGGAGAGCCTACTCATTCCGACGCGCTCCGCGGCAACCGAGACGACGCACCTGCGCGCGCGGCGAAGTATGAGGCGAGTGGTGACCGACGCTCGACGCTGCCCGAAGTGCCTCGCGCACGTTCGCGAGAACGACAGGTTCTGCTCCTTCTGCCAGTCACCGCTCGCCGCTCCCTCGGAGGCTCCACCGACCGAGCCCACCGTCGAGCCCGTCGATCTCTCCGGCTCCGAGCTCAGCGGCTTCTCTCTCCCGTCGCCAACCGAGACGACCGGCCAGGCGCAGCTGCTCGAGGCGTGGACGGCCGCCCTCGGCGTCACGCCGGAGATGGTGGAGGCGCGGTTCGAGCACCTCCACGGCCTCGCCCGCTTCTCGGTGGAAGGCGGGTCGGTGCTGCTGACGCTCGGCTTCTCCGAGCAGGGCGCGGCGCTCTACGCCTACGAAGACAGCGGGCTCGGCTTCGAGCTCGTCTGTCGCGTGCGCGGCCCCGAGCTTCCGGCGCACCTCGTCGACGCGCTCGAGGCCCTCCGCGCGAACCAAGGCACCACCGGCCAGCCGCCTCGTCCGCTCCCCGAGCACGCTGCATGGAGCGCGCGCTTCACCCCGGCTTCGACGCTTGGGTCGCTCGACACCATCAACGGCCGGGTGCGCTTCTTCGAGGTCGAGGTCGAGGCACGGCCTCCCCCGCCGCGGCCGGAGACACCCGCCGAGCAGCGCTCGCGCTTGCGAACGACCCACACGCCCGCCGAATCACCGGAGCTCGAAGCGGCCTTCGCGGCTCGCCGTGACGCATCGTCGGCGCAGGTGTACGCGGACTGGCTCCAGGCGCATGGCGACGCGCGCGGCGAGCTGGCGGCTCTCGTCCGTGGCGACTCCGTGGTGGCTCCGGAGTGGCTCGGCGCCAACGCCGATCTCCTCCTGGGCTCGCCGCCGCTCAAGGTGGGGGAGCAGCTTCGAGGGCTCCGCTTCGAGCACGGCTTCCTCGTGGGCGCGTCGCTGCGCGGGTCGTCGCGCTGGTTGCTTCGTCCCGAGGACGAGGGCGCGCCGTTGCACGAGCTGACCCGTCAGTTCCTCGAGCTGCCCCTCGCGCGCTTCGTTCGCCGCCTGCGCTTCGGGGTGCCGAGCCGGCGTGACGTCGACTGGGCGCGCACCCTCGAGGTGGTGACTCGGTCGCGTCAGGCCCCCACCATTCTCGAGCTCTCCTTCGACGACTACACCCACGAGGACAACGAGCTGTCCTGGACGCCGTTCGGTGACTTCTCGTCGGCGTGGTCGAAGCTGCCGTCGCTCGAGCACCTCCACATTCGCTCCGGCGAGGGCGGCACGCTGGGGCCGCTGGACCTCCCCAACCTCCGCACCTTCATTCGCGAGTCGGGTGGGCTGGCCGCGAGCGAACTCGCCGACATTCAACGCGCACACTGGCCCAAGCTCGAGCGGCTCGACCTCTGGACGGGGCAAGCGGCCTACGGCGCCCAAGCCAGCGTCGATCTGCTGGCCCCGTTCTTTCGAGGAGACGGGCTGCCCGCGCTGCGCCGCTTCGGGCTGATCAACTGTGAGTTCGTGCACGATGCGATCGAGCCCCTCGCGCACTCGCCGCTTCTGAAGCGCCTCAGGCACCTCGATCTCTCGGGCGGCGTGCTCACCAACGCCGAGGTTCCCCTGTTCCTCCGGCTTGCCGAGGCCTTTCGGCACCTCGAGGTGCTCGATCTTTCGCAGAACCAGCTCGGGCCGCAGAGCGACGAGCGGCTCGCTGCCCTCTGTGGAAAAGTGATCCTCGACGAGCAGCGCTACCAGCCCGGAGACGACGGAGAAGAGCAGGCCGCTCGGTACACCGCGGTCGGCGAGTGAATCAACGCCCGGCGTCGGCCGGCCCTCGCTCACGGCACTGCTCGCTCAAGAGCTCGGGCCGGTACTCGAAGTGCATCGTGTCGAAGTGCACCCAGCGCCCGCCCCAGATGAAGCCCTCGGCCTCGAAGGCGTCGACGATTTCCTGGGGAATGCGGTTCTTCCACACCATCGGCTCGCCTCGCCGCGTCCATCGCCAGTAGTGAGCGCGCTCGACGTTGAGATCGATCGCGATGCCGAAGGCGTGGGCCGAGAGGTTCTTCGAGCGGGCGATCTTCCGCCAGATGAAGGTGCCACCGATGTCGGTGAGGAACGGCTTGAGCTTGGGGTTCTCCTTCACCTGCGGCTCGAGGCGCGCCACCACTCGACGGAGCGGCTCGGCGGCGAGCTCGTGAAAGGGGTAGCGGAGCCCGAAGAAGCGCACCTTCGCGAGGTGATCGGCGACCTCGTTGCGGCTGGCGCCGTAGGTCGTGAAGAACAGCTGCTCGATGCGCACCCGCCCGGGATCGTCGATGGCTCCCGCATCGGAGACGTCGAGCGCGACGATGGGCCCCGGTACGTAGGGCACCCGGTAGATCGACTCGAGATCGATCGCGGCGGGCGTCTCCTCTTCCTCTTCTTCGTCGTCGCTCGGCCCCACCGCGGTGCTGCCGGCGCGCCAGGGAACGAAGGCGCCTCCATCGAGGAGGAAGCCCCAGCCTCCGTCGGGCGCACTGTGGATCTCGCCCGCGTACCAGGTCGGCAGACAGGCGAGCCCTCGCGGTGGTCCTGCGTCCGGGCGGCCCGCGTCGGCAGCGCTGAGAGTGAGCAGCATCACCGCGGCGATCACGTGGGCTGCATCGTCGCCAGCTTTCAGCGCCCCGTCGAGTCTCTGGCCCGCTCGTTCGGCGGTTCGGGCAGCGTCGTTTCGTGGCATGACCGACGGGTGCCGGCCTGGGTCCCGAACGCCATCTCTGCGCTCCGCATCGCGCTCGTGCCGGTGTGGCTGTGGCTCGCGTTCGGAGTCCGCGCCGTCGCGCTCGGCCAGGGCTCGATCGATCGGCGCGCGCTGATCGGCGTCCTGGTGGCGCTCGGCCTGTCCGATGTGGTCGATGGCGCGATCGCTCGCCACTTCAAGCTCACCTCCAACCTCGGAGCGATGCTCGACGCGGTGGCCGACAAGCTCGCGCAGGTGGTCTCCGTCACCTTCCTCGTCTTCCTCGGGCCGCCCGCCTTCACGCCGCTGCCGTGGTGGTTGTGGGCCACCCTCGTGCTGCGCGACGTGGTGCTCGCCGTGGGGTGGTGGCTCATCTTCCGCAAACATCGAGCGGTCGAGATCGAGCACCGCTGGCACGGCAAGGCCTCGAGCCTCGTCTTGTTCGCCGTGATCGTCGCCGGCACCGCGGCGCTCGACTCGCTCGTGATCGCCATCGGCAGCGCCCTCTCGGTCGCCCTCATCGTGCCCGGCACCGTCGCCTACGTGCGCGAAGGGTGGCGCCAGTTCAACAAAGCCAAGTAAAATTGGGTTGTTCCGTGGTGTGGGTGTCTATCGGACAACTCCCCACGCGCTCCTACCGATAATGGGGCATGCGTTCGCTCGCAGCCATTGCTGCGTTGGCGATGGCCCTGGAGCTGGGCTGCGGATCGGATTCGTCTGCGAGCATCTCGCCCGATGCCTTTCCGGTGGAGGAGCTCGAGGTTGGATCGGCCGACGCCGCGTCGTTCGAGGTGAACGCGGAGACGTTGGTGGTGCAGGCTCGAGAGGGCGACGTCGCTCCCGGAACGTTGGCGGCGCGGTTCGCGAAGATCTTCGGCTCGGCGAGCTCGGCGCGGGCGGTTCTCGGAGGCGCGACCCCGAGCGTCGACTTCTCGAAGGAGTGGCTGGTCGCCTACCGACCCGATGCGAAGAGCCCCACCTCGCGGGTGGTGGTGACGCGTGCGCAGCTGAGCGCCTCGGGCAAGACGCTGTCGTTGTGGGCGACGGTGTCGGAGCCCGCCGAGGGGTGTGCGCCGTGGCTGCCGAACGAGGTGGCGTTGTCGAGCGTGCCTGCGAAGGACGTCGCGCCGACGGCGATGCGCGTCTTCTTGAGCAAGGTGACGGCGAGCTGCGGGCTCACGCTCGGGCCGGGGTGCACGTCGAGCGCGGCGTGCCCGTCGACGACGCCCATCTGTCTGGGCGGGTACGAGCAGGGCGATGGCGCGATGGCGGGCGGGCGGTGCGCGAAGGCGCCTCCGAATCCCGTCGCGGGCGCCTGTGGCGGCGACGAGGTGTGCGGCGTCGGGGCGTTCTGTGCCGGGCTGTCGATGGCGGGGCAGGGCGCGTGCGTCGCGAGCTGGATGCGAGGGACCTTCTCGGTCGTCGACACCGGCCGGCTCTCGGTGACGCTCCCGCAGGGCGGCGCGTGGCATCGAGCCCACGTCATCGTCACTGGCCAGGCGAGCGTCGCGATGGACGCGTGGGTGCAGCTCTTCGTCGACGGCGCTCCGCCCTCGCGCATCGAGTGGAAGCTCTCGAAGGGCTACGGCTCGCCGCCGCAGCTGATGCGCGTCGGGCAGTTCGGCGTTCGCGTGCCGGTGCCGGTCCCGGGTGACGAGCCGGTGAATGCGGACTGGCTCCTCGAGGTTCGCGACTTGGGCGTGGGTGCGCCGGCGGCGATCTTCCGCGGCGCGCGGCTGTCGGTCACCAGCCGGTTCGACTGACCGAGGTCGTTCTCGGCGACGAGCCTCGACCGAGGCCCGAGCACATTCTCCACCGAGTGTTTCGCGCCGAGCGCTTCGACCCGAGGCGCGCGTTCGCGTATCGGTGCGCGCGCCGTGATGATGCCTTCGCTTCGCTTCGTGTCCGTGTTCGTCCTCGCCTCGTGCTCGCCCGCCATGATGGGGCCGCAGCCCGGCCCGCTGCAGGCTGGAGTCGCGACCGTCGTCGTCGACGTTCCCGTGGGCGCTCCGACGGGTGGCTATTCGCGATCGGCCCGCTCCACCGATCCACGCTCTCGCTGGGCGCTCAACTTCCCCTCCACCACCGGGGTGCACACCGACGCCACGGCGCGCGCGCTCGCCTTCACCAACGGCCTGACGCGAACGGCGCTCGTGCGCCTCGACGTCTGTCTCATCACGCCGTCGCTCCGGGCGCGGGTGCGAGAGAAGCTGGACGCAGCGCACGAGCCCGCCCTCTTCGTCCTCCAAGGCACCCACACCCACGCGAACGTCGCCCGCTTCTTCCAGCCGGTGCACCTGTCGTCTCCGAGCGGCCCCGACTTCGTCGCCTTCGGAATGGACGTGTACGACGCCGAGCTCGAGGAGCGCATCGCGTCGGCCGCGGCCAGCGCCGTCCTCGAGGCGTTCGCGGCGCTGCGGAAGGTGAGCGTCGGCAGCGCGTCGATCGAAGCGGGGCTGCTCAACGCCGATCGCCGGTGCGAGAACGACCCAGTCTACGGCCGTGACTTTCGCGACACGGCGCTCACCGTGGTGCGCTTCGACGAGGTCGACGCCGCGGGCACGCCGACGAAGCCGTACGCCGCGCTGCTCCACTTCGCCGTGCACGGAACCGTGCTGTCCGATGACAACACCCTGCTGTCGACCGACGCGCCCGGGGCGATCGAGCTCGGGGCCTCCGATGCGCTCGGGGTTCCCGTCATCTACGCGCAAGGGTCGGCTGGCGACGTGAGCCCCAGCGGGTCTCCGCTCGGCTTCGAGGGCACGCAGCGGCTCGAGTGGATGGCGAAGGTCACCGGGCGGCTCGCGCGTGCGGCCTTCGAGCAGGCCCGGCCAGGCCAGGCACCGGCGCAGGCGACGCTCCTCCAGGTCGACCGTGGCGTCCTCTTCGCGCGCGACGCCCTCGGCTACCAGAAGGGCGAGTTTCCGGAGCACGGTGGCATCGGCTGCCAGGAAGGCGGGGCGGGCTGTGGCCTGGTGGTCACGCCACCGGAGCAAGGCGGGGTGTTGTGTGCGCCGGTGGAGCCGCGGCCGAGGCTCCGCTCGATGATGACGCTCCTCCAAGTCGGCGAGATCGGCGTGCTCACCTTGCCTGGAGAGCCCAGCACCGCCGTCGGTCGAAAGGTGGCCGAACGGCTCGCGCCACTCGGGGTCAGCACGAGCCTCGTGTTCGGCTACGCGCAGGATCACTACGGCTATCTCCTCGAGCAGGACGATTTCCTCCGCGGAGGCTACGAGCCGACCGTCTCTCCGTGGGGCTGGCGCACCGGTCAGTACCTCGTGGAGGAGGCTCAGGCGCTCGTCTCGACGCGGACCCAAGCGCAAGAGAAGCCGGCCAGCCTCAGCCCGCCTGCGGTGGTGCCTCGGAGCGTCGAGGACAGCGAAGCCGCGCCGACGATCGTGACCGAGCCGCTCGATCTCTCTCGTGGTCTGGCGGCGACGATGGTCTTCACCGCAGGAGAACCGGGGCTCGGCACGCCGTCGGTCGCGGTGGAGCGAGACGTCGACGGGGCCTTCGTTCAGCTGATGGCCGCTCCGAGCCGTCCGATGGTGAACGGCCCCGAGGTGATTCGGCGCTATCGAGCCACGCCGACGGTCGCCCTCGAGCCGACTGCGCGCGTCCGTCGCCACGAATGGACGGCGCGCTGGGAGTCGTTGCCCGATCTCCCGCTCGGCCGTTACCGACTGGTCGCCACCGGACGGGCGAGCGTGGGCGGCGTGGTGAGCACCTACCGGCTCGCTTCACGCGCGTTCCTGGTGACGCGCTCGACCGCGATCGCAGGAATGACCGCGCGCGCGCTCCCAGACGGGACGATCGCGGTGACGGTGCGGTATCGGCCCAACCCGATGCGCTTCGCCGACGGAGATCCACTCGAGAACTTCCGGCTGTGGGACGAGCACAGCCGGCCCGAGCTGGGAATGTCGGCAGTGGGCGAGCGGCTCCCACTCGAGCTTCGTCGGGGCACGACGGCGCTGCCGCCCGTGAGCGCGAGCTGGAGCGCGCCCGACGGCTCGTTCGTGTTCACACCGACGGTGACTGGTCCCCTCGAACTCCACGTCGCGCCCGAGGCCTTCGAAGACTCGCTGGGCAACACCAACGGCGCCGCGCTCGAGACCTCGATCGCCCGTTGACGCTCAGGGCGTGGTGCCAGCCTTGGAGAAGCGCCACTCCACCGAGGGCTTCTTCGAGAGCACCAGCTCGTCACCGACGTCGACGTCGAGCTCGAGCACGTCCCGGCCGGCGGCGAGCGCCCGCAAGGCGAGGACGATTCGGGAGCGCGTCTTCGGTAGGAGGAGCGCCGCCGTCCGGCGCCGGAGGTCGAGCCCGCCGTGAAAGTGCAAGGTGAAGCGCTCGTCGCCCACCACCAGCGTCGCCGGGGAACAGTCGACGTCGAGCCCTTCGAGCCGCACCGCTTCGCCGAGCACCTTCTGTTCGCTCCGCCAGCTCGACTCGTGCGACGGCTGCCGTGGTGGAGGCCCGGGGCTGAGCGGTCGCTCGATGCGGCCGCCATCGCTCACGAAGGTCCACTCCGGCTCGAAGATCGCCTTCTCCCAATGGCCCCCGTCGCCTTCGACCACCAGCTTCCGGGCCGCGTTGGTCGAGCCCGTCTGGGTGATGGTGATTCGCAGGCCGTGACGACCGGGGATGCGCGGCTGGGCACGCCACTCTTCGCCGGGGAGGGTGCGGATGACGGCCTCGGCTCCGCGGCGGCGAGCGCGGGTCCACGAGTACGGCAAGGCCGGATCGTCACCGATGGTGTCGAAATCGGCGAGCCGAGTGAACGAGCGCCCCGAAGCGTCCATCAGGAAGAGCGTCGACGCGGAGGCGGAGACGGCGCTCGCGACGAAGGTGTTTCGCTCGGGGAGGCAGAGGGTGCGGCTCCAGCCAGGCGGCAGCCACGGATCGGCGTAGGCGAGCCGCCGGCCACCGTCGACGACCGAGTAGACCGTGGTGACTCCAGCGCTCACCGGGTGTTGGTTTCCGTCGAGATCCTCGTACGGGATCTTTCGATGGCTCATCGCGAAGGCGGCGAGCTCGGGCCCGAGCCGCAGCGGCGCGCGCACTCCGACCGGTCCCCAGTCGTCGCTCCACTCGAGGGTGGTGAGCTTGGTGTAGTAGCCGACGCCGGTGTCGGAGACCGCGAGCAGGTTGTCACCGTCGGCCGAGAGCCGAGTGATTCGCGCGGGTCGAACGAACGGCTCGGGAGCGAGCGGGAGATCGGCGGCGAGCTCCTTCAGCGCCTCGAGCCGACCCTTCGGAGCGGGCAGCCCATCGGGCGGCAGCAGCGCCCACTGGGTCGATCCGCGTCGGCGCCAGAACAGCTTGCCGTCGTCGAGCGCGATCTCCCACTGCGCGCCGAAGCTCGCCGTCTCGGTCTTGAAGGTGAGCTCGCGCTCGGGCAGCGCGGCGATGATCAGCAGCCACCACACGATGCGTCCTCCAGGTTCGCCGTCGGGTCGCGAGGGCTCAGAGCTTCAGCTTCTTCATCGTCGTCTTCCCCGCGGAGATCTCCACCTCGATGGACGTGCGGAGGTTCTTCTGCTCGTTGACGAGGGTGAGCACGTGGAGCCCCGGCGGCAACGGGAAGTCCACCAGCGGGGTGTCGCCCAGCTTCTTCCCCTTGAGGAAGACCTCCGACCAGGGCGTGGTGTCGAGCGTCAGCTTCCCCTTCACCAGCTTGGGCGCGGGCGTCGGGTCGGGCTTGGGCGGCTCTTTCGCGATCGGTTCCTTCGGCGCCGGCTCGCTGGGCTCCTTGGGCGAAGGCTCGGGCAGCGGCTCCTTCACCGCGGGGACGACTGGTGGGGTGGGCTTCTCGGCCACCACGGGCACCGGCGTCACCGTCACCGGCGTGGCATCGCTCGAGCCGAACGCGACGAGCAACCCGAGGCCGATGATCAACGCGGCGCCGCCGAGGCCCGCGCCCACCAGCAGGTTTCGACGGCGTTGCAGACGCGCGAAGGTCGGCTCGACGGCAGTGGCCTCGACGATCGGCACCGAGGTCGTGTTCTCGGGTTTGGTCGGCGGCTCTTCAGCGGGAAGTGGCACCTTGAGCGACGGCTGGCTCGGCGTTCCTCGAATGGGCGAGAGGTGCTGGGGCAGGTGCTTGATGGCCGAGGGCGTCTTGGCTGACGGCTCGAGCACCGACTGCGCGACGCGCAGCTTTCCCAGGCGGCGCTCGGCGTCGAACAGGCCAGTCATGACGGAGGAGATCGCTCGTTCGCTCCGCACGTACTGCTGGCTCACCAAGAACGCGGCGAGCTCGTCCGCCAGCTCGGCCGCGCTCTGGTAGCGGTCACGAAGTGGGCGGGCCATGGCCTTCGAGATGATCGCGTCGAGCGCCGCGGGGAGATCGGGCCGGAGCTGACTGGGCGGGGTGATCGGCGCCTCCACCACCGCCTTGAGGGTCGCGAGATCGCTCTCGCGCTTGAAGGGTCGGGTGAGGGTGAGCAGCTCGTAGAGGACGGTGCCCAGCGCGAAGACGTCGCTGCGTCGGTCGAGCGGATCGCCGGCGGCTTGCTCGGGTGAGACGTAGGCCACCTTGCCCTTGAGCGTGCCCGCCGCCGTCTTGGTGATGTTCGACTCGGCGCGCGCGATGCCGAAGTCCACCAGCTTCACCGTGCCGTGGTAGGTGACGATGACGTTCGACGGGCTCACGTCGCGATGCACCACGTTGAGCAGTCGCCCGCTCGGATCGGTGAGCTCGTGCGCGTAGTGGAGGCCGGTCGCAGCTCCGACGATCACGTCGCACGCGAAGGCGATGGGCAACAGCGAGTTCGCGCGCTTCGACGACTGCATCACCGACGCGAGATCCTCGCCCGGCAGGTGCTCCATCGCGATGTAGTACTGCCCGTGCTCGGCGCCGAAGTCGTAGATGCGCACGACGTTGTTGTGATCGATGCCCGCGGCCAGGCGCGCTTCGTCGAGGAACATCTGCACGAACTCGTCGTTGTTGCAGAGCTCGGGGAGAATGACCTTCAGCACCGCCGTCTTCTCGAACCCGTGCAGTCCGCGCTGCACCGCGAGCCAGATCTCGGCCATGCCACCGGTGGCGATGCGGCGAACGAGCCGGTACTTGCCGAAGTCGGTTTGAGGCTGATCCACGGGCGTGGCAGGCGAGCTTACCCGAGCCTACAGCCCGCTCCACTTCGGCCGCGTCCACGGTGATTCACCAGGGTACGCTGGCGGCATGGTTCTGCTCGCGGTGGTGCTCGCGACGATGGCGGCTCCACCCGAGCTCGCCACCGCCGAGACGGCGATGTCGAAGTACAAGTACGCCGACGCACTCGCGGCGCTCAAGAAGGCGCGGGTCGCGAAGGGGCTCGATCGGCCCAGCCTCCTGCGCATCCTCGAGCTCCAAGGCATCGCGGCCGGGCAGCAGCGCCAGTCGGCTCAGGCGATCGCGGCGTTCACCGAGTTGCTGACGCTCGATCCGACCCACAAGCTCGACGGTGACTTCGCGCCGAGAGTGACGACGCCGTTTCTCGAGGCAGGGCAGACCGTCACCGAGCAGGGCGCGCTCGAGCCGAAGCCAGCGCCACCCTCGATCGCCGGGCGCAAGGTGGCTGGGCTCACGCTCGAGATCCCGCGAGATCCCCTCAAGCAGGTGCGGAGCGTCGTGTTCCACTTCAACGCCGGGGCCGGGTGGCAGAGCCAGTCCGCCGTCCCTTCGGGTGGGAAGGCGACGATCGCCCTCGACGCTGCCGAGGTGTCCTGGTGGGCCGAGCTCATGGGCGACAACGACGCGCACCTGGTGCTCGTGGGGAGCGAGCAGGCGCCGATCGCTGCCGCGCCCCCTCCGCCGATGGTGGTCGCCACGCCCCCACCCCCGCCGCCGCCCGAGGTGGTCAAGCCCGCCGCGGCTGGCCTTCCGCCCCTGCGCATCGTCTCTTTCGTCGCCGGCGGGCTCGGGCTCGCAGCCGCAGGAACGGGCCTCTTCTTCGGAGCGCGATCGTCCTCGACGCTCCAGGCGCTCACCGCCGCGCGCGCGCAGAAGGACGCGGCGGGCAACGTCATCGGAGTGACCGAGCGTGACGCCCTCGCGAGAGGGACGCAGGCGGCCAGCGACGGCACCATCGCCAACGCGCTCTTCCTCACCGCAGGGGCGCTGGTCGCGACCGGCGTCGTGCTCTTCATTCTCGGAGCGCCCGCTGAAGGCGCGGCTGCTTCACTCACCCTGACTCCGACGGGCCTGGTGTTCAGTGGGAGCTTTCGATGATCACGAGATGCTGGTTGCTCCTCGGCGGGCTCGGACTGGTGGGCTGTCAGTGCACGCCGCCCGATCTGAGCACCGACGTCTTCGCCTGCGCGTCCGATGCGGAGTGCGCGCCTGGAAAGAGCTGCGTCGGTGGGGTGTGTCGATCTCCCGGGAGCACGGCTGGAGGAGGGGGCGGAGGCGTCGCGGGAGTTGGTGTGAGCGGGGGCGGAACCTCGGGAGGAGGCTCGGCTGGCGGTGATGCGGGCGGGGCAAGCGGGGGTGGCGCGAGCGGTGGTGATGCGGGTGGCTCTGTCGGCGGCGGTGCGACGGCTGGCGGCTCGGCAGCAGGTGGCTCGACGTCAGGCGGCTCGACGGCTGGTGGCTCGACGGCTGGCGGCTCGACGGCTGGTGGCTCGACGGCTGGCGGCTCGACGGCTGGCGGCTC
>JBPOIJ010000167.1:0-20374 GCA_052034585.1 Myxococcota bacterium
GAAGGCAACGGCTGCATCGAGCGACTCATCCGCACCCTGAAGGAGCAACTGCTCTGGCTGCGTCCCTTCCGGAACGTCGAAGAGCTCCGGCTCGCCCTTCACGCGTGGCGCGAGCAGTACAACACGAACTGGTTGAACGAGAGACACGGCTTCCTCACGCCAGACCAGGCCCGGCGCGAGCACGAATCCTTGAGGAGCGCGGCCTGAATGCAGTCAAACTGGTGTCTCGAGAACCGGGTGCGCTACACCAACAGGGAAGATCAACGACCAGGGAGTTGCCGGCCAGGGCACTTCATTCGAGTTCACGAAGCCATGACTCCTTCGCCAACACTTCCTCAGCTTCTGCAGCGCTGGGGCGAATACCGCCGACCGCACGACATTCGCTCAGTCTCAAACGCCATCGCGGTCTTTGGCGCACACGCCCTCGTCGACCAAGCAGTTCTTTGCGCGCTTGCCCACGAGCTACACGAACTCTTCTTGGACACTGGCGTCATCCTCAACTCCCGACAAGTTCCGCCCGAACTTCTCAAAGCGATCGCGAATGCAACTGACCCCTCTGATGATCTCAAGTGGCTTGCTCACCTGGTGCCCCCATCATCTGAGCGTTAGCAGGAGAAGAGCCGCTACGCGCCCTCGGTGGTGGCGCACCTCATCACCGCGAAGTGCGCGGACAGCATTCCCCTCTACCGCCTGGAGAAGGAATTCCAGAGGCTGGGCATTCCGCTGTCGCGCAGCACGATGACGGACCTCTTCCACACCGCAGCCGACGTGCTGGAGCCGCTGTCTATCGTCCTTCTGCTTCGCCATCAGGCGAGCTTCCCCGGAAGCCGGCTCGCCGCGACGCATCTCAGCCTGCGTCGGCGGCAAGCACGTCGGGCAACTCACGCGCCAGCCGTTCCAGCGCCTCCTTGTAGAGCTGCCGATACTGATCGGTGATCTCGCCGCCGATCAGCACAATCCGCTCGCGCATCAAACCCTCATCACGAAGAGCACCACGCACACGGGAAGGAAACTTCGGGAACTGGAACTCTCGCCAGTCTTCATTGCTCACCGAAGAACGCAGCAAGCTCGCTGCAGTACTGCCGCGCCAGTGGCCCGAGCGAACTGGCACTTCCTCCTGCATTCACCATTGTCTCAAGAAGCCCTGTAGCGACCGCATCCTTTGTCTGCTGATCTCCGTTGGCAAGCGCGTCCTCAATGACTTCAGCGACAGCTAGGTACTCGACATTGCTCAACGAGTTCGAGGCGACCAAGCGCCCAAGCCCCCCCATCCGAACCGTCGCGGGCAACGCCACGTTTCGTCGAAGGAGTTCCGAAACAGCTGTTGAGGCGTTGGACATCGAGGCAAACACATCTTCGATTCGAACGACCATTCAGAGTGTTCCTCATGTCGAGCAGGATCATTTCCGCAGCCATGACCCTGTCGGGCTTCGTCGCGCGGCGTGAGGTTCGGCTCGAGGTGTTCCTCCGGCCGCTGGGCTACACCATTGCGAACCTCAGCGCGACCCTCCTGCCTTCCTTGCCAAACTTCGTGACCAGAATGGAACGCCAGCCGCCCCGATTCCAGCGGGATCGAGTTCTCTGAGTTGTCCCAGCAGGGCCTCATCGACAAAACTGGGTTGAAGGGGATCGAGCCTTTCCATCATCAGCGTGAGAGCCTCCAAGAACCTCGAGAACGACGAGCAGATGACCTTTGTCACCTGGTGGTGCTCGTCCAGAGCATGGATGGGTAGTTCGGGCTGAGTCTTGTCGGACTTTGTCGAATACAAGAGTGACCCCTTCATTCTCAAGAAGGCCAACTGGAATGAGTCCTGGCGGTTCGGCGATGCGGAGGGTCGACAGCGTCGAAGCTGATTCCTCAAACCGTAGCAAAGCGATGTTCGGCGGCTGAAGCAATGCCCTTGCCTTCGTTGTTGCAGGGAAGGTCTGCAATCCGCCGGAAATTTGCAGTCGAGGGCGTCTTCCAGAGTCAGTACCGACCTCGGACTAAGGCCGACTTTCTCTAACCGAGAGGGTTCAGCAAAGGACTGACCTGGTGCCCTGCTGAATGCGCGTTCACACCAATCGGAATAGGCGCTACGGAAGCGTGCAATCGTCTCAAGGGGTTCCATGGAGTGGGCCTCCCGAACCCACATGAGCCGCTTTTCAATGCTGAGTGATAGTGCCAGTGCAGCACGTATGGTGCGCAGTTCAAACAGGGCAATGATTTTCCGGGCCGGTTCGACGTAATCGATCAGGGCTGATCGCGCAGCGTCCGAAGCGGCGCCAACTCCGGCTTCATGTACTTCCTCGACTGCACCACCCGCCGCTCTTCATCCGGCCCACACACGGCGCGGTGATCACACCACGTGCACGACCCTTCCTCCGGCATCGCGGGGAAGAACCCGGTCGCCAACGACTCGCGAATCGTCCTCGCCACCGACCCGAACGCCTCGCGCGACACCCCATCGAGCAACACCGGCCGCTCGGTGAACCCACCCACATACGTCGTGTAATACAACCGCCCGCCCCAGATTTTCACACCTGGAAATAACTGCTCCAACACCAACGAATACAACACCGGCTGCAAATGCCTCCCGCCTCCAATCACCGCCTCGGCATCGGCCTTCACTCGCCCAGTCTTGTAATCCGTCGCGCGCAGCGACCCTGACACGTGCCGCTCCACCAAATCGATGGACCCGCGCAGCCGCAACCCCTCCACCAACGTCACCGGCGTCGCCACGCTCCGCGGATCCTGCTCCTCCCTCGGCTTGCTCGTCAGTCCGAACGCCAGCTCGAAGAACGCTGGCTCCCACTCCACGTCCTTCGCCGTCCGCGACAGCCACTCCCGCAAGTCCGACCGGAGCGTCGCCACCCCGTCTTCCCAGACACGCTCGATGGCTGGTTTGAACTCGTCGTAGACCTCCGCCGCGACCTCTTCCACCACGCGATCGAGCCGGGTCAGCACCTCGTCGAGCCGCGCCTCCGTCACCCGCACCCCCTCGTCACGCAGCTTCGACAACAACCGGTACTGCACCGCGTGCGCCATCGAGCCCTTCTCGAGCGGCCCGAGCTCCTCCAACTCCCCCGGCGTCTCCAGCGGCTGCAACCGCACCAGCGCCGACAAGTAGAACCGGTACGGACACGACGCGTACTGCTCGAGCGCGGTGGGAGAGAACGGCCTCGCCTCGAACCGATTCGCATCGAGCGCCGCCCGCGCCACCGCTGCCGGCAACACCAACCCATCGTGCCGCGTCAGCTGGCGGATCTCCCATCGCGCATACCGCGCCCGCAGCGCTCGCCCGAGATGCGCGTTCGTCGCCACCAGGTAGCGCGCCCGGCCCTTCACCGCGCCCTTCTCCTTGAAGATGCCGTCGATGGTCGCCAGGTCGTACTCGGTGTCGTCGATGGCGAGCTCCCGCCGAAGCGGCGCCGGCCAGGCGAGCCGCACGTTCGCCGACGACTCCGCCTGCCGCTGGAGCGCCTCGAAGCTCGGCAGTTCTCCCTGCACCGCCCGCGCAGCCTCCAACGCGTAGAACGACGGCACGCGCGGCCGCCCATGCTCGGCGTCGATGCGTGGATAGGAGAGCACTGCGTTCTCCCGCGCCGCGCCCACCGCCACCGTCAGCGCCAACCGCTCCCACGCGATGCGATGCCGGTTCACCTCGAGCCGAGGGTCGAGCGCCGAACGCGTTCGATCGGGCAGGAGTGGATCTTCCCGGAGCTTCTGCGGAAACACCCGCTCGGCCAGGCCCGGCACGAACACCGTGTGAAACGACATGCCGCGCGCGCTCTCGACGGGCGCGACGAACACCCCGCCCGCTCGCCGCTCCGACGGCGTCTCGGTCACCTCGCTCAACCGCTTCGCGAGCACGGTGCGCACTTCCGACAGCTCCACCTCGCCAATCGGCGCCATCGGCGACAGCTCGTGCAGCACCGCGACGACGCGCGCTGGATCTCTCAACGCCCGCGTCGCGAGCCCGAGCAACGCCTCCAACCACGCGCCCCACGTCGCCGCCTTCGGGAGCGCCGCCAGCTCGTCGAGGATCGGCAACGCGAACGCCTCGAGCGCCGAGAGATCGCCCAACGAACGAGCGACCCCGTTCTGCTGAGCCTCCGTCGCACCCGGCGCCGCGAGCTGGGCCTCGTACCGCGCCCGCAACCCGCTCAACCGTCTCCGCCATCGATCCGTCCCACCAATGACAGCCGCCTCGACGATGAGGTGCTCCCACCGTCTCGGAACACGCAGCTGGCCCAACACCGCTGGCGCATCGACGTCCGTCACGTCCTCGGGCGCGGCCGGCGGCGGCGGCGGCAAGGTGCTCTCAGGCAACACCGTCTCGGTCGAGTCGGGACGAACGAACGGCCGCTCCTTCGCCGCGGGTGGTCGCCCTTCGCCTTCGAGCTTCGGCACCTGTGACAACGACAAGTACTCACTGAAGCGCCGCGCCGAGAGCCCCTCTTCCTTGCACCGCAGCAAGGACAGGAGCGCTCGCCCCGCTGGATCCGGCCGTGGCAGACCCGTCGCGAAGTGCGCCTTGATGTGCGCGCGCCGAAACGCGTCTTCGAGCGGAGCGCGATACGCCCCCGGGCTCCGCAGCAACACCGCCATCTCGTCGAAGGGCACGCCGCTGCGCGCGAGCTCGAGCACACGACGCGCAATCTCCACCGCTTCGCGGGCTTCACCAGGCGCCGAGAAGAAGTCGAGCTCACGCGCCTTCGCCGGCGACGTCGCGCGAAAGAGGTTCCGCTGCAGCTCGGCGAGCGCCGAATCGCCTTCGGGCTCCAGCACCTCGGGCGGCGGAAACACCGACCGAAGCGCCTCGATGGTGCGCTCGTCGTCCGCCGGCACCACCGCCACCACCGTCGGCGACTTCCTCACCAACGCGTCGACGAAGCGCTGCTCGAGCCCCGGGTTCACCTGCACGTCGAGGAGGAGCAGCGGCGCCGCCGGAGCCTGCTCGAGCGCCTCGCACGCCAGCGCGTACACCTGCGCGCGATCGGCCAGCTTCGCGTCGGCCAAGGTGCGCTCGAAGGCCATCATCGCCTCACGCAGCGCGGGCTCGAGCGAGGCGGCGTTCACTTCGAGCGCCCGCAGCTCGCCCACCGTTCGCGCCAACGCGCGAGAGAGGCCCGGCATGCCGTCGAGCGGAGTCAAGCGATGGAGCTGGTTCGCCTCGGCGAGCTCGTGCGTCACCCGCGCCCAGAGCGCCTCGAGCGAGAGCGCCGAGACGGCGGTCAGGCCCTTCGCGAGCAGCGCTGGCCGGGCGAGCTCGAGCGCACAGCGATAGACCGTCGAGCGCCGCCAACCGAAAAAGGACGGCACCGTGCTCCGGGTGAGCTCGGCCGCCGCTTCGAACGTCGAAGCGAGAATGAGGAGCTCTTCCGACGTCGACCGGCTCGAGAGGAACGCCTTCGCGCGCGCGACTCGGTGGTCACTCCGGCGGCTGAGCACGAGCTGGCGCATCGGCGCGCATCGCAGCAGACCTCCGGCACCGACTCAACGAACGTCGAGCCCCTTCACCCCATCGAGCCGCGCACCGGTGAACTTGGGCCGAACGAGCTCGGCTCCAGTGAAGTCCGCGCCGCTCAAGTCGCAGTTCTCGAAATCGGTCTCCGAGCCCGTCACGCCTTTCAGGTTCGCGTTGCGCAGCGAGGCACGAGAGAAGTCGGCGAGGTCGAGCTCCGCGCCTTCGAAGTCGGCGCCGTCGAGCCGCGCGTCGGTCAACAGCGCGAGGCGCAAGCTGGCTCCCCGGAAGTTCACCTTCTCGGCGAGCACCCCTGGCATCGCGGCCGCGACGAGCCGCGCTCCCTCGAGCGACAGCCCAGTCAGGTTGCCGAACTTGAGGTTGAGCTGATCGTCACTCTGCCCGCCCGTCCACATCGCCAGCGGCATGCCAGCGACGTCGAGCACCTGCCATCCACTCGAGGCTGAAGGCCGTGTCTGGCGAACGAAGCTCCCATGCCGCTCGAGCAGCGCACGCCAGGCCTCGGGGCTCATCGGCGCCTGGGTCAGCCGGGCGATGAGCTCTCGATCGAGCCCGCTCACTTTCCACCGCCCGCCAACGCACCGAGGATGAGGCAGAGCAACGTCAACGCGACGATCGCACCACAGCCGATGCCGACGATCTTCAGCACCTTGTTCGAGCTCGACGAGGCCGCTGGCGCACTGGAACTCGCGCTCGCGTTCGAGGACGCCGATGACGACGACGCCGGCGGAGGCGAGGACTTTCCAAACCCCGTCGGAGCGGTCGCCGGCACGAGCGGCGCGCCGTCCCACGCCTCCGCGTCACCGAACCACTGCGGCAGGAGCGACGGCTTGATCGGCGACGACAGGTGCTGCAGGTACACCGCTTCGCGCGGAGTGACCCTCACCACGACCTCCGCCCACGGCGCCTCGAAGACCTTCCGCTGGCCCGCCTCGTCGAGTTGATCGAGCGCGCCCGCCACCATCGCCGCGCCGGAGACGATTTCGGTCTTCGCGATGATCGCCCGCGCGAGCTTGCCGGCGAGGCTGCCTTCATCGGGCAAGGTGTCGCCCGCCGGGATCATCTTGCCGTCGATGTACTGGCTGATCTGCCGCTGCTCCGCTGGGAACAGCCGAAGCACCTCACGCTCGATCGTCCACGAGAGCGGAGAGGGATTGAGCAGGTTCTGGGTGGCGAACTCCTCGGCTGGCTTGAGCGGCTTCACCAGCAACTGGAACCCGAGCGCGAGCAAGCCCGCCTCTTCGAGTGACGCGAAGGACTCGCAGCCCGGCGGCACCGCGATGCGGAAGAGCGCCGACCCGCCTTCGACGGCGACCGAGCGCAGCTCCGGCTTCATGTTGCGCAGGAGCGACGAGACCTTCAGCTTCGTGCCCAGCCGCTTGCCCGGCACCAGCTCGGCGAGGCCGATGCTGCCCTCGAACGGTGACGACCCCGAGCTGCCCCAGCCGCCTTCGCTCACCGTGAAGAGCCGAATCGAGTCACCTTGCAGACTGAGCGTGCCCACCTGGAGCGACTCGTCGTACGGGCCCTGGAAGACCACGACCTGTCCGTCGAGGTCCTTCAAGTCGGCCGGCTGGAAGGTGCCCTTGCGGAGCTTCGGGCTTCGATAGGCGCTCGCGCTGTACGCCGCGGCGCGCACGGCAGCCGGGAGTCCGCTGTTCTCCCAAATCGCTCCTGGCACGGTGACGAAGGCAGGAGGCACCGGCGCGTTCGGATCGACCTGCCCGGGGCGAATCGGCGCGCAATCGGCGAAGTCGTAGCCAGCATCGAAGGCGCGGCTGTCGAACTCGGCGCCGACCTTGAGGTGCGCGACCCACGCGGGGTCCGTCGCGGTGATGGTGAGCGTGCCCTTGAGCCAGTCGGCCTGCGTCTGGCCATCGGGGTTGCCTGATTCGATCGTCTTCTCGACCTTCTCGACGAAGCCGCGCGTGTAGAGCTGGAGCCAGCCGCGATCGAGGGTGTCTTCGAAGCTGATCTCCTTCGCGAGCGGTGCGTCTTGAACCCCGCGCGTGCCCTCGTGGAGCAACATGAGCCCGAAGGACTCGTTCTCCGAGAGGTAGTTCGCGTCTGGATGCACGACCTCCACTCGAAGCGTGACCGTCCGGCCCTGATTTGCAGCGACTTTGACTCGATAGAGGTCTGATCCCATGCCCACCAGACACCCGGTTCACCGCGACATGTGCAAAGCGATGCGTGAACGCAAAATTGCGCAACGAGGCTCGTCCTTGCTTGGCGAGGCGCCGTCCGTTACCCGCTGACGAATGCACGTCAGCTACGACGTCATCGGGGTGAACTATTCCGCGCTGCGGCGGACCGAGCCTCGCATCGCGAACCAGCTCGAGCGTGCGCTCGCGAGTTCACGCACGGTGCTCAACGTCGGCGCCGGAACCGGGTCGTACGAGCCGTCGGGCCGGCACGTCGTCGCGGCCGAGCCTTCCATCGAGATGATTCGTCAGCGGTCGTCGCCTGCGCCGGTGGTGCGAGCGGTCGCCGAGGCGCTCCCGTTTCCCGACGGCTCGTTCGACGCGGCGATGGCGGTGCTCACCGTGCATCACTAGAAGGATCGGCCGAAGGGGCTCTCCGAGCTGAGGCGGGTGGCTCGCGAGCGTGTCGTGGTGTTGACCTACGACCCCTCCGCGCGAGGGATGTGGCTCACCGACTACTTCCCGGAGCTCATCGCGCTCGACGAAGCGCAGATGCCGCGGCTCGAGACGTACTCGCGCTCGCTCGGCCCGGTCATCATCGAGCCGGTGCTCATTCCTCACGATTGCCGTGACGGGTTCCTCTACGCGTGGTGGCGGCGGCCCGAGGCGTATCTCGACGAGCGGATCCGGCGAGCGAGCTCGTCGTTCTGGAAGCTGCCGTCGCTCGGCGCAGGCCTCACGCGGCTCGCGGCGGAGCTCTCGTCGGGTGTCTGGCATCGAAAGTACGCAGCCATTCTCGAGCTCGACGCGATCGATCTCGGCTACCGGCTCGTTCGAACGAACTGATCAGCTCGCCTTGACCATCTCGAGGTGCCGCTGCTTCACCTCCGAGCCCGCCAACTTCTCGAAGTAGTATTTCCGAAACCGCAGGGTGGCTTTGTCGGTGCGCACCGAGCGCTCCTCGGAGGCAGGCGGCACCACGACCGGCCACGACGACTCGACGATGGCTCGATCTTCCTCGGCGATCTTCGCGTTCTGCCGGTTGAAGATGGGGTTGAGCAACGCGAGCTTCGCGAACGAGCGCACCCCGATGATGATCATTCGCACCTTGCCGGTCTCGATGGGCACGACCAACGAGTGCATGCGCAAGAGCTTCCCGGGGATCTTGATGTCGAGCGCCATGATGTTGGGCGCGTAGTACGTGAGCTCGCCTCCCGCGTCGGTGCGGTCGTCGAGCAGCGAACGGGTGCGGCCGCCGAACTCGGTCTCCTCCCACTGGACGTTCATCTTCGAGTCGCGCTTCAGGTACGGGCGCACGAACTTGCCGATGGTGTTCTGGTGGAGGAACGGCACGTGCGGGGAATCGAGCATGTTCTCCATCGCGCGCGTCCAGTCCGCGTTCCAGTCGACCTCGAGGAAGGTGCGCGCGACGCCATCCATCGTGAGGCCGTCGGGCACGGTCGGCTCGTTCGGCGCTTCCGCTCCGGGCGCGGTGTAGACCCAGAGCACGCCGCCGATTTCACGAGTCGGAAGGCCGGTCGCGCCGAGCCGCTCCTTCTTCGCGTCGGGGTTGAGCGGAATGTGGGTGGCCGTGCCGTCGCCCGCGAACTCCCAGGCGTGAAACGGGCAGCGCAGGCAACCCTCTTTCGTCACTTCACCGAGCGAGAGCTTCACCCCTCGATGCGGACACCGGTCGAGGAGCGCGTGGGCGACACCCTGAGCATCGCGAAAGAACACGAGGTTTTCCCCGGCGAAGCGCACGGGGAGTGGCTTGGTGCTGAGCCGACTCGCGAGGATGACCGGGGACCAGACGTTGGCGAAATCCTTGAACACGCTGAACCTACGGCCGACCCCGCGGCGTGTTTCGGCGCCGGTGGCCGCTTCTCTTGAGACCAACCGGCTTTCACCCGACACTCACGGCCCTCCAATGGCCTCGTTTCGTTTGCTCGTTGTGTCCATGACGCTCGGTGCCTCCGCCGCTTCGGCCGACGAGTTCCTCGGCCGCATTCAGAAGCCAGACGGCACCTGGTGTCAGCAGATCCAACGAGGCGACGAGGTGCTCGAGAGCTGCCGGGCTGGCGAGGCGTTCCATCCTCCGAATGGAGCCGCGAGCCTCACCGATGGATTGGGCGCCCGGCGCGGCGCGACCGAGGCACTCGCTGCGGTCGGAGGCGCCTTCCTCTGGTCTGCCCTGTTGCTCGCGACGTGCTCGCTGTGCTCAGCGACGACCGTCGCCCTCGTCTACCCGGTCCAGCTGATCACCACCGGCGCCTTCGGGAGCCTCGCGCACGGACTCCTCGACGGCCAAGCCGGGTTCGGTTGGGGCATTCTCGGAGCGCTCGTCGGGGGCTCCGTCGGCATCTTGGTGAACCTGATCTTGGCCGCGCTCGGTGTCGCACCACTGCTCGTCATCGCGGTGAGTGCACTCCTGGGAGTGCTGCCGTCGATCGGCGCAGTCGTGGCACTCGAGGTCCGTGACACCTCGCTCCGACGAAGTGCGGTGGGGTTGCCGCCGGCGGTGTCCTCGCTCGAGCTCGGCCGGTTCTGACGCGGGCCGAGAGTTCCTCGTCACCGTCGTCGTCGAGCGAGCGCGAGGAGCGCCAGCAACATCGGTGCGAGCGATTCGGTGCCGGCGCAGCCGCAGCCGCCGATCATGTCGCCGCTCGACGTTCCTCCGGCTGAGCCACCGGCGAGCGCGGATCCACCCGCTGCCGATCCGCCAGACGTCGCAGAGACGGATCCTCCAGCCGATGCTGAACCACCCGCGGTCGACCCTCCCGCCGAGGCTGACCCACCAGCCGCAGCGCCACCGGCGGAGACGGATCCTCCAGCCGATGCTGAACCACCCGCGGTCGAGCCGCCTGCCGATGCCGATCCACCAGCAGCAGCGCCACCCGCCGACGCCGTTCCCCCAGCTGATCCGCCACCTGATCCCGAGCCGCCGCCCGCCGACCCCAGTGGATCCACCGCGCGCCAGTCGATCCCCGAGGCCGCCACGTACGGAGGACTCACCGGCACCGCCGCGCTCGTCACCAAGACCACGCTGCGGAAAGGGTCGAGGTGAACGGTCGCTCCGACGGCGGAGCCATCGGCGAGCGTCCAACTGCCAGCAGGCGTCACGACGTCGGCGGCGGCTTCGGTGTCGTTGAACACCAACAGCGCGTTCTTCCGCACCACCGAACTCCCCGTCGCGCTCGCCCAACTCGGAGCCGCCGCCGTCCACGCCGCGAGCGTGTCGTAGTCGTTCGTTCCCTCGCGAATGACGTGCGCTCCCGTCGCGGGAGCGATGAAGGTGCTGTTCGTCATCGAGCCGTAGTCGATGCCCGCCTCGAACGAGAGCGCGATGGGCGTCGGCGCTGGATACGGAGGAAGCCACCAGTGCGTCAGGTTCTCCGGCCGCACGATTCTCCGCGAGGGCAGCACCGCCGCGAGCACGTTGTTGCTGATGACGTGGTTCTGGTTGTCGCTCGCGTTCCCCGAGAGCCCGAGCCCTCCGGTGCGGTTGTCGACCGCCACGTTCCCCGTCACCGTGCTGGTGAAGTTGTTCGGCAACATGATGCCCAGGCCGTTGCTCCCGGCGATGGTGTTGTTCTCGATGCGAGTGTCGTGAAAGTCCGAGAGGAACTCGGGCCAGATGCCGTGCCCCAGCGGCCACCACTCGTGCGAGGTCTCGAGGTCGCCGATGGTGTCGAGCACGATGTTCTCGCGAATGATCGACGCGTTGCAGTTCGTGTACACGGCGGCGCCGTCGTTCAACGTTCCCATCGTGCGCACGAAGACGTTCCGCTGCACCGTCTGGCCGTCGCTCCCGAGGATGACGCCCGCGTAGCCGACGTCGACGAAGCGGTTGAGCTGCACCGTCGCTGCATTCGCGCGCCCGATGATGACCGCCGCCGCGTGCCAGGAGCCGCTCCCGCCGTACCCGCGCTCCATGCCGACGCGCACGAAGGTGTTCCGCTCGACGAGCGACCCGGTCGCGCCCGCCGCGTTCGCCCACCCGGAGATGGCCACGTTGCGCACGTCACGAAACGTCGAGCCGCGAATGACGAAGGGCTGCGCGTCGTAGGTGAAGGCGATGGCGTTGGTCTCGAGCTCGGCGAAGGTGCAGCGCTCGACGGTGGCGGGTCGATTGAGGGTGAGCGCGGCGCCGACGAACCGCTGGAACTGCACGTCGCTGAACGAGGTGCCGCCGCTCGTCACGCCCGTCGTCGCCGTCACGGCCTCGTAGGTGCTGCTCGCCGTCGCCCACGTCGGAGGCATCACGTAGAGCGTGCCGTTGCCCCAGTACCACTCGCCTGGCGCGTCGAGCTCGTCGAGGTCGTCGTCGATGAAGTAGCCCGAGCCGGGGTCGGAGAAGGGGTCTTGGAAGCGGCCGTCGGGCCCGAGGTCGAGCGTGTTCACCGCGGAGTGAGCACTGATGGGCCGCGTCTCCCACCACCAGCTCCAGCGCCGCCAGCGGACCTGCGCGCCGGTCCATCGTCCTGCTGCGACACCGGGCCGGCTCGCCAGCTCGGTGTCGACGATTCGGTCTGGGCTGTCGTCGTTGTCGATGCGGAGGAAGCCGGTGTTCGGCCAGCGCGCGAGCGGAACGAAGCGGCCGTCGACGTAGAGCGCGAGCACTTTGGTGCTGCTCGCCGCCGTGCGCACTCGCGCGTCCTGCGGCCAGGTGCCGGTCAGCGTGATGGGACGCGAGGCCGTCAACACTGGCGCGGCGCCGGTTCCCCAGGCCGTGACCGTGCGGCCGCTCCCGACGTCGAGGCCGGCGGCGAAATAGGTGCCGTCGCGGGCGAGGAGAATGCGGTCTCCGGTGCCGGAGCGAGTGCGAGCCGCGCCGATGGTCGCGAAGGGCGCGGTGCTCGTGCCGGCGTTGCTGTCTTGGCCGGTGGGCGCGACGTACCAATCTGCCGCCAACGCGGGCGCGGCGAGGAAGACGAGCAGAACCGAGCGCATGTCGGTGAGAAGCGCGAGCTCGCGCGTTCGGCTCATCGTTGTCGGAGATCAACTCGGTATGCGAGCATGAGGCCTCGTGCGAATCCTCGGCGCCTTCACGGCCTTCGTCTTGGCGACGGGTTGCGCACGCACCTGCAGCCAGTGCGAGGTGGGGTGCGAGCAGGAGTGCGCTTCGAGCGACGGGGGTGCGGCGGATGCCGGTGCGGCGAGCCTGAGGGACGCTGGGCTCGCGACCGACGCTGGTGAGTCAGATGCCGGTCCCAGCCACACGGTGCCGTCGGAGCTCTGCGGTCTGTGCCAAGCCGAACGCGACTGCGTGAGCGGGCTGAAGTGCCGGGCGCCTGGCTTTGGCTACTGTGCGCGCTACTCGGCTGCCTGCTCCGGGCCGCCAGACGTCGTTCAATTGGAGCTGAGCTGGAGCCGCTCCTGTCGATTCCTCGAGTGCCACTTCAAGGCGAGCATCGATGCGCTCGACGGTGGCGCCACCGTGCAGGCGCGGGCAGTTCAACTCGATGGTGGCATCACGCTCGTCGTCGACGCGAGGCTCGCGCCAGACGCGCTGGGCAACCCGAGCTGGAGAGCCCAGACGGCCGGATGTCTCCCGTCGGTGCAGCAGTTCGCTGGGCAGAACTGCCTGACCCATCAACCATTCACCTCGCTTCGGCTCCTGACCGCGCGCGGAACCAGCCACCAGCTCGACTTCGGCTTCGGTGAAAGCGACTTCCCACCGTACGACCTGACGATGCTGAGCCTCGAGACCATCGTGGCGGCGAACGCCTTCATCGATGGCGGCCTCTGACGAACGGGGCCCTGAATGACTTGTTCGACGACCTCGGTGGGTCCAGTGTGTCGACGATGGGTCGCCTCCTGCTCGCCTCGCTGCTCACCGCCTGCGTGACGACGGGAACGGTTAAACAGCGTGCCGAGCGGCTCGAAGCGTCGGCGCCGACCTGTGAGTCGTTCGCGGCCTTCGAAGGCTCGCTCGCCAAGGAACGCAGCGCGCTCGACACCGCGCCTGGAGACGAGCTCGTTCCCGCCAGTCGTGCGCTCAGCTCCGCCCGCCGCGCCTGCGCGGTGCACGTCGTCGATGGACTCTTCGAGCTCCAGCAACACGAGGGACGCGAAGCCGCAGTGAAGGAACTCGAAGCCATCGCCCGTGCGTTCGGCGCCGACGAGACGACCTCGCTCTTGCGCACGCGCTGGAAGAACGAGGCCGATGGCTTCTTGGGCGAGGTCGTCGCAGCAGGCACTCCGACGCGCGCGACGCCGACCCAACCTGCGCCCGTCGATCCCGTCGACCCACACCCCGAGCGCCCCGACTTCCCCGGCTCATCGGCCTTCGGAGAAGGCGCCGAGTGCTTGCGCCGCAGCGATATGGAGGCTGCGCGGTGCCTGCGCTCCTGGCGGCTCGATGGAGGCGACGCGAAGGAGGTCGACCGCGCCACCTCGACGCTCGTGACGCGCGTGAAGAAGGGACTGGCTGGCGCAAGTGACGACGAACGAGCCCGAACGAGCGCAGACACCCTTCGCGCGCTGGGCCTTCCGAGCCACGCTCCCCTCGCCAAGCCGCTCGTCGAAGACCTCGAGCGCGCGGCCGAATCTCTGCTCCGTCGCGCCCAGTCGCTTGCGAGCCAGGGAGAGCCCGAGCGTGCCGCCGTCCTCGTTCGGCCGCTCGTCGGAGTGGACTCCTTGCGCCTGCGCGCCGAGCCGTTCAGTCGAGCGGCTGCCGATCTCCACACCGCGCTCGCGCGCGAGGCCGGCCCGCGACGGAATGCAGTGCTGCTCCATCGCGCGCAGGCGAGCTGGTTGACGGGCCTCGACGAGGACCTCGCGCCGCTCGAAGCCGGACGCTGGGACACCGCTCGCTGGGACTGCAGCTATCGTCAACCGCGCTGGCCGATGCTCCCCGCGACGATGGACGCGCGCCTCGTCGCCCGCTGCCGAACCGTCACGCCACCCAAGCGGAACGAACCAGCCGACCCAGCGATGCGCACCTTCGACCTCGAGAAGTCGCTCCCTCGACTCCAGCTCGACGCCGACCTCTCGCTCACCTGCGCCGGCGTGGTGACGACGAAGCGGCTGAGCGCCGACGAGGTGCTGCTCGACGGAGAGGAACGAGAGACGAGCAGCCGTCCGCATCCACTCGATGCACCGCTCAGCAAGGCGGTGAACGAGGCCACGCTCGCCTGCCGTCAGGCCTTCTCGAGCGAAGCGACCAAGGCGTGCGCGGCGCTGAACGATCCTCCGCTCGACGTCGAGGAGCGCTTCACCCGGCTCGCGCGTCACCTCGGCCGCTGGGAGCCCTGCTTCATCGAGTGGGAAAGCCGGCGCACGGCCACTCCGCTCCCGTCGCTTCCGCGGCCGGTGTCCGAGGGGAGCCGTCGGGAAGACCGGTCCCCTCGGGAATGGCAAGAATGACCTGCCGCTAGGGCGTTCCGCCGTCGGGCAGTCGTCCATTCACCACCGCCACGCCATCGAGATCGAAGCCACCACCAGGCGGGCCGTAGAACCGGTTCCACCCCGAGTCCTTCACTCGCACGAAGCGCGCGCGCGTGAGCCCGACCAACGAGAGATCGAACCCATCTCCGCCAGCGACGCTCGGGTCGGTGCCCGAGATGCCGAGCGCCGGGTTGGCGAACACGACGTGCGCGCCTGCACACCCTGGAGAGCCCGCGTCCACGTCAGTGGCACACGGAAACTCGCGCCACGTCACGCCGTCGTCGCTCACCGCCACGACACCCGTCTCGAAGAAGTTTCCGAACGGGTTCTCGAAGACGAGGAGGTCGACGCCGGGGCCATCGACGGCGAGGAGGTCGATGAGCTCGAGCTCGATGACGCCCTCCCGGCCGAGGGACAGCACGTCGAGTGAGCCGCTGCCCGCGCCGGCGCCCTGTGGAGGCCCGAGCACGACGCCAGGGAAGCGGTCCTGCCCGAAGCCCGCGCCAGGCCCTGGAGCGAAGCGCACGACTCGATCTGCCCAGGGGTCGATCGACCTTCCCGCATCGACCGAGCCTGCGTCGATCGCTCCAGCATCGAGCGAGCCCGCGTCGGCCAGGCCGCCGTCGACCGACGACGAATCGGGTGGATCGGCGTGCAGCCCTCCGTCTCCGTGCACCACCGGAGGGCCGCAGCCGACGAACGCACAGAGGACGAGCAGGCGCGAGGTCACGGCGTCAGCTTCACGAGCCGCCGGCCGAGGCGGTCATCGAGTCCGAGGACGAGGTCGGAGCCGGCTCCGATGGTGACGAACACCGACGTGCAGCGAAGCGCCGAGTTCTCGAGCAAAGGCAGCGCGGTGCCCACCGTCACGGTCTGCGTGCCCGAGCCCGAGAGCATCAGCGGCACTCGCTCGACGCGCACCGTGTACGAATTGAACATCGCGTCGTAGCCGCCACGAACGACGATCGCGTCATTCTGGAAGGCAGCCAGATCGGCGAAGTCGAACCCGTCGGCGACCACTGGCGCGTCGTTCGCGGTGTAGGCGAAGGTCGAGCCGCTCGCGACCGCTGCGAGATAGCGCGACGGAGGAATCGCGCGCACGACGTTGGCGAAGTCGGAGCTGCGGAGATCGCCAGCGACCAAGACGCCGTTGCCAGTGACGGCGGTGAACCCACTGCCACCGAACGCGTCGGGGAAGGTCGCGAGCAAGGCCGACTGCGACGGTGAGCCTGGCCGCAGCACATGGAGCCCGTCGGTCGTCGTCGAGCCGAGGCCCTTGCCGTTGATGACGAACGCTCCGCTCTGGAGCGGTGCGAACGTGTACGCGCCAGGAGCGTTCACGTACTCGACGCCGCCGTCCTCGGGCTGAACCAACGCGACGGCACCCGGGAACCCAGCCCCCGGCTTCGTATAGCCAGCGAGGAGCTTCGTGCCGTTCGAAACGATTCCGTTTCCGACGAAGATCATGCCGCCATCGCGATCGGCCGGAGCGCGGACGTCGACGATCGGCGTTCCGAGCGCGAGCGTGGGGAGCGTGCCGAGGACGCGCAGCTTGTAGTCGAGCGTGACGGTGAACAGCACGCCGTTGTGGAGCCCGAGCGCGGTGGATCCCGCGGGCAGTGCGCCGGAGCTCGCGACCGTCGTCGTCCCTCGCAGCGAGAATGAACCGAGAACGGGATCGAGCGCGGCCGTCGCGCAGGTCACTCCCGCGTCGAGCGTGGAGCCGCCTGCGGAACCACCTGACGTCGATCCGCCAGCAGTCGATCCGCCAGCTGATCCACCCGCTGCCGAACCACCCGCCGTCGATCCACCCGCCGTCGATCCACCTCCCGTCGATCCACCTCCCGTCGATCCGCCGGCTGATCCGCCACCTGATCCGCCCGAAGTCGATCCACCCGCCGACCCGCCTGCCGAAGGCGCGCGGCATTCGTTCATCTGACAGGTCTGTCCTCCCGAGCACACCGAACACGCCCGCCCGCTGATCCCGCACGCCGTGTTCGAGCTCCCCTGGACGCACGCTCCATCAGCGGCACAGCACCCGTTCGCGCAGCTCTGGGCCGTGCACCTCTTCATCGGCTCAGTCGGTCCGCACGCACTGATCAGCACCGTCATCGCCAACCCGGCGATCCACGTCTTCCTCGTCATCGTTCCTCCGCGGAGCCCCGTCGGCTCCATGTGCCCCGAGAAGAACGGACGGAAGAGGGACCACACCCGCGATGTGACGCGCGACCTGGCACCCTGTCCGCCCGCTCCCCTCGGAGCGATGGGACTGCTTTGGCGAGGGCTCCACAGCGGAGCCACCGCATCGGACAGGTCTTCGGACTCGCAGGCGCGGCTCTCATCGAGCCACCTACTTGCCGTCGCTTCCCAGGTCTCTCGACCCAGTGCTTGGTGACGGCGTTCGTTCCTGCTTACCGCTGCGGGGCAGTCCCGGATTCACACCGGGTTCCCTTGACCGACGCCGCGCCAATACGCCGAGTGCTCCGACGACGGCAATCACAAACAGGCATGAATGAAATTCTCAGGTGGGGAGACTGAGAGGACGTCTCGCTCGCGACATCGGCCCGGCTGAGGTTCGCCGGAACCAGAAGTCCCCTGCCCGGAACAACCCACCCGCTACCCCCAAGGAGCCTGCTCCCATGGACACCCTCGTCTCGCCGCCGCCCTCTCGCCTCGCCGCCGTGCTCGGAGGTCTCACCGCGCTCGCGGTTCTCCTCGGGCCCCTCGCGGTGTTCATCTGGTCGATTGCCTAGACGGTCCTTCGCAACGCGAAGGGCTCGTGGGCGGAGGTGCGAGGAACATCCAACGAGGGTGCCAGGCCGAGGCGTTTGAGGGCACTTCTATTGGATTCGCCAAACCGAACAAATCGGCTCGCCATCGCGCTCACCTGCGCCACGGTGCATACGGATGAAGAATGTCTGGTTGTGCGAACCCAATAGAAGGGGGCCTCCACCTCGGTCCCGAAGGTCGGCGGTCGCGGGTGGATTCCTGGCAACCCGCGGTCCCTGAGGCTTCAGGGGCACGAGCGCGTACGGCCTTCCCTTCGAGCCGCAACTCAGACCGTGAAGATCGTGTGCTGGCGATGCCTGCACCGCGTGCGGCAAGCTGCTGCGAACGTCGGAGGCTCGGCACTGCGCGGAGTGCGGAGCGGCGAGAGAAGCGCCAAGCTGACAGGCGAGCACCATGTGCACCTTCCTCACCGTCGCCATCGCACCCTCACGCCGCATCGGGCTGATCAACGCGCTCCGCGAGGCACGGCTCGAGGTGGCTGATCAACCGAACCCGTCCATCGCGGCCCGCTTTCCTGGCGAGGCGTTGCTCCTGGTGACGCACGGCGGGTGCTCGTGCGACCTCGGCCCGCCGACGAAAGGTGCCGAACCCGCTGCCAGGCTTGCACGTCGAGGTCTCTCCAAGGGTCAGGTGAAGCGCGCGCTCGAAGCGCTCGCGAACGCGCCCGAGAAGGCTTCGTCCTCGCTCTGGACCGAACGGCTCCGACCGATTCTCGAGGCGCACGCACCGCTGGGCTTCGTCTTTCACCAGGTGAAGAAGAGCCCGCTCACCCAGGCGCTCCCGTCGTCGGTGGGCGTCCAACTGCTCACCGTTCCTCGGAAAACTCGCTGACGGCCGATTGCACCTGCCGCCGACCTGGAGGGTCTGGCCGGCACCATGAAGTCTCGTCTCCTGCTCCTCTCCGTCGTCGCGCTCACCGGCTGCCCCACCTCGAACCCTCCACCGGACTGCTCGGTCCAGTGCGCGGGCGTGTCGCCGCCACCGTCCATCTGCCTCGACGGCCACACCTCGCGTGACTTCGTGCTCCGCCTCGACTCGTGCGCCGAGGCCTGCACCTTCGCCGAGATGGATCAGACCTGTCAGGGCGCGTGCGTCGCTGGCCGCTGCGTCGCCGACATCACCCCGATGGACGCGGGCCAGACCAATGACGGGGGCACCACCGACGCAGGCACCTCCTCCGATGCGGGCGTCGAGCTCGACGGCGGCACCAACGCCTGCATGAACGTCACCTGCGCGATGCCGCCCGCGAGTGTCTGCGTCGACGCCACCAAGCTCCGCATCTTCGACGCGCGCGGCGTCTGCTCGAGCGGCCAGTGCCTCTACGGCTCCCGTGAAGAGACCTGCACCTCCGGCTGCGCGAACGGCGCCTGCCAGAACAACCCGTGCCAGGGCGTCACCTGCACCACGCCGCCTTCGTCCGTCTGCACCGACGCCACGACGCTCAAGTCCTACGCGCCCTCGGGCACCTGCGCGAACGGTGGCTGCCGTTACGCCGAGACGCTCACCACCTGTCAGTTCGGCTGCGCGAACGGCCGCTGCACCAACGACCCGTGTGCCGGCGTGTCCTGCACGCAGCCGCCCGCGCCCTTCTGCGCTTCGCCGACCGCACTGCGCACCTTCGGCACCAGCGGCGTCTGCTCGAACGGGAGCTGCCTCTATTCTCCCACCGACACCACCTGCCGCTTCGGCTGCCAGAACGGCCGCTGCGTCAACGACCCGTGCCAAGGCATCACCTGCAACACCCCTCCGGCGAGCGCCTGTCTCAACGCGACGACGCTGCGCATCTTCGGCTCCGCCGGCGTCTGCTCCTCGGGGAGCTGTCTCTACACGCCGAGCGACTCCACCTGTCAGTTCGGCTGCGCGAACGGCGCCTGCACCGGCAACCCGTGTCAGGGCGTCACCTGCAACCAGCCGCCCGCGGCGACGTGCGTGAACCCGTCGACGCTGCGCACCTTCACCACCAGCGGCACCTGCTCCGGAGGCGCCTGCAGCTACGCCTCGCAAGACACCGCGTGCCAGTTCGGCTGCCTCGCTGGCCGCTGCACGAACAACCCCTGCCAGGGCGTCACCTGCAACATGCCGCCGGCCGCGACCTGCGTGAGCGCGAGCACGCTGCGCACCTTCTCCACCGCGGGCACCTGCGCGAACGGCTCCTGCGGCTACGCCTCGCAGGACACCGCCTGCCAGTTCGGCTGCACCAACGGCGCCTGCGTCGGCAATCCCTGCCAGGGCGTGAGCTGCAACCAGCCGCCCGCGGCGACCTGCGTGAACGCGAGCACGCTGCGCACCTTCTCCACCGCCGGCACCTGCGCGAACGGCGCTTGCAGCTACTCTTCGCAAGACACCACCTGCGCCTTCGGTTGCGCGAACGGCGCCTGCACCGGCAACCCCTGCCAGGGCGTCACCTGCAACACGCCGCCGGCGAACACCTGCCTCAACGCGACGACGCTGCGCACCTTCTCCACCGCGGGCACCTGCTCGGGCGGCGCGTGCAGCTACTCGGCGCAAGACACCACCTGCGTCTTCGGCTGCGCGAACGGCGCCTGCACCAACAACCCCTGCCAGGGCGTCACCTGCAACATG
>JBPOIJ010000158.1:0-25179 GCA_052034585.1 Myxococcota bacterium
AAGCCCCCAAGAAGGACGCGGCCAAGAAGTGAGCCGCGCCCGCTGAAGACGCGGTCCTCGATGAACACGCGGGCGACGAGCGCTCCTCGTCGCCCGTGGCATTTCCAGCGCCTGTCGTTTCCTGTGGCCAGCCGCGCACGGGCTCGAGCGCTGGTGCATCCCTCTCCGATCGAGTCGAGTGCGATCGGTTCGTCCTGCTTCGAGGTGCCCATGTTTCCCAGACTCGGACACGGCGTCGGGCTCCGAAATCGCCACTACGGCGCCTTCCTCGAGCAGACGCCGAAGGTCGACTTCGTCGAAGCCATCTCCGAGAACTTCATGGGGCTGGGTGGCCGGCCATGGGCCGTCATCGAGAAGGTGCGCCGCGACCGCCCCGTCGTGCTGCACGGCGTCTCGCTCGCCATCGGCAGCGTCGACCCGCTCGATCACCGCTACCTGAAGCAGTGGCGGGAACTGGTGCGCGCCCTCGAGCCCGCGGTGGTGAGCGATCACCTCTGCTGGGGCCGCGCCCATGGGAACTACAGCCACGATCTCTGGCCGATGCCGTACACCGAGGAGAGCCTCGCCCACGTCGTCGAGCGGGTGTCGAAGGTGCAAGACGTGCTCGGGCGGCGGCTGCTCCTCGAGAACGTCTCGAGCTACCTGCAGCACGTCGACGACGAGCTGCCCGAGTGGGACTTTCTCTCCGAGGTCGCGCGCCGGGCCGACTGCGGCATCCTCCTCGACGTCAACAACGTCTACGTCTCGAGCCGGAACCACGGGTTCGACGCCAAGCAGTACCTCGACGCCATTCCCGTCGAGCGGGTGGGCCAGTACCACCTCGCGCATCACCTCGATCGCGGCAGCATCATCATCGACACCCACGAAGGCCACGTCTGCGACGAAGTCTGGGCGCTCTATCGCCACGCGGTGAAGCGCTTCGGTGACGTCTCTTGCCTCATCGAGTGGGACGAGGGCGTGCCGGAGCTCGAGGTGCTCCTCGCCGAGGCGACGCGGGCGAAGCAGATCGCCGCCGAGGTGTCAGGCCCCCCTGCCCTGCCGCTCGCCTCGACGGCTCCCGCGACGGTGACCGCCACGGGCGAGTACCCCGAGCGCCTCGCCGCGCTCCAGCAGCAGCTGTGGGACTGGTTCGCCGGCAGCGCCGAGGTGAAGCACACCAGCGGGCACGTTCGCTCGTTCGGAGCACTCTCCGCCGATGAGCGCGTCGCCGTCTATTCCGAGATGTACTGGCTGCGCCTGCGGGACGTGCTGCGAGACGAGTTCCCGATGGTGCGGGCGGTGCTGGGCGACGACGACTTCGACGTCTTGGTGGCGAAGTACCTCAAGGCCTATCCATCGATGGCGCCCTCCCTCGGGCAGCTCGGGCAGTTCCTCGCCTCGTTCCTCAACGAGTTTCCGGTCGAGGGTGTGCCCTGGCTGATGGAGCTCGCCGAGCTCGAGTACGTCCGCTCCCAGTCGTTCATCGCCGAGAACGCCCCGACGGTGACGCGCGAGGAGCTGGCGCGGGCGGTGACGGCCGAGACCGCCGAGCGAGCCCGCTTCACCATTCACCCCTCCGTCCATCTGCTCCAGCACCGCTACGACGTGCGCCCGCTCTTCCGTGCACTCGACGATCGCCGTGACTGGCGGGCGGTGACGGTGGAGAACACGCCCATCTGCCTCGCCGTCTTCCGCCAGGGCTTCGCCGTCTACCACCAGCGCGTTCCCGACGAAGAAGGCGCGGCCCTCGAGGCGGCGATCGCGGTGAGGGCACCGCTGCCCGAGCTGTGCGAGTGCTTCGCTTCGGCGGGAGACGCGGCCGCCACCAAGGCCTTCGAGGCGATCGCGCACTGGGTCGACGAGGGCTTCGTGAGCCGAATCGAGGCCTGAGCGCGGCGAGCCGACGCAGCGGGCCCGTCGTGAAGGGTGCACTGCGCGAGGTGGTCAACGCGCTCCGAGGCATTCTCCGCCTCGGGCGGCTCGTTCGCCTCGCGTGCCTTGGCAAGCCCAGCGCCGCCCTCGCGGGAACCTCCCGCCAGGGAGTCCACCCGAATCAGGCCGCCTTCGGCTTCATCGCGCCTGCCCCACCGCCACGGGCGTGGCGAGCAGCGTCACGCTCGTCCAGCCAGATGGTGAGCGGGCTCGCGATGTAGACCGAGGAGTAGGTCCCGACGACGATGCCCCAGAGCATCGCGGCCGCGAAGTCGAAGATCTCGCCCACTCCGAAGACCAAGAGCCCGATGAGCGAGAGCGCGGTCACTCCGGAGGTGAGGATCGTGCGCGACAGGGTGTCGTTGATCGCGATGTTGATGATCTCGGTCAGCGGCTTGCCCTTGTACTTCACCATCTCCTCGCGGATTCGGTCGTAGATGACGATGGTGTCGTTGATCGAGTACCCGAGGATGGTGAGGAGCACGGCGATCGAGGTGAGGTTGAACTCGCGGCGCGTGATGAGGAAGTAGCCGGCCACCATGATCACGTCGTGGAGCATGGCGAGCAACGCACCCGGGCCGAACTTCAGATCGAAGCGGAAGGCCACGTAGACGAGGATCGCGAGCATCGCGAGGATCAGCGCGGCGAGGCCCTTGTTGCGCAGCTGCTCACCGACCTGCGGGCCGACGTAGTCGGTGCGGCGGATCTCGAAGGTGGTGCCGCTCGTCTTGGTGATGCCCTCGGTGAGCGCCTCCTTCACCTTCTCCGACATGCCCGCCGACTTCACGTGGTACTCCCAGCCGCTCTCCGCGCTGTGGCCAGGCAGGAGCTGCACGTCGGCGACGCCGGTGCCCGAGGAGCGGATCGCGTCACCCACCACCTTCGAGAAGTCGGCGATCTCCCCCTTGGTGCGGAAGGTGATGATGCCGTTGTCGAGGTCTTTGTTGAAGTTGGTGAGCTCGACGCCGGGGATCGCCCGAATCGCCGCCTCGGCCTTCTGCACGCTCTCGGCGGTCAGCTGGGTCACGCCGCCCATGCGCAAGATGAACGTGTTGTCTTCGGCCGAGCCGATGCTCTGCACCTGCGGCTCGTGGAGCCCGCCCTTCACCGCGCCCTCACGCACCCGTTCGGCGGTGATGTTGGCGCTGAACTTCAGCTCGATCAGCGTGCCGCCCGCGAAGTCGACGCCCCAGTTGAACCCGGCGGCGGCGATGCCGACGAGAATGGCGATGTTCGCGGCGGTGGAGAGCAGCACGGCAATCTTGCGCTTGCCGATGAAGTCGATGTTCGTCTTGCCCTTGATGATCTGCATCTCGAGTTCCCTTTAGACCGAGACGGTCTGCGCGTTGCGCCCGTGCACGAGGTAGGTGGTGATGACGCGGGTCACGACGATCGACGTGAACAGCGAAGCGATGATGCCGATGATGAGGGTGGTGGCGAAGCCCTGCACCGGGCCCGTTCCCGTCTGCTGGAGGATGAAGCCCGCGATGAGCGTCGTCACGTGGGCGTCGAAGATCGTCCAGAAGGCGCGGTCGTAGCCTGCGTCGACTGCCACTCGCGCCGCCTTGCCTGCGGCGAGCTCTTCGCGCACGCGCTCGTTGATGAGCACGTTGGCGTCGACTGCGATACCGAGCGTGAGCACGAAGCCGGCGATGCCCGGGAGCGTGAGGGTCGCCTTGAAGAGCGCCAGCCCGGTGAGGATCATCAGACCATTGAGGATGAGGGCGACGTCGGCGACCAACCCCGACACCCGGTAGTAGATCGCCATGAAGATGACGACGAGCCCCAGGCCCACGAGCGCGGCGGTGGTGCCCTTCTTGATCAGCTCGTCTCCGAGCGAGGCGCCGACCTGACGGGTCTCGCCGATCGACACCGGCGCCGGGAGCGCGCCTGACTTGAGCGCCAGCGAGAGCATCTGCGCTTCCTTGAGGCGCTCGTCGCTGCGGCCCTTGCCGAGGGTGATGCGGCCGTTGGTGCCGATCTTCTCGCGAATGACGGGGGCCGAGATGAGGTTGTCGTCGAGGACGATGCCCATCTGCCGGTTCACGTTCTTGCCGGTGAGCTCTTCCGACAGCTTTCCGCCCTGCGCGTTGAACTGGTAGTCGACGACGATGTCGTTGGTCGTCGGGTCCTTCCGCGCGTCGGCGCCGGTCAGGTTCTCACCCGAGAGCCCGGTCGCCTGCACGAGGTAGGTCGTGTAGCGCAGGCAGCTGCTCTTGCCGCTCGGCGCCTCGACGCAGTGGAGGAGCACCTGCTTGCCCTCGCCGCCCTTGCCCTCGACGTACGCGAGCAGCTTGTTCTTGTCGGTGCCCGAGAGGTACGGCGGCGACGGCTCGTTGCCCTCGCTGTCCTGGCGGGAGGTGACCAAGGTGATGCCCGCGTTCGGGTCCGGCGGAGTGTTCTTGTAGAGGTCCTTGAAGAGGTCGCCGTGCTCCTCGACGATGCGGAACTCGAGCTGCGCGGTGGTGCCGATGAGCTCCTTCGCGCGCTCCGGGTCCTTCTCACCTGGCAGGGAGATCTGGATCGAGTCGGTGCCGAGCTTGCGCACGTCGACTTCGGCGACGCCCCACTTGTCGATGCGCTTGCGCACCACGAGCATCGCCTGATCGACGGCCTCGTTCATGAGCAGGTCGACCCGCGCCGAGTCGAGCTTCATCACCAGCGTCGGCCCGTTGCGCGAGACCTTCGAGAAGTCGGAGAAGCTCGCGACGAGCTCCTTCTCGATGCCGTCCATCGCCGCCGCGTCGGTCGCGGTCAGGGTCACCTCGTAGGTCTCCTGGTTGGTGACCTCGGTGAGCTTCCCCAGCTTCTTGGAGTCGATGTACGAGACCATCTGCTGGGCGAGGCGCTGGGCCCGCTTGCCGAGCGCCGTCTTGGTGTCGACCCGCAGGACGAGGTGGATGCCTCCCTGCAAGTCCAACCCGAGTGACATGCGGTAGCGCGCCGGCGCCGACCAGACCGGCAGCACCTTCTCGAGCTTCGCCACGTCGTTTCGATCGGCCCTGTCGAGCACGAACATCGAGTAGTAGGTCGGCGTCAGGAACCAGAGGCTCCCGAGCGCGATCACCAGCACGATCACCAACCGCGTCCACCAGCTGCGATCCATCGTCACTTCTCCTCTTTCGTCGGCTCGGCCGCCTTCTTGGCGTCGTCAGCCTTGGGCGCATCGTCGACCACCGTGACCTTCGCCTGCACGGAGGTTTTCAACACCCGCACCTTCACCCCGCTGGCGATCTCCAGCGAGACGGTCTTCTCCGCCACTCCGGCGATCTTCCCAAGGATCCCCGACTGGAGGACCACGTCGTCACCCTTCTTGAGCGAGGTGAGCACGTTGTCGTGCTCCTTCTGCTGGGTGCGCTGCGGGCGAATGATCAGGAAGTAGACGATGGCCGCCATTGCGACGAGGTAGAAGGCCATCGGACCGCCGAAGCCCGAAGACTCGGCGGCGAGCAGGAGATTGGCTGCGAGCGTCATGTAGGACCGCGGCCTCTATCAGGCACACATGGGTCCAGCAAGGTGTGCTAGGGGGCCTGACCCATGATCGACCTGACCCTCTCGGCCCGTCGCCTGGCCCTTCTTGGCGCAGCCCTCCTCGTCGGTTCGGCCTGTGGCTCGCTCGTGACCGCTGGGGAAGCGTGCACCACCCGCGCCGACTGCCCGCCGAGCTACTCGTGCTTCGTCAAGGGCACCAACTCCGCCATCGAGATCCCCGGTGGCTTCTGCTCGCGGGCCTGCACGGCCGAGGCGCAGACCTACGAGTGCCCGGGCGGCACGATCTGCACCTACTTCGGCGACACCAACCTCATCTGCTCTCCGACCTGCAACACCAGCGCGCAGTGCCGCGAGGGTTACGAGTGCGCCGATCTCCCTGCCGCCACCGGCAACACCAGCGGCGCGAAGAAGAGCTGCCGGCCGAAGAACGTCACGGCTCGCTGATCACCTGGGGCCTCGCCAGGAACTCCTTCACGAAGGCGCCGTACCGATCGGCCTCGATCGCCGCGCGCGCCTCCGCCATCAGCGACAGGTAGAAGTGCACATTGTGGATCGTGTTGAGCCGCATCGCGACGATCTCTCCAGCGATGAAGAGGTGCCGCAGGTAGGCGCGTGAGAACGTGCGGCAGGTGTAGCACGCGCAGGCCGGGTCGAGGGGCCGTTCGTCCTTCGCGTAGCGGGCGTGCTTGATGACGAGCTTGCCCTGGCTGGTGAAGAGGAAGCCGTTGCGCGCGTTGCGGGTCGGCATCACGCAGTCGAAGAGATCGACGCCCGCTCCGACGCAGGTGACGAGATCGAGCGGAGTCCCCACCCCCATCAGGTAGCGCGGCTTGTCCTTGGGGAGCAGCGGGGCGGTGAAGGCGACTCCCGCGTGCATCTGCTCCGGCGCCTCGCCGACCGCGAAGCCACCGAGCGCGTAGCCGGGCAGCTCGACGGCGCAGATCTCTTCCACGTGCCGCTTGCGAAGATCTTCGAACAGCCCGCCTTGCACGATGCCGAAGAGCGAGCTGCGCAGCCGGCTCCACGAGGTGACGCAGCGCGAGAGCCACCGGGTCGTGCGCGCCAGGGACGGCTCGAGGTAGCTGCGCTCGCTCAAGGCCGGCGGGCACTCGTCGAAGGCCATGATGACGTCGGCGCCGAGCGTCTCCTGGATCTCGATGCTGCGCTCGGGTGTGAGCACGTGCTTGGCGCCGTCGAGGTGCGACTGAAAGGTCGCGCCCTCCTCGGTGATCTTCCGCATCTCGGCGAGGCTGTAGACCTGAAAGCCGCCCGAGTCGGTCAGCATCGGCCGCGACCAGGAGATGAAGCGGTGGAGCCCGCCGAGCTCGCCGATGAGCCGCTCTCCCGGTCGGAGCATGAGGTGGTACGTGTTCCCGAGGATGATCTGGGCGTCGAGGGTCGTCAGATCGTCTGGCGCGAGGGCCTTCACGCTGCCGGCCGTGCCGACGGGCATGAAGATCGGCGTCTCGATCGTGCCGTGTGGCGTGTGGAGCCTCCCGCGGCGGGCCCCGGTGCCGGCGTCGACGTGCACCAGCTCGTAGCGCACCAACGACGGCTCGACGCGCTGATCGCCTCTGCGCTCTCTGGGGAGGGGCGTGCTCACCCGGCGCGAGTACCGGCGGGCGACCCGAAAGACAAGCCTCGGCCGCTCACGGCCACTCGAGCAGGTACATGCACTTCGCGCAGCCGAGTTCCCACCGCTCGAGCGCCGCGGGGATGGTGCGCACCGTACAGGTGACGGGCCCTTCGTCGTTGACCGTCGCGTTCGCCCGCCGATCACACGAGGAGTGGATCGTGCCGAACCCGCCGCCGTCGACCGAGACCACGAAGTCGCAGGTCGCGCCCTGGGCATACCGAATCGCGAAGTCGCCGAGCGGCTGCCAGGTGGTGTCGCATCGCCGGGCCACCCGACCCACCACGCCGTTCAAGTTGGGGCAGCCCGTCGCCATGCAGCTCGTGCCCCCGTCGCAGACGAGATCGGGCGAGCCCGTCTTCGCGCTGCAGGTCCGCGCCTCGTGGCAATCGAACACGCAGCGGCCGTCGATGCAGGAACGCGCCGAGGCTGGTCCTCCGAACTCACAGGTCGCGTTCTCGTTGGGCTTGGGGCAGTCGACCGCGGCCACGCACTCGGGCCCTGCGTCGACGACGCCTGCGTCCTTCCGGCCGCCATCGGTCGGGAGCTCGCTCACCGGCTCGAAGCACTGGCAGCCAGCAGTCACCAGCATGAGGAGCAGCGGAGATCTCATCGGTCGCCCTCGATGAACATGGCGTCACCGTAGCTGAAGAAGCGGTAGCGCTCCCGAATCGCCTCCGCGTACGCCGACAGCGTGCGCTCCCGGCCGAGGAACGCGCTGACGAGCATCACCAGCGTCGACTTGGGGAGGTGGAAGTTGGTGAGGAGCGCGTCGACGACCCGAAACTCGAACCCCGGAGTGATGAAGATCGCCGTCTCCCCGTTCCTCGCGACGACGCCGTCGGTGAAGCTCTCGAGCGTGCGGGTCACCGTCGTGCCCACCGCCACCACTCTCCCGCCAGCGCGCTTGGTGGAACGAATCGCCTCGGCGGCGTCCTCGGAGACGAGGTAGCGCTCGGCGTGCATCACGTGCTGGGCCACCTCACCGTCGCGTACTGGCATGAAGGTGCCCGGGCCGACCTCGAGGGTGATCGTCGCGCGCCGAATGCCCCTGGCCTCGAGGGAGGCGAGCAGCTGCGGCGTGAAGTGGAGCCCGGCCGTCGGAGCCGCCACCGAACCGAGCGTCTTCGCATAGACCGTCTGGTAGCGATCGGCGTCGGCGGCTGACGGCGCGCGGTGAATGTAGGGTGGCAACGGCAACCGGCCGGCGACGGCGATCGCCGCCTGGAGCGTGGCAGCCGACGAGGTGAAGGCGACGACGAACTCACCTCCGCCGCGAGCCTCGACGATCTCGGCCTCGAGCCCGCCGGTGAAGGTCAGCCTGGCGCCGGGGCGAATCGGCTTCGAGGCCTGGCCCAGACAGATCCACCGTGTCGCGTCGGTCGATCCCGTCAGGGCCGCCTCGGCGCCGATCGCGGTCGCAGGCCGCACCAGGAGCAGCTCGACCCGACCGCCGGTGTCGCGCTTCTGACCCAACAGCCGCGCTGGAATCACCTTCGAGTCGTTGAGGACGAGCAGATCGCCTTCCCGGAGCAGGCCAGGGAGATCGGCGAAGGTGCGGTGGGTCGACGCTCCATCGCTTCGGCGCACGTGCAGCAGGCGGCTGGCGTCGCGGCGAGCGAGCGGCTCCTGGGCGATCAGCTCGGGCGGGAGGGCGAAGTCGAAGTCCGAGGTGTGCACGGGTGGGGTGGTAGTGGCTGAACCCGCACAGGACAAGCCCTCCCGAAGCTCGAAGGGACGACCGTGTAGTAGTCTCTGCTGGTGCTCGGTGCGGTGCTGCTCGGCTCTCTCCTGACCGCCTCTCCCCTGAGCCCCGGCTCCTCACCGGTGGCCGCTCCGTGGCTGGCGCAGACCCAGCCGCGCATCGCCTTCGGTGGAGGGGTGATCCTCGTCGTCTGGGTGGACGATCGCTCGGGCCCGGACGAGCGGCTCCGAGGAACCCTCGCGCGCGAGTCCGATCTCTACGGCGCGCGAATCATCAACGGGGCGATCGTCGATCAAGCCGGCTTCCGCATCTCGTCGGCGCCCGGCGTGCAGCGCGACCCGACCGTGACCTTCGACGGAACGAACTTCGTCGTGGCCTGGGCCGACACCCGCGCGGCCTTCGTGGGCACCGGCGCTTACGGAGCGGCCTTGCAGCACGTCTACTTCGCGCGAGTCACCCTCGACGGTGGCGTGCTCGATCCCGACGGGCGAAAGGTGACTCCGGGCGCGACGCTCCGCCAGCTGCGTCCGGCGGTCGCGTCTCAAGGCGGGCAGAGCCTGCTCGTCTGGCACGACGATCGCGGCGGAGGAGCCCTGGTGAACCCTGCGAACGGAGCCGACATCGTCGGTGCCCGGATCACGACCGCGGGCGGCGTGCTGGATCCCACTGGCTTCACGGTGTGCGGCAGCCCCGGTCTGCAGGCCGCTCCCGCGCTGTGTGCGGGAGACGGTGGGTGGCACCTGACGTGGCGCGACGAGCAGGTCGGCTCGCAGGCCTTCTATGCGTGGGTCAGCTCGGCTGCGGCCGTGGCGCCCAGCAACGGAGCGGCAGTGTCTGGGCCGGCCGGCAGCTCGTCGGAGCTGCGCCTCGCAGACGTCGGAGGCGTGCCCCTTCTTGGGTGGATCAACGGAGGGAGCTCGATCGTCGCCCCGCTCGATCCCAGCAGACCGTCGACGAACCCGAACTCCTTCATGGTCGCGAGCATCGCCGATCACCAGGTGCGCGGAGGCGTCTGGGGGCGCGTCGCGACGACGATGCAGGGCACCCAGAACCGCGTCGTCGTCTCCACCCGGCAACCGAACATGAGCTGGGTGAGCGAAGCGATCGTCACTCCACAGAACGCGAGTGGCGTCGACGTCGTCGAGCTCGCGACCGGCGCGGCTCACGCCGTGTGGCAGGACTACCGGCTCGAGGGCGCGGCGCCGTGGTGGGAGGCGTTTTTCCCCGACGTCTACGACCTGCCGTTGGGAGGGCCCCTCGACGCGGGCCGGCTGCTCAGCAAGGCGGGAGCGACCCAGATCTCGCTGGCAACGGTCGCGAGCCCGGCTGGACCAATCGTTCAAGTCGCGAGCTGCACCGGCCTCACCTGTGATCTGGCCGTCATCGAGGTTGGCTCAGGAAACACGACGAACGGGATCACCGGCGTGCTCGATCACGGGCTGGCGAAGGTCGGGGCTCGAGTCTTCAGCATCGCGCGCCGAGGCCTCGACGTCATGGCGACGAGCGGTCTGGCGCCAGTACGCATCGCGAGCCTCGAGAACCGAACGCTTCCGCTCCTCGTCGTCGACGACGTCGTGCTCTGGGTCGATGACCGCCCGTCTGGCAACGCCTTCGTCGAGATCCTCGATGCGACCGGCAACCCGACGCTCGCGACCGACGCCGGGGGCCGAGCGATCTTCGCCGCGCCCTTCGTCGTCGATCATGCGTTTGCGCGGAGCGGGCCCGATGGCGGGTTCCTCTACGCGTGGATTCGAAACGACACCGCCGAGCCCAGCCTCAACCTCTTCCGACTCCGGCCCGACCTCGCACCGCTCGACCTCGGCCCCATCGATCTCGCGCCGCGCGCCGGTCGTCAGAAGGACCCGGCAGTGACTGGAACCGGCAGCGGGTACTACGTCGCGTGGGCCGACTTTCGAGACGGAGGCTCGTCGATCTTCGGCTCGTCGCTTCGCGAGGCCGTCGGCCCGTCGGAGGTCGCGCCGCGGCTGCTCTATCGAGCGCCGGACTACGTGGCGCGGCCGGCCGTGATCGCGAGTGGCCCGCTGGTGCTCGTCGCCTGGGAGGAATACCGCACCGGGTCCGGCTGGGACATTGGCGGCCTCGAGGTCTTGGCGGATGGCGGGCTGACTGCCCCACGTGTGGTGGTGGGCGGCCCGACGGACGATCGCGCTCCAGTGTGGCTCCCCGCCGTGCCTCCGCAGCTCGCGTTCTCTCGCTACCGACCCGATCAGGGCGTGTTCAGAATCTTCATCGAGGCTGACGCCGGCTTCCTGGTTGGCGTCACCCTCGACGCCGGCCCTGGGTTGTCCGACGGCGGAGCGAGCGACGCGGGTGCGCCCGATGCCGGCGCGATCGACGCGGGGGTCGATCCCGGTGTCGACGCGGGCGCTGACGCGGGCACCGACGCCGGGCTCGATCCGGGCCTCGACGACGCAGGCCAATCGGTCGACGGAGGTGCCGACGGCGGTGGGCCCGACGCGAGCGTCACCGATTCCGGGGTCGATGCAGGGCCCGACGACGCGGGAATCGCGGCAGGGGCAGATGCTGGCGTGCTCAGCGATGGCGGAGCGCTGCCTCGAGAGCGCCTCGACCTCGCGGTGGGCTGTGGCTGTGCTTCGGTCGAACCCTTCGGGCTGATCGCCTTCCTGCTGCTCCTCATTCGTAGAGGAGCTGCAGCTCGGTTCCGGGGTAGTAGTGCTCGAGGATCGCCCTGAAGTCCTTGCCCTGATCGGCCAGCACCCGCGCGCCCCACTGACAGAGCCCGGCGCCATGTCCGAAGCCGTGCCCGCTCAAGGTCCAGGCGTCCTTCGACGAGGCGCTCACCTCGAAGTCGAGCGACTTGAGGCGCATGTAGCCGAGCCGCTCGCGAAAGCTGACGGCGTCGATCGAGCGCGGCCCCACCTGGACCCGGCGCACCCGGCCGGTCGGCGATCGTCCCTGTACCGCGAGCCCGGCGCTCTTCTGGCCGAACTGCTTGGCGATCTCCTTCGCGTTCACCCGGAGCGTCCAGTGGCTCGTCGGCAGCTTGTCGCACGGGCAGCTCACGCTCTTGAGGTAGGGCAGATCGCGGCCGAGCGCGTCGAGCCCGCTCTCGGTGTGCCCTCCACACGACGCATGGAAGTAGGCCTCGATGGGCTGCAGCTGCCAGGTGAGCACCAGCCCGCGGGTGTCGTCGATCGCCTCGCGGGTGCGGGGATCGTCGGCCTCGAGGCCCTTGTAGACCTGGCTGATGACCGAGCTGCCGAGGTGAAAGGGCTGGCCGTATTGCTCGAGCTTCTTGTTGAGCGCGTAGGTGCGAGCGGCGATCGCTTGCGCCTTGAGCGCCTCGAGGGGGAACGACTTCGGCATCTCGCTCCCCAGCACGCCCTGGAGATAGGCCTCGAGGGAGAGCACGTTCACCACCACGAGCTGGCTCTTGCCTCGGAGCACCACCACGTCGCCTTGAACGGTGACTCCGTTGGCGGCGACCACCGAGTTGCGGGCCCGGCACCGCAGCGCCTCGCTCGGCAACGGCGAACCTCTCACGGCGAGCCGGGTTCCCTCGAGGGTGACGGTGAGCGCGCTCGACTCCATCGGCACCAATTCGCCGTCGTCGAGGTCGTCACCACAGAGCAGCCCGCCCGCGCCGGCGAGGGTGACCTCCTTGGACTCCGGGCCGACCGCGATCCGCATCGTCTCGGCGGCCCAGACCGGTACGGAGAGCACCACGAGGAGAGCTGCGACACGCATGTGGCAAATCGTACGAGCGCTCGCTTCCGCCTCAAGAAATTGGCAAATCGGTGGGGTGTCAGCCGAGTTCTTCCGAGCGCTCACCGCCATTCATCCCCGCTCGGCGCAGGTGCTGATGGCGCGCTTCTTCTGGCACGACGATCAGCTCGGCCGCAGCCCCGACGCCTTCGCCGCCCACTACGGCGTTCCCCTCGACGCCGCGAACCGGCTCCTCTTCCGCGCCGCCCGGGAGTTCTTCGCGGCCTTCACTCGCCAGCCCCCACCGCCGCTGCTTGCCGACGACGAGGAACGCCGGCTCGCTCCGGTGTTCGCCCAGGCGCTCGACGATCAGGTTCCCTCGGAGGCCTTTCACGAGCTCGTGGTGAGCCTTCGTGGCCTTCAGTCGCACGCCCGGGAGCTCGCCCAGCAGCTCCGCGACGCCGAGAAGGCCGAGGTCGACTCGCCGGCCTACGCACGAGAGACCTGGCTCCGACGCGCGGCGATCGTGGTGATCCTCGCGCTGTCGGCCTGGTTCTATTGGAAGGCCGAGCTGACCACCTGGTGGCAGCAACACACAGGTGACACCACCCTCGACGCTGGCCAGTGAAGTCTTGTCGGCGTCACGGGGTCCGCCTACACACCTGCCCATGAACCGACTCCCGCTCCTCTTCTGCCTCGTCGCTGCCCTCACCGCCCTGAGCGGCTGCCCGAAGGCGACGACCACCACCGTCGCCGGCACCGACGACGAGATGATGGACCAGCTCTCCGCGCAGCTCGAGGAGCTCCGCACCCGCACCGATCTGACGTGCAAGGACTTCTGCTCGCTCAAGGACAAGGCGTGCGGGCTCTCGACGAAGACCTGCGACATCGCCGGCAAGGCCCCGGAGCGCGCCGACTTCCAGAAGAAGTGCGTCAGCTCGCAGGAAGAGTGCGCGAAGTTCAACGAGTCCTGCTCGGGCTGCCCGAAGTAGTCACCGCGTGTAAGCTCCGATCGCGGAGGTCGTCATGACGTGCTCGCTCGTCGCGGTCTGTTTGTCCCTCTCCTTGGGGGAGTTCGACGCCTCGCGCGCCGCCGCCATCGAGCGTGACCAGGCCAAGGAGAACGCCGCGGTCAACGCGAAGTACGGGAACAAGAAGTCGAGCGAGCTGACTCCCGACGAGCGCCGACAGATGATCAAGGACCAGGCGGACGCCGAGCAGAAGGTGCTCGACAAGTACGGCGTCTCCCAGAAGGACTGGATTCGGCAGCAGGCCGCGCGGAGCCGCGAGCAGTCCGAGCAGGTGCGCGACGCAGTCAAGGCGATCGAAGAGCAGGAAAAGAAGGCCGCCGAGAAAGCGCAGAAGGGCGAGGCGCCGCAGGAGATCCAGATTCAACGAGGCATCTCCGACGACAAGCCGGTCGTCCTCGAAGAGAAGGCGGGCGCAGCGCCAGCGGTCGAGCAGGGCCTCCCTTCGGACTTCCAGGCCGACCAGGCGGCTGCCGAAGAGGCCGACTCGTTCGAGAAGGCCTACGAGAAGTCCGCCGAGAGCGGCGCCGCGAAGGCGACGGGCGGCAGCGGCACCGGCACCGGCAAGAAGGGCAAGCGCTGAGTCATCAGAACTGCCAGCCGACCAGCCCGGCCGGTGAGAGCGAGAAGAGCCCGCCGCCATAGTACGAGCCGGCCACCTCGGCCTTGAGCGTCAAGCCAAACTCGAAGGTGTAGCGGAGCCCGGCGATCGCGTTCAGCGAGAGCGCCCAGCCCGACACCCGCTCGGCGGCATCCACCACGAAGAAGCGCCCGCCTCCGAGCCCGAGCCCCACCAGCGGGCTGAAGCCGCGCTTGCCGAGGAAGTCGACGCTGAAGGTGTAGCGGCCGAGGATCGCGTGCGCCGTGCCCGGTCGATCGAAGCGAGGCAGCTGGAGCTCTTCGACGGCGAGCTCGTGGTTGAACCGCTCGCCGAACTCGACTCCGAGGCGAACGACCGGCCCGAGGTAGAGCGCGGAGCCAGTGCCGCCGCTGGTGTGGGTGCCGAGCACGCCGCCTCCGAGAATCGGTCCAAAGGCGAAGCTGGGCGTCGCGACCACCAGCGCGGTGAGCAGGAACGTTCGCATGCCGGTTCGTTGCCGGTGAAGTGCGCGGCGATCGGCCACGGGCCCACTCGGTTCTCCGCTCGCGTAGCGAATAGAGTGCACCGCAACTGGGAGTTTCCAAGGAGCCACATGAACGAGCTGCCAGACGTGTTGGAGGCAATGGGCAAGACTCCACGAGAGTTCGGCTCGGTTCACGTTCACTTCGAAGGCGTTCAGATGGTCGATGGCCCGCGCGCGATCGTGCGCTTGCTCGCGCAGGCAGCCTTCGTCCCGGGCGAGGCAGTGAGCGCTCAGGTGTTCGAGGGCGACGAGCTGCTGACCACCTTCGTCATCCCTGCGCTGGACGATGAACGGGTGGTCCGGCTCGCTGCGCCCACCCTCCGGCGGGGCTCCGGGGAGGCGAGCTTCCGGCTCGAGATCGTCGCTGGGGAGCCTGGCCCGCAGGCGGAGCGTGTGAGGCCGCCCTGGAAGCTCTTCGACACCTACGAGATCCCCCGGCTCTCCGAGATGGAGGCCGTTCGGGGTGGAGGCGGCATCGACGTCGCTGGGTCCCTCGCGATCACCGCGGTCACGGCTCCGCTCCTTGGAATGGCCGTGTTGCGGTTCGACTCCGCCGCGACCCTGCCCGCCAACCGCCAGACCAAGGTGCACCGCGCGCGTGAACTCCCCGCCTTGACGGCTGGCCTGCTGCCGGGCACCGCGTTTCCCATCGACACCGTCGCGATGGAGACGATCTGGAAACGTGGCCAGCCCGTGCCCGACGCACCACCGATCGTTCCGATCGTCAGGGCGCACGAGGCTCCCAAGACTGCGATGCGCTGGTGCCGCAGCTGTGGCTTCGAAGGGCCCGAGGCCGAACATGCGCGCGCGACCAGATGCCCGCGCTGCGACGAGCCGTGGTTCTGACCTCGCCGCTCCGAGGTCACGCCACGCGACCGCTCATCCAGATGCGCTCGTACGGACAGCTGCAGTCGGTCTCTTCGGGCTCCGGGTACACGTAGGGCTGGCCGCGATAGTTGCGGAACACCGTCTCGTGGGCCCGACGTTCGACGACCGGATCCGGCTGGAGCGTCACCTTCCCGCCGCCGCCAGGCAGATCGACTGCGAGGTGCGGCACCGCGAGGCCCGAGGTCCACCCGCGGAGCTGCTCGATGATCTTCACGCCCGTCTCGATCGGCGTGCGCAGATGCTCCAGGCCCTCGGCGACGTCCATCTGATGCAGGTAGTAGGGACGAACCCGCGCCTTGAGGCACTCGTGGTTGAGCTCCTTGATGATCCGCGCCTCGGAGTTGAGCCGCCGCAGCAGCACCGCCTGGTTCTCGACCGGCACGCCCCGATCGATGAGCCGTTCGCAGGCCGCGCGGGCCTCGGGCGTCAGCTCCTTGGGGTGGTTGAAGTGGGTGATCACGAAGAGCGGCGCGAACCGCCGGAGCAGGCTCGCCAGGCGATCGGTGATCCGCATCGGCAGGCACACCGGCAGCCGGGTGCCGATTCGAATGATCTCGACGTGGGAAATCGCGCGGAGTGGCGTGAGCAGCGCCTCGAGCCGCTCCTCCGAGAGGAGCAGCGGGTCTCCGCCGGAGAGGAGCACGTCTCTCACCTCGGGGTGCGCCGCGATGTACGCGAGCCCTTCGTTCATCGCGCTCACGCTGAGCTCGGCTTCTCCGCCGTTGGTGATGCGCCGCCGGGTGCAGTGCCGGCAGTAGACCGAGCAGGTATCGAGGGCGAGGAACAGCACTCGATCGGGGTACTTGTGGACGATCGCTTCGACCGGCCGCCGCGGATCTTCGCCGAGCGGGTCACGCAGCTCACCGGGCCGCACCCGCGCCTCGGCCGCCACGGGGATCGCCTGCCGCCGCACCGGACAGAACGGATGCGAGGGATCGATCAACGACAGGTAGTACGGCGAGATGCCGAGCCGGAAGATCGACTTCGTCTGCTCGAGGCCAGCGCGTTCTTCATCGGTCAGCGCGATGAGCTCGGCGAGCCGCTTCCCGTCACGAACCGCGTTGCGCTGCTGCCACCGCCAGTCGTTCCACTGCTCGTCGGGCACGCCGGGAAAGAGCTCGGCGCGCCGCAGGTGATGCGCCGGTCCGAAGGCCGGGCCCTGTCCGTCGGCGCTCACGCGTGAACGGAGTGGGAACCCGCCATCGACTTGGCGTGCTCACGCCACCAGGCCTGACCCGACTCGGGCAAGGTGTAGAGCGGGTCGAAGAACTCGTACTTGCGCTCGAGGGCCTCGGGATCCTGCCACTCGATGCCGGTGCGGTAGTTCTTCGTCCAGTACGAGATGCCCTTCTCGCGATCGTACTCGGCCACCTGGTGGACCCAGCGCTTGCCGACGTACGGCACGTCACAGACGATTCGCGGCGTCGCGAAGCCCGGCATGTACCCCATGATGTCGTGCTGGAGCTTCTGCGCTTCCCACACCGCCACGCGCCAGTGCTCGGAGTTGGGGATCATGTCGCACATGTAGAAGTAGTACGGGAGGATCCGCGCGTGATCGAGGAGCATGAAGGACAGCTCCAGGAGATCCTTCGAGGTCGCGTTCACGCCTCGCAGCAGCACGCCCTGGTTGCGCACGTCACGGAAGCCGATCTCGAGCAGCTTGCGCGCGGCCTTGCCCAGCAGCGGCGTCACCTGGTTCGCGTTGTTGACGTGGGTGTGGAGCGCGAGATCGACGTTCCGCTCGAAGGCCTTCTTGGCGAGGCGCTCGAGCGCGGCCATCACGTTGTCCTGCAGCCAGTGCTGCGGCAGGCCCATGAGGCCCTTCGAGGCGAGGCGAATGTCGCGAATGTTCGAGATGTCGAGCAGCTGGCTGACGAAGCTCTCGAGCTGGGCGATCGGCACGTTCGCCACGTCGCCGCCCGACACCACCACGTCACGAATGATCGGCGTCTTGCGGAGGTACTCGAGCATCTGATTCCAGCGCTCGGGCTGCGCGACGTTGAACTTGAGCTTGTCCACCTGCGGCACGTCGTTGCCGACGAGATCCATCCGGGTGCAGTGGCCGCAGTACTGGGGGCAGGTCGAGAGCAGCTCGGCGAGCACCTTCGTCGGGTAGCGGTGGGTGAGCCCTTCGACCTTCCACATCTCGGCCTCGTGCAGCGAGTCGCGGGAGGCCTTCGGGTGGTTCGAGTACGTCGGGTGCCGATCGTCGAAGGCCGGCAGCATGTAGCGCCGCAGCGGGTCGTTCCACAGATCGTCCATGTTCATGGTGTTGACCATGTGGGGCGTCAGCAGAATCGACATCGTCGCCCGCTCGCGTTGATCGCGCTCGATCGAGGCAGCAAGGGTCTCGGGCAGGAGCGCGCCGAGGGTGGCGCGGAGCTCCTTCACGTTCTTCACGCAGTGCTTTCGCTGCCAGACGGCGCTCTCCCAGTCGGCCTTCGAGACGCCCTTGAACCCGGGGATGCGGTTCCAGTCGGGTTCGACGAACTGGCGATCGAGCGGGTACTTGAAGGGCTGGGCGGCGCCGGGGGCTGCGTTGGTCTGCGAAGGCGATGAGGCGGGAGTTGCGGTCTGCATGGGCGGCGTATGCCACGAGGCCGCTCGGGCGTGAAGATCGCCGAGGAACGATCGCGCCTCGAGCGGTGTTACACGCGCGTCATGGACTTCGATCGCAAGGCCCTCGCGCTGGGGCTCGTCGTCAGCACCTTGATCGCCTCGGTGGCCTGGAGCGTCGTTCGGCTCTCCCGCCCCACCACCATCGACGTGCGGGGTTCGGCGAAGAAGCGCATCACCTCCGATCTCGCGGAGTGGACGGCCTCGGTCACCACCACGAAGAAGGACCGCGTCGAGGCGTACACGGCGCTCAAGAAAGACGTCGAGGCCGTCACCGCCTTCATCGAGGCCGCGGGCTTTCCCAAGGAGCAGATCCGCATCTCGGCCGCCTCGCTCGATCAGCTCTCGCACGAGGAGGTCACCGAGGAAGGCAACAAGGTGCTCCGGAGGACGGTGTTCGACGGCTGGCGCGCCAGCCAGAGCATCAACGTCACCTCGACCGACGTGCAGCGTGTCGAGCGGATCTCCCGCGAGGCGACCCAGCTGCTCGAGAAGGGCATCGACATCGGCTCCGGCTCGCCGTTGTACCTCTTCACCAAGGTGAGCGAGCTCAAGATCGAGATGCTCGCCCTCGCCTCGAGCGACGCCCGCCAGCGCGCCGAGAAGATGATCGAAGCGGCCGGCGGCGGCGCCAAGGTGGGCCAGGTCGTCGGCATCGACACCGGCGTCATCAACATCAACGCTGCGAACTCCACCGAGACCTCGTGGGAGGGGAACTTCGACACCTCGAGCTTCGAGAAGGACATTCTCACCACCGTGCGGGTGCGCTTCGAGGTGAAGAACTGAGGCTCACCAGCCGAACATCGAGCGGTGTCTCAGGGCGTTCACGAGCCGCGCGAAGTTCGCTCTCACCTCCTCGGGTTCACAGACGCCTTGGACCACCGCTCGCAAAGTGCCCGCGAACCTCCAAGCGGGCGCTGTGGATCGGGCCCGCGACGACATGGTCGAATCGATCGTCGCCGAACGAAAGACCCGTTCGACCTGCGCGCCGAACGAACGATGCTCCGCGCGTGCACGATTCAGCTCGAGCGACGTTGGCGTGCCTGGTGGTGATGATGATGAGCTGCGCCACCGTGCCGTCGATGACGACCCCCTCTCCGGGAGCCATCGTGCTGAACCGCGCCGATCGCGACGCGAAGAACGGTCAGCTCGTGGAGCTGATGGGCACCTACCTCGAAGTAACGAGTCGCCCTTCGACTTGGGAACTCAGTACGCGGGAGGAGGCGGCGCGGGCGGTGCGGGGACCCACTGGCCTTCGAGCAGCCGGTACGACTGGGTCTTTCCGCAGCCCTTCACCAATACGGTCGAGGCGGCGAGCGGCTGCTTGACCTCTTCGAAGTCGAGCTTGGAGCTGGGGCAGCCGAGCTCGGTCGCCGCACGGGGGCTGAGCGCCGCCTTCGCGTTGTCCATGTTGATCGCGCAGCCGGACACCACGACGAGCGACGCGAGGAGGAGCGCGCGCGTCACGGATCAGGCCTTGTAGCGCTTGAGGATCAGCACCGCGTTGGTGCCGCCGAACCCGAAGGAGTTCGACATCGCCGTCTCGACCCACGCCTCGCGCGCCTTGTTGGGCACGTAGTCGAGGTCGCACTCGGGGTCCTTGTTGAACTGGTTGATCGTCGGCGGAATGATCCCGCGGCTGAGCGCGAGGGCCGAGAAGATCGCCTCGGCGCCACCGGCTGCGCCGAGCATGTGACCGGTCATCGACTTGGTCGAGCTCACCATCAGCTTCTTGGCGTGCTCGCCGAAGACGCGGTGAATCGCCTTCGACTCGTGCAGGTCGTTGAACGGCGTCGAGGTGCCGTGGGCGTTGATGTAGCCGATGTCGGACGGCTGCAGCCCAGCGACCTGGAGCGCGAGCCGCATGCACCGCTGGGCACCTTCGTGCTCCGGGGCTGGGGCCGTCTCGTGGTGCGCGTCGCTGTTGGCCGCGTACCCGACGAGCTCGGCGATGATCTTCGCGCCGCGCTTCTTGGCCGCCTCGAGCTCTTCGAGGACGACGAGGCCCGCGCCTTCACCCATCACGAAGCCGTCGCGGTCCTTGTCGAAGGGCCGGCTGGCCGTCGCGGGATCGTCGACGCGGGTCGACAGCGCGTGCATCGCTTCGAAGCCACCGATGCCGAGCTGGGTGATCGCCGCCTCGGAGCCGCCCGCGATCGCCGCGTCGATCTCTCCGTAGCGAATCGCCTTCCACGCCTCGCCGATCGCGTGGGCGCTCGTCGAACAGGCCGAGACCGGCGACCAGTTCGGGCCGCGCAGGTTGTACCGCATCGAGATGCGGCCCGGCGCCATGTTGACGATCATGCGCAAGATGAAGAAGGGCGAGAGCCGATCGAAGCCCTTCTCGAGGCCGTTCTTGTGGCTGTCCTCGAACGACGCGAGCCCGCCGATGCCGGAGCCGACGATGACGCCGATCCGCTCCGGGTCGTAGCCGTTGGGCTTGTCGAGGCCGACCGGCAGCTCCGACTCCTTCATGCACATCTCCGCCGCGGCGATGGCGAAGTGGTTGAAGCGATCCATCCGGCGGACTTCCTTGCGCTCGAGGTAGTCCTCGGCGTTGAAGTCCTTGGCCTCGCCGGCGATGTTGACGGTGAGGTTCGGGTCGGACCACGCGCTGATCTTCGAGATCCCCGACTGGCCGTTGATCGCGGCCTGCCAGGACTTCTCGGTTCCCGTGCCCAGGGCCGTGATCAGACCCGTGCCGGTGATGACGACGCGACGTGGAGCGCTCATGGAGCCCTCATGCCCGGCGAGTGCGGGCGGACGAACTCACTTCTTGTGAGTGTTGATGTAGTTGATGGCGTCGCCGACGGTCTTGATGTTCTCGGCCTCTTCGTCGGGGATCTCGATCTCGAACTCTTCTTCCATCGCCATCACCAGCTCGACGATGTCGAGCGAGTCGGCGCCCAGGTCCTCGATGAAGGAGGACTCCATCTTGATCTCGTCCTCGCTGACGCCGAGCTGGTCGGCGATGATCGACTTGACCTTCCCTTCGATGTTCTGGGCCGTCATTTCTGTGTCCTTCTTCGGGTGTTGAGGGAGCTGCGAAACGAGCCGCGCCCTAGCACGAGGGCATCGACCCACCAACGGTGAAACTACATGTACATGCCGCCGTTCACCTTGAGGACTTCCCCGGTGATGTACGAGGCGGCGTCGGAGGCGAGGAAAGCCACGGCCTTGGCGATCTCTTCAGGGTTGCCGATGCGCCCCAGTGGAATCGCCTCGGCCATCTTGGCCTTGAGGTCGTCGTTGAGGGCCGCCGTCATGTCCGTGGTGATGAAGCCCGGAGTGACCGCGTTGACCCGAATGTTCCGCGAGGCGAGCTCCTTGGCGATCGCCTTGGTGAGGCCCAACAGCCCGGCTTTCGAGGCGGCGTAGGCGGCCTGGCCGGCGTTGCCCATCTCACCGACGATGGAGGAGACGTTCACGATGGCGCCACCCTTGGCCTTCATCATCGGGCGAGAGGCCGCGCGCATCAGGGCGAAGGCCCCCTTCAGGTTGGTGTCGAGGGTCTTGTCCCAGTCCTCGTCCTTGAAGCGCATCAACAGCCCGTCGATGGCGACGCCCGCGTTGTTCACCAGCACGTCGAGCTTGCCGTGCTCCCTGACGACCTCGTCGATGCAGGCCGAGCAAGCGGCGGAGTCGGTGACGTCGAAGCGCTTGGCCTGGGCCTTCGCGCCAGCGTCGGTGCAGGCCTTGACCGTCTCGGTGGCGGCGGCCTCGTTGCCGGCGTAGGTGAAGACGACCTCGGCGCCACGCTTGGCGAACTCGACCGCGATGGCCCGCCCGATGCCGCGGGAGCCGCCAGTGACGAGCACCACCTTGTTCTGAAAGTCCTTCATCGACGTTCTCCCGGCGTGGGTCGGCGCAGGCAGCGGGGCGCGACCGGTGGCCGCCCTTTACGGAGCGCCGGGACCAATGTCGAGGCTCGGCAGGTGGAGAACTTCGTTCGCACCGACCGTCAGGTGCACAACCGGTTTCGCACCTCAGGCGGGCGTCGCGAGCGCCTTCTCCAGGCTGGCGGGATCTTCGACGTTCACGCACTCGATGCCCTTCGAGATGCGCTTGACGAGGCCGCACAGCACCTTGCCGGGGCCCAGCTCGACGACCTTCGTCACGCCCGCCTTCTCGAGGGCCTGCACGCACTCGATCCACCGCACCGAGCCGGTCACCTGCGCGAGGAGCAGCGCCTTCACCCGAGACGGATCGGCGTTCGGAGTGGCCTCGACGTTCGTCACCACCGGCGCGCTCGGCGCCTTGAACGTCACCTGCGAGAGCACCGCGTCGAGCCGCGGCACCACCGGTGACATGAGCTGGCAGTTGAAGGGCGCGCTCACCGGGAGCGGCAACACCCTCTTGGCGCCTTGTGCCTTGAGGAGCTCCCCTGCCCGCTCGACCGCCTCGGCGTGACCGGCGATCACCGTCTGGGCCGGCTCGTTGAAGTTCGCGCAGCTGACGATCTCTCCCTGCGCGGCCTCCTGGCAGATCGCCGCCACCTTCTCGGGAGCGAGCCCCAGCACGGCCGACATCGCGCCGACGCCCGCGGGCACCGCTTCCTGCATGAAGGTGCCGCGCGCGCGCACCGAACGAACGCCGTCGGCGAGCGACATCGCGCCAGCCGCGACGAGGGCCGAATACTCACCCAGCGAATGACCGGCGACGAGCGCCGGCGCGGTGGCGAAGCGCTTGGCGAAGACCGCGTGCGCCGCGACCGAGACGGTGAGGATCGCGGGCTGGGTGTTCGCGGTGAGCTTGAGCGCGTCTTCCGGGCCCTCGAAGCACATCGTCGAGAGCTTTTCCTTCAGCGCGTCGTCAGCGGCGTCGAAGACCGCCCGGGCCTCGGGGAACGCCTCCGCGAGCGCCTTGCCCATGCCGACGTATTGACTGCCCTGCCCCGGAAAGACGAACGCGATCGAGCCCATGGGTCACCTCCGATGTCGAACCCGCGCCTCTAGCCGCAAGTCGTGGCGCAGAGGAAGTGCTCGTTGCCGGTCGCGACCGACAATCGTCTCCACGCAGGGTGCTGAACGGCCACGACACCGAGCTCGTGCTCGAACCGCCGAGCCGCCTTCAGCGCAACGAAGGGCGGCGGCCCTTCGCGACCTGCTCGACCCAGTCGATCAGCGGCGCGATCGCCTTCACCTGCGCGACGGCCCACTTCGCGAAGTCCTTCGAGCCCTGCACCTTCGCCGACGGCATCGTGAACTCGAGCGCGAAGCCCTTCTGGCGGAGCAGCTCGGCGCGCGGCGAGTCCTTGGGGAAGCCCGGCGGCACCCGCGCGAGGAGTTGATGCGAGATCACCTTGAAGCCTCGCTTCGTGACCTTCTCCACGGCCTTCGCGAAGGGCGCTCCGGTGGCGTCGTCAGCGACCGCGCGGCGAAAGCGCTTGAGCACCGCAGGCTCCATCATCCACCGCCCCGCGGCGCCGAAGGACTGGGGCCCGAGCTCGAAGTAGACGCCTGCGGCGATCATCGGCCCGCCGGGTACGAGCGGCACCATTCCGCTGATCGACGTCTTGAACGGCGTCTTGTCCTTCGAGAACCGGGTGTCGCGATAGATGCGGAACACCTTCGGCTTGGCCCTCTTGGTGAACGGGAAGGTCGAGTTGAGGCCGCGCTGGAGCTCACTGAGGAAGGCCTGCATCGGCGTCTCCCAGAGGCGCACGAAGTCGTCCTTGTGAGCGCGGAACCACTCCCGGTCCTGCTTGAGCGCGAGCGCGCGGAAGAAGTCGATGCCGCCGTCGGGAAAGCCGTCGAACTTCTCCGTCGTCCAGGCCATGCCGGGGAGCTACCACCGAACGATGGCGCTGCCCCACGACATTCCCGCGCCGATCGCCATCATGAGAATGGTGTCGTTCGGCTTGAGCCGGCCAGCGCGGTTCGCCTCGTCGAGGGTCATCGGCAGCGAGGCCGACGAGGTGTTCCCGTACTTGTCGATGTTGAGGAACGCCTTTTCCTTCGGCACCTTCACCCGCTCGAGCACCGCGTCGATGATGCGCACATTGGCCTGGTGCGCGACGAGATGGGTGACGTGATCGGCGGTGAGCCCGTTGGCCGCGAAGGCCTCGTTGACCGCGTCCGAGAGCGCGCGCACCGCGAACTTGTACACCTCGCGGCCGTTCATCGAGACGTACTGGAGCCGCTTCTCGATCATCTCGTGGCTCGCCGGGTTCGCCGAGCCGCCGCCAGGAATGCAGAGGATGCCGGTCTGTGAGCCGTCGGTGTGGAGGTGGGTCGAGATGACGCCGCGCCCCTCGTCCTTGGACGGGCCGAGCACCATCGCGCCGGCCGCGTCTCCGAAGAGCACGCAACTGTTCCGGTCCTTCCAGTCGACGATGCGGGTCAGCAGCTCGACGCCGACGACGAGGACTCGTTTGGCGCGACCGGTCTCGATGAACTGGCTCGCGATCGACATCCCGAAGAGCGAGCCGGCGCACGCGGCCGAGAGATCGAAGGCGAAGCACTTGGTGGCGCCGAGCTTGTGGGCGAGGAAGGCGGCGCACGCCGGCATCGGCATGTCGGGCGAGATCGTTCCGACGATGATCAGATCGAGCTCGTCGGCCCGGGTCGAGGCCATCTCGAGCGCGCGGATCGACGCCTTGAGCGCCATGTCGGAGGTGTTCTCACCCGGCGCCGCTTGCCGACGCTCCCGGATTCCAGTGCGCTCGACGATCCACTCGTCGCTCGTCTCCACGATCTTCTCGAGATCGCGGTTCGTCACCACCTTCTCGGGAACGTAGCTGCCGGTACCGATGATCTGGGCGCGCACGCGGCGCTCTCTAGCGTCAAAACCACTCCCATGTCACGGAGTTGGGTTTCAACCGATTCGGCAGTGTTTCCAACACGTTGTCGCGAGCCACAAATTGACTCACGAATCGGTTTTCCGTGTGCGCGAGCTTGGTGTGGTATCGATTGTGGCATGCGTGCACGTGCGATCCTCGTGGCGATGCTCGTGGTTGGCTGCAGTGGAACGCCGAGCGTCGACGGTGGAGCGAGTGCGGTCGGCGGAGGCTCGGTCGGCGGAGGCTCGGTCGGCGGAGGCTCGGTCGGCGGCGGCTCGGTCGGCGGTGGCTCGGTCGGTGGAGGCTCGGTCGGC
>JBPOIJ010000130.1:0-3702 GCA_052034585.1 Myxococcota bacterium
TAACACCCGAGGGCTTCTCGCTCGTGGGCCAACTGAATGGGTGGAGACCAGGCAGGTACTTTGGGCAGTACGCGGGCCTCTGGCTCCTCCGGTAAGAGCTGGAGGAGGGTTTGGCGTGTGACGTTCCGCTGTGATCGGGTAGGTTTTGCGGGCGTCGCATCATCGACGATTGCGGACAGTTGTGCGCGATGGTCGCAGAACGCATCGAGGGCGCCCGATTTGATCAACGCATCGAGCACGCGCTTGGTGACAGCGCGGCGGTTGATGCGGTCGCAGAGATCAAAGAAGGATGCGAAGTCGCCTCCGGTTGCACGAGTCTGGATCAACTGCATGGCGAGATGTTCCCCTACATGCTTGATCGCGGCCAGGCCGTAGAGAATGGCACCGTCAACGATTGTGAACCCAATCTCACTCCGATTGATGTCTGGGGGGAGGAGCCTGACGCCCCGCTCCCGGCATTCACCGGCATACAGAGAGAGTCGCTCATGGTCGCCGATGTCGCCGGTCATTAACGCCGTCATGTAGGCCAGCGGATAGTGGGCCTTGAGATAGGCCGTTCGATAGGTGAGTAGCGCATACGCAGCGGCATGGGATTTGTTGAAACCGTAGCCGGCGAACTTGGTGATCATCTGGAAGAGGTGTTCAGCAGCCTCGCGATCTGTGCCGAGTCCGACGGCCCCTTCCACAAACTGTGTACGCAAGGCGCGCATCTCCGCCGGTTTCTTCTTGCCCATGGCTCGGCGGAGAATGTCTGCTTTGCTCAATGAAAACCCAGCCACGCTGTTGGCAATGGCCATGACCTGCTCTTGATAGACGATCACGCCATAGGTAGTACTGAGAATCGGTTCCAGGGCCGCAATGTCCGTGGAGAGGGGATATTGCCCTCGTTTCCGTTGAATGAACTCCGGAATGAGATCGAGGGGCCCCGGACGATAGAGCGCAATAATGGCTGTGATATCTTCGAACCGATCAGGTTGAAATTCCCGAAGCAGCTCCCTCATTCCGTTGCTTTCGAGTTGAAATACCCCTGTGGTACGTCCATTGCCGAGGAGGGCGAAAGTTTTGGCGTCATCGAGCGGAATATCGTCCAGCGTCAACGGGCGGGATCCCCGGAATTCCTGGTTGATCAGTGAGAGAGTGTGATCGATCACGGTGAGGGTCTTCAAGCCGAGAAAGTCGAACTTCACCAGGCCAAGCTGTTCAAGTTCCTCCATCCCAAATTGCGTCACCATGTCGTCGTTCGTGGTGCGGCACAGCGGGACTGTCTCCAATAACGGTGTGTTGGAGATGACCAGTCCCGCCGCATGGGTTGACGCATGTCTGGCGAGTCCTTCAAGGGATTCGGCGACCGATAGTAGCGTGCCGACCGAAGGATGCGAGGCAGACAAGGCACCTAATCGGGGTTCTTCAACAAGCGCCTGGGCAATCGTCATGTTGGGCTGAGACGGAACCAACTTGGCAATCGTGTCGACCTCGTCGTGCGGAATCTCGAGGACACGGCCCACATCGCGGATTGCGGCTTTGGCGCCCAATGTGCCGAAGGTGATGATTTGCGCGACATGGTCTCGGCTGTATTTCTCCGTGACATAGTTGATCACCTCCTGCCGTCTGTTCATGCAGAAGTCCATGTCGATGTCCGGGAGGGAGATTCGGTCAGGATTGAGAAACCGCTCGAAGAGGAGGCCGTAGGCAAGCGGGTCCAATTCTGTAATCCCGAGTGCATAGGCCACCAGACTGCCTGCGGCGGACCCACGCCCAGGGCCGACTGGCATGCGCCGGGACCGGGCGAACGTGATGATGTCCCACACGATCAAGAAGTATCCGGCAAAGCCCATGGAACGGATGGTGAGGAGTTCGGTTCGCAGCCGGCGTTCATACACTGAGCGGTCGATAGAAAGTGAGTGACGGGCGAGGTGTGCCGACAATCCTGTCTCGGCAATGGATTCGAGATAACTGTCGAGGGTGTGCGGGGGAGGCACGTCGTATCGGGGGAGTTGTGTCTGATGCAGAGGAATTTCGAGGGTGCACTGCTCGGCAACCAGATTCGTGTGTGCGATGGCTTCAGGTAGCTCTCGAAAGGCTTCGGCCATCTCCTCGGAGGATTTGACGTACAGTTGGTCGGTACCAAAACGAAACCGTGTCGTATCGGTGATCGTCGTGCCGGTCTTGATGCAAAGTAATAGATCATGGGCGGCCGCATCACCTGGATTGAGATAGTGACAATCATTCGTGGCGATCAGCGGGATTCCCAGCTGCCGGTGCAGGTGAACCAGGCTTTGGTTGACCGTCTGTTGTTGATGCAATCCATTGGCTTGGAGTTCGAGATAGAACCGCTCAGGACCGAAGATGGCGAGAAATTCTTGGGCGGCTACGGACGCGGCATCGACTTGTTCGTGGTGGAGGAGGGTGGGAATCTCACCGCTGAGACAGCCAGACAGCGCGATCAAGCCGGTACTGTGGCTGTGCAGCAGGGTCTTGTCGATGCGGGGTTTGTCATGGAAGCCCTCCGTGTATCCGTGGCTGACCAGGCGAATCAGGTTGTGGTATCCGATGGTGTTCTGGACCAGCAGGATCAGGTGATAGTAGTCACGGGGCCCCATCGAGGACGGCTTGTCTAGCCGACTGCCCCTGGCCATGTAGACCTCGCACCCAATGATCGGCTTCACTCCTGCCGATCGTGCCTTCGTGTAGAAAGGGATAGTACCAAAGAGATTGCCATGATCGGTGATCGCGACTGCGGGCTGTTTGAGCCATCTGACGTGTTCAATGAGGGGATCGAGAAGAGTAGTGCTATCGAGCAGGCTATAGGTGGTGTGTGTGTGTAAATGGACAAATGGTGTCGGCATAGCTCTCCAGATCGATGAGAGGCACCTCCAGGCGGAGGGATCGAGTAAAGGTGTGTTGGGAGGTGATGACGCGGCCCGCCCCGAGCTGGGGATAGGGTCTGTGTGTGTTTGTGTGGCTCAGAACAGGCGCAATACCAGTTAGACGAGGTGCTCGTTACGTAATTGAAGCTGCGCTAAGGCAATGATCGTCGAGAAGTAACCTTAGAGGTTGATAGGCGCGCAGGCAGGCTGTCGGCGTCCCTTTCACCCTGCTGCAGCCCACCCCTCCACAAGAAGGCGCGACAACCCGTTATAGCCCGGCTCAGTGCTGCGGGACTCGGACCCATAAGATTATGGGCAATCCTGATACTCAGCACGTTTCTACCAGCTATGCTGAGCGAATGAATCTCACCATCCGTATGATGAATAGACGCTTCACCCGATTGACCAATGCGCATTCCAAGAAAGTGGCCAACCACATCCATTTTTTGAACATCACGTTCATGTGGTACAACTTCGCACGGATCAACCAGGCGCTGAGGGTAACGCATGCAATGGCGGCCGGAGTTTCTGACCATGTATGGACGGTTGAGGAAATTGTAGAGTTATTGACCTGAAAAAAGGAGGGCACATGCTACAGGAGAGATATAAAGTTGGCGCTACCTATGAAATAACTGGGCCAGCCAAATTGAAGCGCAAAGTGAAGTATGTTGGTAAGTTCAAATTTGAGACAGATACCGTCCTCATGTTCCGGCATCTTCGGAAGATAAAGAAATAAGCTTCTAATCATACCAGTGCCCGATGACGTGGCTATTTGACCATGAAGCCACCAATTAGTTCTGTAGCAGAACCTGCACGGACAGTTCCCACGTCGTTT
>JBPOIJ010000103.1:0-27175 GCA_052034585.1 Myxococcota bacterium
GCTCGACGCGCACCTTCTCGATCTCCTGGCGCTTCTTCTCGAGCTCCTCGTCGCGCTTCTTCTCTTCGGCGAGCTTCTTCTCTTCTTCCTTCTACTTCTTCTCTTCCTCGGCGAGGCGCTTCTTCTCTTCGAGGGCGGCCTTCGCCTCTTCGAGCTTCTTCTTCTTCTCTTCTTCGGCGACGCGCTTCTTCTCCTCGGCCGAGTTCTTGAATTCCTCTTCCTTCTTCTTCTTCTCTTCGGCGGCGAGGCGGGCGTCCTCTTCGGCCTTCTTCTTCTTCTCCTCGGCGTCGAGCTTGGCCTGCTCTTCCTTGAGCCGCTTCTCCTCGGCGTCGGCCTTCTTCTTCTCGAGCTCGGTGCGCACCTTCTCGATCTCGAGGCGCTTCTTCTCGAGCTCGTCGTCGCGCTTCTTCTCCTCGGCGACCTTCTTCTCCTCTTCCTTCTTCTTCTTCTCTTCCTCGGCGAGGCGCTTCTTCTCCTCGGCGTCGGCCTTCTTCTTCTCCTCGGCGGCCTTCTTCTCGTCTTCCTTGCGCTGCTTCTCTTCGGCGGCGAGGCGCTTCTTCTCTTCCTCGAGCTTCTTCTTCTCCTCCTCGAGGCGCAGCTTCTCGGCTTCGGCCTTGGCCTTCTTCTCTTCCTCGGCCTACTTCTTCGCCTCGGCGGCGTCTTGCTCGGCCTTGAGGCGCTTGGTCTCGGCCTCGGCCTTGGCGCGAGCTTCGGCTTCGGCCTTGGCGCGAGCGTCGTTCTCGGCGGCGAGCTTCTTGGCGGCCTCTTCGTCGGCCTTCTTCTTCTCCTCGGCGGCCTTCTTGGCGGCTTCCTCGTCGGCCTTCTTCTGCTCGGCGGCGGCCTTGATGGCGGCCTCGCGATCGCCCTTGGTGATGGGCTTGCGGCCTCCGGTGGCCTCGGAAGCAGGCGCGGCGGACTTCGGCGTGGCGGCCTCGACCTCGTCCTGCGCGAGCGCGTGGACGGTGAAGAGGCAGAGGGTGAGGAGGGCGAGACGGGTGAAGGCAGTCTTCATGGTTGGGCGCGCGTGTAGCCGAGGAAGGACCCACGGATCAATTGGGCGATTCGATTGGCGAGGAGCGGTCCTCCGAGATCGGCGTCGAGCGAGATTTTCTGCACGCGAGGACGCCCCACGCGGGTCAATGGTTCCTGGCTTCGGTTTCGGCTCACGCCCGAGCGACGGGCGCGCCAGCCGCCTTCTTCATCACCACTCGCCGCTCGACCGCCCGAAGGAGCAGCGGAATGAGCAGGGACAAGCCGATGGAGACGAGGCAGACGGTCTGCATTCCCACCAGCATTCTCGGGGCGCGTCCTGGGAGATCGCTGGCCAGCGGCGCTCGGGGCACCTCGGTGAGGAGCAACCCCGAGCCGAAGGCCGCCAGCGAGGTCGCCGCGTGCTGCACGGCCGACTGGAGGCTCTGGAACGTGGCCCGGCGCGACGGATCCGGCACCTTGGTGGTGAGCGTGTTGTACGAGACGTTGCGCAGGCCCTGGGCGAGCATGAAGCCGGCGAAGGAGACGTAGACGAGGGTCGAGGCGAGCGACTCCCGCGGCCAGTAGAAGACGACGAGGACGACGCCGATGACGAGGGTCGTCCCCACCGAGCCCACGCGGAAGGAGCCGAACCGATCGACCAGCCGGCCGCCCAGCTGGGTGGCGATGAAGCTCGCGACGCCGCCGAAGAGGTAGGCGAACTTGATGTGCGCCTCGGGCACGCCCAAGTTGAACTGCAGGTACGAGGCGATGTTGGGGATGAGGACGAAGCCGGCCGACATCACCACCGCGGTCATCAGGTACGAGAGCTGAACGTCGGGCTCGCCGAGGAGCTGGCCGAGATCTTCCACCGTTCGCCGCGGGCCGCCCATGTGCGAGGTGAGCGGCGGGAGGAGGAAGATCGAGACGACGAGGATGAGGAAGCCCATGCCCGCGACGAGGAAGAAGGGCACCGGCCAGCTGAACTGCTCGGCGAGCCAGAGGCCCGAGGGCACTCCGAAGACGGAGGCGATCGAGAACGCGCCCATCACCGTCCCCATCGCCTTGCCGCGCACGTGGCTGGGAATCGTGTCGGCGATGATCGCGAAGCAGAGCGAGGTCGCCGGTCCTCCGAAGGCGCCGGCGACGCTCCGGGCGACGAGCAGCATGGTGAAGTTGGTGGCGAACCCGCAGAGCGCGGTGCCGATCACCAGCCCCGCGACTGCCACTCCGACGGCCTTGCGGCGATCGAAGCGATCGAGGAAGAGCGCGCCCGCGAGCCCCATCACCGACGCCGTCGCGGTGTAGCTCCCGTTGAGCCAGGGCAGATGCGAGGCCGAGAAGTCGAGCGACTGCGCCAGCCGCGGGCCGATCGGCATGATGATGACGAAGTCGAGAATGTTGACGAACTGGAGCGCCGCCACCACCAGCACGATTCCCCACTGCCGGCTCGTCAACGCCATCGAGGGGGGCTGCGGCTGGGGCACTTCGGGGGCCGTCATCGGACCCGTCATCTGTACACCCAAGCCCGCCGGCCCGCTCTGAAACCGTCAGCCACTGGGCGTGGCGTTTCGACTCGCAGTCAGGCCGCGTCGAGCCCGGCGATGCGCACCCGGAGCCGCTCGAGCAGGGCCTGCGCTTCGACGTTCTTGGCGCCGAGCCGGAGGGCTTCGTGGGCCAGCTCCAGCGCATGCACGAGGTTCGCGCGCCCGCGGTGCTGGGCGCCTTCGAGGAGGTCGAGCTCGGCCTTCGCCTCGACGATGGTGGCGTAGAGCACCACCTTGTCCGCCCGGCCGAGCAGCTGCGCGCAGGTCGCGGCGTCGACGAGCGCGAGCGGCCCGAGCTCCATCTGGAGCGCCTCTCGCCCCGCGGCGTCGAGCTCGGCCCGCGCCTTCTGTGGATCGGTGAGCGCCAGCTTCAGCAGCCGAGCGATGATCTCGGCCAACTGCTTCACCACCCGCATCACATAGTCGCGTTCCTGAATCACCCGCTTCAGGTACAACGCAGTCGTCACTCGTCAAGGAGTTCCCATGGCCTGGCAGCTCGTGAACGGACGGCGTCCCGAGACGGTGGAGGCGCTGTCGCCACTCGAGCGAGAACAGCTGTTCCTCGCCGGCAAGGCCTTCGACGGCATGGAGCGGCCGGCCGAGCTGCGCTTCGTCGAGCTCGAGAAGGGAAACCCCTACGCCGTCGAGAGCGATGGAGACGACGACGAGGACGACGACTGGTGGGACGACGGCTGCCTGTCGAAGAGTCACCTCTCGGTCTGGCGCGTGCTCGTCGATGGCCGGCCGACCTACGATCTCTGGGTTCACCACTCCGACAACGGCACCTTGTTCAAGGCGGGCACGAGCGAGATCGTCGCGGGCCGAACGCAGTCCACCTGGCTCGAGCTCGATGGAGAGACCGACTGGCCGAACGCCTCGCCGCTCGACGAAGCGATGAAGGACGCCGAGGTCTGGTGAGGTGACGACGGCGCAGCGCGTACGACGGGTGATCTACTGGGCACTCCTCGGCGGGGCGTTGGCGCGCCTCTACGTGCTCGGCGAGCTGAAGTCGTGGCGGGTGGTGGCGCCGGTCGCGCTGCAGATCACCGGGCTCACCCTGCTCGCCTGGTTCGCGCACCTCGTGCTGCACGAGACCGGGCATCTGCTCGCCTCGCGGTGGGTGCGCTTCCAGATCGACACCGTCACCTTCGGCCCGTTCGAGTGGAGCGCGCGCGATCGACGCTGGTCGTGGGCTGGCCTGTCGCTCGGAGGCAAGATCGCCACGCTCCCCATCGGCGCGCTGCACGTGCGGGAGCGGCTGCGCTTGGTCGCCTTCGCCGGGCCGGCGGTGACGTTGCTGGTGACGGCGGGCAGTTCGCTCATGTGGAACCGCGCGCAGCTCCCGTTGACCCACCCGCTCGGCATCGTCTGGGTCGCGGGGTTGCTCGTCTTGGTCTCGGCGACGACGCCGGGGCGCTTTCGCGAGGCGACCGCGATCGCAGGCAACGACATCGATCAGATCCTCGGAGGCCGCCGCATCCTCGCGCACTGGACCTACCTCGCCTTGGTGCAGTGCGTGCTCTCGGGTGGCCGGCCGAAGGAGCTCACCCCGACGATCGACTTCCCTGCCCTGTTGCCGCCGCCCGGCACCCCGCCGGAGCCGATCACCCTCATCTGCGCGATCCACCACCTCGAGCGAGGCGAGTTCTCCGAGGCGAAGGCGGTGCTCGAGGCCGCCAAGCCGCGCGCGGCCGAGGCCCAGCGCTGGATCCACACCGATGTCTTTCACCAGTCGGGTGCGATCGCCGCGCTCGTCGACGGCCGCCTCGAAGACGCAGTGCTCTGTCTCCAAGTCGTCCGCGAGCAGCAGACGTTGCCCTGGTACGGCGATCTCCTCGAGGCGTGCATCGCGAAGGCGAGCGGCGACGAGGCGATGATGAACAAGCGGCTCGACGGGTGGCTCGAGCAGGCGCGGGCGGCGACGAGGGGGCGGCTCGCGTTCGGTGGCAACGAGTGGATCCTCGATCGGCTCCGACCGGGCTGGCGAAGCCCGGCTCAGTGACCGGTCGACCGCTCCTTCGTTCGGCTGGTCGCCGCTCTCGACGCGTTCGATCTAGCGCTTGGAGATCCATCGGCCGCGTTCGAAGACCTCGAGGCACAGCTGCCCACCGGCGCGAAGGTGAACGTCGAGGGATCGGAGCACGAGGCCTCCGTAGTCGGCGCGCGGGGCGCGTTCTTGAAACCCGAGCTCGCCGCGAATCGGCTCGCACCGAGGCAACCCGTCGACCCCGAAGCCGTTCGATGGTTCGAGCACCCAATCGACGCACGCACGGTCCGCGACGGTCACCACCGCTCTCAACGCGCCCTTCGGCGAGGGCGGCACCCACCGCAGCCAGCACGAGCCCTCTCGGGCACGAAAGCAGCTCGAACGCTCCTCGCGCTCGAACGCGCAGGTGTTCTCGGTGAGCGCGTCGATGATCGGAAGCGACTCCTCCACCTGCCACGTCACGGGAACCGCTCGCCCCGTCGGTTCGAAGAGGAGCGCGGCGCCTGGCCCCACCCTTCCGAATTCGCGCAACAGCCGCGGTGCGCTCGAGTAGGGCCAGTACCAGGGAGACACGACGAACTCAGGCACCTCTGCCTCGACCGGTGTGCCCACCGCCAGGCGTACACCTTCGACCCACTGCCTCACCTCGGGAGGATGCAGGGCTTCGACGGTTCGCCGCGCGACGAGGTGATGGCCGGGCGCGAGCACGACGAGCACCATGCCCACGCCGCTGGTGAGCAGCCGGCGCACGCGCTCGCGCGTCTGGGCGATGGTGGCCCCCGCGACGAGGAGGAACAGGAGCCACCACTCCAGGAAGTACCGACGCTCCGAGCCCCACGCCGCGCCCAGCTCGTCGATGCGCTTCGCCGCCGCGGGCGCGACGATCAGCACCGAGAGCGCGATGAGCAGGAGCCAGAGCGCGAGCGTTCGACCTCTTCGAGCGGCGCCCAGCACGGTGCCGACGACGAGCGCGAGCGTGAGGCCCCAGCCGAGAAGGGGGTGAGAGGCTCCGAGCACGAGCTCGGGCCAGCCCTGCGACGCCGCGATCCACAGCCCCTCGAGGAGCTCGACTCGGAAGAGCGACCCGGGTTGGCTCAGCCCGCGGGACCAGGCGATCGCGAGGAAGGCTCCGGCGAGCACCCCGAAGGACCCGGCGCTCACGAGCCAACGCCTCCAGGACGCCGGCCGCTCGACGAGGGCCTCGAGCAGCCACAGCGCCGGCACCAGCACCACCGTCTTCTCGTACGCTCCGAGCGCGACGGCCCAGGCGATGAGCGCCCCGAGCAACGCCGCCCGACGGCCCGCGCGAAGGTAGCGCTGCGCACAGGCGACGCCCCAGAGGCAGCCCACCAACGCCGTCGTCACGTGGAGCGACGCCGCCAACCACCCCGTCGCGAACGTGGGCGCGAGCGAGAGGCCCCAGCCCAGCGCCGCGACGAGGGCCCAGGGTCGCGACGCCCACGGCCTGCACACCCGCATCACCAACACCGCCGAGCTCGCCTGGAGCACCGCCAGAAAGGCGCGCGCCACCGGCCACGAGGGCGCTCCGCCACCCAGGGCCCAGAGCAACGCGTGCTGCGCGCGATGCGTCGGGGCGAATCGACCGAAGTCCGGCCGCGCGAGGAAGTGAAACGGCGAGCGGTACGACTCGGTCACCTGGAGGAAGTTGAGGAAGTCGTCCTGGAGGAAGTACGCCGGCTCGAGGACCAGCCAGGCGTGCACCGCGACGAGCGCGCCCACGAGGAGCCCGTCGAACCGCTCTTCGTCCGCGACCACCGACGTCACACCCGGAACCGGCGAATCTCACCGCGCAGCACTTCACCCTGCTGCCGCAGCGTCTCGATCGCCTCTTCCAGCTGCTTCACCGAGCGGTTCTGCTGCTCGGACACGGCCTTGATCGTCTCGATCGCCTTGAGCACCTGCTCCGAGCCGCGGGTCTGTTCCTTCTGGGCGCGGTTCAGGTGCGTCACCATCTCGTTGATGTTCTCGATCGAGCGGCTGATCTGCTTCGAGCCATGCGCCTGCTCCTGCACCGAGCGCGTCACGTGGGTGGTGAGCCGCTTCATGTGCTCGGCGCTCTTCATGATCTGCTCGGAGCCACGCGCCTGCTCGTTCGTCGCCTTGCTGATCTGCTCGACGGTCTCTCGAATGCGATCGACGGCGGCGGTGACGTCCTTCGAGCCGCGGGCCTGCTCGACGGTCGCGCGCGCGATCGCCTTCACCATCTGGGTGGAGCGGTTCGCCGAGTCCTGGATCTTCTTGAGCGCGCCCTCGGTCTCTCGAGAGAGCAGCACGCCCTCTTCGACGTTCTTCACGCCCTGGTTCATCGCGCCGACCGCGTTGCGCGACTCTTCCTGCACCGCACGAATGAGCTCGGCGATCTCCTTGGTCGAGGCACCGGTTCGCTCGGCGAGATCCTTGATCTCCTCGGCGACGACGGCGAAGCCCTTCCCGTGCTCGCCGGCCTGCGCGGCGATGATGGCGGCGTTGAGCGCGAGGAGGTTCGTCTGCTCGGCGACCTCGTCGATCACGTCCACGATGTTGCCGATGTCGATGATTCGCCGGCCGAGCTGCTCGATGACGGTCGAGGCCGCGCGCGAGCTGTCCTTGATCTTGTCGATGCCGACGATCGTCTTCTGGATCGACTCGGCGCCCAGCTCGGCGTCCTTCGACACCTGCTCCGAGAGGCGGGCCGTCTCGTAGGCGTTGGTCTCGACCTGGCTGATCGCCACGTCCATCTCGCGGATCGAGCTCGACGTCAGCTCGGCGCTCTTGAGCAGGTCCTCGACGTTCCGGGCGACCTCCTTGATGGAATAGGTCGTCTGCTCGATCGCGCTCGTCGTCTCTTCGACTGACGCCGCCATCTTGGTGACGTTCTCGGCGACCTCGTCGTTGGTGGTCGCCATCTCGAGAATGCTCGAGCTCGAGTCCTCCGCGCTGCCGTAGAGCGTCTCGACGTTCTCGGCGATGCCCTTGAGGCTGGCGAGCATCTGCACCATCGCGCTCGAGGTCTCTTCGACGCGGGTGAGCACCGTCGCCGAGCCTCCCGAGGTCGACGCCGCCGAGCGGGAGATCTGATCGATCACCTGCGCCACGCTCTCGGCCACGCCGCGCACCCGCCCGATGGTGTCGCGCAGCCCCTGGCCGATCATGTTGAGCGAGTCGGCGAGTTCCTGGAGCTCGCGAGTGGTCGCGCCCTCGACCTTCCCCGAGAGATCGGCCTCCGACAGCCGCGCCGCCTGCGCCCGCATCTGCCGCACGGGAGAGATGATCAGCACCCGGGAGAGCACGCCGACCAGCGCGATGAAGACCGCGACGCTGATCAACAAGGCGACGAGGAGGATCTGGCGGAGGCTCGAGATCGCCTCGCGGATCCGCGTCGTCTTGAGCACCACGATCACGTGCGCGCGGCCCGAGCCGGTTCGCGGCTGCACTTCGTCCGACACGACGAGATCGCCCGAGCCGAGCTTGAGCCGTTCGCGCCGGCGGCCATCGTTGAAGGCGTCGAGCACCTGCTGGGTCAGCTCGGGGTCGGTGCGCGGCTTGACGGCGATGAGATCTTTCGGCGTGCAGGTGTCTTGGCCGCAGACGAGCACCCAGGCGGAGCGAATCTCGCCGCCCTTGCCATCCGAGGTCTCCGCGTCTCCACCGAGGATCGTCGCGATCTCCGCCGAGGCCTCGGCGTCGAGGCCGTCACGCGCGCCGATGACGATCTTCCGTTCGATCTCACGAGCGACTGCCTTGCCGCGATCGAACAAGGTGTCTTCGAGCGGCCCTTGCGCCTGGCCCGGGAGCAAGACGAAGAGCACGAGCACCAGCACGACGAGCGCGATGGTGAAGGTCCCGAAGATCGCCCAGGTGAGCCCCACCCTCTGAGATCGCGCCGCCACGGCGGTCGACTGTAGGGACGGGCGGTGGGCGCATCAAGAATGACGTCTCTTGCCAGCGTCGACGATTCGAGGTGGGAACCCCGCCATGACGACGTCACTGTGGGCCGACCCTCGGTTCGAGGCGCACCTCGCCGGGCCGATGCACCCCGAGTCACCAGAGCGGCTGCGCGCGATCGCCGAGGTGCTGAGCCGTGCTCCGATCGCGGGAACGAGCCCACGTGTCCCTCGCCCAGCGACCCGCGACGAGCTCACCGCCGTTCACGACGCTGCGCACGTCGAGCACGTCCTCTCGCTCGCCGGCACGTCGGCGCAGCTCGACCCCGACACCGCGATGAGCCCTGGGAGTGCCGAAGCTGCCCTCCTCGCCGCGGGAGGCGCGGTGCAAGCCGTCACCGAGGTGCAGCGCGGCGAGTCGAAGAACGCGTTCGTCTTGGTGCGGCCTCCCGGGCATCACGCCGAGCGAGACCACGCGATGGGCTTCTGCCTCTTCAACAACGTCGCGATCGCAGCCGAGGCGGCCCGACGCAACGGTGCCGAGCGGGTGGTGGTGCTCGACTGGGACGTGCACCACGGCAACGGCACCCAGCACAGCTTCTTTGCGCGTCGCGACGTCCTCTTCATGTCGTCACACCAATTTCCCTACTACCCCGGCACCGGCGCGCCCGAGGAGATCGGGGAAGGCGAAGGCCGAGGCTTCACCGTGAACGTCGGGCTCCCGGGCGGGCAAGGCGACGCGGACTACGGAGCGGTCTTCCACGACGTCTTCCTGCCGATCGCGCAGCGCTTTCGGCCCGAGCTGATCCTCGTCTCGGCCGGGTTCGATCCCCACCGCGCCGATCCGCTCGGTGGCATGGCCGTCACCGAGCGCGGCTTCGCGGCGATGGCGAGCGCGGTGAAGTCGCTGGCCGAGGAGCTGTGCGGCGGCAAGCTCGTGCTGCTCCTCGAGGGCGGGTACGACTTGAACGGGCTCTCCCAGTCGGTGCACGCCTGCGTCGAGGTGCTCGCTGGAGCGCGCCGCGACGAATTCCCGACCGGCGCCTCGGCGACGACGAGCCGAGCGATCGAGGCGACCCTCGCAGCGCTCCGTCGCTGACCCTCACGACCGATCAACGCCAGAGGATCCACACGGCGCCACCGTCGGCCGCGCCCGGCTCACCAAAGGCCAGCACCGACGCATCGGCGCTCAGCGCGAGCGACTCGCCGAGGCTCGCCCCCACCTGCGGAGGAAGGGCAACCTCCCTCGCGCCCGTTCCATCGTTCGACGAGACGCGTCCGAGCGCCGACCCGAGGACCGATTGGCCGTCGGCCGAGATGGCGCACCCAGGGTGAATCGTCGAAGTGCCTCCGAGCGCGTCGCGGGAAGCGAAGCCCCACGCCGAGAACGAGCGCTCGAACGCCTCGAAGACGACCGCGAGCGGGGTGGCGCCTCCGAAGACGGCCTTCGGCGCAGCGGCCATCGCCCCACAGCTTCCGAAGGCGCCGCCCGGCTTCGCGCCCGTCGAGTCCTTGAACACCCACTGCCTCGACCAGATCGCGCCGAACTTCACGAACGCGTACGCCGCACCAGAGTCTGGCGCCTGCGAAGCGGTGCCGTTCCCGTCACGGTCGTCGCCTGGAGCGGTGACCACGAGCGTCGTCCCGACCGCGGTGAGCCCGACGCTCGTCCCGAAGAAGTCGCCCTCCTCGACGCGTGAATCGACGATGGCGCTCTCGAAGGAGATCGCGCCGCCATCGAAGCTGAAGACGTCGACCGTGCCCATCGCGCCGGCGTCGGCCTGCCGAGCCCCGAGCGGCGCAGCGACCGCGAAGAAGTCGGCCGCGGCGGCCTGCGAGACTGCGGCACCGAACCGGCTCCCGGCCCTCGGCTGAGACGGCGTCGGCACCGGAAAAGGCGAGACGATTCCGCTCAGCTGCTTTCTGAAGAGCCACGCGCTCCCGCCAACGACGACGAGCTGCACGCGGCGGTTGCCTGGCGCGCCCACCAGCACGCGCTCGCCGCTTCCATTGACCGAGACCGCCGCGCCGAACTCCTCGTCGTTCGTCGGCGGGGCGAACGTCCGCTCCAGGGTCGCCTGGCTGTCGGTCAGACGAAAGACCGCCACCGCGCCGGTGCCCGCATCGCGGGAAAAGCCGGGGGCCCCGACGATCACCGTTCGACCATCAGAGGTGAACGCGAGCGCGGCACCAAAGCGCGCGTCTCCTTCGAAGGGAGAGGCGATTCGGAGCCATCGGCCCTCGGCGTTCACGAACAGGCCCGCGTCGGTTCCGGCGTCGAGGTCGCTCCCGCCGCCAGTGTTCCCGCCGCTGGTGTTGCCACCTCCAGGGTTGCCCCCGGCGCCGTTCCCACCTGCACCGCCACCGCCGACACCCCCGCCCAGCTCGCCGCCCGCAGTGCCGCCTCCTGCGCAGGCCGCGCCCTCGCAGAGGAAGGGCTTGTCGTCGGCGCGAAACTCCAGGCAGGCGGCGAGCACGAGCAGGCCCGCCAGCAGGACCCTACTCGCGCCCCTCGAAGACGTTTTCCCCGCCGGTGCCCGCATCGCCCGTCAGCATGCCACGGGGAGGTCCCTTCGAAGCTCGCGTCGTGCGTCCGGGCCCTCTCGGCTTCGCGCTCGGTGGGGTCTCAGCGACGTCGTCGACCGGCGCATCGGCCGGCTGGCGCTGGGGCGGCCCCGACGGCTCGCCGATCAGCGGCTCCTGGGGCGTCACCTCGACCTCCGGGGGCTTCGCCACGAGGCCGCTCGAGCGCCAGGGGAGCACGCCACCAAGCACGACCCCGACGAGACCGGCTGCGACGGCGAGGGCGATGGTGCGCCGAGGTGGCGCTGGCGCTGGGGCCCCGACCGCCGGGGCGAGCTGCGAAGGCGCTCGCTGCCCGATGATCGCGTCGAGCTCGTGGGCCGCTGGCCCGGTGAGGAATGGCCTGAGCCGCAGCGCCACCTCACCCACGCTCGCTGGCCGCTTGAGCGGGTTCTTCTCGAGGAGCTGACCGACGAGGGTCGAGAGCCCCTCGGGCACCTCGGGCCTGAGCGCCTTCACCGGCGTCGGCTCGTCGCGCTGAATGCGACTCACCACGTCCGCGACGCTCTCCGCCGGGAAGGGCACCCGGCCCGTGAGGAAGCGGTAGAGCAGACAGCCCACCCCCCACACGTCGGCGCGCGCGTCGACGTCGCTCGAGCGCCGCAGCTGCTCGGGCGCGACGTAGAGCGGAGACCCCAAGAACCCTTGCGACGCCGTCAGGCCGAGGTCCTCGCCCATCACCTTCGCGAGCCCGAAGTCGAGCACCTTCACCTCGAGTCGCCCCGAGGGCCCGCGCGACAGAAAGAGGTTCGCCGGCTTCAGATCGCGATGCACCAACCCGGTGCCGTGCGCCTCGTCGAGCGCAGCGAGGACTTGAACGACGAGGTCGAGGGCTTCGGCGATCGACGGCACCCCATGGGTCGAGAGGTAGCGCTCGCCGTCACTGCCCTGGAGCCACTCCATGACGAGGTAGGGCAAGCCATCGGGCGCGCGGCCGCCGTCGAGCACCCGAGCCACGTGCGGCGAGCACAGCCTGGCGCCGGCCTTCGCCTCGATGAGGAAGCGCTGCTCGCTGCCCTCGTGGTGCCTCAAGCTGGGGCGAAGCACCTTGATCGCGACCCGGTGCCCGAGCAGCCGGTGACGCGCTCCCACGACGACCCCCATGCCTCCAGCCCCGAGCGTCGAGTCGAGCTCGTAGTGCTCGCCGAGCCGCTCGAAGGCCATCACCTTCTCGAGATCCGGATCCCGCGGCTTCGACGCCGTGCCCGGAGCGGTCTGCGCCAACACCGCCACCACCGCGCGGCATTCACCGCAGCCGTCGAGATGAAGGTCGAGCAGGCGGCGCTCGGCGGAGTCGCCCTCGCCCGTCGCGAACCGGGTGAGCGACACCTCGTCGGGGCATTGGGAGACGGCGGCAGCAGAAAAAATGCGTCACCTCCGGTCGGGGGTCCTCAAAGGAACGGAGCACTGATGCTCCCCACGAACATCGAGGCCTTACCATGAAGAACCTCCTCACCACCTGCGCCGCCGCCGTCCTCTTCGCGCTCTTTTCCTGCGGCAAGCCGGCTGCGAAGCCGCCCACCACGTCGTCGGCGAAGTCGGCCACCTCGTCGGGCGCGCAGGCCCTCAAGGGGAAGAAGCCTGCCGACGCGATGAAGACGACCTCGGCGCCGAAGCCGACGCCGGCTCCGAAGACGGCCGGCAGCACCACGGTGACCCCGAAGGACATCACCAAGGCCGGCACCGTGGAGGTCGAGACCTGGGCGTTCGTCGACGTCGATCTCGATGGAGACGGCGCTGGCGAATCGGGGGTGGTGGCGGTGGCTGGCGAAGACGTCGCCGCCTGGTGGACCGGCGCGTTCTCCGTCGAGGAGCAAGAGACGACCGTTCCCTACGAGGCGATGCTCTGGACCGAAGGAGGCGGCGTCGGCTTCATCTTCGACTTCGGGCAGGCCGCGATCGCCTGTGGAGCAGGAGCCTCGGGCGCCGCCTGCATCTCGTGTGACGCGCAAGGCACCTGCAGCGTCGCCAGCGGGCAGTGATGCGCGGGAAGTCGTGGCACAGTGCGCCCATGCTGTCGCTCGTGCTCTCGCTCGCCCTCGCGTCCAGCGCCGATGACGCGGTCGCCGCCTTCAAGCGCGGGCGAGAGCTGTTGGCCAAGGGGCGCCTGGCGGACGCGTGCGCGGCGTTCGAGGAGAGCCACCGCCTCGATCCCGCCCTCGGGGCGCTCCTCAACCTCGCCGAGTGCACCTTCAACCTCGGGAATCGGCCGAGGGCGTTCGCGCTCTTTCAGGAGGTGCTCGCCTGGGCGACGCGCAAGAACGATCTCCCGCGCATCGAGGTCGCTCGGCTTCGGCTGGGAACGCTCAAGCCGCTCATCGGGCTGGCGGTGATCGATCTCCCGCCTGACGTCGTCGTCGAGGTCGACCGAGCGCGCGTCACGACTGGCCAGACCGTTCCGCTCGACCCCGGGCCGCACGTCGCCCAGCTGCGAGCGACGACCGGCGAGCTCGAGACCCGCACCTTCAGCATCGACGCGGGGCAGACGCTGACCATCGGGCCGGTCGGAGCACCGGCTCCCGACGCTCGCGACGCGCCCAAGCCGATCGAGCCTGTGGCGAGCGCGGCACCTCCGCCTGCGGCCGTGCTCCCTCCGCCGACGGTCGGGCGTCAGACGGAGCCTTCGAGAGCAGGGCCGCTCACCTTGCTGGTGGCCGGCGCCGTGACGACGGTGGCCGCGTCGATCGTCGCGGGCTGGTCGATCGACGTCTGGAACCGGGGAGAGGCGCAGGCGCGCGGGGGCCCGCTCACGGTGACGCGTGGCACCTACGAAGCTGCGGGAACGGCGTACCCCTTCGCGGTGGCGGGGCTGATCGCCGGCCCGGTCATGGCGGCGGGCGGGCTGGTGTGGTGGTTCCTGACGAAGTGAGGCCGCGATGGACACGACGACGTTCGAAGCCGCGCTGACGAAGGGTCTGGTGGGCTCCGAGGTGCGCGCGCAGATTCTGAGGGCGCTCGAGACGAGCGGCGCGCGCGAGTGGCCACTCGACGAGCAGGCGCTGGCGCAGCACCTCGGGCGGGCGCTCGCGGCTGGTGAGTCGAACCTCGCGTGGGACGATCTCTGTCTCGCCTTCGCCGCGGCCCAGCGCGTCCCTGCGGCGTGGACGATGCTGCAGCGACGGGTCGGCGGCGCGCTCCGCACCGCGCTCGGCCGCATCTTGCCCACGGCTCGAGCCGAGGACCTCGAGCAGACGATCTTCACCGAGCTGGCGGGCGCGAACTCGCCCTTGCTCAGCTACCTCGGCCGCGGGCCGCTCGCTGGCTGGTTGGTGGTGACGGCGACCCGGCGCGCCTGGAAGCTGGCGGCGAGCCTCGAGACCACCGCTCCAGCCGACGACGAGGCGCTCCTCGAGCGCGTGGCCGACGGGCAGCGCGACCCGGCGATCGAGCTCTTCAAGACGCAGTATGGCGAGGTCTTTCGCAGCTGCATCAAGTCGGCGTTCGGTCGCTTGTCCGCGAAGGACCGCAACCTGTTGCGGCTCCACCACCTCGACGGAGTTCAGACGGCCGAGCTCGCCAGGCTCCATGGCGTGCACCGCGCCACCGTCGTGCGCTGGTTGGCCGACGCCCGCCAGTCCTTCGTGTCGAACTTTCGCGACGAGTTCTCGACCAAGCTGGGCACACCGCGGCTCGAGATCGACAGCCTCGCGCGCATCTTCCGCAGCGGCCTCGACATCAGCCTGCCGATGGAGTCGGCCGACGTCGCCCTCTCGTCACCCGAGTCCGACGCTCCGTGAGTCGTCACCGTCGTGACCGACGCCGCACGGCTCAGCCGAACGTCACCTGGGTGAGCCGTTGCGAGACCTCCCACAGCTTCGCGGCGACTGCTTCGTCTCGCGCGGCGGCGTTCGCGCTCACCACCCGGGGGAAGCCGGTCATCTCGATGAGCCCATCAGGCCCGACGTACTCGCCGCCCTTCAAGGACGGGTGCACCGCCGCGTAGACCTGCGGGAGCGCGCCCATCTCGGCCGACTGCGCGAGCAGCACGTTGCCCGCCTTCATCACCCACGACGAGAGCGCCGAGCCCTCGAGCTGAGGCCCGACGTTCTGGAGGTTGGTGGCCGCGTACCCGGGGTGTGCCGCGAGGGCGATCGTCTTCTTCCCGTTCTTCCGCAGCCAGCGCTCGAGCTCGAAGATGAAGAGCAGGTTGGCGAGCTTCGCCTGCCCATAGGCGGGCCACTTCGAGTACCCCTTCTGGCCGTCGAGGTTGTCGAAGTCGATCTTCCCCATGCGGTGCGCGTGGGAGCTGACCGAGACGACCCGTGGCGCGGGCGCGGCCTCGAGCAAGGCAAGCAGCTTGGCGGTGAGCGCGAAGTGGCCCAGGTGGTTGGTGCCGAACTGCAGCTCGAAGCCGTCCTTCGTCTTGGCGAACGGGAGCGCCATCACGCCCGCGTTGTTCATCAGCACGTCGATGCGCGAGTGGCGCTGGGCCAGAGCGCTCGCGAAGGCGGCGATGCTGGCGAGCGAGGAGAGATCGAGCTCCATCACCTCGAGCACGGCGTTGGGCGTCTTGGCCTTGATCGACGCGGCTGCCTCTTCGGCCTTCTTCACCGTGCGGCACGCCATCACCACTTCCGCTCCGCGCGCGGCGAGCATGCGGGTGGCTTCGAGGCCCAGGCCCGAGTTGGCGCCAGTGATGACGAAACGTCTGCCAGCTTGATCAGGGACGTCTGCGGGAGTCCACGGCATGGGGCTGGTCTACCCCAACCTGCTGGCATGTCACTCGGGCCAATGCACGACCCACCCGCGCGAGCCGACCGCCCAGAGATCGTTCTCGCTCGGCCCGTCGAGGTCCGCGAGCGAGACCCCGCCGTCGGCGATGGCCGTGTAGAGCAGCTGCCAGCTCCGGCCGTTCCACTTGCGAATCGTCCCGTCGGAGCCGGTCACGTAGACCCGCGCCTGGTTGAAGGCGCGCACCGAGGTCAGCATCGCGTTCGAGGGCGCCGGGAGTTGCCGCCACGTGCGCCCGACCCGCTCCAGCACCATGCCGCGGTCACCCACCACGAAGGCGCTCGTCGGCGACACCACCCAGACGGCGCGGAGCACACCCGAGGGCAGGTTGAGCCGCTCGAGGCGCTCGCGAGTCCAGGCCGTGCCGCTCCACGAGTAGATGCGCATGTCCTGGTTCGAGCCGCCGACGATCAGCTCGAGGCCACCCTGCTGGTGCGCGCCCTCGAAGTGGAAGTCGGAGTCGGTCAGGTTCGTCGACTGCTCGAGCGGCTGGCCGCCGATCGTCCAGGTGAAGCGACGCGAGTTGCGCAGCACACCCGCGACCTCGAGGCCTCCATCGCCCGGCGCGCCCCACAGCCCCGCGATGGGATCGGACACCATGCGGCCGTTGGTGCACTCGGGAACGCCCAGGAGGTGATCCGCGAGCCGGCCGAGCGCCGGGTTCCCGCCACCGACGAAGAGCTGACCCGACGGCGCGGCCCAGCTGGTGCGAAGGTCGTTCGGGCAGCTGGTGCTCGCGGGCTCGAAGAAGCCTCCATCGGCGCGCACGAAGACGTCGCCCCGGCCAGCGACCCACAGCCGCTGCGGCGCGAACACCGAGACCGTCGCCCACTCCTTGTCGGTCGGCGAGTCGAGGTGACGAATCCAGTTCGGGTTCAAGACGGGGCACGCGCCCTCGTCCACCTGGGTGTCGCAGTCATCGTCGAGGCGGTTGCAGAACTCGGGGGCGCTCGGGAACACGCCGGGATCGACGTCGTCGCAATCTCCGGGCGTCTCGGTGCGGCCAGGCCCGCAGAGCATCGCCGAGCTTCCGGCGCGCCCGAAGCCGTCACCGTCGTCGTCGGCGAAGGTCGTGGTGCCGCACGGCTGGGGCCCGGCGTCGGGAGGCCCCGCGTCTTCTTCCTCGAAGCCCGCGTCGTTGCCCGCGTCGAGGGGGCCGGCGTCGATCACCCCGCCGTCCGAGAGCTGACAGATCGTCAGCCGACAATCGAGCACGGTGAGCCCGTCGGCGAGCGTGGCTTCCTTCTGGAAGGGGTCGACGACCCGCACCGTCCACGCGCCGGCCGACAGCCCGCGCGGCACCACCACCTCGAGCAGCTCGCGGCTCCGCAGCACCGCCCCCTCGAGGAGGACGAGCTCGGCCCCACGCTCCAGCTTCACCTGGAACACCGCGTCGCGGGTGGAGCGCTCCGGCTGCTGGAAATCGGCCTTCACCTTCGCCTCGAACGCACCTCGAATGGCGACGCTCGTCTCGAGCTGCTGGAAGACCTCGGCGGGCTCGAGCGCGCGAATCGTCGGCGGCGGCACCGAGAGCGAGCACGTCGAGGCGAGGAGCAACACGCTCCACCGCCACCCACCGTCTCGACGAAGAGGAGCTGACCGCACGCCCGTCAAGGTAGCACGGTCGGGCGAGACCCCGTGCCGTCGACCGGCTATAGCGACCTCATGGGCTCACTCCAGGGTCGTACGTTGTTCATCTCCGGCGCCAGCCGCGGCATCGGGCTCGCCATCGCGCTGAGGGCCGCGAAGGACGGCGCCAACGTCGCCATCGCCGCCAAGACGGCCGAGCCTCACCCCAAGCTCGAGGGGACGATCTTCTCCGCCGCCAAGGCGATCGAAGCGGCGGGTGGCAAGGCGCTCCCCATCCTCTGTGACATTCGCGCCGAGGAGCAGGTCGACGCGGCGGTCAGCGAGACGGTGCGCGCCTTCGGAGGCATCGACATCTGCGTGAACAACGCCTCGGCCATCTCGCTCACCGGCACCCTCGAGACGCCGATGCGCCGGTACGATCTGATGAACCAGGTGAACACCCGCGGCACCTTCCTGGTGAGCCAGAAGTGCCTGCCACACCTGCTCAAGTCGAAGCACGTGCCGCACATCTTGAACCTGTCTCCGCCGCTCTCGCTCACCCCGCGCTGGTTCGGCCCGCACGTCGCGTACTCGATCGCGAAGTACGGCATGTCGCTCTGCGCGCTCGGCATGGCGGAGGAGTTCAAGGATCAGGTGGCGGTCAACGCGCTGTGGCCGAAGACGACCATCGCGACCGCGGCGGTCAACATGCTCGGCGGTGACGAGCTGATGCGCGCCAGCCGCAAGCCGGAGATCATGGCCGACGCCGCGCACGCCATCTTCTGCAAGCCCGTCTCCTTCAGCGGTAACTTCCTCGTCGACGAGGTCTTCCTGCGCGCCGAGGGGGTCACCGACTTCAAGCAGTACGCCGTCGACCCGAACGTCGAGCCCACGCCCGACTTCTTCGTCGACTGAAGAGGAGTTGCCATGTTGCCCCTCGCCCTCGAGCTCGCTGATGGTTGGACGGTGAAGGAGATCGCCGGCCTCGTCATCGTCTCCATCCTCACCGTCATCGCGTGGTTCAAGTTCCGCCAGATGCAGTTCCCTCCCGAGTGGGAGCACGGCCCAGGGCCCAAGCGGGACCCGCGAGAGCCCAAGCCGCCAGAGCCGCCTCCTCCAGCGGGGAGCTGACGCGAAATCAAACGAGCGCCTGGTCGTGGTGAAGAGCACACCGAGCCCAGGAGCCGAGACATGTTCGAGGAGAACGCACCGATGCCGCCCAACGACGACTCGCCGAGTGACTCGCCCCCCGAGTGGGACACCAAGTTCAGGAGCTTCCTCAAGAAGGCCCAGGACGACTTCAAGCGCGCGGCCACCGACGTGAAGAAGGAAGCCGAGCGGCTGATGAAGGAAGTCCAGGATCCGAAGAACCAGGCCAAGATGAAGCACGGCGTGCAGGAGGCCTCGGTGTGGGCCAAGAAGACCGCCGAGCAGCTCGCCTCGCTCGTCGAGGTCGGGGTCAAGCAGGCCGAGGGCACGCTCAACGAGGTGAAGAAGCAGTTCACCAAGCCGATCGACGACGCTCCGTCGGCGCCTCCGAGCGACGCAGTTCCCCCGCCCGCGCCCACGCCGAAGAACGCCGCGCCACCCGAGATGGACGAGCAGGAAGAAGCCGCGCCGGAGCCCGCCAAGTCGCCGAAGAAGACGATGGGCCGCGGCACCAGCCCCAAGAAGAGCGCGCCCGCGTCGAAGCCGGCCAAGAAGTCGATCGGCAAGAAGAAGAAGAACGCCGACCCCGAGTGAGGTGAGGCGTCACTTCGTGCCCGCGTCGGGCTTCTTGACGAAGCGCTGCTCCGGGCCCGCGGGCGAGTAGAGCTGCACTGCCACGAACGGCTCCTTCGCGGTCGACGGCACCTTCGCCGAGTGCTTCTGCCCCTTCGGCAGGTGCACCACGTCGCCCGCCTTCGCCACGAGCGTCTGACCGAGCGTGGTGAGCTCGACCTCGCCTCTCATCACGTAGAGCCACTCGCCGGAGCCGTCGTGCGAGTGCTCGGCCACCGAGGCGCCCGGGCGCAGCTCGAGGGTCCCGACCGCCACGTCGGGAGAGCCGTTCAGCGCGTTGTAGAAGAGGGTCGCCGTGCCCTTGTCGCCAACGGGGTACGCCGGCGCGCTCGCTTGACGCACGACGGGCGGAGGCGAGGGGTCGACCTCGAGGAGGGTGACGACTAGCAACGAGAGGATCACGGGCGCACCTGTGAGGGGTGTCGACGGAGTGTGCGAATCAACTCGATTCGGCTCGTGGCGCCCAGCTTCTTCGCCGCCGAGCTCAGGTGGGTGGCGACCGTTGACGGCGTCAGGCCCAGCTCGTACGCGATGAGCTTGTTGGAATGCCCGAGCGCCGCGAACCCGACCACCTGGCGTTCCCGCGGTGTGAGCCCATCGTCCGACAGAGGCGGGTCGTTCCGCCGCGCGAGGTAGTACCGCCGACCGTCGCGCTCGAAGTGATCGGAGAGCGTCCATCTCGCCTCGACCAACGGCCGCCAGGCCTCCACCGCCACGTCCCCACTCGGCGCCCGCTCGGCCTTCGCGCGGGCCTTGTCGAGGGCGACCGCGGCCGATCGGAGCGCCACCCGCGCGACCTCCTCACGCGCCGCCCCACGTGCGTGCGCGATTGCGCCGTCGGCGTCGAGCACCGCCTCCGCGCCGTCCACGCCTCGCGCCAGCGTCGCGTCGAGCTGCCGTCGGAGCCTGAACCCAGCCGCCACGTGGGCTGCGAGCCGGCTCCACCGGGTCGCGAAGGTGGGGCTCACCCGCCGGGGGTCGGTCAGCGGCACCGCGATGACGCAGCCCTGCATGGTGGGATCCTGGGCGTTGATGCCCACGCTGTCGCCGGTACCCCACTGCGCCTTCGCGTACTCGACCAACGGGCTGTCGAGAAACGAACGGCCGAGCAGCTGGGACAGCGAGCCGCAGGTGTGGCTGACGAAGGTTCGCTCGATCACCTCGTAGGGCAGGCTCTCGGCGCCTGCCTTGAGGAACGCCATGCGTGCTTCGCCGACGCCATGCCCTGCGAAGGGGCCGAGCTTGAAGCCGGCGCGATTCGAGGCATCGTACAGCGCAGCCCACACGCCATGGCCTGCGTCGATGATCGGCCCGCACGCGGCGACGACGCCCTGGAGCCACTCGGAGGTCGGTCGGTCGACTGCGTACGCGGCCTCGATGACCGCGGCGGTGCGACCTTTCACTTCGTCACCTTCGCCGCCAGCTCGGAGCGAGAGCTCACCCCGTGCTTCTTGAAGAGGCTCGCCACCTGGTTGGCGACGGTACGCACCGCGGTCTTCCGCACCTTGGCGATCTCGGCGTTGGTCCGCCCCTCGAGGAGGAGCTGGAGCACGGCCTGCTCGGCCCGGGTGAGCGTGGGCGCTTCCGGCACTGGCTCGCTGGTGACCGCGAACGACGATCCGCCCCAGCGAAAAGTGGTCCACCGTGTCATTGCGACACCTCGAGTTGACACCCCAAACCAACCCCGTTCTTCCAAGACGGGCGCAGGCGGATGTGGCTACGATACGCCTCGTGAGTCAGCCTGACGAGAAGGGCAGCTTTTCGACCAACATCGGCGCCGACGTCATCAACGAAGCCCTCAAGAGCGTCGAGAAGGCCAAGGCTGCCGTACGTGGAGTCGAGGTGGAGGTGGCGCCTCCTGCCGAAGGTGCGCCCGCCGATCCCCCGCCTGCGAGCAGCGAGCCCTCCGAGGTCGAGTCCCTCAAGGCCCAGCTCGAGCTGTCGATGGCGAAGGGCCGCGAGCTGATGGGCAAGGTGAAGGACGAGCACGAGAAGATGCTCCGCGCCGTCGCCGATCTCGAGAACTTCAAGAAGCGCGCAGCCAAGGAGAAGGAGGAGATTCAGAAGTTCGGCAACGAGAAGCTCCTCAAGGACTTCTTGCCGGTGGTCGACAACTTCGATCGCGCCTTGGGCCATGCCGCCAGCAGCGGCGATCTCGACAGCCTCAAGAAGGGCGTCGAGATGATCCGCAAGCTCTTCGAAGACACCCTCGGCAAGCACGGGGTGAAGTCCTTCACCTCGCTCGGCCAACCCTTCGATCCCAACAAGCACGAGGCGATGTCGGCGGCGGAGACCGATCAGCTGCCGCCGAACCACGTGCACTCCGAGTTTCTGCGCGGCTTCACCTTGAACGACCGGCTCGTTCGGCCGGCGTTGGTGGTGGTCTCCAAGGCCAAGGCCGCGCCCGAGCCAGCAGCACCAGCCGAGCCCGCCCCCGCGGCGAGCCCGAGCGACGAGCCGAAGTCATGACGACGTGGTCGACGGAGCCGCGCGCTCCAGTGGTCCAGAGGGGCACATGGGAAAAGTGATCGGAATCGATCTGGGAACGACGAACTCGTGCGTCGCCGTGATGGAGAGCGGTGAGCCGGTCGTCATTCCCAACAGCGAGGGCAGCCGCACCACGCCGTCGATGGTCGCCTTCACCGACTCGGGGGAACGGCTGGTGGGGCAGATCGCCAAGCGCCAGGCCGTCACCAACCCCGAGAACACGATCTATTCGGTGAAGCGGCTCATGGGCCGGCGGCTCGACTCGCCCGAGGCCAAGCGCGCCGCCACCATGGTGCCGTACAAGGTGGTGGCGTCTGAGAACGGTGACGCCTGGGTCGAGATCCGCGGGAAGAAGTACAGCCCGCCCGAGAACAGCTCGATGATCCTCACAAAGATGAATACCACCGCCGAGGACTACCTGGGCGAGCCGGTCACCGAGGCGGTCATCACCGTCCCTGCGTACTTCAACGACGGCCAGCGCCAGGCCACCAAGGACGCCGGCCGCATCGCCGGCCTCAACGTGCTGCGCATCATCAACGAGCCCACGGCCGCCGCGCTCGCCTACGGCCTCGACAAGGACACCTCGAAGGCCGAGACGATCGCCGTCTACGATCTCGGCGGCGGCACGTTCGACATCTCGATCCTCGAGCTGAACTCCGGCGTCTTCGAGGTGAAGGCCACCAACGGCGACACCTACTTGGGCGGCGAGGACTTCGACAACAAGCTCATCGACTGGCTCGCCGACCGCTTCAAGAGCGCGAACAACGGCCTCGACCTGCGGAAGGACCGAATGGCGCTCCAGCGCCTCAAGGAGGCGGCCGAACGCGCCAAGCACGAGCTCTCGAGCGCGAGCGAGACCGAGGTGAACCTCCCCTTCATCACCGCCGACGCGAGCGGGCCCAAGCACCTCCAGGAGACGATCGCCCGGCAGGCCTTCGAGGAATTGGTGAAGGATCTGATCGAGCGCTCGATCGAGCCCTGCAAGATCGCCCTGAAGGACGCGAACATCTCCAAGGAGCAGGTGCACCAGGTGCTGCTCGTCGGTGGCATGACGCGCATGCCGGCGGTGCAGGCCAAGGTGAAGCAGTTCTTCGGCAAGGAGCCGCACAAGGGCATCAACCCCGACGAGGTCGTCGCCGTCGGCGCCGCGATTCAGGGCGGAGTGCTCAAGGGCGAAGTGAAGGACGTGCTCCTGCTCGACGTCACCCCGCTCTCGCTCGGCGTCGAGACGGCGGGCGGGGTGTTCACCAAGATCATCGACAAGAACACGACGATTCCCTGCAAGAAGAGCCAGATCTTCTCGACCGCCACCGACAACCAACCGCTGGTGAGCGTGCACGTGCTCCAGGGCGAGCGCGAGATGGCCGCCGACAACAAGACGCTGGCCCGCTTCGAGCTCGTCGGCATTCCCCCCGCGCCTCGTGGGGTGCCGCAGATCGAGGTCACCTTCGACATCGACGCCAACGGGCTCGTCAACGTCTCCTCGAAGGACCTCGGCACCGGCCGCGTGCAGACGGTGAAGATCGTCTCCAACTCCGGCCTCACCGAGTCCGAGATTCAGCGGATGATCAACGACGCGCAGTCGAACGTCGAGGGCGACAAGAAGAAGAAGGAGCTCGCCGATCTGAAGAACAACGCCGACGGGCTCATCTACACGACCGAGCGCTCACTCGAGGAATACGCCTCGATGCTCAGCGAGAAGGATCGCGCCGAGATCCGCGTCGATCTCGAGAACCTCCAGAAGCAGCTCACCACCTTCGACCCCGACAAGATCCGCGCCGCCATCAAGCAGCTCGAGGGCAGCGCCTACCGCATCGCTGACGCGATCTACGCGGCCGAGTCGAAGGCGTGAGCTGGGCCGCACCATGAAGACCAAGGCCCTCACCTTCGAGTCGCTCGAAGAAGAAGTGCGGTTCCTCCGGGGCCAGGTGAACGTGCACCGGCTGGCCGACGAGGTGCTCGAAGACTGCATGGAGCGGAAGCTGGGCTTGTCTGCCGCCGCCGACGTCTTCCTCTCCCAGTGCGCGCGAATGATTCACGCGAAGGCCGCCTTCCTCCAGCTCAGGGGCACCCAGGGGCCGGTGCTGACGCGCGTCTGGGGTACCGGGCTGTTCGACGTCATGCGCTGGGCCGACGCAGTGGGCGCGGTGCCGATCGAAGAGGGTCGCACCGTCTTCGTCGCCAAGCTCGACATCGGCGAGCTCGAGCTCGGGAGCATCGGCTTCATCCTCCCTGGCCACTTCTCCGACGGCGGGGTGCAGGTGCTGGCGCTGGTCGAGACGATCGCGGAGATCTTCGACACGGCCATCCTCTCCTTCCTCGCCCTCGCCGAAGGCCACACGCCCAACGAGCGCCTCGACGAGCTCGCCCAATCGGGTGACTTCCGGCCCAACGCGCGCCTCGACAAGTACGAGCTGCTGCACCCGCTCGGCACCGGAGGCATGGCGCAGGTGATGGTGGCGCGCACCGTCAACCCCGCGGGCGTCTCGCGGCTCGTCGCGCTCAAGCGCATTCTGCCCAAGCTGCTCGACGACGAAGTGATCGTGAAGCAGTTCCTCGACGAGGCGAAGCTGGGCATGCGCCTCAATCACCCGAACCTCGTCACCATCTACGACTTCGGGCAGGCGGCTGGGACCTACTACCTCGCGATGGAGCTGATCGCCGGCGTCGACTTCGATCACGTCGTCTATTGGCCCTTTGGCCCGCTCCCCGAGGCGCTGGTGAGCGCGGTGCTGACCCAGGCGCTCGAGGGGCTCCACCACGCGCACGAGGCGAAGGGCGACGACGGACTGTCGATGGGCCTGGTGCACCGCGATCTCTCGCCCCACAACCTGATGCTCGGGTTCGACGGCCGGGTGAAGGTGCTCGACTTCGGAGTGGCGAAGATGCGCAACGCGCGCACGGTGACGCTGCCCGGCATCGTGAAGGGCAAGCCGCTCTACATGTCTCCGGAGCAGGCGACGGCCGAGCGAATCGATCGGCGCAGCGACTTGTTCTCCATCGGGCTCATTCTCCACGAGGCGCTCACCGGCCGGCGGGCGTTCGATCAAGGCGACGACACCAAGACGATGGAGTCGATCGTGAACGACCCGCTCGTGCGGCCCAAGGAGCTGCCGAAGCACTGGTGGACGGTGATGGAGAAGGCGCTCCAGAAGGCACCCGAGAATCGGTATCGCAACGCACTCGAGATGGCGCAGGCGATTCGTGAGGCAGTGCCTCCGATGAAGGAGCACGAGCTGGGCGCGCTCCTCACCGCGAAGTTCCCGCGCCGGGTCGCCGAGGTGCAGACCTGGGAGCAGACGAAGAACAAGCTCGCATCGGCCTCGCTCAAGAAGTGACCCACCGATGGCGAAGCGGCCCGCTGACGACGAAGAACTGCGATCGCTCCGGGAGGCGCTCGAGCAGGCCCAGAAGGCGCTTCAGCTCCAGGAACAGCTCACCGCCGAGCTGCGAGATCGGGTCTCGACGCTCCACCACGAGAAGGAGCAGCTCGAGAAGGCGCTCGAGGCGGTGAAGGCCGATCGCGAACGACTCGCCAAGGAGCTGCTCGAACGAGCGCTCAACCCGCACCAGCAAGGCTCGGCCTTCTCGAAGAAGGACGTCGAGGCGCTGGTGGCCTTCCTCGCGCGCGAGCCCAAGCGCTGAGCTGGTCGAGTCGAGCGAGGCCTGGCCGCGGATCTCGCCTCGAGCTGGCGCACGACTGGACGACGAGGCTGGTCGCTCAGCTCCTGGGCAGCGCGGCGACCTGGGCGAGCAGCACCGCGCCCTTCTTCGGATCGCTCATGTAGACCCACGCGGCCATGCCCTGCAGATGCGCGTGCGACTCGCCGTCCCGGTAGGGCTTGCCCTTCTGCCGGTTGTGAATCGCCGCGCGCAGCCGCCGGAGCACCTCGCGAGACACGCGCGCCTTCGCCAGCTGCGGGCCGGCCGGGTTGATGGTGAGCCCGGTGACTCGTTGCGCCGCGCCACGCCGCAGCACCTGGGTCTTCTTCCCGTGCAAGGTGAAGCCCTCGCTCTTGAGCACGTCCTTCGTGCGCTCGACGAGAATGCCGAGGGCCAACCGCCGCCGCTCGGGCGTCTTCTTGAACGAGAAGGTGAGATCGTCGGCGTAGCGCGTGTACGTGCAGCCGAGCTCGCGGGAGAGCGCCGAGAGCCGCTTGTCGAGCCGCAGGCACAGCGCGTTGGTGATGGCCGGAGAGGTGGGCGCGCCCTGGGGCAGACACCGCTCACCGGTCGCCACGTGCAGCGTCTGCCCACGGAACTCGACGAGCTGCCGCGGCGCTTCGGTGCACAGCAGCGCGAGGAGCGTCGCCACCTGCTCGGCCACGCCCGCCTTGCGCAAGAGGCCCTTCACCCGCTTCCAGGTGACGGTGGGGAAGAAGTCTTTCACGTCGAGCTTCACCACCACGTCGGCGCCGACGTGGGCGAGCGCGTTGGTGAGCACCGAGCGTGCGGGAAGAAACCCGTGCGCGGCCGAATGCACCGGCAGCTTCTCGAAGTAGTTCTCGAGCGCCCAGCGCTGCAGGCCCTTCAGCTTCGCCATCGGCGCGGTGATCGTGCGCTCTCCGCCAGTGCGCTTGGGCACCGTCCACGAGCGGTAGTGCGAGCCGGTGTCGACCTCGCGGTGAAAGGTGAGCCAGCGCAGCTCGGAGAGCGACAGCTCCATCGCCGCGGCGAGCTCTCGCGCGTTCTCCCACGGAGGGAGGCCGTTCTTCTCGGCACGCTCGGCGCGGTCCTTCAGGTCGAAGTCGTCGCCGCCCTTCAGCTCGTCCCAGTGAACGGTGTTGCCGAGGAAGCCGACGGTGCCGAAGCGCCGCGCCTCGTTCGCCTGGGCGCGCAGCTTCTTGCGATCGGCGCGCTCGGCGGTCTTCTTGTCCTTGAAGGTCTTCTTCTCGTCGTCGTTGGCTGGCGCCGCCGCGTCCGGGGTGTGGCCGGCTTCGATCAGCTTCTGGCGGACCCAGCCGTCGACGCCTCCCGCGGTCTCGATCTCGATCCACCGGGCTTCGGCCTCGGTGCGGCGTCGCAAACGCTCGGCGAGCTCGGCGTCGGACAGCTTTTCTCGCACCGGGGCGCGCGTCACCACCACCGGCGGCGCGGCTGAGACGTGGTCGTCGATTCGGTTCGTCACGACTGCCCTCCTGCTCGCCCTGCCCGCCTTCTTCCCCGTCACACCCTCGAGTGAGGTGCCGAAAGCACCACCTTCTCTCTTGGGGCTCGGTAGCCTCACCGGCTCTCCCGGCCGGTCGACGTCCCCGGCGTGGGAGAAACTGCGTTTGCGCAGTTGTCTCAGCTCTCCCACGCCGGGGACGTCGACCGGCCGAGGAGAGCCAAGAACAGGCTACCTAGCGGAGGATGTCGGACGATTCTCCAGAGCGGCGCAACGCCGCTCCTGCGCACTGAAGCGCGAAGGCTGAAGATCTCGACACCCCGCTCAATGACGTGACGTTCGATGGTCGCTGTGAGTCGCTCCTTGAAGGGACCGCCTTTCTAAGCCAGCGGCGGTCCGGGTGAATGAAGAATCGAAAGACGATCGTTCCTGAACACGCCAGTGAGTGAGGTGTCGAAGCACCACCTTCTCTCCTGGGGCTCGGTAGCCTCACCGGCTCTCCCGGCCGATCGACGTCGACGGCGTGGGA
>JBPOIJ010000098.1:0-21045 GCA_052034585.1 Myxococcota bacterium
GGCTCCGCTGGTGAGCGGCAAGCAGTACTACCTCTACGTGCTGCAAGACATCGCACTTCCGCTGACCCGCTGCGTCTTCACGAAGGGCTGAGCGGCTCCTTCGTCTGACTCGCTGGCACGCATCTTCGCCATTCGCCGGGCGGCTCTGCTCCAGAGTCGCCCGGTTTCGTCTTGGTTCACGCCTCCGCGCAGCTGCAGTGGGGCGACGGCCATGCGTCACCGAGTGGGAGCCCAGGTCTGAAGAGCGCTCGGCCGCCGTGGAAGTTGAAAGCGCGAACTCGCGAGTCGGCGGGCTGGAAGAGCACTCCCTGAGCCTGGTGAGACGCGCTGGCCGCCGAACCGGGGTTGTGCTCAACCAGCTCTCCCCGTGCTGAGCCTGCTCGTCGCCACCGTGGTCGCGCAGACCGCGAACCCGTACCTCCTCACCGCCAGGACGTTGGTGCGTGAGCTGAAGTTCGCCGAGGCCATCGCGCAGCTCGAAGTGGCGCGGCAGGTGCCGAACCTCGACCGGGCGCAGCGGCTCGAGACCTGGGAGCTGTTGGCCAAGTGCCACGTGGCCGAGGGAAACCGGGAGCCCGCCGAGGCAGCCTTCACCGAGTTGTTGTCGCTGGCGCCTGAGCACGAGCTCGATCGCTCGACCACCTCGCCCAAGATCGTGGAGCTGTTCGACGCGGTGAAGCGGCGGCTGTTTCCCGATGAGCAGGTGAGCCTGGTGGAGGAGACGGCGCCTCCCGGCCGGGTGCGCGCCCGGGTGGTGGATCCGTTCCATCGTGCGGCCCGCGTCGAGCTGCGCTCGAAGGCCGCTGGCCCCGAGTGGCTCACCGAGCGGTTGGAGCTCCGCGACGGAGCGATCGACTTCCGCGAACCCACGGGCGAAGCCGGTCAGGTCAGTTGGTATGTTCGGGTGATCGGAGCCGACGACGCGGTGGTGGCGTCACTCGCCTCGGAAGACAGCCCGAGAGTGCGGCTGCGGAGCGTGGAAGTTGGCGGAGCCGCTCCGACGCGGCCCCAGTGGAAGGCTTCTTTGATCGCAGGGCTCGTCACCGGCGTCACCGCGCTGGCGATGGTCTTGGGAGCGACGGTGCTTCAACTCAACGCCCAGGCCCTCGACGCCGCCTCGCGCGATCGCTCCCGACCTCCCGGCGATTGGGCGGACACGGCCCGCGCGACCCACGCTGAAGCCGTCGCCCAAGCGCGGTGGTCGCTGGTGCTCTATGTGGCGGGAGGCGTGGCAGCTGGGGCAGCCGTCGTGTTGGTGGCATGGTGAAACGGATCCTCCCTTTCCTGCTGGTGGTCGCGTGCCAGCCCGAGCCGCTCGACGAGGTTGGGGCCCAGTGCTCGGTGATGAGGCCCTGCAGTGAGACGCTGTTCTGCGTCGCCGGGCGCTGCGCGCTGTTGCCAGGAGTGGACGCAGGACGTGATGCTGGCCTCGACGCGGGACGAGATGCCGGAGTGGACGCGGGAAGTGATGCCGGGCTCGACGCAGGCGCAGACGACGCTGGCCAAGACGGCGGGGACGACAGCGGGGTCCCCCTCAATCAGAACCTGCTGAGAAACCCCGGGTTCGAGAGCTCACTTTCAGATGGCGGCGTGCCGTTCTGGAATCCCGTCGTCGGTGGCGTGGTGGTGGCCTCTCGCTCCGCGCGGACCGGAAACCATGCCGCACTCGTGAGGCGCGGAACCCTGAACAATCCGGGGATCCAGAGCTCGGGCGCCCAGGGGCTGACGTCGTTCGGGATGCTGTTCTGCGCGAGGGCGTGGGTTCGCCTCGAAGAGGAACCGTTCTCCGTCACCATCGCCATTCGTGAACGCTTCCCGGACGGCGGGACGAACGCCAGCAACGGAGGCGGAGGCCAGATCACGACTCGAGCGTGGACGCAGATCAACGAGTCGCTGGTGACGTTCGGCACCGGCTCGTCGATGGACGTGCGGATCACCACCTCCAACTTCCCGCCCGATGGATCGCTGTTCGTGGATGACGTGCAGCTGCTTCGGGTCTTGGGGACCACCTGCCCCTGACGGGGTGTGCGGCTTCGGCTACCCTGTCGGCGCGTGGCGGTCCGGTCCGAACAGGGAGGGTATGAGCTGATTCGTCGGCTGGCCGCTGGCGGCATGGGCGAGGTCTTCGTCGCGAGGAAACGCGGAACGGGAGACTTCGAGAAGCACGTGGCGCTGAAGCTGCTCTTGCCTCACCTCACCAGCTCTCCCACATCGGTGAAGCGGTTCTACGACGAGGCCAGCCTCGCCGCCCGCATGCGGCACCCGAACATCGTGGAGATCTTCGACGTGGGCGAGGCCGAGGGGCGGCCCTTCATTGCCATGCAGCTGGTCGAGGGGGTCAGCCTCAACCACTACCTGCGCACGATGCAGGAGCGGGCGCTGACAGTCCCGTTGCCGATCGTCCGAGCGATCGCCTTGGCCATCTGCGAGGCGCTCGCCTACGCGCATTCGCTTCGGGACTTGAAGGGCGAGCCGCTCAACGTGGTGCACCGCGACGTGACGCCGTCGAACGTGTTGTTGTCCTTCACCGGCGCCATCCAGCTCACCGACTTCGGGATCGCGCGCATCGGCGCCGACACCACGTCGACCGGCGTGCGCGGGAAGGCCGCCTACGTCGCGCCTGAGCAGCTGAGCCGCGAAGTGCGGGTCGACGCCCGAGCCGATCTCTATGCCGCCGCGCTGACGTTGTACGAGCTCGCCTCGGGGCGCAGTCCGTTCCGCCGAAAGACGCAGGAAGCCACGCTGCAGGCGGTGCTCGAGGGGAACGTTCCGCCGCTGTCCGAGGTCCGGTCCGACGTGTCGGCCCAGATGAGCGACGCGGTGATGAAGGGGCTCTCGCGTCATCCGTCTTCTCGGTTCAACGACGCCACCGCCTTCCGCAAGGCCGTGATCGACGGGCCGGTGGCGAGCGCACCCGAGCTGGCCGAGCACTTGAGGGCGCTCTTCGTCTCCAGCCGACCCAAGGTGATCGAAGAAGGACCAGGCACCAAGTCCCAGGTGCTGCGCGTGACTCGGAGCGTGCCGGTGTCGACCGACCCGACGATCAGTCATCCGCTCCCCGGGTCGAGGCGCTGGCCGCTCGTCGTGACGATGGTGTCGATCGGCGCGCTGGCGTTGGCGCTCGCGGGCGCGTGGGGCGTGTCACGAACGAACGTCGGGGGCGCTCCACGAACTGAGGCGCCGGTTCCAACGCAGACCTTCACGGCCGAGCTTCCTCCGGTCCCGCCCACGGCCGTGGACATCGTGACGCCTGGGGTACCCGAGACGGTAGTGACGGAGGAGGAGTCCTCCCAACCTCCGACCGTCCGACCGGTTCCGCGCCCTGTTCGACCTGCCAAGCCCGCCGCTGAGCCCAAGGCGCCAGTGCCGAACGAGCCACAGATTGGCTTCCTTGCCGCCGATGCCGAGCCCTGGGCCGACGTGCTGGTCGATGGCGCAAGGGTCGATCGAACGCCGTTCTCCAAGTACCCGTTGCCCGCGGGCAAGCACGTGGTGGTCCTCCGAGCGCCGGATGGACGAGAGGAGAAGCGCACGGTGACGGTCGCGCAGGGGAAGACGACGAGCGTGAGAGCGACGTTTCCCGCGCCGTGAGGGCGCATCAGCTCATCGGACGGGACCCACGCCGTTCCTCGCACGCCAGCGCGGAGTGCGGCGACGAATCCAATCCCCCTTCGGCTCGACGAGCCCTAACCTGCGGCTGGTGAGCGAGCAGGAGACTCGAACGCTGGATCAGACCGAGGCGCCCTTCCGGCCCATCCCGGTCCGCCTGCGTGTGCTCTCGGGACCGGAGCGAGGGCTCGAGTTCACCATCGACCAGGGGACCGCGCTCGTCGGCACCCACGAGGACTGTCAGCTGAGGCTGACCGACGAGGCCGTCTCACGTCGCCATGCCTCGATCGAGCTGCTGGGCATCCGGGTTCGTGTGCGCGATTTGAACTCGAAGAACGGCACGCGGTTCCAGGGGGCGAAGGTCTCGGTGCTCGATCTGCCGCTGGGCTCGGTGATCGAGCTCGGGTCGACGCAGCTGGCGGTGTTGCCGAAGGTCAGCGGCGTGGCGGTGCGCGACTCGCTGAATGGACTGTGGGGCCGCTCGGAGTCGATGCGCAGGCTCTTCGCCCAGCTCGAGCAGGTGGGGCCGAGCGACGCATCGGTGCTCGTGGTGGGGCCCACCGGGGCGGGAAAAGGCGCGGCGGCGCGGGTGCTGCACGAGGTGTCGTCGCGGGCCAAGGGGCCGTTGGTCACCTTCGATTGTGGAGCGGTGAGTGGAGAGCTGATCCAGGCCACGCTCTTCGGGCACGTGAAGGGCGCGTTCACGGGTGCGGTCAAGGACGCCGCGGGCGTGGTGGAGACGGCCGACGGTGGCACCTTGTTGCTCGACGAGGTGGCGGCGCTTCCGCTCGAGCTGCAGCCGTTGTTGTTGCGGGTGCTCGAGACGGGGACGTTCCAGCGCGTGGGCGAGGGGAAGGTTCGGCGCTCGGATTTTCGGGTGGTGGCGACGACGCAGCACGATCTCGAGGAGCGGGTGCGCGCGGGCGCCTTCCGCGCCGATCTCTTCTATCGGCTCTCGGCCATCGTGCTGGCGGTGCCTCCGCTGAAGAACCGGCTCGAGGACGTGGCGATGCTGGCCCAGGTGTTCGCGCGCGAGGTGGATCCGAAGGCGGTGCTCTCGCCGAGTGCCTTGGCCGCGCTGTCAGCGTGGCAGTGGCCTGGGAACGTGCGGGAGCTGAAGAACGTGGTGGAGCGGATCTTGGCGCTGGGTGAAGACGCGGTGTTGCCCAAGCCGCCTGAGGGTGCGCAGGTGGCGGGCGACTTTCACGCGGCGAAGGAGCGGGCGCTGGCCGCGTTCGAGCGGAGCTATCTGGAGGCCCTGCTCGCGCGGCACAAGGGCAGCGCTTCGGCGGCGGCGAAGGAAGCGGGGATCGCGCGGAGCTACCTGTACAAGATGCTCGAAGCGCACGGGGTCGATCCGTCGAAGTTCCGGGGATGATCACCCAGCGTCAGGGCTGAACGAAGCTGGGCGTCGAAGGATCTTGACGTCAAACTGGCCCGCAGGCAGAAGCACGCAGCTTTTGGTACGCCCAGGTAGCTCAGTTGGTAGAGCAGGGGACTGAAAATCCCCGTGTCGCTGGTTCGATTCCGGCCCTGGGCACTGCACGTTCCTGAGTTTCTTCGCTGCGGGACGTCTCGCGCTTTCAGCGGTCTCTGAGAACCGGCCCCGGTAGATGAACGCCGCGTCGTTTGAGGAGACGTCGACCAAACCTCCATGCACGAGCTGGTGCGGCCCATCAGCCTTGAGTCGACTGACAGTCCTCGGCCACCAGGCACCGAGTGATTCTCAGCGGTTGGAATCAGGCCAGCGCTCGATTCTGTTGCGACTGCTTCATCTGTTGCGATTGCTTCGATTGGTTGGTTACGCTGGAGGAATGGAAGCGCTACCGACTCAGCAGGATTCCGAATTCGCACTTGCCGCCCTCAATCAGCTGTCGCCAATCGTCAAGCGGAACGGGCACGGTCCCCGAAGGCTCCAGCTCAAACCTGAGGGAGGAAAGGAGACGGTCACAATCGTACTCCCGCAGGATGCGCTCCGAGGGTTCCTGGAGATCCTTGCACAAATGGCGAATGGCAACGCCGTCACCATCGTCCCGGTCCACGCGGAGTTCACCACCCAGCAGGCGGCCGACTACCTGAATGTCTCGCGACCATTCCTGATTTCACTTCTCGAGGAGAAGAAGATTCCCTTTCGCACCGTGGGTTCTCATCGGCGAATCAGATTCATTGATCTCAAAGCGTACCGCGAGGCCGACGACCAACAGCGCGAGCGAGTCCTCGCTGAGCTCGCTGAGGATGCGCAGAAGAACATCCACGGGTACTGACCCGTGGCGTTCGTCGTCGTCTACGACGCGTGCGTCTTGTTCCCTGCGCCGCTGCGCGATCTTCTCATGCGGCTCGGATCATCGGGCTTGGTGCAGGCCAAATGGACCGACAGGATCCTCGACGAGTGCTTCACCAGCCTCAAGGAAGCGCGGCCGGAGCTGAAGGATGAAGCGCTCGTAAGGACCAGGACTTTGATGAACGCGGCCGTCCGGGACTGCCTTGTGACCGGCTATGAAAACTTGATTGATGGCATCACGCTTCCAGACCCGGACGACCGCCATGTTGTAGCCGCTGCGATTCGTAGCGCCGCACAGGTCATCGTCACTGCGAACCTGAAGGACTTCCCCGCCGACGTGTTGAAGCCTCTGGGAATCGAAGCTCAGTCGCCCGATGACTTCGTCTTCAACCAAATCGACTTGGCTCCGGGCGCCGTGTCCGCCATCGTCGCGAAACAGGCCGCGTCGCTCAAGAACCCTCCACAAACGACCCAGCAGCTCCTCGATACCCTGCTCGCCAACGGGCTTCATCGGTCCGTAGCGAAGCTCAAGGAGCTCTTCACATAATCACCTTTGAACGGAGCCTCATCGCTCGAGGCTCCCGAGAGCAGCTGGGTCGAGGAGAGCGGCTCGCACTACGCAGCTCTCCCTCTCGGCTCCGAAATCCCCGTGTCGATTCCGGCCCTGGGCACTCCCTCCTTCCCCGCACGATGTTCCTGCGAGAGACGGAGTCCTTCACCGACCTCCACCAACGACAACGGCGCGGAACCCGTGAGAGCTCCGCGCCGCGAGAACGACCTGCCGAGCGCCGCGGTTACTTCACGGCCTTCACGCGCGGCCGCTTCTCCTCAGGCTCCTCGAGGTCGGGCACCGCTTGAACGGGCGGCACGCTGCCCTTCACACCGAACTTCTCGAGCACCTGCCGCTCGATGTCGGCCATCACCTCGGGGTGCTCCTTCAGGTACTCCTTGGCGTTCTCTCGGCCTTGGCCGATGCGCTCGCCCTTGAAGCTGAACCAGGAGCCGCTCTTCTCGATGATGCCGGACTCGCTGGCGAGATCGACGAGATCGCCCTCACGAGAGATGCCGGTGCCGTACATGATGTCGAACTCGACCTCCTTGAAGGGAGGCGCCACCTTGTTCTTCACCACCTTCACCTTCGTGCGGCTGCCCACCACCGCCTCGCCGTTCTTGATCGCGCCAATGCGCCGAATGTCGAGCCGCTGCGAGGCGTAGAACTTGAGCGCGTTGCCGCCCGTCGTCGTCTCCGGGTTGCCGAACATCACGCCGATCTTCATGCGGATCTGGTTGATGAAGATGAGGCAGGTCTGGCTCTTCGCCACCGTGCCGGTCAGCTTCCGGAGCGCCTGGCTCATCAAGCGCGCCTGCACGCCCATGTGCGCGTCGCCCATCTCGCCTTCGAGCTCGGCCTTGGGAACGAGCGCGGCCACCGAGTCGATGACGAGCACGTCGATCGCACCCGAGCGCACCAGCATCTCGGCGATCTCGAGGCCCTGCTCACCGGTGTCCGGCTGCGAGAGGAGCAGGTCGTCGGTGCGCACGCCCAGCTTCCGCGCGTAGCCGATGTCCATCGCGTGCTCGGCGTCGATGTAGCCACACACTCCGCCGCGCTTCTGCGCCTCGGCGACGATGTGGAGACAGAGCGTCGTCTTGCCCGACGACTCCGGCCCGTAGATCTCGACGATGCGGCCTCGGGGAACCCCGCCCACGCCGAGCGCGATGTCGAGCGACACCGAGCCGGTCGGAATGGTGGTGATGTCCTTCGCCATGGGCTCGTCGTTGCCCAGGCGCATGATGCTGCCCTTGCCGAACTGCCGCTCCACCGCCTGCAGCGCCAGCTCGATCGCCTTTTCCTTCTCTGGATTCATCGCCATTCCGTGTGCCCTCCCGGGGGAACCAACAACCTGAACACCTGTTTCGTATCAGACTTTCTGGGTTCTAGAACAGCGATCTGACATTCAGGGCTGTAGCACCGAATTCAATCGTCATATCAACCCGTTACCATGACGAGCACCCAGCAAGGCCTCCGCGCGAAGGGGAACCGGAAAGAAGCGCTCGTGGAGCTGCGAGCGGCGATTTCGCGCCTGTCGGGACGACGCTGAGCGAGCAGCGCTGAAGGAGGACGCCGCCGAGGTGCAGCGCGAGCTCACCTTCCTCGAGAAGGGCAAGGTGCCGGGCTCGTATCGAACCGCGCTCCATCTCGCTGCGTCGTCGGGAGAGCTCGCCACCGTCCGCACCCTCCTCGCGCGCGGCGCCCTCGTCGACCTCGGCCAGAACGCGCGAAAGACCAACCAATCGCCTCTCACCGCGGCCTGCGAGCTCGGACACCTCGAGGTCGCCCGGTGCCTGCTCGACCACGGCGCCGACCCGAACGCGCGCACCGACGTGAACCGCTTCGGCGGGCAGCGTCTCTGGACTCCACTCATGGAAGCCGCCAAGTCCGGGCGCCAAGAGCTCATCGAGCTGCTCCTCGAGCGCGGCGCCGAGCTCGGCTTCGTCGACGAGGTGGGCTGGGGCCCGGCGCGTGCCGCTCTCAAGGACGCCAATGAAGCTGGCTGGGAAGAGGCCGAGGCGCTCGGGCGCTGGCTGCTCTCCAAGGGCGCCGTCCTCACCGAGCACACCAAACGGCAGCTGGAAGAGCTCGAGACGTTCCGAGCCGATCGCGCCACCGCCGCGGCGCGACGCACCAGCAGGCGACGGCCGAACGGCCACGAGTTCTTCGTCATCGCGCCCAAGCCGAACGAGCACGCCTTCGCCGTCGACGAGCCCAGCTTCCCCGCCATTCGCAGCTACGAGTATGCGGATGCCACGCCGCTCCTCGCCCGGTTCCCCAAACGCGCCACCGTTCGAATCGGCGTTCGGCTCACTCCGAAGGCCTTCGCCAAACGGCTCGCGAAGGGCGTCCTCACCGACTTCCTCCTCTCGTCAGGAGAGCCCTTCGTCACCCGCCGCGTCGCCGAGCTGCTCACCTCGCTCGGTGAGAAGCACTTCGAGTTCCTCCCCATCGAGCTCAAGGGCCCGGAGGACGCGCTCGTCTCCAAGGACTACGGCATCCTCCACTGCCTCGGCGGCCAGCTCTGCATCGATCTCGAAGAGAGCAGCGGAGTGGTCTTCGACGCCTTCGAGCCCAGTCGCGTCAGCAGCATCGACTCGCTCGTGCTCGATCGCGCCAACCTCGACGACGACGCGCTCTTCTTCCGCGCCAAGGCCATGCCGTCGGTGTTCTTCATTCGCGACGACGTCAAAGCCGCCTTCGAGCAGCACCAGGTGTCGGGCTACCACCTCGTCCGCGCCGAGGGCTTCGACAGCGTCAGCAGCTTCTTCCACCCGCTCTGAGGGCGACCAACCACGGCAGATTTCTTCTCCCGCGGGCGGAAGGAGTGAATAACGTGCCGTCGCCATCGTCGGTGGCGCGTCCATCAACCGGAGGGGAAGTCCATGAAGCGTGTCCTCGCAGCCGTCGTCTCGTGTGCCGTCGTCGCCGCTTGTTCGTCTGGAGTCCAGACGAGCGTGCCGGGCAACTCGCAGGTCTCGTCGCTGTCGGTCGATCAGACCCGCCAGCTGTGCCGCGATCGGCAGAAGTACCTGGAGTCGGCCTTCACCGCCGCGGAGAAGAAGACCTTCGGCTGCAGCCTCACCAGCTTGATCGGCGGAGCGATCGCCGGCGCGTTCGGTGGTCCCGACGCCGGCATCGGCGCCTGCACCAAGGCCTTCGACGACTGCCAGGCCTCGAGCGGCTCGAGTGACGGCGGCACCGACGGCTGCGCGATGGTGATGGCGGACTCGACCTGCGCGGCGACGGTCAGCGACTTCAACACCTGCTACGTGGAGCAGATCGAAGCGCTCCGCCCGTACGCGAAGGGCCAGCAGTGCGCGTCGCTCGCCACCGCGGACGGAGGCTCGCCGACCAACACCAAGACCAGCACCTGCGACAAGATCTCGCCCAGCTGCGACCGCGCCAAGACCTACTCTTGGTGAGCCGCGCGAAGGCTCGAGTGAGTGTCCACTCGGCCGGTCACCTGGCCGAGGAACAGCCACTCCAACGCTCCTGGCCCCTCGCAAGAACCTGAACGACTTCGGCAGGTTCTGGCGAGGCACGGGGCCTGCGAAGGGATCGTCCTGAGTCCGCTCGGCAACGAGCAGTTCACCTCTCAGGGAGACCCGACATGAAGACCAAGATCCTCGCAGCGCTGATGGCGATGAGCGGTTGTGGCGTGGTGGCGACCTCGAACCCGTTCTCGAGCAACGGTCGGTCGCGGCAGCCGGTGCTCTCCTGCCCCGAGTCTCCGGCCAAGAAGGTCTTCACCGCCGCGATGTGCCTCTGCGGCGACTACCACGCGGTCGGTGAAGGGGTCTGGGTGCAGGGCGGTACTACGGGGCTCAACGGCTCGCTCGACGTGGTGGGTGATCACCGGTTCGCCGGCGACGTGATGGCGTACGGCGGTGTCAGTGGTGTCGGCCAGCTCGAGGTCGAGGGCTCGCTCATGACGCACGGGCGGGTCGACTCGACGGGCCAGATCCACGTGGTGAAGGACCTCGTCGCTGCCAGCGGCGTCAGCGGAGTCGGTGAGCTCACCGTCGACGGAACGCTCCGCACGCCAGAAGGCGAAGCGTGGACGGGCAGCGCGAAGGTGGCGGCGAAGGGCCCGGTCGGTGAGCTGCCTGGGCAACCCTGTGCGTGCGGCCAGGAGAACCGCTTCGACGTCGCAGCGGCCATCGCCCAGGCCGAGGCGAAGAACGACAACAAGGCCGCTGGGCTCGGGCTCCACGAGAGCATCGGCGAGCGAACCATCGCCCTCGGTTCGGGCAGCTACCTCTTCGAGGGCGTGAAGACGGTCGGCAGCCACACCCTCACCGTCGACGGAGCGGTCGCCCTCTTCGTGAAGGGCGACTTCCAGACCGTCGGCTCCACCCACCTCGAGCTCACCCCAGGCAGCACGCTCGATCTCTACGTCGACGGCGATCTCTCGACCGTCGGTGACTCCTCGTTCGGCAAGGGCGCGAAGGCGGGCTCGGTGCGGATCTACCTCGCCGGAGACCACAAGCTGCAGATGGTGGGCTCGCAGACCGTCGTCGGCTCGCTCTACGCGCCCCAGTCCGATCTCGAGCTCGTCGGTGAGTCGGGCTTCGAGGGCTCGCTCTACGTCCGCGACGTCAAGGGCGTCGGCAAGCTGGAGATCAAGGCCGGTGAGCAGAACGTCGCGACGCCAGCGGACGAGCTCTGCAAGCCCACGCCCGTCGTGACCCAGCCGCCCATCGGCTGATCCCCACACTCGTGCGGGCGGGGAGTAGGGTCGTTTCATGCGGTCGCTCTCCTCGCTCGCGCTCGTCGTCCTCGCCGGCTGCCCTGCCCCCTCACCGCCGCCCACCGATTCCGGGGTGACGATGGACGCGGGCAACGGCCCAGCCGAGCTGGCCAACTGCGCGGCCTGGGCTCGAGCGGAATGCCAGTGGAGAGCCCGCTGCTTCGGGGCCTCCGACACCGCCTGCCAGCCGGCGCTCCAGCAACGCTGCTCCGTGGGAGCCCTCAGCGTCTCGCTCTCGACCCTTGGCTACGACGCGATGAAGGCCTCGACCTGCGCGAGCCAGGCAGCGACCCGCGCCTGTGATGCCTCGCTCGCCTGCTCCCCGTTCACCGTCACCGCGAAGCTGGGAGACGCCTGCCTCACCGGCAGCGACTGCGGCGAAGGCCAGGAATGCGGCGGCCTCGCCTGCCCCGCCACCTGCTCGCGTCACACCCTTGGGACCCCGTGTGACCCGCTCGAGTGCGTCGAGGGCACCTGCGATCACGCGTCCCGCTTCTGTCGCCCCACCACCGTCGCTGGCCGGGCCTGCACCTTCTCCCGAGATTGTTCGGGAGGCCTCGCCTGTCACGACCTCGGCGCCTCCACTGGCCTGCGCTGCACCGCGCTCCCGATGCGAGGCCAAGCGTGCGTGATGGACCCGAACGATCAGCGGCGCTGCCGCGACGATGACTTCTGCGACTCCAGCGCCGGCTTCACCTGCAAGGCGCGCCTCGCCGTCGGCACCAACTGCAACCCGAGCGAGTGCGTGCCTGGAGCGACGTGCGACAACGGCACCTGCACGGTGACGACGCCTGGCTCCCGTTGCGACGCCGAGCTCGAGTGCCCCTCTGGCACCTGGTGCCTCGGCAACCGCTGTGAGGCGCCGGCGTCGATGCACGGCGCGACCTGCTCGGCGGTGAACGACTGCCTCTCGCCCCAGCTCGTCTGCGGTCAGGTCTCGAACCAGTGCATCGATCGAACGCGACCGCTCCTCGACCAGGAGCTGTGCGATCCACGAGGTGGCCGCTGCGCCGATGGGCTGGCGTGTGAAGAGGTCGCGCTGAACGATTGGCGCTGTCGACGGCACTCGGGGCGAGCGGCCGGCATCTCGTGCTCCGACGACGCACAGTGCGAGTCGCTGAAGTGTGCAAACAACGTCTGTGCCGCTCCGGTGGGCGGAGGGCAGCCGTGCACGAACGCGCCCTGTCTCCCGGGCTTCAGCTGTGTGGGTGGCACCTGCGTCGGCGCAGGGGTGTTCGGCGCGCGCTGTCAGCCGCAGGACGGGTGTCTCGAAGGCGTCTGCCTCGGAGGGAGCTGCTCGGCTCCGCAGGCCGACGGTGCCAGCTGTCGAGTCAGCGCCGAGTGCGCCTCGGGCCGCTGTCGAGACGGGAAGTGCCTCGCCGCGTGCACCACCAAGTGACTGCTCGTCACTGCGCCGTCTTGAAGCTGAACGGGTAGCTCACCACCACCTCGCCCTTCGTCGACGGCTTGGGGAACTGCCACTTCGCCGGCCGAGCCGACATGCACTTCACCGCGCCCGCGTCCTTCAGGGTGTCTTCCTTCACCGAGACGTTCGCGACGGTGCCGTTCGGCTTGATCACCCAGCGCAAGACCACCTTCCCTTCGAGGGTCGGGTTCTTGGTGAGCGCCTGCTCGTAACAGAAGCGCATCTCGGCGAGGTGCTTCTTCACCGTCGCGGCGATCTGCTCCTTGGCCAGACCCGGCTCGTCGGCGTCGGCCTCGTCGTGCGAACCGAGGCCACCGAACGTCGGCACCGGCTCGGCGCCTTCGCCGAAGACCTTCTCGAGAAGTTCACGACCCTTCTTCTGGTCCGACGCATCGCCGTCAGCGGGAAGGAGCACGACGAGCAGCTGGTGGTGGCTCGCTGCGGCGAGGGCGAGCTGGGTGAGCGTCTTGGGGCTGAGCGCGGTGTTGGCCTCGATGGAGACGCTCTCGCGGAGGTCGGCCACGTCTCCCGTGAAGGGCGCTGGGGACCAGGTCTCGGCGCCGACGACGAGTGACTCGCCTTTCACCGTCGCGGGCGAGCAGGCCGCGCAGCCCTCGTCCACGGTGCGAAGGCCGACGAGCACGCCGCGAAAGCGGGTCTCGATCGCCCGGGCGAGGAAACGAAGCTCACTGGGCAGCTCGACCTTCCGTTCCTGCGTCGTCTCGCCGACGAGGGTGGCCTGAGAGAACCCGGCGCGGCGGGCGTGGCGCAGGAAGCTCCAGGTCGTCTCGGCCGAGGCGTCTTTCGCGAGCCCGACGTACGCCGACGCCTCGCGTGTCTCGTCACCGGCCACCTCGTGGAGCGCCTGAACCTGCCGGAGGTTCGCGCCCAGCTCGTCCTCGAGCGCCTCGGCGTCTGCCGTCGACCCGAAGCCGCCCTCGTCGCACTCGACGACGCTCGTGCCGTGAACGCACCAGCGGGGAGCCATCGTCGAGGAGCCAGGAAGGTCGAGGAGCCCGAGCGACGCCGGCGCGGTCCGAGCGCTGGTGCCATCGACGCTCGAGCGAGCCAGCGCCTGCACCCCGAAGCCGTAGAGCCCAGCGAGCCCGAGGAGCGGCACCAGCACCGCGAAGCGCGGGGTGTCCTTCACCAGGAGCGCGCCCACCACCACCATCACCAACACCAGCACGAGCGCGCCGATCAACACGAAGCGATGGCGCTCGAGGTCGGTCGCGATGCCCGCGAGAAGGGTCGACCGATCTTCCGGGCTCACGTGCGCGAGCGCCTTGAAGCCGCCCATCAGCTCGTGAAGGCGCAGCGCGAAGGCTCCTGCGAGCGCGACGAGGCTCCCGAACACGCCGGTGGCGGAGAGGAGCAGTCGGCGGGCGACGCCCTGCTGCGCGAGCACGCCGAGGAGCGTTCCCAGACACCCCGCACTCAAGAGCCCCGCCATGGCACAGAGGCCGAGGAGCGTCGTGGTGAGCGACTCACTCGTCCCCGCCGCGAGGATGGTGGCGCGATCGACCGGACTCACCATCGCGATCGCCTCGACCACCTGGTTCATCGACCTCCACGAGGCGAAGCCCCCCACTGCGACCAGCGTGCTCGCCACCGGTGCACCCGCGAGCACCGCGACGGACCCACGGTGAATGCCGAAGAACATCAGCACCGCCGTGACGACCGCGAGGAATCCCCCGGCGCCGAGCACGAGGTACATGCCCCAGCCGCCCTCCATCCACGCCTGGCTCAAGCCCTGGAGCGGCCCGCCACCGAACTCGTCTCCACGCCCCACCGCGAGGATGAAGAAGGCGAAGGTGAGCGGGAGGCCCACGAAGGGGCTCAAGGCAGCAGCGACGGCGGCTCCGGTCGGTCGTTTCGTCGGCTCGGTCATGTCGACGACTTGGCATTCCAGCCGCGGGAATGCACCTCCCGAGCACGGCTCGAGAACGACCTCGAAGCCGGGCCGGGTCAGCGAGAAAGACGCACCACCGATTCCCCGACGGGAATCAGCGCGACTTCACCGCGATGCCTTGCACGATGGTGCAGTACCGGGCCACCACGAGGAAGTTCTGGTAGTAGGTCTCGGCCGTCACCTGCACGAGCGCGTCGGCGTTGCGCTGGCGAGTGGCGTCGTTGAGCGCGTCTTGAAAGTTGTTGCCGCTCGAGATCGGGAAGACGCCGAAGAGGTACCAGAGGCAGTCGGTCTCTTCGACGGGCCCCAGCTCGGTGTAGTTGCCCTGCGAGAGCGGCTTCGACGACGGCATCATCGCGATCGGCGAGCGAATGCAGCCCGCCATCATCACGAGGCACAGCAAGAGGAGTGACGTTCGCATCGGGGTCTCCTGGTTACTCGGCTGGGGAAAAGGTGAAGGGGAACTTCACGGTGAGATCGTCGTCTGCAGGGGCAAACTTCCACGTCGAGGGGCGTGCGCGCAGGCAGTCCACCACCGCGCGGTCCTTCAGGGTGTCTTCGGCGACCTTCACCTCGGCCACCGAGCCGTCGGGCTTCACCACGAAGCTGAGCACCACGCGCCCGGCGAGCTTCGGGTTCTTCTTGAGGCCGGGCTCGTAGCAGAGCTGCATCTCCTTCGAGTGCTTTCGAACGACGGCGCCGAGCTGGTCTGGAGAGCGCGGGTCCGGGTCGGCGAACGCCTCACCCAGGCCCGAGGGCTTCCCGTCGAACATCTGCGTCATCAAGCTGGACAGCTTGCGGCGAGCGGCTTCGCGCGTCTCGTCGGTCGGCGGCTCGGCAGCGCCCTTCTCTTGCGGCTCCGGCAGCACGAGCACGAGCCGGTGGTGATGGGACGCCGCGGCCAGCGCGAGCGAGACGAGGGTCGTCGGAGCCAGCTCCAGCGTCGCTTCGAGGAGAACGTCGTCATGCAGCTCGTCGGCCGCGCCCTCGAGCCGCCCTGGCTTCCAGGTCTCGCCCTTCACGGTGAGCGTGTTCCCAGCCGCAGTGACGAAGGCGCAGTCGCCCTCGCCGCAGAGGTCGGCCTTGGTGCCGAGGCCGACGGGCACCATGCGAGTGCGCTGCTCGAGGGCCTTGCCGATGGCCCTGAACTCGCTGATGTACGGCCGCTCGATGGGCTCGGCCTCACCGTAGAGCGCGACCTCTCGCTTGTTCCTGCGCTGAGCGGTGAGAAGGAACTGCCACATCGCGCTCGCCTGGCCATCGGGGGTGAGCCCGAGACCAACGCCGACTCCGTAGAGCGGACCCGAGCCTTCCCGAAGCGAGGCGTCGAGCTCGTCTTCGATGGTCGCTTCGTCTGCCACCCGCCCCAGCGAGCCGTCGTCGCAGTCGACGATCGACGCGCCGCTGACGCACCAGCGAGGCCCCCAGCCGGAAAAGCCCGCCAGCTCGACGAGCCCGATTCGTGTCGAGGTGCCCGCCGCCATCGTGTCCACCAGGCCGTCCACCGCCTTGCGGGCGATCTCCTGCGCCCCGAAGCCGAAGAGCCCGCCGAACCCCATGAGCGGCACCATCACCGCCAGCCGCGGCGTCGCCTTGAGGAATACCGCGCCGCCGACGATGACGATCGCGAGCAACCCGAGCGCGATCACGGCGTAGATGCGGCCCGGCGCGAGCTCGTCGCTCGTCCCAGCGAGGATCGCCACTCGATCGACCGGGCTCGCGTGGGCGACCGCGCGGAAGCTGCCGCTCACCTCGACGACTCGGGAGGCGAACACCTTCGCCACCAGGCTGAGCGCGAGGAACACGCCGATCGCCGCCAGCAACAGCCGACGCGCCGGGCCCTGCTGTGCGAGCACTCCGAGAAACGCGCCAGCGCTCAGCGCCACCAGGAGCCCGCCCATCGCACAGAGCCCGAACAGGCTCGTGCTGAGCGCTTCTCCAGTCGCGCCCGCCAAGATGGTCGCGCGATCGACCGGCGCCGCGTGCGCGATCGCCGCGACCGCCCCGCTCATTCCTTGCCAGTAGCCGAACGCGCCCACCGCCACGAGCAGCGCCGCCAGCGGTGCGTTGATCAGGAGGACCGACGAGCCCCGATGCACCCCGAAGAACATGAGCGCCGCTGCGATGATCGAGACGAGCCCGCCCACGCCGACGATCGCGTACATCGGCCAGCCGCCCTCGTACCAGGTGTCGACGACGCGCGCCCACGGGCTCGACTCGAACTCGTTGGGCACCGTGATCCCCACCGACATCAGGAGAAAGAGGAAGGTGAGCGGCAAACCCACGAACGGGCTGATGGCAGCAGCGACGGCGGCTCCGGTCGGTCGTTTCGTCGGCTCGGTCATGGCCTGACGGCTTTCGCATTCCCGCAGTGGGATTGCACGTCTTGATCAGCTGCGCCGGCGAGGGCGAAATGCACGCTTTCGGGCCTCGCTGCATCCCTCTCGCATCTCCCCCACCACCGAGGAATCGCACATGGGTTTGGCCGAGAAGCGCTGGGTTCAAGAGCGGAAGAAGAACGAGGAAGCGAGCTTCATCTCGCAGGTGAAGTCGATCGCCCAGACCGAGGTCGCGGTCGAGATCGACTGGGACGGCTTCAGCGCCAACCTCGCCGACGCCGAGTACATCGCCCACGACAGCTACGGCATCCCCAACCTCGTCAAGGCCCTCACCGAGATTACCGTCGACGACCTCGGCAAGGAGGCGATCAAGGCGGGGCTCAAGAAGATCGTCATCAAACCCGCGGCCGCTGATCAGGCGAAGTTCGCCTTCGAGGGCGGGGTGGTGACCTGGAGCGCGTACTTCGGCTCGTCGAGCTCCGGCTACGTCTACGCCGACGCGATGAAGAAGACGATGGAAGCGGCGCTCTGACGTTCGGACCGGCGTTCGGTCACCCACGTCAGATCGCAGTGGCGTGCTGAGGGCCGCGCAGGCAGGATTCCGCGGGTCCGTGGAGTCACCCTTTCCAGACGACGAGACGACCCAGACCATCGCCCGCTGCGTCGAGGCCATGGGAGATCTCGACCGCCTGCGAGACGAGCTGCATGGGCTGCGGTTGTCCTCCGATCCACGTGCGCAGTTCGCGACCGCCCTGTTCGATCTCGATCGCGCTCAGCGGGGTGATCCGGAAGCACGCAACGAGCTGATCGACGTCGCCGACCGGCTGCTGGTCTTCTGGCGCGAAGGCAGCGGGCTCGAGCTCGCCAAGGGCATTCCCGAGCTGGAAGAGCTGTGGGCGTCGGCCGCCTCGCTCCTCGTCTCCTTCGAGCAGAAGCGCTTCAAGAAGGCCCTCAGGACCTGCTGGGAAGGCCGCGGCAACCCGAGCCTGCTCAAGGAAGCCATCGAGGAGCTCCAGCCCTCCGGCAACCGCCGCGTGGAGTTCGCGCGCTGCCTCTACCACCTCGAGCTCGCTCGCCAGTTCGTCGAGAGCTCGCGCGTCGAGTTCGCCAGGCGCGCCGGCCTGCTGTCCGAGGCCTACCAGGTCGAGGAGATCGCCGCCGAGTTGGTGGGTGACGACGAGGGCCTCGGCCACCTCTGGAACGAGCTCAAGCCGTACCTCGACGAGTTCTTCGAGACGATGGAGGAGGAGGCTGCTCGGCGGGCGCGGAAGCAGGCCATCGCCGCCGCCGAAGCCGAGATCGCCGCCCAACGGGACTCAGGCGCGATGGGACCGGTGCGCGACTTCCTCAAGACCGACCCAGGCACCATCGCCGTGGTGCAGCCGCCCGAGCTCGCCGAGGCCGAGCAGGTGCCCAGCTTCCGCACCTTGATGGAGCGCACCGGCTCGGGCGAGTTCGCCGCGGTTCCGCCCCAGCCACTCAGCGAAGAGAACCTCATCGAGCCGGTCGAGGCCGTCGACGAGCTCGCCGCGCCCCCGCCCCCGCCGCCCGCGCTCACCCCGGCCGAGCTCCCCGCCATCGAGCCGGCCGACGACGTCGTCGATCTCGTGGAGGAAGCCGAGGCGCTGCTCCCACCTCCGCCCGCGCCGCTCGATCTCACCCCGCCCGGCCAGTGGATTCCCGGGACCGACGGAGACGTGGAGATCGTCGAGTCGGACGAAGCGCCGCCCCCGCCGCCGGCCCTCACCCCCGCCGCTGGAATCCCGCTCCCGCCCCGCCGGCACTCGCAGCTCGATCTCGTCATCGACGAGCCCGATCCCGACGCCGACACCATCGCCTTCTGGCACTTCACCACCAAGAAGCTCGACCTCCTCCCCGATCCCCGGCAGCCCCGCGCCGCCCGCCGCTTGCTGAACGTCGAGAACCGCGCCGATCGCAAGCGCCTCACCGAGTACCTCGAGGCGGCCGAGCCCTACGGCAAGCAGAACGCCGACGCGCGCGCCTTCGCCTGCCTCCTCCGGCTCATGCTCGCGGGCCAGCTCAAGGAGAAGAGCCTCTTCGGTCAGCCCAACGCCCGCCGCAGTGAGGCCTTCGCCCAAGCCCTGGCGCTGCTCTCCACCAACCCGCGCGCCGCTGGCCATGGCGCCGTCTGGTTCGAGCTCGACGGGCCCGAGACCCTCACCGCGCTCCAGAAGGGCCTCGAGGTGCTCACCCGCTTCCTGACCTGGTGCGCCTCGGAGCGCCGCGACCCGCTCGACGACTCGGCACAGGCCGAGTTCCTCGGCGCAACCTCTTAGAATCCCTCCACGAACGTCGACCGCGACTTTCCTCGAGGCCGCGGGTTCGAAGGGTGACGTTCGGAGCCCGCCACGATGACCACCCTGCCCGACACTGACGACGCTCGGCTGATGATCGCCGTCGGTCGAGGAGATAAGCGGGCCTTCAGCGCGCTGTTCGATCGACACCAGGCGAGCGTGGTGCGGTTCTGTGGGCGCTTCGTGGGCAGTGCGGCGCGGGCGGAGGAGCTCGCCCAAGACGTCTTCGTCAAGCTCTACAAGTCGGCGAGCCGCTACAGCCCGACCGCCACCTTCAAGACGTTCCTCTATCGGGTCGCCACCAACCACTGCCTCAACGAGCTGCGGCGCTTCGACGAGAGACGAGCGCAGGAGGCGAAAGAGATGACGCAGGAACAACATGACGCCGCGCTCGAGCACGAAGGCACCTCCGAGGGACCCGATCTCTCGCTCGAGGGCCGCGAGCTCGAAGCAGCGGTGAACGCCGCGATGGAGCAGCTGAGCGCCCGCGAGCGCGCGGCCTTCGCGATGTGCCGCTTCGAGGGCATGGCCTACCGGGACATCGCGGCGGCGATGGAGTCGACCGAGTCGGCGGTGAAGAGCCTCATCCACCGCGCGACCGTCACCGTGATGAAGCACGTCGAGGCGTGGCAGAGCGGCGCGATGCCGTCGAGGAGTCTGGCATGAACGAGAAGAACTGGCAGAGCGAGCTGACCGCCTACATCGACGGAGAGCTCCCCGAGGCCGAGCGGAAGGCGCTCGAGGCGGCGCTGGCGGCCGACCCGAAGCTCCAGGCGCTCGAGAAGAAGCTGCGGCAGACGATCGCGCTGGTGAAGACCTTGCCTGCCCCCGAGCCGTCACGCGCCCTCAAGCAGTCGGTGCTGGCGCACCTGGACGAAGAGAAGCGACCGAGCTGGTTCTCCTGGCCCACCCTGGTGCCGGCGATGACCCTCGCGGCGGCGGCGGTGCTGGTGTTGGTGCTGCGCGGCGGCCGAGAGGAGCTGCCACCGCTCGTCGTCGACGAAGAGGTGCTGGTGATCTCGCAGAACATGGAAGTGGTGGAGGACCTCGACCTCGTCGGGCTCGCCTCTGCCGAAGATCTCGAAGTCGTGGAGCAGCTGAAGGACCTGGAGGTGACGCCATGACGCGCGTCTCGACGATGCTGGTGGTGCTGTTGGCGACGGCCGCGGTGGCGCAGGAGCCGAGCGCCGATGCGGTGGAGCGGTTCAACGCGCTGCCCGAGGCGAAGAAGCAGGAGCTGCGCGATCGGCTCAAGGCCTTCAAGGCGCTGCCGCCCGACGAGCGCGAGCGCATTCGCGGGAACTGGGAGCGCTTCAAGGCGATGCCACCCGACGAGCGCGAGCGCATTCGCGACAACTTCCGGGCCTTCAACAAGCTGAACCCCCAGGAGCGCAGCGAGCTGCGGGAGCGGGTGCGTGAGGTGCGCAAGCTCGACCCCGAGCAGCGCAAGGAGCTGCGCGAACGGCTGCGCGGGTGGATCCGCGAGAACCCAGAGCGCCGGGAGCAGCTGCGCGAGAACCTGCGGCGGTGGCGAGGGATGAGCGAGGAGCAGCGGCAGCAACTGCGCGAGCGCCTGCGGGAGCGTCGCCGGTGATGCTCTCCCTGGTGGTGACGTGGATGCTGTCCACGGACGGCGGGGTCGCGCTGAAACCCGACGCGGCGGTCAAGGTGGAGAAGAAGACGCTCTCGGCCGAGGACCTCGAGGTGGTGAAGGAGCTCGAGCTGCTCGAGAACCTCGACGGGTCGAGCGAGCTGGAGCTGGTCCAGGAGCTGAGCCTCGAGCGGTGAGCGTCAACCGCGCGGGTTGTACGGGAGCGCGTCGAGGTCGAGCTCGAGGCCGAGCGAGGGGAGCGGCAC
>JBPOIJ010000012.1:0-3504 GCA_052034585.1 Myxococcota bacterium
TCGATCGTGTTCGCGGCCCTCGGTGATCTCTGGACGGTGTCGACGACCGAGCCGTCGCCGGTGCCGCGGCGGCTGACGAGCGACGTCCACATCGAGACCAACCCGGTGTGGGCGCCGGATGGGAAGAGCCTGGCCTACTCGTCCGATCGCGACGGCGGGGTCGGCCTGTGGACGCACGACCTCGCCGCCGGCACCTCGCGGCGGCTGGTGCGTGAGGGCACGACCGCCGCGTTCTCGCCCGACGGCACGCGCCTGGCGTATCTCGACGGCGAGTCGGTGCTGCGCGTGGTCGAGGTGGCGACGCGCGAATCGCGGCAGGTGCACACGCGTCTCTTCGAGCCCGGCCGCCCATCGTGGTCGCCCGACGGCAGGGCCGTGGTGATGTCGGCGCTGAAGCCCTACTCGACGCGTTTCCGCGAAGGCACGAACCAGATGCTGTGGGTGGCCGTCGACCCGACGCCGACGCCCGACGGCCGTGCCGCGTTCGCACCCGACCGCTGGCTGGATCCGATTCCGCACACGTCGGTCGGCATGCGCGAGAACCTGGGGCCGGTGTGGTCGCCCGATGGCCACGTGATGGCGGCGATCGTCGACGGATTCCTCACCACCTATCCCGTGGCGCGCGATGGCACGCCGACCGGGCCGCCGACGCGGCTGTCGGACGAACTCGCGAGCTCGCCGTCGTGGACCGGCGATTCGCGCCGCCTCGCCTATCAGACGGCCGGCGGCCTGCGCGTGGTGGACGTGGTCGACGGCCGCGTCACCCGCATCGCGCCCGACTTCACGTGGACGGCGGCGGGCTCGACCGCCACCGTCACCGTGCACGCGGGACGGCTGGTGGATGGCCGCGCCGGCGGCGCCGTGCAACGCGACGTCGACATCGTCGTCGAAGGCACGCGCATCGTGCAGGTGGCGCCGCACGCCGAGGCGCAGCATCGCGGCACGGTGGTGGATGCGTCGACCGGCACGGTGGTGCCCGGGCTGATCGAGGCGCACAGTCATCTCGTGAAGGCCTACGGCGAGGCGCTCGGCCGGATCTGGCTGTCGTTCGGCGTGACCACGGTGCGCAACCCCGCGGCCAATGCGTTCGAAGCGCTGGAGGATCGCGAGTCGATGGCGTCGGGCGCGCGCGTCGGCCCGCGCGTGGTCACCACGGGCGAGCCCCTCGACGGTTCGCGCGTCTACTATCCGGGCGGCGTCGCCCTCGACGGCGGTGGTCTCGTCGATCAGCAGATCGCCCGCGCCGAGGCGATGGGTTTCGACTTCATCAAGACCTACGTGCGCCTGCCCGACCTGCTGCAGCGGCGCATCATCGAGCGCGCGCACCGTGCCGGCCTGCCCGTGACCTCGCACGAGCTGTATCCGGCCGTGGCCTACGGCGCCGACGGCGTCGAACATGTGCGCGGCACGAGCCGCCGTGGCTACTCGCCGAAGTTGAGCCAGCTCAATCGCAGCTACGACGACGTGGCGCAACTGCTGATCGCCTCCGGCATGACGATGACGCCGACGATCACGATCCAGGGCGGCTTCCAGGTGCTCACCGCGAAGGACCCGTGGTGGGTGGCCGATCGACGCATCACCACGCTGTATCCGGCAGCGGTGGCGCAGGCGGGGAAGGCGATGGCCGCGAAGCCGCTGGCCGGCGCGGAGCTGGCGTGGCGCGAGGCGCTGGTGACGCCGCAGGAGCAGCTCGTGAAGCGCGTGGTCGCCGGCGGCGGCCGCATCGTCGCCGGTACCGACTCGCCGATCAACCCGTACGGTGTCGCGCTGCTGTCGGAACTCGAGCACTACGTGCGCGGCGGCCTCACGCCGCTGGAGGCGATCCGCACCGTCACGGCGGTGCCCGCCGAGGCGTTCGGCCTTGGCCGCGACCTCGGCACGGTCGAGCCCGGCAAGCTGGCCGATCTCGTGGTGGTCGACGGTGACCCGTCGGCCAGGATCACCGACCTGCGCCGCACCCGGCAGGTGATGAAGGACGGCGTGGTCTACGCGGTGGACACGCTGGTGGCTGGTCCGTTGCCTCGTCGCTGAGCGCGTCTGCGTGTCCCCGAGGCGTGCCGAATGCCGGCGCACGGTCGGGGCATCGAGCAGCCGCTGACGGATCGGCACCTGTTTCCTGCACGGCGCTGCCCGCGCTGTCACCTGGCCGCCGGTGCCCGCCGTGACCGGCTCGACTTCCGGCGCACCCTGCGGGCGTCGCGTCCCGACCTGACGGTGCCGTTCACGTCGGCGCACCACGTACCCGCCGGCGCCGCGGGCCGCGCCTGAGCCGCCCTGACGGCGCCGGTCAAGCACGGCGGCGCGCCGCCGATTTGTGTACAGGGCGGCCCATCGGGGGCCCGGCCCGGGAGCTGTTCGTCAGATGTCCACATCCGCGCATGTCGGCACCAGCCATCACGTCGACTCGACCGCCGCCGGCCGGGATGCCGCCCGTGCCGCCCGCGAGGGTCTTGGCGGCCGCACGCCGTCGGTGGCGCTGGTCTTCGCCTCGGCCGACCACGACCACGGGCTCCTGCTGGGGGCCATCCAGGCTGAACTGCCCGGGGTGCCGATCGTGGGCTGCACGGGTGAAGGGGTCATCGCGCACGACGAGTCGAACGAGACGCTCGCGGCCGCGGCCGTGATGGCGATTGCCTCCGACCGCGTGCGGTTCGAGACCGTGCTCATCGACGACTACGGGCGCGATCCGGTGGCCGCCGGCCGGACACTGGCCGCGCGGGTGAACGCCGCGGGTCCCGACGTGCGTTGTCTGTGCGTGATGCCCGACGGCCTGCACGGCAACTGCACCGAGCTGCTGCGCGTGCTGCACGCCGACCTCGAGGTGCCGATGCCGATCATCGGCGGCGCCGCCGCCGATGCCATGACCTTCGACGGAACATGGCAGTACGGCGAGGGCCGCGTGGTGACGGGCGGCCTGGCGGCGTTGATCGTCGCCGGTCCGGTCGACGTCGAGGTGGCCGTCAGCCACGGCTGCACGGCGCTCGGCCTCGAACGTGCGGTGACCCGCGAGGCGTCGGGCTGGATCCACGAGATCGACGGGCAGCCGGCGTGGCGCCTCTTCAAGGAATACCTCGGCAGCGACGCCGACGATCTGAACGCCGAAGGCATCGTGCATCTGTGCGTCGGTGAGCGGCTCGCGCACGCCTCGCCCGCCTACGACCCGCTGGTGATCCGGACGCCGACGGCGCTCGATGCCACCACCGGGGCGCTCTTCTTCCCGGGCGGCGGGCTCACCGAGGGCCGCGCCATCCAGTTCACGCGCCGCGATCCGGAGAAGATCCGCGCCAGCGTCCGCGAGACGGCGAACCGGCTGCGCGCCAGCCATCCCGATCGCGCGCCCGACGTGGTGTTCCAGTTCGACTGCGCTGGCCGCGGCCGCATTCTGTGGGGCGGCGGCGCCTCGGCGGAGATCGTCGCGCCGCTGCGCCAGACGCTGGGCGCCGCCACGCCGTGGATCGGTTTCCACACCTACGGCGAAATCGCGCCGATCGCCGGCACGCCGTA
>JBPOIJ010000162.1:0-48889 GCA_052034585.1 Myxococcota bacterium
GTGGCGGGTGGAGGATCCGTCTCTGCGGGCCTGGCCGGTGGAGCATCCGTCGCGGGCGGCTGCGCCGGTGGAGCATCAGCCGCGGGCGGCAGCGCCGGTGGAGCATCCGTCGCGGGCGGCAGCGCCGGTGGAGCATCCGTCGCAGGCGGCAGCGCCGGTGGAGCATCCGTCGCGGGCGGCAGCGCCGGTGGAACTTCGAGCGCGGGCGGGAGCGCTGGTGGAACTTCGAGCGCAGGCGGCAGCGCAGGTGGAGCATCCGTCGCAGGCGGCAGCGCAGGTGGAGCGTCAATCGCTGGTGGAAGCGCCGGCGGAACTTCGAGTGCGGGCGGTAGCGCTGGTGGAGCGTCCATCGCAGGCGGCAGCGCTGGTGGAACTTCGAGCGCAGGCGGCAGCGCCGGTGGAGCATCCGTCGCAGGCGGCAGCGCCGGTGGAGCATCCGTCGCGGGCGGCAGCGCCGGCGGCTCGATCGCTGGCGGCTGGGCCAACGACATCTTGCTCGCTCACAACCAGGTGCGCGCGAACGCGATGCCAGTCCCCTCTCCGGCGCTCCCCGCCCTCACCTGGAACACGTCGGCCGCGACCACCGCTCAAACCTGGGCGAACAACTGCCAGTTCGCCCACAACCCCAACCGCGGAAATCTCGGAGAGAACATCTACGCCAGCACCAGCCAGCCGACCGCGGCGCAGGCCGTCCAATCGTGGGCGTCGGAGGCCCAGTTCTACACGCTCTCGACCAACACCTGCACCCAGGTCTGTGGCCACTACACCCAGCTCGTCTGGCGAAACACCACCAGCGTCGGCTGCGCGATGAGCCGTTGCACCACCAACTCCCCGTTCTCGGGCTCCCCCACCTGGTACCTCGTCGTCTGCGACTACTCGCCGCCGGGCAACTTCATCGGCCAGCGGCCGTACTGATCACCAGCTTCGAGAGCCGAAACGAGAACCCAGCCCGCACCAGGCGCGCGAGATCCTTCTGGCGGTGCGCCTCGCGATCCGCCACTCGAAACGGCCCGAGCCGCTTCTTCCGCGCGAAGGTCCACACGGCCGACTCGTCACCCTCGGAGATCGTGGTGAGCGCGCGCTCGACCTCCGGCGTCGCCACGCCCTTCTGCTTCAGCTTCAGCGCGATCGTCCTCCGGCTCTTCCCGCCCCTCGCCATCACCTCCGCCGAGTGCTCGGCGAGGCGCGCATCGTCCAGATACCCGAGCCGCTTGAGCTTCATCACGACCAACTCGACCAGCAGCCGCTGCTCCTTCTCGGAGGGCGCTCGGAGCGACGGTTTCCGAGCGAGCGTTCGGCGGATCTTCCGGTTCAGCACCATCGAGAGCCGGCGCTCCGTCGCGGCGTACCGCTGGAGATAGAACACGGCCGCGTTGGTGAGGCTCGACTCGTCCACTCGTCGCATCGGGAGGCCTTCTCGCACGGAAGGCTGACGTTCGAGCAGCCTGTACGACGATTCCGCACAGACCGCTTGCCACCGCCACGACGAGGCAGCGTGCTCGAGACGGCGTGGTACGCTTCGCGCGGGGATGAGTTCTTTCGAGTTCGCACTTGCAGGCGCTGGAAGCTCGGTCGCCTACGCCTTTCCGTCCGAGCGCTTCATCATCGGCTCTGCTCCCAGCGCGGGCCTGCGCTTCGACGAGAGCCTCGTTCAAGCCCAGCACGCCGAGGTCGCCATCGACGCCAAGGGCGTTCCGTGGATTCGTGATCTCACCAAGCAGGCGCAGCTCTGGGTCAACGGCACCGTCACCGAGCGCGCCGCCCTCGCGATCGGCGCCACCGTGCGAATCGGAACGCTCGAGCTCCAAGTGCGACGGCGCGCCGACCAGGTGAAGGTCGAGGCCACCGCCCAGCGACCGACACCGTTCGCCCTGCCTCCCGTCCCTGCCCGGCCCAGCGGCCCGCACCAGGCGCTCAGCTTGGAGAGCACCGCCAAGCGTCCCAGTCCCTTCGCGACGCCCGCCCTCGACTCGACCGCCAAGCGGCCCACGCCCTTCCGCACGATGCCCGTCGGCGGGAAGGCGAGCGGCAGCCAGTGGATGCCGGTGCTGACGGCTCCGCAGCCCCAACAGGTCGAGCATGGAGACGAGGCGACGCGACGCCGAGTCGTCGCGCCCACCATGGAGACCCCGGCCGAACGCACCGTCCTTCCCGAGGGTGCCGTCATCGGCAGCCGCTACCGGATCATCAAGAAGCTCGCTGCAGGCGGAATGGGCGAGGTCTACCAGGCCGAGCACGTCGAGCTGCACAAGCAGTTCGCGGTGAAGGTGATGCTCCCCGCGCTCTCCTCCGATCCCGAGTTCGTCAACCGCTTCAAGCGCGAGGCGATCTCCGCGAGCCGCATCGGCCAACTCAACATCATCGACATCTCCGACTTCGGCCAGACCGAGGAAGATGGCCGCTTCTACTTCGTGATGGAGTTCCTCGACGGCATCACCATCGCCAGCCTGCTCCACCGGCAAGGCCCGATGCCGCTGCTCCGCATGGTGAACATCGCCCTCCAGGTCGCGCGGGCCCTCAGCGCCGCCCACGCGCAGGGCATCGTCCACCGCGACATGAAGCCCGAGAACATCATGGTGCTCCAGCGGCCCGGGCAACCCGACTTCGTCAAGGTGCTCGACTTCGGCGTCGCGAAGGTGGCCAAGGGCCCCGGGCAGGGCGGCCAGACCCAGCTGGGCATGGTGGTGGGAACGCCGCAGTATATGTCTCCCGAGCAGGCGATGGGCGTGGCGGTCGACGCGCGCACCGACACCTACGCGCTCGGCCTCATCTTCTACGAGATGCTCACCGGCGCGGCGACCTTCCAGGGTGACACCGCCAGCATCCTGATGGTGAAGCAGGTCACCGAGCCCGCCCCGCCCTTCCCCGAGGCCATCGCTTCGACGCTGCCTGCGGCGCTCAGCGAGCTCATCTTCCAGATGCTCGAGAAGGACCCGAAGCTGCGGCCGATCAACATGGATCGGGTCGTCGATACGCTCGAGAACCTCCAGGCGCACCTCCGGGTCGGCGCCCAGCTCCCGGTGGCGACGGCCTCGGGCCGCTTCCCCTCGACGGCCACCCCACAGCAGCTGAGCCCGGTGCGCGTCACCGCCTCGGGGTTGCCGGTCGCGACCCTTCCCCGCCCCAGCGGCTCTTCGCCGGCAGTGATGCAGCCGACGCAGCCCGGAGTGACCCCCAGTGGGCGCGTCGTTCAGCTCACGCCCGGCCAGCTCTCCGCCGTTCCCGAAGCCGAGCTGAGGCCGCCGAAGTCGAAGGCTCCGCTGATCGTCGGCGCGCTCGCCCTCGTCGCCGTTCTCGGAGGCGGTGGGTACCTCGCCTTCAAGCCGGAGCCGGTGAAGGAGAAGGAGCCGATCGCGGTCACGCCGCCGCCGCTCGTTCCGCCCGTCCCCACGCTCGAGAAGATCGAGGCGCCTCCGTCGGTGAAGACGTTCAAGTTCAAGCTCGACAGCACGCCCTCGGGAGCCCAGGTGTTGCGGAGCGGCGCGATCCTGGGGACGACCCCCATGGACCTCGAGCTCGAGAAGGGCGAGGAGCTCGCCATCGAGCTGAGCCTCGCTGGCTTCGCCAAGGAGCCGGTCAAGCTCGCCCCGATCTCCGACACGCCGATCACCATTCCCCTCAAGAAGCTCGGAGGGACGAAGACGGTGGTGGCGAAGCCGCCCGATCAGACTGGCAAGCCTCCAGAGAAGGGCCTCATCCCCGATCCCTACGGCGGCCAGGTGCCCGATCTGCAGGACGATCCGTACAAGTGACGAGGAGGGAGTCGCGATGACAGCGCTGGGACTCACCGTCGTGCTGCTGCTTCAGGGAACGCCAAAGCCTCCGCCGCCCAAGCCCGCCAAGCCAGCTGCGCCTGCTCCCGCCACCCCCGCGCCCGCCTCGGCCGATCCCGCGCCGTCCGCGACCGACGACGACACCGCCGCTGCCAAGAAGTACTTCCAGTGGGCCCAGAGCCTCTACAAACAAGCCCGTTACTCGGAGTCGATCGCGAAGTTCGAGGAGGCCTACCGGCTCAAGCCCCACCCGACGATCTTCTTCAACATCGGCCGCTGCTACGAGCAGCTGAACGATCTGCCGCGCGCGCTGAAGAACTACCGCGACTACCTGCGCATCGCCCCCGACGCGAAGGACCGGGAGCTCGTCACCGACGCGATCGCCAACCTCGAGCGGCGGCTCAAGGAGCAAGGCGTGCAGCAGCTGGCGGTGTTGACCGACCCCGCCGGCGCGCGGGTGACGGTCGACGACAAGTACGTCGGGCTCGCGCCGCTGACCCTCGAGCTCAAGCCTGGCAACCACCTCGTCGCGCTCTCGAAGGAGGGCTTCGAGCCGATCGAGAAGAACGTCGTGCTCGCCGCCGACAAGTCGATGGAGATGAACGTCTCGCTCAAGACGAAGTCGGCCGAGGTGAGCAAGCCGCCGCCCCCGCCTCCCCCGCTCGTCACCTCGACGACGCTGACGCCGAAGAGCGAGGTGGTGAAGCCGGTCGAGCCCGCCACCACCGCGCCCAAGCGCACCTTCACCTGGGTCGCGGCGGCCGTCGGCGGAGCGAGCCTCGGCGCCGCAGTGACGATGGGTGTGCTCTCCCAGAGTGCGTCCACGCAGCTGCGCGCCTCGCTGCACCCGATGGATCAGGCCCAGGCGCTGCACGATCAGGCACAGAGCCTCGCCCTCGGAGCGAACATCGCCTACGCGGTCGCCGCCACCGGGTTGGTGACCGCCGTGGTGCTCTTCTTCCTCGAGCCTGGCTGGAACGCGCCCAAGTCACTCGCGCTGGCGCCCTGAGCGCGACGGCGAGTCGGCCATTTCCCCTTCGGTGAATGGGTGGCCGGACAGCCCGCGTGGGTGCCTCAGTGGAGCGTGCCGAGCGCTCGCTCGAGCTCCGCCGTCTGCTCGGCCGTCAGCCCACGCGACACCACCGGGAGCGCCCGCCGAAGGTAGCTGACGTCTTCGTAGGTCGAGTCGAACCGGGCGCCCCACTTGTCGACGACCTCGAGCCGAATGGTGCCGTCGGCGTTCCGCGTGAGTCGAGGCGCCGACTCCGCCGCGGGCACGTTCGCGGTCGCCGGCTGGGGTGAGGCTGGCTGCGCGGCGACTTCCACCGTCGCGTTCGTTGGCGAGACTGGCTTGGTGGGTTCGGCGTCGCGCCCTTGTTGGCAGGCACACGCGGACAGCACTGCGATCATCGAGAGCGTTCTCATCGCTCGTCCTCCTTGGCATCGAATCGGGAAACTCATCGGCAGCCCTGGGTTCGGGTCGACACTCCGAAGTTGCAGTAGGCGTGGCTTCCGCAGGCGAACACGCCCGACCAGGTGTTGCACGTCGCGACGAAGCTCTGCGCGACTCCGCAGGCCGGCGGCGTGGCGTCGGAGGTCCAGATGAACGACGAGCTGGTGGGGTTCGCCCACCCCGCGGTGAAGGCGCCCGTCATGCACTCGTAGCCGTAGGCGGGAGTCCCGCAGCTGCTCGCGAAGGTGCACCCGAGGAAGCCATTCGCGACCTGCACCTCGTCGGAGGCGTTGCAGTCGAAGTCGAAGCCGCCGCAGGTCGTTCGAGCGGTCGTGAAGTACCCCATCTGGCCAGGGAAGGCTCGGTTGTCGGTGTCGCAGCAGTCGGTGCCCACCGTCGCGTACCCAGGAGCCGCGCCGCCGCCGATGGCAGCACAGCGCGCGACCGCCGCTCCCGTGCCGTACCCGTCTCCGTCGGAGTCGACGAACTGGTTGATGCAGCTGTTCGAGGTGCACTCACACCCGCCTGCGGCGAGCGTGCACGTCGAGCCTGGCGCCTTGTCGGTGTTGTTGCACGTCGAGCCGGCGCAGTAGTTCCCCGTCTTGCACGCGGCCGAGCACTGCCCGGCGCAGCTCGACAGGCAGCTCCCGCTGCTGCAGTTGAAGGCACCGCACGCGTTCTCTGGATCGGTGTTGTTCGCGTGTGCGGTGCAGCTGCCGACCGAGCCGCCCAGGTTGCACGCCTCGCAGCCACCGGTGCAGGCCGAGTTGCAGCAGACCCCATCGACGCAGATCCCCGAGGCGCACTCGCAGTTGCTCGCGCAGACCGCCCCGTTCGCCTTGTCCGCCAGGCACGCGTTCCCGTTGCAGTAGTTGCCTGCCTTGCACACGGTGGTGCACACGTTCTGGCCCGCGCAGTTGGTGCTGCAGGCGCCCGAGCCGTTGCAGGTGTAGGTGCCGCACGCGCCTTCGCTGTCGGTCCCAGCCGTGCGGTTCTTGCAGGTGCCCGACGGCGCGCCGTTGCAGAACTCGCACCCGCCAGTGCAGGCCGACTCGCAGCACACCCCATCGGTGCAGAAGCCGCTGGTGCACTCGTTCGCGCCGCCACAGGTGACGCCGTTGCCCTTCTTCGCCACGCAGACGCTCCCGCTGCAGAAGTGCGTCGACATGCACTGGGTGTCGTTGGCGCACGAGCTGTAGCAGTTGGCGCCGTTGCACGCGAAGCCATTGCAGGACGAGGAGGTCGAGGTGGTGCAGGTCGGCGACGGGACGCAACGAGGCGCTGGGGTGTAGATGCCGTTGACGCAGCTCGAGGTGCCACAGGGCGAGCCGTCGGCCAGGTAGCCGTCGGACGGACACGACGCGGAGTTGCCTGGGCAGAGCTCGGAGACGTCACAGGCTCCCGAGGCCGCGCGGCAGACGGTCGTCGACGAGCGGTAGGTCGCCGGGCACGACGAGCTCGTGCCGTCACAGACGTCGTCGGCGTCACAGGCGCCCGTTCCTGCGGCGAGGCAGACGAAGCCAGACGCGCGCTTGGCATCGGAAGGACAGGCGCCAGAGCTCCCGGTGCACGACTCCGCGATGTCGCAGGTGCCCGCCGCCGCGCGACACACGGTGCCGCCCGTCACCAAGACGTCGGCCGGACAGGCCACGTTGCTGCCGTCGCAGTTCTCGGTGAGATCGCAGGTGCCCACCGCGGTGCGACAGGGCGTTCCACTCCCCACCCGGACGTCGGCGGGGCAGCTCGCGCTCGAGCCAGTGCACCGATCGGCGACGTCGCAGGCCCCCGCGCTCGGGCGGCAGACCGTCGACGCGGGCTCGAGGCTGTCGGCCGGGCAGTTCGCGTCGCTGCCAGTGCAGTTCTCCGCGATGTCGCAGACTCCAGCCGACGAGCGGCACACCGTCGAGACCGGTCGGAAGGAACAGGTCCCCACCGAACCAGAGAGGTTGCAGGCGTCGCAGCTGCCGCCGCACGCGGTGTTGCAGCAGACGCCGTCGACGCAGTTGCCAGAGGTGCACTGGGTGTCGGAGGTGCACGCCGTTCCGTTCGACAGCTTGGGCAGGCAGACCGCCCCGCTGCAGTAGTCGCTCATGCTGCAGCCCACGACGTCGCTTGGACAGCTGACGGCATTGCCAGGGCAGCTCTCGGCCGGGTCGCACCCACCGCTCGACGCGCGGCACACCGTGGCGTTGCTCAAGAAGCCGTCAGCCGGGCACATCGCGTTCGCGCCGGTGCAGTTCTCCGCCTGATCGCAAGCGCCGGCCGCAGCTCGGCAGACGAGCGCCGCGCCCGCAAAGGCGTCGGGTGGGCAGGCGCCCGACGAACCCGAGCACACCTCGACCGCGTCGCAGATCCCGGCCGAGTCCCGGCAGACACTCCCAGCACCGAGGAAGCCGTCGGTCGGGCAGGCCGCGGCAGACCCACTGCAGTTCTCGGCGACGTCACATGCGCCAGAGGCGACACGGCAGCTGACGGCCGCGCTCTTGAAGGCGTCCGCCGGGCAGGCGGCCGAGGTGCCGGTGCAGTTCTCGGAAAGATCGCAGACGCCGGCGATCGCGCGGCACTCGGTCGTGCTCGAGGCGAAGCCGTCGGCCGGACAGGTCGCGGCGCTGCCAGTGCAGGTCTCGACGACGTCGCAGGCGCCGTTGGAGGAACGGCACACCACTCCCGACGCCGAGTACTTCGCCGCGCAGCCGTTGGTGGTGCCGTCGCACACGTCGTCGACGTCGCAGGCCTGCCCAGAGCTCATCGCGCAGACCGTGCCGGACGGCCGCTTGGAGTCGTTCGGGCAGACGGTGTCGAAGCCGGAGCACAGCTCGGCCACGTCGCAGGCGCCCGCCGAAGCACGGCACACCGTCGAGGCGTTGGCGTACGTCACCGGGCAGTCCGCCGTGGCGCCATTGCAGACGTCGTCGACGTCGCACGCGCCGCTCGCCGCCGCACAGACGGAGCCGCTCGCGCGGTGGGCATCGGCCGGGCAGCCCGCGCTCGCGCCAGTGCACGAATCATCGAGATCGCACGGCCCAGCGGCCACCCGGCAGACGACGGAGGACGCCTTGAACCCGTCGGAGGGGCAAACGACCGCGGTTCCGTCGCACACCTCGGCGACGTCGCAGACGCCAGCAGACGAACGACAGACCGTGCCGCTCGCCGAGCGGAGATCGGTGGGACAGGCGGCGGCGTTCCCGCTGCAGGTCTCGGCCAGATCGCAAGCCCCCGCAGACGCGCGGCAGACGACCGACGTCGCCGCGAAGGCATCGGCAGGGCAGGCCGCCCCCGTGCCCGAGCAGGTCTCCGCGACGTCGCAGGCCCCCGCTGACGAGCGACACACCGTGCCGGCGGTGAGGTAGCCCTCGGCTGGACACAGCCCCGACGAGCCGGAGCAGGTCTCGGCGGCGTCGCACACGTCGGTCGATGCGCGGCACACCGTTCCACCGCTGAAGAACCCGTCGGCCGGACAGGCGGCGTTGGTGCCGTTGCAGACCTCGGCGGAGTCGCAGCCGCCGACGGGCGCGCGACAGGTGACGCCGCTCCCACTGAGGGCGTCCGCGGGGCAGGCCGAAGAGACGCCGTCGCAGGTCTCGGCGATGTCGCACAAGCCGGCCGCCGCGCGACAGGTGCTCCCAGAGGACGAGAGCACGTCGGCCGGGCAGGCGGCGTTCGAGCCGGTGCAGGTCTCGGCCACGTCGCAGCCACCCGCGCTCGGGCGACAGACGGTGGAGGCCGGGCTGTTGGTACAGGTGCCCACGCTCCCGCCCAGGTTGCAGGCGTCACAGGCGCCGTTGCAGGCGGTGTTGCAGCAGACCCCGTCGACGCAGTTCCCGCTCAGGCACTGGCTCGAGGCGGTGCAGGCCGTCGCGTTGGCGAGCTTGTTCGTGCAGCCCGTCGGAGAGCAGTACTCGTTGGTCAGGCAGGTCGAGACGTCGGCCGGACACGCGGTGCTCGAGCCGGTGCACGTCTCGGCGGAGTCGCAGGCGCCAGCGGGGGCTCGGCACTCCGCTCCCGGAGGCCTCAAGACGTCGGCGGGGCACGCAGCCCCGGCCCCGCTGCAGACCTCGGCCGCGTCACAGACATCGACCGCACCACGACAGAGAATGCCCGCCGCGACGTAGCCATCGACCGGGCACTGATCGCTCGAGCCGGAGCAACTCTCGGCCACGTCGCACAGCCCAGCGACCGGTCGGCACGCTGCACCCGCTCCCAGAAACGCGTTGGGAGGACAGGCTGCGGCGAAGCCAGAGCAGTTCTCGACGACGTCGCAGGCCCCGCCCGAGGCGCGGCACTGCATGCTGCTGGGCTGGAAGGCGTCGACCGGGCAGTTCGGCCCCGAGCCGCTGCAGTTCTCGGCGAGATCGCACGCGCCTGCGACCGCGCGGCACTGCACCGTGTTCGCGCTGAAGGCATCGGCAGGACACGCGGGGCTCCCGCCGGGGCAGGTCTCGGCGACGTCGCACACCCCGTTCGCCGCCCGGCAGGTGGTGCCAGCCGCCACGTACCGCTGGATGCAGCCGTCTCCCGAGCCGTCACAGGTGTCGTCGAGATCGCAGGCCTGGCCCGAGCTCGCGTTGCAGATCGCTCCCATCGGCCGCTTGGCGTCGATGGGGCAGGTGGTGGAGGTGCCGTTGCAGGCCTCGGGCTGATCGCACGCGCCAGCGGCCGCGCGACAGATCACGTTGGTGTCGGCGAGCCGGGCCGGGCAGGCACCAGTGACGCCATCGCACACGTCGTCGACGTCGCAGGCGCCGCTCGCCGCGAGGCACACCGCGCCGGCGGGTCGAATCACGTTCGCAGGGCAGTTCGGCGACCCGCCCGAGCACTCCTCGGCTGGATCGCAGAGGCCGGTCGAGGCGCGGCAGGGCACGCCCGAGAACTGGAACGCATCGACGGGGCAGGCAGCCTGAATGCCGTCACACACCTCGGCGGCATCGCAGAACCCGGCCTGGGCGCGGCAGGTCACGCTCGAGCCGTAGCGTGCGTCGCTCGGGCAGGCCGCGGAGCCACCAGTGCAGAGTTCCTGAGGGTCGCAGGTGCCAGCCGAACCTCGACAGACGGTGGCCGCAGAGGCGAACCCGTCGGCCGGGCAGGCCGCGCCGCCGCCGGTGCAGGACTCGGCGACGTCACACACGCTCGTCGCCGAGCGGCAGACGACGGTGTTCGAGGCGAAGCCGTCGGCGGGGCAACTGGGGCCCGAGCCGCTGCAGGTCTCGGCGACGTCGCATGGGCCCGCCGAGGCACGGCAGGTGGAGCCCGAGGGTGAGAAGGCGTTCGACGGGCAGGCGGCGGTCGTCCCCGAGCAGGTCTCGGCGACGTCGCAGGGCCCGGCGGCGGGCGCACAGATCGCCCCACCGTTCGCGAGGACGTCGGGAGGACAGAGCGCGGAGGTGCCATTGCAGAGCTCGGCGACGTCGCAGGCGCCGGCAGGCGCACGGCACACGTTGCCGTTCTGGTACACGTCGCTCGGGCACACCGGGCTGCTGCCCGTGCAGGTCTCGGCGACGTCGCAGGCCCCGGCCGAGGCGCGGCAGACGGTGGTGCTGGGCGAGTTGGTGCAGGTGCCGACGCTGCCGGTCAAGTTGCAGGCGTCGCACGCGCCCCCGCACGCGGTGTTGCAGCACACGCCGTCGACGCAGTTGCCCGAGGCGCACTGAGCGGCGGTCGAACAGGTGGTGCCCACCGCGAGGCGGTTCACGCAGGTGGTGCCGGAGCAGTACTGGGTCGAGGGGCAGGCGTCGACGTCGGTTGGGCATTGCTTCGAGGTGCCGTCGCAGCGCTCCTCGGTGTCGCATTGGCCCATGCTGGAGCGACAGCTGAAGGTGGTGGGCTGAACCGCGTCGGTCGGACAGAGCGCGGAGGTGCCGGTGCAGCTCTCCGCCACGTCGCAGCCACCTGGATCGGCGGCGCGGCAGATCTGGGTCGCTGCGAGGAACGAGTCGGCTGGGCAGACGCCCGAGCTGCCGGTGCAGGTCTCCGCGACGTCACAGGCACCAGCGGGCGCGCGACACATCGTCCCGCTGCCGGCGAAGCCATCGTTGGGACACGCCGCGCTCGCCCCGGTGCACGTCTCGGCGACGTCACACAGGCCGCTCGCAGCGCGGCAGCTGGTGGTGCTCGGCGCGAACGCATCGAAGGGGCACAGCGGGGTGCTGCCGGTGCAGGTCTCGGCGAGATCGCACGCCCCGGCCGACGCGCGACACTCCCGGCCCGCAGGCAGGAGCGCGTCGGTCGGACAGGTGGCAGAGGTGCCGGTGCAGCTCTCCGCGGAATCGCAGCCACCGGCCGAGGCACGGCACTCTTGGGTCGAGGGGGCGAACGTGTCGCTCGGGCAGGCCGGGGCCGTGCCGTCACAGGTTTCGGCCACGTCGCAGCCTCCAGCACTCGCGCGGCAGACGCTCCCGGAGCCAAGGACGGCGTCGTTCGGGCAGGCGGCGCTGCTCCCGGTACAGCGATCGGCGACGTCGCAGGCCCCGTTCGCCGGCCGGCATTCCTGGGTCGTCGGCATGAACTGATCGGCGGGACACTGGGCCGAGCTCCCCGAGCAGCTCTCGGCCTGATCGCACGGCCCGGCGGAGGGACGACAGGCGAAGCCCATGGCCTGGAGTCCATCGGCGGGGCAGGCGCGGTTGGTACAGACCTCCACCACGTCGCAGGTGCCAGCAGTGGCGCGACAGGAGACGGCCTCACAGTCGGGGTCCTGGCAGTCGGTCAGCGAGTCCTGATCGTTGTCCATGCCGTCGAAGCAGCTGTCGGCCCCGGGGCCTTCGCCCACACCGCCGTCACGCCCTCCGTCCGCGCCTCCGTCCTCGGTGGAGCCACCGTCGCTGCCCGCGTCGACCCCCGGCCCAGCGTCTTCCATTCCCGGCACGCGCAGCTCGCACACCTTCGTCGCGCTGCAGTACTGGGTGCGCGGACAGTTCGCGTCGGTCTCGCACGGAGCCCCCGTCAGCTGAGGAAAACAGGCGTTGGCGAGCAGCAGTGCCGCGATGACGCTCGCCCCCACAAGACCAAGCCGAATCAAGCGTGCCGTGCGCATTCAGTCCTCGAGCTGGAGGTGATGTCGGAGCTCCCCGGCGCGCAGTCTGACACGACGGAACCGCGAACACCGCAAGCACCTGAGGGGATGACGCAGCTCAACACCGAGGGGTGGGACCAGGCCTTACCTGCGTCGCGAGCGAGCGAGCAGGAGGAGGACGGCGAAGGCAAGCGCGCTGGTGCTCGTGGGCTCGAGCGCACAGGCACAGGGGCGCGGGGCTGGCGGGGCCATCGTGCCGCCGTCGATCGGCTCGGGGAGCCCAGCGTCCTCCAACCCGGCATCGATCCCACCGTCACTCGGCGCCCCCGCATCGGTGAGCCCGCCGTCGTCTTCCCCGCCGTCGGTCGAGCCAGCGTCGAGGCCGCCGTCGAGCGTCGTGCCCGCGTCGGCGTCGCCTCCGTCTCCTCCATCGGGATCATCGTTCTCGCGAGCGCCTCCGTCGGGAGGCTCGATGGAGGCGTTGGCCCACAGGCGCACGTCGAGCCACAGATCCGACGAGGTCGTCGAGGTGTTGTGCAGCTCGAAGGCGAGCACGTTCGCACCGGGACGCAGGGCCGAGCGTGAGGGCTCGAGCGCGATCACCTCCGTGAGCCCGGCCTCGTGCGGAGGCGCCGGTGTCTGGCTCGTCTGCCCCGGCCGCACGCCTCTGCGAACCAGCTCCTCGCCGTTGAGGTACGCCACGAAGCCGTCGTCGTAGTCGACCTCGAGGACCAGCGAACGAACCTGCGCCGGGTCGAGCTCGAGATCGAAGCCCTGGCGAGTGAAGAGCGTGAGCGCCTGGCCCATGACGACGGTCGTTCGCAGCCCGCTCTCTCCGTAGCCGATCGGCAGATAGCCCGCGCTCCACGGCGCGGCGTCGAAGTCGAGGGCCTGCCAGCCGAAGGGCGCCCCACCCATGAGGTACTGGATCGGCACCTCGGAGCCGACGAGGAGCACGCCGGCGTCGGGCGTCGGAGCGATCGGCCCACCCTGCCCCGCGTCGATCGTGCTGCGCACCTGGTACGCCACCTGATCGCCGCCGCTCAGGTTCGGAGGAAGCGCGCGATCGGACACGCCTGGAGCGGAGAGGAGGTAGCTGCCGCCCGCGTGCGGATCGGTGGTGAGGCGCACGGTGCGCAGATCGGCGGCGAGGGTCGCCTTGGTGACGGCGACGGGCGGAGTGATCGCCCAAGTGGCAGCGCGCTCGGCCCCCTGCACCGAGGTGCCCTCGATCACCGGCTCGTCGAAGACCGCCTCGAGCTGCGTCGCCGAGATCGCCCGCGCCCGGACGAGCTTCGGGGGCCGGTTGTCGGAGCCCTTCGAGAGCTGGAACGCGTCGACGATGGTGCCGTCGTCCTCGAGGAAGAAGCCGCGCACGACGTCATCGGCGAAGTCGAGCACCGAGATGCCGAGCGTTCCGCCGAGCTGGTAGGCCATCAGCGGGTGGGTGGGGTTCGAGAGGAAGCCCGACTGCCCGGCGGTGCCCGAGACGACGTAGAGCGTGCCCACCCCACCCTGCTTTCGATAGGTCGCTGCGTCGGCTTCGACGATCGCCCCCTGGTTGAGGAGGAAGGTGCGCTCGTAGACGTGGCTGTGTCCGCAGAGCACCAGATCGACGCCTGCCGCCTCGAGCACCGGGAGGATCCCCGCTTGGATCGCGGCGTCGTCGGAGTGCGTCCCTCCGGAGAACGGCGGTACGTGAAAGGCGACGATCTTCCACCGCGCGGTGCTGGCGGCGAGATCGGACGCAGCCCATTGCATCTGCAGCGAGCCGGTACCGAACGAGTTGACGTGGGTGTCGAGCACCACCACGTGCGCGTTGGCGTAGTCGAACGAGTAGTAGAGTTCGGTGAAGAGCGGGTTGTTGGCGGGCGTGTGGAACGCGTCCATCCACGGCTGGCCGGAGGGATCGAAGCCGACGTCGTGGTTGCCCACCACCGGCCAGATCACCATGCGACTGGTGAGCTGGGCGTAGGGGCGAAAGAACTTGGGGTCGTATTCGAGCGGGTGACCGTCTTGGTAGATGATGTCACCCAAGATCAGCGAGAAGGCAGCGCCGTTGAGCTCGTTCGCCATTCGCTGAGCGACTCGAAACTGACCTGCCGTCGCGGTGCCCGAGTCGCCCCACGCGAACAGCCGGAATGGCTCGGCGGCTCCTGGCGGAGGGTGGGTGCGAAAGCGGAGCGGCGCCGCGGTGAAGAGGGGCTGGCCATCGAGCTCGAGCGCGTAGGCGTAGCGGGTGCCGGGAGTGAGGTTGCTGAGTCGAAAGACGTGCTCGGTCTGGGGCACCTGATCACCCACCGACGAGCTGAAGGCCTGCCCTTCGAGTCCGTAGTGAACTCGCGCGAGCCCGGCGCGATCGGTGCGGAAGACGATCGAGATGCCGGTGGGCGAGCCGAGCTGCAGGTACGGGCCGCGCGTCAACACCTGGGCGTTCGCGGACGCGCCGAGGACGAGCAGGCACACGAGGCAACACCGCATCGCGCGCAGCATCGCCCAGAAAGGGCGACGCGAGAACTCTCGCACTTGCGAACCTCGTCGATCTTCCTCAAGAAGCGGCATGCGCCTCGCGCTCTTCCTCCTCGCCGCTTCGGCGCTGGCCGCCTGCTCGCCGCCCTCGACCGGAGAGGACGCAGGTGAGGGGCGCGACTCGGGGTTCGACGTCGACGCGGGGCCGGGCGAGCGCGACTCCGGGCTGAGCGACGGCGGGGTGAGCCAGCCGGACGCGGGGCTCGAGGACGCAGGGGTCGACGGCGGCGCCCTCGGTCCCTTCGATGCTGGCCAACGCCCGAGCGGGCCCACCTTCGGCGAGCTCAGCTACTGGCAGCTCTCGCTGGGGTCGACCCAGCTGGGCGAGGCGGCCATCGTGATCGGCCCGGACGGAACGCTCGTGCTGATCGATCTCGGTGGGAGCCGTCACGACGACGAGGTGCGCGCTGCGCTGCGCGAGCTCAACACCCAGTGGCTGATCCCCTCTCGCGGCTATCGGGCACGAGGCGCCCTGGAGGTCGACTGGATCATCCTCACTCACTTTCACGGTGATCACGTCGGCAGCTTTGGCGCGCTCACCTCGGGTGCCGCCCCGCTGGTGATCACCAAGGGCGTGGTGCACCGGGGGTTCGTCGACGTCGGTCCGGCGACCAACGAGAGCGACTTCGCGACCCTCTGCACGTCGCTGCGCGGTCCCCTGGCGCCGCGCAACGTCGCGCTCTGTACCGGCGCGCAGGAGTCGGCCTGCACCATCGCGGGGCGCGCCCCGGCCTCTGGCTGCCCTGGCTTGCTCCGCGGAGACTTGAGCACGACGGCCGACGACCCCCAGCAGCGCGCCTCCTTCATTCCCCTCGGCGGCGGCGCGCGCATCGACCTGCTCGGTGCGGGCGGCTTCGCGCTCAACGGGAACACCGTCGTCTCCGGCCAGAGCTTCGGGGTCAGCGACACCAACGAAGAGAACGGGCGAAGCGTCGTCGGGCTGGTGCGCCACGGCGCCTTTCGCCTGCTCTTCGCTGGCGATCTCACCGGCTCCGGAGCGACCGGCGAACCCGACCTCGAGTCCTTCATCGTCCAGAACGCGGGCTCGGCCTTCGGCACGCTCGGAGTCGACGTCGCCCACGCCAGCCATCACGCCCGCAAGACGAGCAGCAACCCGACGTGGGTGAACGCAGCCGCGCCGGTCGACGGGCGCACCCGCAACGTGCTCGCAGGCCTCACCTCGGCGTACCTCAACTCGCCGCATCAGGAAGCGCTCGACGCCTGGCTGTCGGGTGGGCGGTTGGCGAACGGGCGCTTCTTCGTCACCACCCGAGCGCCACTCGGAGGAACGAGCCCCCTCCTCGTCGACGTGAGCGCGCGCATCGTCCTCCACACCGTCGAGGGCGGTGGGGGCTACTGGCTGATGGATCGCGCCTGGCCGTCGGTGAGGCGCTCTCGGTGAGCGGCGCGCCTACTCGTCCTGCAGCGCGAAGCGGAAGTTGAAGGGAATCGTCGCGCCGACGGGCTGGCCGTTCCTGATCGCAGGGGTGAACTTGAAGCGCTTGATGCGGCGCTTGGCCTCTTCGTCGAGCCCGAAGCCGATGCCCTTGACGACGATGACGTTGGTGACGCGCCCGGTTGCGTCGACGGTGATCTGCAGGCGCACCACACCCTCGATGTTCGCCTCCCGGGCTTCTTCCGGGTACACCCCGTCACTCCACTCCTCTTTGACCGTGGGCTCCGAGTAGGTCTCGACCGGCGGTGCGGTGGGGCCGGTGTAGGGCTGCACGGCGTCGGCGGCGACCGCCTTGTCGGAGCCCTCTCCATACATCGTGTTGCCGACTTGCACGGCCGGGCCGTCGGTGCCGCTCGTCGATTCCGCGGTGACGCCCACCACGAGCTCCGGCGGCGGCGCGGCCTGATCGGGGGGCGGCGGGGGAACGTCTTCGTTCGGCGGAGGCGGCAGCACCACCTTGGGCTTCGGTGGCGGAGGCGGAGGAGGCGGCGGTTCGGGCGGCTTCTCTGGCTCGGGCGGCTTCTCTTCCTCGAAGTTCATCTTCACTTCGAGGGTGCGGTCCTTCAGCTTCACCTTGAACTCGTTCGGCATGGTGGCCACCACGCCGGCGTGAACGAGGACGGAGAGGATCACCGTACCGCCAATGATCCAGCGGCCGAGCTTCTCGACGCGCCGCTGATGTTCGAGCTCTTGTTCGAAAGTGGGAGTCATCGCGTCACTTACTTGGGCAGGGGTCGCTTGAACTGAGCTTGGTAGCGCTCTTCGAGTTTCTGCAAGGCGGGCTTGTCATTTCGTTTGCGGTAGAGCTCGGCGAGGCGGCGATAGGCCAGCTCATGGCCGGGGTCCACCTCGACGATCTTGGTGAGGGCAGCGATCGCCTCGGGCGGCTTGGCCAGCTCGCTCGAGTTGAGGAGCGCCACCACGTTCTCGGGCTGGGCGGCGAGGGCGGCGGCGCACGCCTTCTTGGCTGGCTCCTTCTTCTTGTTCGCAAGATCGAGCGCACACCGCGCCGAGAGGGTTCCGGCCAGCTTGGGCAGCTCCGTCTCGAGCTTCGCGACGAGCTCGGCGGCCTTCTTCAGCTCGTCGAGGTTGATCTGCTTCTGGGCCTCGGCCAGCTTCTTCGCGGCCGGCCCTTCGCCCTCGGGGCTCAGCGCGCCCGCTGGAATGCCGAGCCAGCGCCGGTGCTTGGCGACGCCCGCCTTGACCGCCGCTCCGTCTTCGGGCTCGAGGTGCTCGGCGGCCGTGTCGGCCCAGGTGAGCGCGCGCTGCTCGAGGCAGAGATCGGCGAACACGCCCCACACGAAGGGGGCCGTCTTGGGGAAGGCGTCGAACGCCACCCGGGCCTTGCCGAGGCTGCCCAGCACCTCGCCGCCCTTGCCGTTGGCGAGCTGGGCGCGCGCGAGGTGGAGCCACGAGATCGGCCCCGAGCCCGGCATCTCCCCCGCCTTCTGACACTGCGCCATCGTCTCCGGAGCAGCCGCCGATTTTCGAGCCCACAGCTCGCACGCCAGCTCCTGCATCGTCGTCAGCTCGGGCTGGAACTCGAGCACCGGCTTTAGCTCGGTCAATGCGCCGTCGTAGTTCTGCTGGTCGAAGAAGGTGAACACGCGCTTGAGCCGAAGCTCGTCCTCCTTTCGCTTCAGACCCAGGGCAGGCTTGGCTGGTTCCCCCCCGTCTGCCGCCTCGGCGATCAAGGCAAACGAGGTGAGGAGGACGATCGGAAAAGCCCAACGGACAGGCGACCTTCGCAAAAACATCGCGCCAGAAAGGGTCGAAACGGTCAAGTCGTCAACTGAACAGGCGTTTACAGGCTTCATGATCTTCACATTACCGTTGCAATGAAAGGGATGTTCATTAAACGGGCCCCGCCGAATGGAGTTCACAGCCTGGAGCGATCCGGGAAATCGAAGGGATGGGACTTATGACACCACTGAAGAGCCTGAGGACGGTCCTTGTCGGCGCGTTCGTTGCGACGGCGGCGTGGGCCCAAGAAGGAAGTGCACCTCCGCCCACGGGAGCTCCTCCCGCGGCTGCTGATGCCGTCGACGCTGGCGCGTCGATGGTGATTCCGAACGAGCTGCCAGCTGGCGTGACGCCAGCGACGGAGCCCGCTCCCACCCCGACCCCAGCGCCCGCGCCGGTCGAGCCGCCCAAGGCCGAGCCGACGCCGACCGACGAGCGTGAAGTCGTCGTCACCGGCTCGCGCATTCGCCGCAAGGATCTCTCGACCGCCGCGCCGCTCGCCGTCTTCAACCGCGAGCAGATCGCCGCCACCGGTCGCTCGAACGTCGGCGAGTTCCTCCAGACGCTCCCCGAGGCCTCCAACGCCATCAACCGTGGCACCAACAACGGCGGCGACGGCTCGGTCCGCGTCAACTTGCGCGGCATCAACCCGGCCTCGACCCTCGTGCTCTTGAACGGCCGCCGCCTCACCGCGGGCGGCACCGGCGCCAACGCGTCGGTCGACTTGACCGCGATCCCCACCAACGTGATCGAGCGCATCGAGGTGCTGAAGGACGGCGCGTCGGCGATCTACGGCTCCGACGCCATCGCCGGCGTGGTGAACCTCATCACCCGCAAGAAGGTGAAGGGCGCCGAGGCGATCGTCTACGGCAGCACCGCGACGGCGGGCGACGGCCAGCAGCTCGACGTGAGCGGCCTCGTCGGCACCACCGGTGACAAGGGCTCGGCCTTCCTCTCCACCAACTTCTACGTCGGCGCTCCGGTCTTCGCGGGCAACCGCGACTACTCGAAGTACCAGATCCACCTCACCAAGACCGAGGGCATGCCTGACGAAGAGACCCGCGTGGGCTCCGGCACGATCCCCGCCGGCCGCGTCGTGATCTCCCGCGCGGAGCGTGGCGTCGAGAACGGCAACGACACCTGGAACGCCCTGGTGCGCGCCAACAAGACGACGACCTCGTTCATCCGCAACTCCGACGGCACCTACCGGCCGTTCGCCGGCACCGCGCTCCCCGAGGACATGGGCGACGGCTACAACTTCGCGCCCTACAACTACCTCGTCACTCCGCAGCAGCGCTTCAACATCTTCTCGAGCGGCGAGTACGCCCTCGGCGAGTACGCGCGGGTCTTCTACGACGCCTTCTACAGCAAGCGCACCTCCGACCAGCTGCTCGCGCCCGAGCCGCTCCTCACCGACGGCGAAGGGGTGACCGTCTCGAAGGACAACCTCTACAACCCGTTCGGTCGTGACTTCGGCGCCGTTCGCCGCCGCCTCTCCGAGTTCAGCGGCCGCCGCACGACGCAAGACATCAACAACTTCCACGTGACGCTCGGCATCGACGGCGATCTCCCGGCCGCCGCCGGCTTCCTCGAGGGCTTCCACTGGGAAGGCGCCTTCATCTTCAGCCGCAACGACTCGGCGAACTTGAAGGAAGGCAACGTGCGCCTCACCAAGCTGCAGAACGCGATCGGGCCGAGCTTCATCGACTCGTCGGGCGTTCCCACCTGCGGCACCCCGGCCAACCCCATCACCGACGGCTGCGTGCCGCTCAACCTCTTCGGCGGCCCCGGCAGCATCTCGAAGGACCAGGTCAACTACCTCACCTTCACTGGCGTCTCGCGCGGCTACAACCAGCTGATCGGCGGCCAGGTGAACGTGACGGGCGAGCTCTTCCGCATCGCGGCGGAGCGCAAGGTGGCCATCGCGTTGGGCTACGACGGTCGTGGCTTGAGCGGCGGCGACACGCCGGACCCGATCACGGTCGCCGGTGAGACGTCGGGAAACAAGGGCCTCATCACCCAGGGCTCGTACAGCGTGCACGAAGGCTACGGCGAGCTCACGATCCCGATCATCGACAAGGTGATGGGCGTCGATCTCCTCGAGCTCCAGGCGGCGGTGCGCGGCAGCTCGTACTCGAACTTCGGCGGCACGGTGAACTACAAGCTGGGCGGCCGGTATCGCCCGGTTCGCGACGTCACCCTGCGCGGCAGCTACGCGACCTCGTTCCGCGCCCCGACGGTGCCGGAGCTCTTCGGTGGCCAGGCCGACAACTTCTCCAACGTCGGCGACCCCTGCGGCCAGGGCGTCGAGGCCGGCTCGGTGCTCGAGAAGAACTGCGGCACCGCGGCGAACAACGGCGACGATCAGACCCAGCTCCGCTCGCGCGTCGGTGGCAACCCGAAGCTCAAGCCGGAGATCGCCCGCACCTTCACCGCCGGCCTCGTCGTCGAGCCGCGCTGGGTCAAGGGCCTCGCGATCACCGCCGACTACTGGAACACCGATCTCACCAACACGATCGGCGGCATCGGTGAGAACGTGATCCTCGAGGGCTGCTACCCCACCACCGCGGACAAGACGCCGAAGTACTGCGAGCTCATCACCCGCGACCCGACCACCAACCGGATCACCAACATCTCGAACCTCAACGCGAACGTCGGCAGCGACAAGCTCAGCGGCCTCGACATCACCGGCACCTACGATCTGCCCACGCCGATCGGCCGGTTCAACCTGTTGGGCAACGTCTCGTACCTCATCAACTACGATCGCACCCTGGCCGATGGCACCATCGTCAAGGGCGCCGGCACCTGGGATCTCAACACCTCGGGCGTCGCTGGAGCCTTCCCCCACGTGCGCTTCATGGCGGGCGTGAACTGGCGCTTCCAGGGCTTCTCGGCCGGCGTGCGCACCTACTTCGTGGGCGGCTTCACGGAGTGCGGCGACGAGAACGGCGAGATCGGGCCTCTCGCGGACGGCGGTCTCTGCTACGCGAGCACGAAGGCGGTCAAGCGTGACGTGGCCGCGTGGAACAACTGGGACGCGAACGTGGGCTACACCTTCGCCAACCCGGTGGGCCGCACTTCCCTCACCCTCGGCATGACCAACATCTTCAACCAGACGCCGCCGCGCATCTACAACGGCTTCGCGAACAACACCGACACGTACAACTACGACCTCGTGCTGCGGCAGGTCTTCTTCCGCCTCCAGCACAACTTCTGAGGACACGAGCAATGAAGACCATGAACATTCATCGATTGCTGATCGCTCCTCTCGCGGCCGTGCTCGCGCTGTCTTGCGAGCCCAAGCCGGCAGGCCAGGAAAGCTTCACGTACTTCGACGGCGTGTTGCTGCTCCCCTTGTCCGTCAACATGCTGACTGGGACGACCGCCCAGCTCGGCGCGCAGCGGTTCAAGGACGGCACCGGCACCGACAAGACCGCCGACACGACCTGGTCGTCGAGCGACAACTCCGTCGTCACCGTCTCGACCAAGGGCCGCCTCACGGCGAAGGCCCCTGGCCGCACCACGGTGAAGGGAACCGTCGACGGGAAGAGCGCCAGCGTGCAGGTGATCGTCGAGGCGCCGGCGCTCCAGCTGCTCCCGGTCCACATGGACCTCGAGTACCTCCAGCCCACCGACGGTGGCGATCCGCACGACTTCGGGTCGCAGAAGTACGTCGCCAACCTCCTCCTCGAGGACGGCGGGCGCACCGACGTGTCGGATCAGATGCTCTGGGGCTCGTCGGACACCTCGGTGGCCTCGGTCACCGACGGCGGCGTGGTGACGGCGGTGGGCGCGGGCGACGCGGTCATCACCGGCATCTACGAGGGCCAGACGGTCCTCGGCGACGTGACGGTCTCCGAAGTCGAGGAGTGACCGTCGGCCGGCACCCGGGCGCCGCGTGAGCCCGGGTGTCCGATTGGGGAGCTTGGGCGCTTGCTCAGGCTCCCCTTCACGCGTGAAGAAGGCGTGAAGAAGACCCGAAGATCCTGGAGACGACCCGATGGCAGGCGGCGCACAAGAAGAAGAAGGCGAGATCACCGGCATCAACGTGACCCCGCTGGTCGACATCGTGCTCGTGCTCCTCATCATCTTCATGGTGACGGCGAACTTCATCGTGAAGGAGGCCAAGGAGGTCGATCTCCCCTCGGCCGCGAAGGCCGAACAGACGCTGCAGGAGACGGTCAACCTGGTGATCGACAAGGACGCGAAGGTCTACTTCGACGGCATCGAGGTCGACGACGCGACCCTGCGCAGCAAGCTCCGGGAAGCCGCTGGAAAGAACAAAGACGTGCGGGCGATGATCGCCGCCGACAAGACGCTCGACTACGGCAAGGTGATGACGCTCATCGACACGGTGAACGTCGAGGGCATCGCCAAGTTCGCGCTCAACATTCAACGCGTCTCGGCGCCGAAGCCCGCCGAGTAAGGCTCAGCGCCGAGGGGGGAGGAAGAAGTCCTCCACCACGAGCGGGGCAGGCGGGCGAGGCGCCTCGGGCGCTGGCTCGTCGGTCGGCCCACCCTCGAGTCCAAGGGCGGTGAGGAGCTCCTCCCGGGTCTTCAGCCGCCCAGCGTCGGCGCCGAACCGTTCGCGCGCCTTCGTCAAGAGCTCTCGCATCGTGTAGGCGCGCCCGGTCACCGGCCTGCGTTTCTCACTCAGCCTGGCGACGGTCAACGTGGCATCATCCGAAGCCCGGTGAGCGAGCTGCCGCGACTGCTCTTCTGCTGCTTCGACGTGGTGCCTGCGCCATCGGCCACTTCGCGTCGCCTCACCGAGTACCTCGACACCCTCTCGGACCGCTACCAGGTGGTGGCGCTGACGGTGAAGACGCCGGATCACTCGCACATCGAGCGCTATCGAGGGGCGCGGCTCCTGCGGGTGCCGGTGGGCAGCGGCGATCTGCGCTCGCGCATGGAGGCCTTCGATCGTGCGGTGCGCCGCCAGCTCGAGAGCGAAGAGTACCTGGTGGTGCACTTCTTCGATCCGGTGAGCGGGTACCCGCTGTGCGAGCGGCGATCCGACTTCGGCTACAAGCTGGTCTACGACGCCTGCCGCTTCCCCTCGACCGACCTGCCGTCGCTGTCGCCGCAAGAGGGCTCGAACAAGCGGGTGCTGGCCCGCTCTCGGCGGCAAGAGCTCTTCTGTCTGCTCAACGCCGACGCGATCGTCGTCGGGTCCGAGGCGGCGAAGGCGCACGCGGTGGCGCTCGGCGTTCCCGGGGAGCGGGTGCGGGTGCTCCGTGCGCCGGTCGATCTCGGCCCCTTCGTGCCGGAGGTGATGGGAACACCCGAGGGCAGCCCAGCGCGGCTCATTCACCTCAGCAGCCACGGCCGCCATCAGGATCTCCCGGTGCTCTTCGAGGCGCTCGGGCGCACGACGTCACAGGCCAGGCTCGCGCTCGTCGGCCCCTCGTCTCCCGAGCTGACGGCGCCGCTCAAGGCCCGCGCCGCCGAGCTGGGCCTGAACGATCGGGTGGAGTTCCAAGAGCCGGTCGCGCACGCCGATCTCCACAAGGTGCTGGCGGCGGCCGACATCGGGGTCGTCACCCTCGCCGACGAGCCGCGGAACCGCACGACGACGGCCCTCGCGCGGGTCAGTGAGTACCTCGCCGCAGGGCGACCGATCATCGCTGCCGATCTCCCGCTGGCGCGCGAGCTGATCCCCGCCGAGGCCGCGCGCTTCTATCCACCCGGTGACGTCGCCGCCCTCGCGCTCGCGATCGACGCCCTCGCCTCCGATCCTGGGCTGCGAAAGACGCTCGGTGCCGAGGCGCGGGCCGCCGCTGGGCTCGTCGACGCCAAGCGCATTCGCGGGCAGCTCATCGAGATCTACGAGCGAATCGCGCCCGCCGCCGCAGCCGCTGCGCCCGCCAGCGAGGACGTGGCCCCCGATGCGACGCTCCTGGGAGGCAAGCCCGTCGACGAGGGAGAAGTGACCCAGGCGAGCGTGCCGCTCACCTCCGCGCCGCCTGACGTGGGCACGAACAAGGTGAAGACCGACCCGGCCGTCATCGCGCCAGGCAGTGACAGCGACGTCGGCACCGATCGAGCCCAGGCCCGGGAGCGGCCCGCGGTGATGGGCGTGCTGCTCCGAGAGCCGCCGCCCGAGTCGACCGATCCCGCGCTGGCGCCGAGCCAACAGCCACCCGTCGTCATGGGCTCTCCCGTGCCGCCGACGCCGGAGCCGACCGAGCCGTTGCGTCCGCCACCGCCGGTCCCCAGCCCGCCCCCGGTGTCGACCGTTTCTCCGGTGCCCTTCCCCACGATCCCCGAGCTCAAGGGGAGCACGCCGTCGGCTCCACCCCCGCCGCCCGCGAACCTCCCCTCCGGCGACGAGCCGCTCGACTTCGCGGCGCTGCTCAAACCCTCGGCGCCGCCCGCGCGCCCTGCCGCTGCGGTGCCCGACAAGAAGGTGCCGGTGCCGGCGCTTCCCGTCCCCACGTCCTACTCGTTGCCGGGCAAGGAGGCCCTCGTCGGGTCCAAGCCAGCGGTCGGCGGCTCGTCGACCAGCGGGGTTCGCGCGGTCCCAGCGGTCAGCCCTCCGAAGAGCTCACCGAGCGCGGTCACCGCGCCGACGGCCACCGTCCCCTCCTCGTCACCCAGCGCCGCCGCCGCGCCTCCAGCCAGCGTTCCCGCGTCGTCACCGAGCGGCACGTCTCCCCCGCCCTTGCCCAAGAGCCGAGGGAGCGGCGTTCAGCCCGCGCTCGCCGAAAAGAGCGCAACCAACGGCACCCGCGCAACGGGAGCGCAGCCCGCCTTCGAGCCGTCCAAGCCCGAGCCAGTGCTCAAGAGCGAGCCTCCAGCCGCCGAGCCCGCTCCGAAGATCGAGCCGAAGCCCGAGCCTGGGAAGAGCGAGCTCAAGCCCGAGCCGGGCAAGCCGCCACCGAAGCCCGAGCGCCGCAGCTCTGGGTCCAAGGTGGGGCGAACCCCGGTGACGACTCCGGCCAAGGGCAAGCTCGCCGCCGAAGCGACCCCGACGACGCCCTCCGGCGCGCGGCTGTCGGACGGGCTGCCCCCGCTGTCGAGGCTGGTGCCCAACCCCGATCCCACCGGGGCGCGCGCGATTCTCACCCGCGAGGGAGACGACGCCGACGTGCCTCACGAGGACGAGGTCGAGCTCGTCAACGACGAGTCCTTCGACTCGCTCAGCGACGAGGAACCGGATCACGAGATCGACGCCCAGGAGCTGCACGCGCTCGAGACCTCCGCGGCGCCACCCGACTCGCGCCTCGACCCGTGGTTCGCCCAGCTCGTGCATGGGTATTGCCCACCCGAGTCACAGCTGTTCACCCGTCACGTTCCACCCACCACGATGCCCGGTCGCGACACCTGAGGGCCGCGTCGAGGACCACGTTCGCGCCCGGCCGTCCACGCCGATGTGCCGAGGCACGTCTTTCGCTTTCCGTCGCTTCCACAAGCCGGTTTACCGCCCCTGGCGCTCGTAGCAGACTGGCGCCTCTCGCCTTCCCTCCCGTTCAGAAAAGAGCCTCATGGAGCGCCGAGTCCTCATCGTCGAAAGCCAGAACGACTTCGCCCTCACCATGGCCTCGGTGCTCAAGGACGCCGGCTACCAGACGAGCCTGGCCACCAGCGCCTCCGACGCCACCCGCGAGCTCGAGAAGCGCCGCCCCGATCTCGTGGTGCTGCGCGCCGAGCTCCCCGATCAGTCCGGCTTCGTGCTGTGCGGCAACATTCGCAAGGGGAAGTTCGGGCAGAACCTGCCGGTGATTTTGCTGTCCAGCGAGTCGCGCATCGAGGCGCTCCAGCAGCACGCGGCCTCGCCCAACGCCGCGCACGGCTACCTCGCGATTCCGTTCGAGATGAGCGAGCTGACGCGGCTGACCACCACCATCGCGCCGCCGGGCGCTGCCCCCAGCCACCACCCTGGCGGGCCGTCGAGCACCGCCGACGAAGACGCAGCCCTCGACAACGCGCTCTCGGGCCAGGCGCCGCCGACCCAGGAGATCCCCGCGCAGGGAGGCCCGCCGCCGCTCAAGACCACGCCTGGCGGCCCGCCCAAGCTCCCTCGCCGCGAGCGCCGCAGCCAGCTCACCGACGAAGATCGCTCGTTCCTCGATCGCGCCTTCCAGTCGATCGCCGATCGCAAGGCCGAGCTCCTCGCCGAGTCTCGCGAGATCCGCCGCAGCGCGCCCCGCCGAGAGATGCTCGGCACTCCGGAAGCGAAGATTCAGATCCTGCGCGACGAGCTGAAGACCCGCGAGGCGCAGATCGCCCGCCTCTCCGAGATCTGGACGGTGCGCGAGCGCGAGCTGCTGTCCGTCGAAGATCGAATTCAGGAGAAGGACGTCGAGATTCAGGGCCTCAAGATCCAGGTCGACGACTTCACCCGCCGGCTCAACGAGGCGCAGAACACGCTCGTCGAGAAGGAGCGTGAGCACGGCCGCCAGGTCGAAGATCTGCTCCTCCAGAAGTTCATCGGCGAGAAGGAAGTCATCGAGGTCGTCTCCGCCAAGGAGAAGGACATCAACGGGCTGCGCAAGGAGCTGAGCGCCCGAGAAGACGACATCGCCAAGAAGACCGGCGAGATCGAACAGCAGCGCAAGGACTACGAAGGCCTCGAGAAGGACTACCAGCTCGCGACGCTCGAGTTCGAGGTCAAGGAGAAGGAGCTGCAGCAGTCGGTCGCGGCGAAGTCGGAGGAGCTCACCCACCTCAAGGCCGAGCTCGAGGGGCTCCACCAGACGCACCAGACGACCGTCTCCGATCGCGACGCGAAGTACGCCGAGCACGAGGGCATTCAGAAGGCCCTGCAGGAGACGATCGACAAGACCCAGGTCGAGCGTGACGGCACGGTGCAGACGCTCGAGAGCCAGCTGCGGCTCGCGAACGAGCGTGGTGATCGCGGTGAAGGCGAAGTGGCCCGCCTCGAAGGAGAGCTCGCCGACGCGCGCGCCCGCTCCTCCGAGAAGATCGGTGAGCTCGAGGGCGAGATCGCCGGGCTCAAGAACGAGCTCGACACCCTCGGCCGGGAGAAGTCCGAGAGCGAGCAGGCCCTCACCGAGCGCCTGGGCGACAAGGACGGCCGCATTCAGCACCTCGAGCGCGAGCTGGCCGACACGGTCGAGCGCAAGGATCGGCAGGAAGCCGAGCTGCAGTCCCAGATCCAGGAGAAGCTCGAGAAGATCGGAGAGCTCGAGGGCGAGGTCGAGGCCGCCAAGCAGGCGCTCGCCGATCGCGAAGCCGAGCTGCAGGGCGAGCTCGGGGACGTCGGCGGTCAGCTCCAAGAGGCGCACGGGCTCCTCCAGGCGCACACCGCCACCATCGGCGAGCTCACCCAGTCGAACGACACCCGGCAGCGCAACATCGACGCGCTCAACGCCGAGCTCGCCGACCGCGACGCCTCCATCGCCGATCTCGAGCAGAAGCTGTCGACCTCGCAGCAGACCGTCGCCGACCGCAACGGCGAGATCGCCGCCCTCAAGCAAGCGCTCGAGGAGCGCGGCAAGGAAGTCGACGGGCTCGAGGCGAACCTCACCGATCGAGACGATCAGATCGGCCGGCTCACCACCTCGCTCGAAGAGACCCAGAAGGCGCTCCTCACCACCCAAGACGCCCTCAACCAGACGCAGGCGAGCCTCGAGGCGAAGACGGGCGAGCACGAAGAGGCGGCTGGGTTGCTCGAGCGCACCCAGCTCGAGCTCGACTCGACCCGCAAGGAGCGGGACGATCGGCACGGCGAGGTCGTCTCCCACAAGAACGAGATCCAGCGCATCACCGGGCTGTTCCGCCAGACCGAGACGGCCAAGGCCCAGCTCGAAGAGCAGCTGTCGGGCGAGATCGGCCAGCTCAAGAGCGCGCTCTCCGAAGCCCAAGGCAACTACGAAGCCGAAGCGTCGGCGCGCCAGCAGCTCGAGCAGGAGAGCTCCGGCCTCATCGCCAAGCTGACCAAGGAACGTGACGGCCTCGCGTCCGTCCTCCAGGCGACCCAGGTCGATCTCGCCGCCAACCGCGCCAACCTCGACGACACCGCGAAGTCGCTCGACATCGAGAAGCGCGCCCACGCCGACACCCAGAAGCACTACGAGACCCAGCTGGGGAACCTCGAGGCCGAGCTCGCCCAGGCCCGCGATCAAGGCCAGGATCTCGCCGATCAGCTCGCCGCCACCAAGCAGGAGCTCGGGGCGCGCGTCTCCGATCTCACCCAGCTCAACGCCAAGCTGGCCCACGCCGAAGACACCCGCGCCAACCTCGAAGATCGCATCGCGACCTTGAGCGAAGAGTCGCAGCGGCGCGAGGAGCTGCTCCAGAACGACGTCGCGGTGAAGTCGAAGGAGCTCGCCGACACGCTCCGCAAGCTCTCCACCCAGCAGCAGGAGAAGGTGCGGCAGGTCGACGCCCTCACCCGCGAGGTGACCGCCAAGACCGAGCTCTCCAAGCAGCTCGAGCTCAAGCTCAAGAACCTCTTCGACGAGTCCAAGAAGAAGACCGACGAGCTGTCCCACCAGAAGGCCGCCCTCTTCAGCGAGCTCGACGCGACCAAGAAGGAGCTCGCCGATCGGCACGCCTCGCTCGAGAAGGCCACCGAGGCGCACGGCCTGCTCCAGACCGAGAAGGACCAGCTCAAGACCCAGCTCGGCCAGCAGCTCCAGCAGGCCAACGCCCGACTCCTCGAGGCGTCGAACGCGCTCGCCCAGGAGAAGGCCGTTCAGAAGAAGGCCCACGACGAGCTCACCCAGAAGGCCCAGCGCACCGAAGCCCGGATCGCCCAGGTGCAGCAGGAGGCGCAGACGAAGATCGGCGAGATGGAGACCCGGCTCAAGGAAGCGCAGAGCCAGCTCGCCACCCGTCAGCGCCGCGTCGCCGAGCTCGAGCAGGCCATGGAGGGCGCCAACGCCGCCCGCACCCGCGCCGAGAAGGAGCTCCAGGCGAAGATCACCGCGGCCGAGCAGAAGGCCAACGACGCCGCCGCCAAGCTGCAAGCCTCGATCGCCGAGAAGAAGTCCCTCGAGGCCGCCCACCACAAGTCCCTCGAGGACGCCGGCGCCAAGCACAAGGCCGAGACCGAGCGCCGCGAGCAGGTGAAGGCGCAAGAGGTGAAGCGGCTGCAGGAAGCGGTGCAGGAGAAGTCGAAGCAGCTCAAGGTCGTCGAGCTCGAGCTCGCCCGCTACAAGAACAAGCCGGCCGGCGGCGCCACCAGCGCCCCCGTCGCGCGCCCGGCCCCCACCGCCGTTCCGCTCACCACCACCCCGAGCGGCATCCGGCCTCCCGCCGCCTCGCTCTCTCAGCTGGGAGAGGAGTTCGAAGAGGCCACCAAGGTGAACGCGATTCCCGACGCGGCGAGGACGGCCCCGACCGCCCCTCCCAAGCCAGCCACCCAGCCCGCGCGACCCGCGGTGCCGGCAGCGAAGATCACCAGCGCGCCGGCCAAGAAGCCGCCCGCCGAGGATCGCACCGTGGTGGGCAACCTCCCGGGCCCAAAGGACGACGACGCCGACTTCACCAGCATCATCGACAAGCTGGGCGAGTGAGGTAGCCCAAAGGGCTCGGTCTGAGGTAGGACGGCGCCCGCCTGTAGGGCCGTTCCGTCTGGGGAGCCTCGTCGCGATGAGCCGTCTCTTCTTCGTCCTCTGCCTCGCTGCCGCTGGCCTCGCCTGTGACAAGACCCGCATCACCCCGCCGCCGGTCGACGCGGGGCCGGTCTGCGAGGCCAACGAGAAGCTGGTCAACGGCATGTGCCGCTTCGTCTGTCAGCGCGACGGCGACTGTGCGGCTGGCCAGCGCTGCAACCTCCTCTCTGGCACCTGTGAGCCGAAGCCGCCCGACCCCGACGCCGGCCTCTTCGTTCCCTGCACCGAGGGCGCGCGCCGCTGCTCGGTCGACGGGACCGCGGTCGAGCTCTGTGGCGCCAACGGCCGCTTCGCCGTCGAGATGGCCTGCCCCTCGCCCGACGGCTACTGCTTCAACGAGCAGTGCCTCGCCTGCCGGCCCAACTCCACCAAGTGCACCAGCACTCCGACCGAGCTGCAGGTCTGCGAGCAGAACGGCTCCGGCTTCCGCAGCGTCACCTGCGCGGGCGCCGCGACCTGCACCATGGGTGAGTGCCGTGAGTGCTCGGCCGGCGATCGCCGCTGCTCACCCGACGGGAAGGCCGTGCAGGAGTGCCAACGCCGCACCCAGCTGAACCTCTCCACCACCTGGGTGAACGTCGGCGACAACTTCGACGGCACCTGCATCACCCAGCAGTGCAGCGGCACCGGCGCCGCCTCGGCCTGCGTCGCCCCGATGTGCATTCCCGGCACCAGCCAGTGCCTCAACACCTCGACCCAGCAGACCTGCAGCCCCACTGGCCGTTGGGACAACGTGGCGTGCAACACCGTGCCCGGCCTGGGCCCCACCGCCGAGTGCCAGAACGGCGCCTGCGTCGACGAGTGTGGCGACGCGGTTCGGCAGAAGAGCTACTTCGGCTGCGAATACTGGACGGCGGTGCTCGACAACCCAGTGGCCGCCGCGGTCTTCAAGGCGAACGTCGTCACCGGCCAGGGCGCGCTCAACGCCGACTCGGAGTTCGCCTTCGTCGTCACCAACCGCTCGACCCTCTCGGCCTCGGTGCAGGTGACCCGCTTCTTCGGTGGCGCGGTGCAGACGGTGAAGAACGTCACCGTGCCCGGCCGCCTCGACGCGGCGACCCGTGGCCTCGCGGTGATTCGGGTGCCCTGGCAGTCGATCGGCGATCACCCGACGATGTCGAACAACTACGACAGCGCGAGCAAGAGCGGGCTGCGGCGCTACGGGTACAAGATCACCTCCAGCCGCCCGATCACCGTCTATCAATTCAACCCGCTCGCGGCGTACCGCGACGTCGGCGCCTGCACGACCGCCAGCTCCTGCACGACCGCCGTTCCCGAGTCGGCCAACCCGAGCTGCAACGCCAACGTCTGCCGGCACTTCTCGTACAGCAACGACGCCTCGCTCCTCCTCCCCGCGCACATCCTCGGCACGAGCTACGTGGGCCTGACGCCAGAGCACGTGATGGAGCGGCAGGGCCGCACCGACCCGAACGGGGCGGCGACGATCAACTTCAACGGGATGCTCACCATCGTCGGCACCCAGGACAACACCCAGGTGACGGTGCGCTCGAGCGCCCGCACTCGCGCAGGCCCTGGCGTGGTGGCCCTCGATCGCGGCGCCCAGCAGGTCTTCACCATCAACACCTACGACGTGCTCCAGATCGCGAGCGACAACCCGGCGGCGACGCCGCAGTCGATCAACCTCGAGTGCGGCCTCAACCCCTTCATCGGGACCAACATTCTCGGGCAGCCGAACTGTTCGAACCCGCCCTCGTGTGGAGGCTTGCTCCAGCCGCGCTGCTGCACCCAGTTCTGCCGGGTGGACAACGATCTCACTGGCTCGGTCGTCACTGCCGACAAGCCGATCTCGGTCTTCGGCGGCTCGTCGTGCACCACCCGCGGCTACCTCGACACCGCCTGCGATCACGTCGAAGAGCAGCTGTTCCCCTTCGTCACCTGGGGACGCAACTTCGTGGCCGCCCGGACTGCGCCCTTGCGCCTGTCGAACAACCAGCTCGCGAGCGCCGGCGCCGCTGGGCCCGACTACTACAAGATCGTCGCCGGCTGCCCGGCGAGCGCCTGCCCCAACGGCACCCGGCTCACCCTCACTCCGGCGCCCGCCGCGGGTGACGTGCTCTCGCCGGTGCGCTGCGCGTCGGGCTCCTTGAGCGCCAACACCTGCCAGCTCGCTGGAGGCACCTTCGTCGAGTTCCGCTCCAAGACGAACTTCACCATCTCGGCCGACCAACCGATCCAGGTCGCGCAGGTGTTCGCCAGCCAGAACGCGACGACCTCGACGAGCACGGTGTACCCGACCCAGGGCGACCCCTCGATCGTCCTCCTCCCGCCCGTCGAGCAGTGGCGCAGCCAGTACACCGTGCTGACCGCGCCCGGCACCCGCGACAACTACCTCGGCCTGGTGATCGACTCGAGCCGCGTGCTCGAGGTGCGGGTCAACAACGCGCCGATCGCCGCCAACAGCTTCGTCACCGTCGGGTCGACCAGCTTCAAGGTGGCCAACGTGCCGGTGCCGGTGGGGACCCACACGATCAACGTGGTGCCGCAGCCTGGGCAGACGACGCTCCCAGGCGCCGGCGTCACCGTCTACGGCTTCGACGAGTACGTGAGCTACGGCTACACGGGCGGGCTCGATCTCACCACCATCGTCACCGGCATCAACCCTGGCGGCTGAGTGCCTCGCAGCAGCCTCGCCGTCGCGACCGCGCTCCTCTTCGTCGCCTGCGGACACCCGGCCGAGGCGATCGACGATCAAGTGATGGATGATGGCTGGCGTACGGTGCCAGGCACGGAGCTCGAGCTCCGGCTCGGGAAGAAGCGGGCGCTGTCGCTGGTGAGCGCCGACGGGGGCGTGCTGGCCGAGGGCGCGGGCGTGGTGGGCAGTCGGCTCCCCTTCGAGCACCGCGGCGTTCGCTGCGCGCTGGTGGTGACGAACGTCGTCGACGACACCTCGACCGCCGTTCGTCCCAGCCTCGATCGAGAGCAGGTGAAGCCGCGCACCGGCGATCTCGTGACGGTCCACCTCACCGGGCTGAGCGTTCGCCTCGAGGGCGAAGGAGCACCGTTTCCCGACAGCGAGGCCGCGAGCCCCGGGGCGCAGAGCCGGCTGGCGATCGGCTGGCTCCTGCCCCTGCTCCTCCTGGGGTGGCTCAGCGGCTTTCTGATGAAGAGCGAGAACGGCGCTGGCCGAATCCTGCTCGGCCTCGGAGTGGTGGTCGCTGCGCTGGGGCTGGCAGCCTTCGTGGCGTTCACCCGAACGGGCGCGTCGTACGCGGTGAGCCACCTGCTCCTCTTCAGCGCGGTGGTGGCGGTCGGACACCTCGCCTTTCGTGGCTACGACACGACGGGGTGGCGCACGGCGATTCCCGTCATCGGGGGCGCGACCGTCGGCATCGTCGGCACCGCGCTGCTCACTCCGGTGTGGAGCCCTGGCGGCCCCTTGCTCGCCCTCGGCATTGGGGCGGCGCTCGTCGTCGCGGCCTTCGTCGTCGCGGAAGTCACCGGGAGCTGATCGACTCCCGAGCGTGCCCACCCATTGGCCCGGTCTTGGACGAGTCGAGCACCTTGCCCACGCCTCGGCTCGGCGACCGTCGCGCGTCGAGCCGCCGCCCCTGCCTGCGCGCCTGGAGACCCGCGAACGAGAGCGGTCCTGCGGGGTCGATCAGGGCGCCACGAGCTGCCGAACGTCTGGAGGCAGCGTGTCGACGACGGGCGGGAACAGCGGGACGAGCACGTGCGCCATCGCCAGGTACTCGGGCAGGCCAAAGCCGTAGAAGGTGACTCGCTCGAGCTTCGTCGTGGGATGAGCCGCGAGGTGTGCCCGAAGGGTCTCCGCCGCCACGCGGGTCGGTTCGGCGACGCCGAGGTTCCCAGTCCCAGCCCCCAGCGCCACCATCGCCACCGAGTGCCGATCGCCTTCGAGCCGCTCGACCGCGTCCCAGAGCTTCGCGCAGGCTGTCGCGATCAGCCCCACCGTCGGGAAGCTCTGGGCGGTGAAGCCTTCGCGGTAGTCCATCACCGCGACGTGGGCGACGAAGCGCGCGCGCGGGTGCCGGCCGGCTGACGTCACCAGCAGCTCTCCCGGCGGCATCGGCCCACCGAACTGGCGCTCGAGGTCCGCGATGATCTGCTCCTGGAACCCCGCCCCACAGGCCTGGCGGATCGCTGCGGAGACGCCGGTGCCGAGCCGGGCGTTCGTGTTCGACGCGTTCACCAAGACCGTCTCGTCACCGTCGGTGAGGCTTCCCTGCCGGAGCGCGATCGCGGTCATGGAATGGTGATGAAGATCGCCCGCCCACCCTCGATCTCGCCAGCTGCGCCGAAGCCCTCGGTGAAGACGCCATAGAAGCTCAGCTGGGTGTCAGCCGCCCAGGCGGTGGTGGTGGGCCGCAGCGAGCCTCCGCGCGGATCCCACACCCGGGTGTCGGAGAGCTTGCGGGCCGGTCGCTTGAACCAGCCTCGGGCCTGCGCTCCCGGAGACGGCTCGTCGAAGTCGAACGGCACTGCGTAGAACCTGAAGTCGTTTCCACCGGAGGGCAGGCGCGGGCCCACCACCATCGACAGCCAGATCTTCCCGTTCGGCAGCGCGGCGAGCACCGGCGAGAAGGCGTCGAGCGTTCCCTGTGCGGCGGGGAAGAGGATGCGCGTCTGGTTGTCGACGTCGAGCTGGAAGATCGAGAGATCGGAGCCAGTGCCCCACGACTTGGAGGCGGCGCTCCAGAGGCTCATCTGAATCGCCGAGGCCGGCATCGCGCCAGGCAGCAGCGTCACGTAGGCCGCGAGGGCCCGCTTCGTCTTGGGATCGATCGCGACGGTGGCGTAGTCCTGCGGGAGCGGACTGCCGTTCCCCACGGTGGTGAAGGTGAGCATCTTGGGCTGGGTGAAGGCCCCGAGGGTGCCGTCGCGGTAGATGCCGTAGACCTCGGGATCGGTGAGGCCGCTGCCGGAGAGGGTGCGGGTCGCGGTGAAGACGACGTGCACCTGCGAATCGGACGGGAGGGTCGCGATCGACGGGCGGAGTGGGCTGTAGACGTTGCCCGCGTCGGGAGGCGAAGAGGCGAAGACGCGAGTGCCGGCGTCCTCGACTCCGAGGAGCGCGGTCACGTCGCGGGTCACCAGGGTGTCGTCCTCGACCGTCACCATCAGCGCGCCGCCCTGGCGCCAGGCCGCGATGTCGCAGTCGCTGATGATCGAGCCGAGCCCGCCGTCGTCGAGCGGCGGTGGCTCGATCGTCGCGGCCTCGAGTTCCCAGGAGCGGCCGAAGTCGATGCTCCGGCGCACCCGCACGCCGCGGCCGACGATGTAGCAGGCGAACACCAGCTTGCTCTCGGCGTTGTAGGCGAGCCGGGCACGGCCACCGACGGTGTCGAGCGCCGACGCAGTGACGCTGTCGTCGATGAAGTCGCGACCGCGGCGGAAGCTGGCATGGCCGACGAGCGCGCCCTCTTGCTCGAGCACCACCACGCTGCGGGCCGAGTCGACGGCAGCGACGTCGGGGCGCCGGCCGCCGAAGCCACCGAGGTAGATCTCCGGGCTGGGCGTCGGAGCGCGCGTCACCACCGCCGTCTCGTTCGAGATGAAGGGCAGCGGGGTCGTGCTCATCATCTGGCCCGAGCCAGCGTCGAACACCATGCCCGCGTCGAACGAGGTGCGGTTGCAGCGCCCGCTCGGGAAGCACTGGTAGCCGTTGGGGCACGTCATCGGCCCGCCCGGTTGGCACGTCTGCTCCTTGCACTGGCCGAGATCGCAGACCCGATCGGTCGCGCAGTCGAGGGGGCCCTGGCACATCGCTCCGGCGTCACGACCTCCGCCGCCCGCGTCGGCCGACCCGAAGGCATGGCCGCCGTTCGAGTCTTCGCCGAGCATGAAGTAGCGGCGATAGACGCCCGCATCGGCCGCGAGCAGGGTGCTGCGCTCGCTCACCATCGGCACGAAGAAGGGCTCGTCACGCACCCCGCCATCGTTCGTGCCGATGAAGGCCCACTTCACGACTCGATCGGTGCCCTGGGTGGGCGTCCACGCGAAGGCGAAGGCGCTCTCGTCGGCCACCACCACGAGCGAGAGCGCGTTGCCCCCGTCCATCGGCTGAGGCCCTGCGTCGGGCACGCCAGCGTCGAAGATCCCGCTGGGATCGGGGAGCACTCCGTTGAAGGCGTTCCGGCAGGCGTCGGAGATGCCCGACAGGCGCATCACGCAGCCCGTCCGTGCCCCGACCCACGCCTCCTTCGCCCCCTCGGAGCAGATCGGCAGCTTCTCGGCGCAGCTGAGGACGTCGAGCAGGAGCGTTCGATCTTTCGGCGAGCAGACGTTCGAAGCCGAGGTGCAGATCGCGGTGTCACCGAAGAGGTTGCCCGGTGGAATGCGAGTGCAGTCACCCACCTTCACCGACTGATCGACCTGCGCGTTCTTGTCGCAGATCTGCTGGGTCGTCGGGCCCGCGGGACCGCATGCGAGCACAGCGAGGACCGTCGCGCCGAGGAAGGTACGAGTGAGGGTCGTCATGGAGAGTCCGTCGAGAGGAGAACCGGCAGCGAGTGCGCTTACTTGAGTGAGCGGGGCCAGTCACTCCCCTTGAGCGCGAGCCACCCCGGCCTCGACGATCAGACCAGCCGCTTGGCTTCGCGAACGACGTCGCGCCAGTGAATCGCCGCGACGGCCCGAGCGAAGCGACGCCCGTGGGGCCCTTCTTCGAGCCGCATCTGCTGAGTCACCAGCCGCGCGAGCACGAAGGCCGCCGCCACCAGGAGTCCACCCGGCACCACCACCATCACCAGCACGCTCAGCACCTTCGACGCCGCGACCATGACGCTCACACCCTTCTTCCAGCCATGACGTGCAAATGCAGTGGACGTGCCCTCGCCCGTCGGCGCGCAGAAGCCCGAATTCTCTCGAAAAGGGCTCCTGGGCTCGGCCGACCCGGCTGGGGTTTCCTGAGGACCCGGGGCAGTGATGCCACGGCAGCTGTGTCGCGAGGGCGTCACCGGGCCCCAGACGATCGGACGGTGGAGAACCTGCCGAACGATCGTGAACTCGCGTGCTCATGAAGGAGAACGCCGCCGATCAGCCGACTCGAGCGGGCCGAGTCCGATCTGCGCCATTTCGAGGGGCAACGGAGCATGAGAAACTCCGACCCATGACTTCGTCGTTCGCGCCCCTCAACAAGGAGACCGCGGCTCAGGTCTCGGCGACCCTCCAGCAGCTGCTGAGTGAGGTGGCGGCGCTGGTGCAGTTCGCGGAGCGCACCGACAGCCCCGAAGCGGCTGCGCTGGTGAAGGCGGCGGTCGCCGAGGTGATGGTGGTGGCGATGAGCCAGCTCGGGCGGCCGTTGGTTGGCGCCTGGGACGAGGTGCTGCCCGATCGGCTGAAGTCGCACCTGGGAACGGCCGACGGGGAAGTCGGCCCGCCGCCGGTCGGCTCGGGTGAAGAAGAGATCGCGACCGACGAGCACGAAGCGGTGTCCTGAGTTTTTTCGAGTTCCGCTTGGCGCGCTGGCGGCCACAATGCGCAGGTGCTCGACGCCCGGTTCTATTCGACCTACCGCGCCCTCCCCTCGCCTCGTTGGCGTGACGGCGTCGCCCGGCTCTGGAGCGCGCAAGAACGGCTCGTCGGCGCCGCGGTTCGTTTCGAAGGCTTCGAGCCGCCGACGCGACCGGTGCTGTACGTCACCAACTCGACCCAGAAGAACGACTTCATGGGCATTCGCACCGAGTGGTGGCGCCGTGGCGTCGAGGTCTCCACCGTCACCAAGGCGAAGAACTACCACCAGGCGGTGATGGCCTTCCTCCTGGGCCGGGTCGGCGTGATCCCCCTCGCCTCGCGGGGCTACTTCGTGCTGGTGGACTTCAAGGCCGTGGCGGGACGGCGGCCGACCGAGGAGGAATACCGAGCCTTGCGCGATCACCTCGATCGCGACCTGCCCTTGCCGCCCGGTGAGCCGTTCGATCGCCTCCGAGACACTGCGCGATCGATCCTCGGGCGGGCGTTCGAGCCCTCGCGCAGCAGCTACCGCGACGTCATTCGAGCGCTCTACGTGTGGTCGCTCTCGGAGACCCTTCGGCTCACCCGCGAGGTGGTGGCGGCCGGGAGCTCGGTGCAGATGTACCCAGAAGGCACGGTCTCGAGTCGATTGGGGAAGGGGCGAATCGGCGCGGTGCAGCTCGCCCATGCGCTCGGCCTGCCGATCGTTCCCGTCGGGATGTCGGGCTGCCGGGAGGTGTTTCGGGGCCAGGGCTTCGGCCTGCGGCGAGGGACGATCACGGTGCGGTTCGGCCAGCCGTGGGAGCTGCCTCGAAACGAGCTCCCTGCCTCGTTCCGCCCATTTCACCCTGACGACGAAGCGACCCACCGAGGCGTGCTCGACGGGTGGACCGAGACGATCATGACCTCGATCGACGCGCTCCTCGACGCGCCGTATCGCCGGCAAGCCGGGTTCGAAGGCGATGGCACCAAGGGCACCCGGAGGTTCCTCTGAAGCTCCACCCGCGCTTGCGCATCGACATCGCGCCGAGCGACCTGCTGTGGGCGCTCGGGCAGTGTGCGACTGCGCGCGTGCCGACCGAGTCTCTCGGCGACTGGATGGTCACCCGCTCGGTGCGCTCGGCGTTCGATCTCTACCTCTCGTCGCTCGCGCTCCCACCCGGCAGCGAAGTGGTGATGACGGGCCTCACCGTGCCGGACATGTGGCGGTTGGTGCGGCTCCATCAGCTCGTGCCCGTCCCGGTCGATCTCGAGCCCGACACCCTGGCGCCGACTCGCGAGGCGCTCGACGACGCGATCTCGGAGAAGACTCGGCTCATCGTGGTGGCGCACCTCTTCGGCGGGCGCATCGATCTCACTGCGGTGCGGGAGGTGGCGCGCCGTCACGAGCTCCCGATCGTCGAAGATCTCGCGCAGGCCTTCGTCGGCCCCGAGAGCCAGGGCCACCCGGCGAGCGCGCTCTGGCTGTTCAGCTTCGGGTCGATCAAGACCGCGACGGCGCTGGGCGGTGCGCTGGTGCGGGTGCGCGAGCCGGCCATCGCGCGAAGAATGGAGGAGCTCCACTCGTCCTGGCCGATTCAGCCAACGGGCGCGTTCGCGCGAAAGGTCTCCACCTTCCTCCTGCTCGCCGGCGTGCGCGGCCCGCATCGGTTCAACGCCCTCGCGCGAGGCTGCGAGCTGACCTCTCGGAGCCTCGACGAGCTGCTCCGACAAGTGACCCGGGGGTTTCCGAGCGCGGACGACGCCTTCGTCGCCACCCTCCGAACGCAGCCGAGCGAGCCGATGCGAGCCCTGCTCCGGCGGCGGATCGAGCGCTTCGATCACCAGCGGCTCGAGCAGCGCGCGGCGGCCGGTGAGTGGTTGCGCGATCGCGTCGGGTGTGTGGGCGCCAAGCTCGAGGGGCGAACGCACTGGCTCTACGCGGTGAGCGACGAGGCGCCCGACGAGCTGGTGCACCTCCTCCGCGCGGAGGGCTTCGATGGGGCACGAGGGACGAGCACGATCAACGCAGTGCCTGGCCGCACGCCTCGCTTGAGTCGACTGCTCGAGCGGATCGTCTTCGTCCCCGCCTATCCCGAGATTCCGACGAGGGATCGGGAACGGCTGGCTCGGCTGCTCGAGCGCCGGCACTGAAATTCCTCGTCGCGCCGAAGCCCGTCTGGTCTGCTCTCCCAACTCGGGGAGGCCTTCCATGGTTCGTGTGCTCGCGGCGTGCTCGTTGGTAGCAGCCTTGTCGTCCACCATGGCGCAGGCGCAACCAGCCAGCTGCCTCTCGCCCGACTCGAGCCAATGGCCGGCGCGATCGAAGCCCTACTTCCTGATCATCTTCGACACCTCGGGCTCGCAGACGACCAACGCATCGCCCGCGATCGGCAACAGCTGTGGCATCGGCGCGACGGGCGTCACGCGCCTCGATCATGCGCGGTGTGCGCTCCGCAACCTCTTCAGCGAGTACGGCGGGCGCGCCAACTTCGGGCTGATGGGGCTCGCGCGAGTGATGTCGCAGTGCTCGAGCGCCTGCTTCACGAGCTGCACCTACGCCAACTACACGGGCAACAACGGGAACGCCGGCTGTGGGCCGGGCTCGGGGACGACGCGCGCGGGCGGGCGGATCGTGGTGCCGATCGGCGCGGACGACTACTGGAACGCGCCGGCGCAGCCCACCAACGTGCCCCAGCTCCTCACCTGGGTGGACAACGACTGCACCCAGAGCACCGAGCTGTGGGCAGACTCCGCGAGCCCGCTCAACGGCGCCCTGCGCGACGCCTATCGGTACCTCGCGACCTCCTGGACCTCGCCCGATGGCTTCCCCACGTACGCCACGCCGCTCAGGTCGACGATCGTCGGGGAACGCGCCTGTCGTTCGGTCAACGTGGTGCTGATCGCGGACGGAGACGAGACCTGCGACCAGCCCGCCGACGTCGTCAGCGCAGCGGCACAGCTCCTCTCGGGCGTCAGCATCAGCGGCACCACCTTCAGCGTCCGGACTCACGTGCTGAACATGGCGGCCTTCACTGGGGCCGACGCCGTCGCCGCCGCGGGAGGCACCGGCACCGCCTACCTCGCGACCAACGAAGGCACGATCACCTCGGCGCTCCGGCAGATCGTCGACTCGCAGCTCCCCGCCGAGCTCTGCGACAACACCGACAACGACTGCAACGGGTGTGTCGACGAGGGCTCTTCGCACTTCGCGAACACCGGGCAGGCCTGCTGCGCGTGGTCGACGGTTGCCCAGCGAAACACCTGCCTCACCAACTGGCGGGCGTCGATCAGCGCGGGGAACCCGCAAGGCACCCTCTCGCTCCTCCCGTGCACGACCGTCACCCAGCAAGCGAGCTCGACGACGTGGCTGTGCTTCGACCCCGGAGAGAGCTGCGACAACGTCGACAACAACGGCAGCGGGCAGGTCGACGAGCAGGTACGCAAGTGCGGCACGCCGGCCCACTGCCCGCAGGCCGAGATCTGCAATGGGCAGGACGACAACTGCGATGGGCAGATCGACGAAGGCGCGTGTGGCGTCTGTCTGGTGACGCCCACCCCGGAGGTCTGCAACGGCTGCGACGACGACTGCGATGGCATCGCCGACAACGGCTTCACCGGCCCGCTCGGCGCGTGTGGTGCGATCAGCCCTGCGAACTGCGCGGGGACGATCTCGTGCAAGCCGCCGCAGGCCGTCGCGCAACCTGGAGCGTGTGTTCCAAGCGGCGGTCTGGCGGCCTGCACCAACACGCCGCAAGCCGAGGTGTGTGCAGACGGGGTCGACAACAACTGCAATGGGCGAGTGGACGAGGGAGGGACGACGGGCACGTGCGTTCCGGTGGGGACTCCAGGCGGGCTCAGCTACGTCGCGCCGAGCCGGTGCCGTCAGGGCGCGCGCTCGTGCACCAACGCGTGCGTCGGGTTCGTTGGGCCCACGGCGGAGAGCTGCAACGCCATCGACGACGACTGCAACTCGCAGGTCGATGACGGCGTGACGGATTCGCAAGGCCACCTCAGCGGAACGGCGTGCTGCGCATTCGGGGCGCGGTGCGGAACGGGGCGGTGCACGAACGGGACGTGGACCTGCCAGTCTTCGGCGGGACAGCTCGACTGCGCCGGAGGCGTCGGGCCGATCGTCGAGACCTGCAACGGAGTGGACGATGACTGCAATGGGCTCGTGGATGACGTGGTCAATCGTGGGGCCGAGTGCACTCCGGCGCCGGGCCGGCTCGACTGCAACCTCGATGCGGGGACGCTGATCTGCACGCCGACCGTGTTCTGTGGCGCGTCCGGCGGTGGCGCTGCGGGGGGTGGCTCAGCGGGTGGCGGCGCAGCCGGCGGATCGACGGCGGGCGGATCCGCAGGTGGCGGCTCAGCAGGTGGAGCGACGGCGGGTGGCTCAACTGCGGGCGGTTCGACGTCTGGTGGCGCGGCAGGTGGAGCGGCGGCGGGTGGCTCAACTGCGGGCGGATCGACGTGCGGTGGCGCGGCAGGTGGATCGACTGCGGGCGGATCCGCAGGTGGCGGCTCAGCGGGTGGAGCGACGGCCGGTGGCTCAACTGCGGGCGGTTCGACGTCTGGTGGCGCGGCAGGTGGAGCGACGGCCGGTGGCTCAACTGCGGGCGGTTCGACGTCCGGTGGCGCGGCAGGTGGAGCGGGTGGATCGACTGCGGGCGGTTCGACGTCCGGTGGCGCAGCAGGTGGAGCGACGGCCGGCGGCTCAACTGCCGGCGGTTCGACGTCCGGTGGCTCAGCAGGTGGCGCAACGGCAGGCGGCTCGACGGCTGGTGGTTCAGCTGCGGGCGGAGCAACGGCCGGCGGTGCGAGCGGTGGCGGCTCGTCCGCGGGCGGAGCAGCTGGCGGCTCGACGGCAGGTGGCTCCGGCGGAGGAATGGCCGGAGGTGGATGCGGCTGCAGCGACACGGCCGGCTTCCCTCCGTCCCTCCTCGCCCTGCTCGCCCTCGTCGCGTTTGCCTCTCGACGTCCCCGCCGCGTGCGGTCGTTCGTGCGCGGACGCAGGACCTCGATCGGCCTGCTCCTCGTCACGCTCGGGCTCGTCGGCTGCCAATCAAAGTCCGAGCCCACGAACGCCCAGAGCATCTCCCAGTCGCTCGCCTGTTCCGACGCCGGCTGCGGCGACACCCAAGTCGACCCGAACAACTGCGGCAGCTGTGGCCGGGTCTGCACCCTCCCCAACGCGCGCTCGTCTTGCCGTGCCGGAGACTGCGTCGTCGCTTCCTGCCTCGCGGGCTTCGTCGATCTCGACGGCCGACCCTCCAATGGTTGTGAGGCGACCTGCGCGGGCGACGGCGGCGTCGAGCTGTGCGACGGCGTCGACAACGACTGCGATGGGCAAACCGACGAGGGTTTCGATCTCCAGCGCGACGTGCGCCACTGCGGGACGTGTCCGAACGACTGCACCGCGATGGTGCCGTCGGCGATCGCGACCTGTACGAACGGCACCTGCGCGGCGCCCATCTGCCCGGCCGGAACCGCGCTCACGAACGGGAGCTGCGTCAGCTGCACCCCGACCGGCCCAGAGAGCTGCAACGGCCTCGACGACGACTGCAACGGACTGATCGACGACGCCCTCCCCGCTCCGCCCTCGACCAAGACCGTCTGCGGCGTGTCGTTCCAAGCGAACGCCGCGGAGTGCACCACCGGCGTCACCGTCGCCTGCGTCATGGGCGCCTGGCGCTGCACGTTCCCGGCCGGGGTCTGCAACCCGACCTGCGCCGCCGCCACCGAGGTCTGCGACAGCCTCGACAACAACTGCGACGGCCGGCTGAACGAGAACGCCCCAGGTTTCGGTCAGGTCTGTGCCAGCGACGACGGGCTCCCGGGCGCCGGCCACGGCCTGTGCCGAACCACCGGGACGCGGGTGTGCAGCGGCCCCAACGCCACCACCTGCAGCGCGCTCAAGGCCGACTGCAACGGCTTGCCGGGAGGCTGCACCGAGCTCTGCGACGGTCTCGACAACGACTGCGACGGCACCGTCGACGAGCCGTACACCGCGAAGGGCACCAACGGGACGTACTTCGTCAAGCCCGCGGTCACGAGAGTGGCGACCAGCCTGTGGATCTACTCCTACGAGGCCACCCGGCCGACGGCGAACGCCGGCACGGCCGGTTCGGGCAACGGCTACTTCACCTCGGCGCCAGCGGGCGTGCCCCTCGATCGCACCCCGGCCTGCTCCGCCGCGAACCGCCGCCCGTGGGTGAACCTGACGCCGATCGAAGCCGACCAGACGTGCGCTGCCATGGGTGGCTTCTTGTGCAGCCCGACCCAGTGGAGAACCGCGTGCACCTCGAAGTCCGGCACCTGCTCCTGGGCCTACAGCCCGAGCGGGCCCGCGTGCACCTCGCTCGCGACGGCGAGCAAGTTCTGCAACCTCGCCTCGACCTTCGACGCGAACCCGATCGCACCCGGGCCGCAGAACGCGCTGCTCCCGACGGCTTCGAGCCAGCTCCTCTCGTGTTACGCCGACTTCTCGTCGTCGTTCGGGAACGTGTCGGGCTCCGACCGTGTGTACGATCTCACCGGGAACGCACGCGAGTTCACTCGCATCGGCGTCAACCAGTACATGGCGGCAGGCGGCAGCCACCAGACGCTCGTCGACAACGCCGCCTCGTGCGGCTTCACCAGCGCCACCGTCGATCAGACGTATCGCGATCGGGACGTCGGCTTCCGCTGCTGCTTCTCGCTCGATCCGACGCAGTGACCTACCAGTCGCAGGCGGCCACGAAGAGCCGGGCGACTTCCTCGATGCCCGTCCGATCGGCCTCGTCGAACCGGCCCGTCCGCGGGCTGTCGAGATCGATGACGCCGAGCACCGTGCCCTCACGCACGAGCGGCACCACCAGCTCGCTGTTCGACGCCGAGTCACAGGCGATGTGCCCGGGGAACGCGTGCACGTCCTCCACGAGGACCGAGGCCTTCCGCGCCACCGCCGCGCCGCAGACGCCCTTCCCCACCGCGATGCGCACGCACGCCGGCTTGCCCTGAAACGGCCCCAGCACCAGCTCGCCGCCCTTGAGGAAGTAGAGCCCCGACCAGTTGAGCTCCGAGAGGTGAAAGGCGATCAGCGCCGAGAGGTTGGCGGCGTTGGCGATCACGTCGCGCTCGCCCTCGAAGAGACCCCGCGCCTGCCGCACCAGCTCGTCGTAGATCTCGGCCTTGGAGCCCTCGGCGCGCCGATCGTGGAATGCGGTCATCTCGTTGCCTTTCGCAAGGGACTGTGCCACGAGCCGCGTCGCTTTTGACGACTGACGCGTCACCTCACGGGTGGCGCCGAAAAGGAGGTGACAGGTTCAGATGACGACGATTCGTGTCAAGGACGGCGAGTCCATCGAGGGAGCGCTCAAGCGCTTCAAGAAGGCGACCGAGAAGGCTGGAATCCTGAGCGAGATCCGCAAGCGCGAGCATTACGAGAAGCCATCAGTGAAGAAGAAGAAGAAGATGATGGCGGCCAAGAAGCGCGCGGTGAAGAAGTTCCGCAAGGGCGCCTGATGTCCCCTCATTGACGAGCTGGCCGGCACGCGTCGGCTGACCTGTCAGGAAACCGTGCGACGACGCCCATTCGGCCCAGTCGCACGCACTGCAGTCCGGAGGTTGGCGACCCACCGTTGCCAACCTCCGTTTCGTTTCATTCCTCTTGGGAGAACGACCATGGCCACGCTGAAGGAGCGCCTCGACGCCGACATGAAGGACGCGATGCGCGCGAAGGACGAGCTCAAGCTCTTGGTGGTGCGCACGCTGAAGAGCGCCATCAAGTACAAGGAGGTCGAGGGCGAGAAGAAGGTGCTCGACGACGCAGGCGTGATCGGCGTCATCACCTCCGAGGTGAAGAAGCGGCGCGACGCCGTCACCGAGTACAAGGCGGCCAACCGCCCGGAGCTCGCCGAGAAGGAAGAGAAGGAGATCGCGATCCTCCAGCACTATCTCCCTGCGCAGCTCGACGCTGCGGCGCTCGCGGAGGCAGTGAAGGCCTGCATCGCCGAGGCGGGCGCGAAGACGATCAAGGATCTCGGAGCGGTGATGAAGATCGCGTCGGCCAAGCTCAAGGGCCAGGCCGAAGGCAAGGCGATCAGCGAAGAGGTCAAGGCGCAGCTCGCGAAGCTGGGTGGGTGACGCTCTCCGATCGGGCCGGGAGCGCTCTCGGCTCGACGGTCGCGTCGTGGTTATGACTTCTTCGCAGACAACGGAGCGCCGCCCCTTCCAGTGCTGATCCCCGAGCACAAGATCGACGAGATTCGCGAGCGCGTCGACATGGTCGCGCTGGTGCAGCGGCACGGCGTCGAGCTCAAGAAGGCCGGGCGCAGCTACAAGGGGCTCTGTCCGTTCCATCAGGAGAAGTCGCCCAGCTTCTACGTCTGGGCCGACACCCGCCGCTTCAAGTGCTTCGGCTGTCAGGCTGGCGGCGACGCGATCAGCTTCGTGCAGCGGCTGTTGGGCAAGCCCTTCGTCGACACCGTGCGCGATCTCGCGAAGGAGCTGGGGATCGATCTCGAGGCCGCGGTCGACCCGGGCATGCGGGAGAAGCAGCAGATCAAGGACGCGACCGACTTCGCGGCCCAGCACTTCCAGCAGCGCCTGTGGGATCCGGCGATCGGCCACCATGCGCGCGAGTACCTGCGCAGCCGCGGCCTCACCGACGATCTCATGCGGGCCTTCGGGCTCGGCTGGGCGCCCATCGCGTGGACCGATCTCGCCGATCGGCTCCGGGAACAAGGCCTGCTCGCGTTCGGAGAGAAGGCCGGGCTCGTCTCGCCTCGCAGCAAGGGCGACGGCTTCTACGACATGTTCCGCGGGCGCGTGATGATCCCCATTCGATCTCCCGAGGGCCGCACCATCGCGTTCGGAGGCCGGCTCCTCGAGGGCGACGACGGGCCCAAGTACCTCAACTCACGGGAGTCGCGGCTCTACAACAAGTCCGAGGTGCTCTACGCGACCGATCAGGCGCGCGACGAGATCCGCAAGAAGAAGTCGGCGGTGCTCTGCGAGGGCTACTTCGACGCGATCGGCCTCCACCAGGCCGGAGTGAAGAACGCGGTGGCGCTCTGCTCGACCGCGCTGACGCCGGGGCACATGACGCTCCTCTCGCGGCTCGAGGCGAAGGAGTTGGTGCTGCTGCTCGACGGTGACGAAGCCGGTCGAAAGGCCGTGGAGCGCCTCGCCGGCCCCATCCTCGCGGCCGGGCAATCGTCGCGGGTCGCAGTCCTCCCCGAAGGCGAAGATCCCGACACCTTCGCGCGCAAGGCCGGCGCGGAGGCGGTGCAGAAGCTCGTGCAGCAGGCGCGGCCCCTCACCGAGCACCTCTTCCACACCATGCTCCCAGGCGGGCCCGGCGCCTCCTTCGAGGAGAAGATGTCGGCCCTCGATCGGCTCAAGCAGGTCACCTCGCAGCTGCCGGTGGGGCTCGTGCGCAGCGCGTTCTTCGGCGCCATGGCCCGGCACTTCGCGATTCCGGCGAGCGAGCTCGAGACCGCGCTCAAGAGCAAGACGGCCCAGCCGGTGAAGGCGGTGCCCAAGCCCGCCTCAAACGAACCACGGCCCGATCCAATGGAGGCCCTCTACGCCGCCTTCCTCCTCAAGGACCGCCGCCTGCTCGCCAAGGACGAGCACCGCTGCTTCGACGAACTCAAGCACCTCGGCCTGCGCACCTTGGTCCAGTCCCTTCAGTCAGGCACCAGCCCCGAAGAAGCCCAGTTCGAGGCGTCAGAGGTGGTGAAGGCCGCGCTTCAGCACGCCCGTGATCAGCTCCGCTTCGACGAGAGCCTGCTCGAGACCAACTTCCAGAAGGTCTGCCGACGCATCAAGCTCGGGGCCATCAAGGAGCAACTCGAGCGAATTGCCAAGGAAACCGCCCACACCCCAGGGGCGTCAGAATTGACCGACGACGCCCGGGCCCTCCTCGAACAACGAGGCCAGCTGTTGGCCCTCCAACGCGACCTGATGTCACAGAAGTAGAGCGACACGACGTTATCCATTCGGGGCCCACTGTTTCGCCCGGGCCCCCAACCTGAAGTACGCGTAGAAATTTGAACTTCCTCCGGCCTTTAGGGTAAGGGCCGGGGCTTTGAGCAGCTTTCCCCACCCGCAAGGTGCTTGAACCCATGGCGACCAAGAACGCGCGCGCTGACAAGAAGAAGGCCGAGAAGCCGGCCAAGAAGAAGAAGGTCGTTGCCAAGGCCGCGGAGCCCGTCAAGGCGCTGCCGAAGAAGGACCTGAAGGGCAAGCCTGCGGGCGCCACGGCGACCGGCATGCAGCAAGACGCCACGGCCCTCGCGCGCGCCAAGCTGCTCAAGGCCAAGGGCCACAAGGGCGCTCAAGAGGTCGAAGGTGACGAGGTCGAAGAGCTCGCCGAAGAGGCCATGCTCGACGCCGAAGTCGACCCCGACGCGCAGAAGGAAGAGACCGAAGAAGAGCCGGTCACCGAGCGCAAGGAGGTCAAGGATCTCCTCGAGGCCGGCAAGCAGAAGGGCTTCCTCACCTACGACGAGGTGAACGACGCGCTCCCCGCCGACGTGGTGTCATCCGATCAGATCGACGACGTGATGTCGATGTTCGGCGACAACGAGATCGAGGTCGTCGACGCGCAGAAGTCGGTCGACAACACCGAGGTCAAGCCCACCGTCGCCGCCGAGGAAGAGCAGGAAAAGAAGAAGGAAGAGGAGCAGGAAGAGGAAGAAGAAGAGCAGCCGAAGATCGCCGACGAGCCTGGCGCCAAGTCGAACGATCCGGTGCGCCTCTACCTGCGCAAGATGGGCTCGGTCTCGCTGCTCACCCGCGAGGGCGAGGTCGAGATCGCCAAGCGCATCGAGGACGGCGAGAAGGAAGTCATGCGCGCCCTCCTCGACTGCAAGGTGGCGGTGCTCGAGGTGATGGAGATCGGCGTCCGCCTCAAGGCCGGCAAGCTGCGCATTCGTGAGGTGCTGAAGGACGCCCCCGAGGAGCCGGCGCGCGAGGAGGAAGAGGAGAACGAGTACGAGGCCGAGGCCGTCGAAGGCGGCGAGGCTGGCGCGGAGGCCGCCACGCCTGGTCAGCCCAAGGAGCTCCAGCTCAACGCCGCCGAGCTCAACCGCATCGAGACGATCAACAAGCAGATCGAGAAGTTCAAGAAGGTCTACAAGGACCTCGAGGACGTCGACGAAGATCTCGCCGGCCGCAAGAAGCTCTCCGAGGTGAAGAAGAAGGAATACAAGCAGGAGTCCCTCGATCTCCGCGACAAGCTGATGGAGGCGCTCGAGGAGATGCGGCTGTCGAAGAAGATGATCGACCGCGTCGTGAAGCACGTCTCGGACATGATCGACACGGTCAACCGCTCCGAGGACGAGCTGCGTGACATCGAGCGCCAGTACGGCGTGCCGCTCAACGAGCTCAAGGTGTGGCTCAAGGAGTCCACCGGCAACCCGCAGGCCCTCAAGCGGCTGTCGCGCCGGCTCAACTCCACCGACGAGCTCGTCGAGGCCCTCGATCGCGACGTGCGCACCGCGCTCCGCCGCATCAAGAAGGTCGAAGAAGACGCGGGCATGGAGATCGAGACGCTCCGCAAGAAGCACGACGCGATTCGGCTCGGTGAGCGCCGCGCCGAGCGGGCCAAGTGCGAGCTCGTCGAGGCCAACCTGCGCCTCGTGGTGTCGATCGCCAAGAAGTACACCAACCGCGGCCTGCAGTTCCTCGACCTGATCCAGGAAGGCAACATCGGCCTCATGAAGGCCGTCGACAAGTTCGAGTACAAGCGCGGCTACAAGTTCTCGACCTACGCGACCTGGTGGATCCGTCAGGCCATCACCCGCGCCATCGCCGATCAGGCCCGCACCATTCGTATTCCGGTGCACATGATCGAGACGATCAACAAGCTGATCCGCACCAGCCGCTACCTGGTGCAGGAGATCGGCCGCGAGCCGACGCCGGAAGAGATCGCCG
>JBPOIJ010000048.1:0-9730 GCA_052034585.1 Myxococcota bacterium
CCGTGCCCAACGTCGTGAGGCGCTGGCCTCCGGCTTCCCAGGCGACGGGTGTGGTGCCCCAGGGGCCGGCGACTTCTCGGAGTCTCCCCAGGGCGTCGTACTGGTACGTCAACCCGTTGGGGCCGGACTGCCGCGTCGCCATTCGTCGAGTGCCGGGCTGGTAGGTGGAGTCGACGCGCGCCAGGCCGCGGACGACGGCCCTGAGTTGATGCGAGGTGTCGTAGGTGAAGGTTTGGGAGACGGGGCCGGCGCTGCTGCGCGTCTCCGTCGCCATCGACAGGGCGTCGAAGCCGTCCCACGAGAAGGCTTTCCCCGTCAGGCCCACGCCGTTGCCCCCCACCGGTGTGTATTGCACCGACGCGATGCGCCCACGCCCATCGAGGAGCGTCGTCACCGTCTCGCCGTTGGGAGTTGACGTGGTGGCAACCCCGTCGCGGTACGTCGTCTGCCAGCGCTTGGTGCCCACCTCGTGCCGCGTCACGCGCCCGAGGCCGTCGTCGTACGCCCACGTCTGTGCCGGGGAGTTGCCTGGTGGCGGAGTCACCACCGTCAACCGGTTGAGGCCGTCGTAGCCGTACGTCCACGTCGCTCCGCCGGGCAGCGTCACGCTGCGCACTTCTCCTCGAGGGCCGAAGACGCGCTGCGTCTCCTGCACGTCCGAGGTGCCCACGCCCGTCCGCACCTTCTCTGCGCGCCCCAGCGCGTCCCAGTCGGTTGCCGTCGTCGTCGAGTCGCCGCCGAGGGTGAAGCGCGTCGTCTGCCGCGTGGCGAGGCTGCGTTTCTGAGTCGGGCTGCCAGTCTGGAACTCGTACAGCGTCAGCGTGCTGCGGCCGTCGGGGGTCTGGACCTCCGACACGAGGCCTCGCTCGTTGTAGGCGTACTTCGTCGTCTCGGCCGTCGCGAAGTCCTCTCGCGTCAGCCGCCCGTCGGTGCCGTACGTGTACGTGCGTTCCGGTGCGTCGGCGGTGTCGATGGAGGCGAGCCGCCCAGCCGCGTCGTACAGCCAGGCGTCCGTCACCACGCCGACGGTGTGGCGAATGGCGTTGCCAAGCCCGTCGTAGTCCCAGGCCTCCGTCGGTGCCGTTCCGTGCCTCCAGGTGTGAGTCTGGGTGCAGTTGGGCCCGCTCCATGCCGTCACCGTGCGGTAGTCGTACGAGGCCGTCCCCGCGCTCCAGGTGTCACGAATGTCGGTCGTCCGGCCTTGGCCGTCCCACTGCTTCGTCACCACCTGCAGCCAGGTGCCGTCGCGGACTTCCACCCGACTGGGACGGCTCCCGTCGTAGGCCGTCTTCGTCACCCGCATCGTCGCACCGGCGGCCTGTTGCACCTCCACCAGGTTGCCGTGCCCGTCGAAGCGTCGCTTCGTCACCGTGCTGTCCGGAGCCGTCTCGTCCGCCCAGCCGTCTCCAGAGTAGGCGTACGTCCACACCGATGGCGGGCCAAAGCTGCCGTTGCCTTCTTCGCGACGGACGAGGCGGCCTGCGCCGTCGTGCTGCGTCGCCACGGTCTGGTTGAGCGGCCCAACGACGTGCGTATCGAGGCCAAGCGGGTCACGGGTGAAGGTCGTGACGTTTCCTGCCTCGTCCACTTCCGACACCAACGCTCCAGGGCCGTCGTACTCCCAGGTGTGCTCGCCGCCGCCAGGAGCCGGGTGGCGCTGCCGCACCACACGGCCGAGTCCGTCGTACTCGTAGAAGGTCGTCGCCGGGGTGGTGCCTCCACCACCCGCCATGGACGAGACGCTCTCGGTCTTCGACAACAGGCGGCCTCGGACGTCGACGACGAGCGTCTCGGTCTCGGTCCGTTGCCCGCTGTCGATGTCGCGGGTGACGGTGATCGTCGTCTTGCGCGTGCCCGGGGTCGAGTCCTGGTAGCTGCGGGTCTCGAGCAAAGTTCTCGTCGTGGAGCCCGACGGGAAGGTGCGCGTGTACCTCGTCATGCGGCCCAGGACGTCGTCGTACTCCCACGTCTCGACCACTCCCGAGACGGCCTCGGCCCGACGGGTGACGCGCCCGGCGGCGTCGAATTGCTGGCTCGCATCGACTTGTGTGCCCAGCGAAATTCGCTCGGGAAGCCCCATCGCGTTCGACGTCACCTCGTAGGTCTTCGAGCCAACCATCGCCTGGCGCGCGTGCCCGCTCGTGTCGAGCGCCGTCTTCGTTGACGGAGTACCTGCGTCGGAGATCGCTGCACTCCCTGCGCTGCGGGCTTGTTGATCGCGCACGACGACGAGGTTGGCCCCGAGCTCGTTTCGCTCGGAGGTCACCCGCCCCATCTGATCGCGTTGGACGCGGTGAACGACGACGACCCCACCGTCGAACTCGGCCGTCTCCTCGATCAAGATGCCTTGGGGGTCGTAGGTGTAGGAATGGCGCGCGCCACGCGCGTCCAAACGCGTCACCAATCTCCCGGCGTCGTAGCTGTTGAGCTCGTTGGCGACGCGCGCGTTCTGGGCACCGAAGGTCCACGAGGTCGCGGTCACCAGCCCGTCAACCGTCGTCGTCGAACGTCGGTAGTTCTGCACGTTCGGGAACGTCTGGGTGACGGTGATCGAGTTGTCTCCCAGCGCGTAGTCCGTTCTGGTGATCTCGTCGGGGTTCTCGGCGCCGGTTCCCTTGGTGACCCGCAGGATCTCCCGGCCCACGGCGTCGTAGGTGAGCTGAGTCTCTGCCCCCGTTTCGTCATCGATGGTCGAGGTGACCCGCCCGTAGGCGTCGTAGGTCAGGTGTCGGGTAAGCACGTGAAGGGACGATCCAGAGCCCGCTTTCGTCAGCACCACCGTGTGCGGCAGCCCAGTGTGGGGGTCGAAGGCGCTCGCCACCACCGCACGGCCTTCCTCATCCGTCCACTGCTCGAGCCGCCGCTCGGAGTCGTACGCTGCCCCGGAGAACGTGGTGAACGCACCGCCCTGTCCGGTGATCGTCTCGGCGGTCACGTCTCCGAATTGTGGGTCGATCTCGGTCCTGCTGATGGTCGTTGCCCGGTTGGCGGACGCAGGCTCGGTGATCGTGGTGCCGGAGGAGAAGCGGCTGCTCGAGTAGGCGACCGTGCTCGACGGCCCAGTGGCGGCGCCCAGCTGCGGGTCGGCATTCGCGTAGGCCGCCGTCACCCGCCCGCCCGAACCTCTCAGCCGCCCATCGAAGCTGCTGAGCCGACCCAAATCGGTCGAGTCAGTGAGCGCCCCCGGCACGACCGGCCCGACCACGTCGACCTGACTCGGCCACACGGTGTTCGTCGCGATCGTGCCGTTCTGGGTGCCGTTGCTCGCACCGTAGGCCGCCAGCAGCAAGGAGGCCGTCTCGCCTGTCGCGAGCCGCAGTTGGCGCGCCCCCGCCATCGCGAGGATCGAGTGGCGAGCGCCCTGCTGACCGGGGTGGCGAACCTCGGTGACGAACTCGTCGCCCGAGAGGTGAGGCATGCCAGGTACGGGCGCCTCTTGAGCGCTTCGACCGTATTCAGCCAGCCACTGGGTGAGGCGAACACCCCCATCAGGAGGTGCGAGGAGGAGTGAGGCTCGACGCACTTCGTTGGACGCCTCGACCGCCTTGACGCCCGACGTGCTGACCGGCTCGTACTCGTAGGCCCACTCCTGCTCGTCCGCCCCTCCCGTCGACCGAAGCGCGGCACTGAGCGCGAACGTCTCACTCGAGCGAGTGAACGCCACCGTCGCCGCTCCGTCGAGGGTGACTGACTGCAGCGGCTTGAGACCCCACCGACGCGCGGCCGACTTCACCGCAACCGGAGCGTCGTCGGGCACCGCTGACTCGTATGCGAAGCGGAGCTCCTGGGTTCCGGCAGTGAGGCGTCGCGCGACCCGGCTGACTCGCGAGGTCCCACCTTCGTAGTCCACCTGAACCCAGTTCTTCGGCAGCTGCTCGTCGAACCAGCTCTGCGGGTCGAGCCCTGGTCCCTCGTCGATGCCAGTGAGGAACCAGCGTCGCTGCGCGCTCTCGATCCCTCCATCGGCGAGCTCCATCAGCGGCTCGCCCGCGGCCTGGGGATTGGGCGCAGCCACGCTCGAGAGGACTCGGTGCCGGAACAGATAGCGTCGGCCGGTGACGTCGGTCACGACGAAGGCCTCCTTGGGCGCGCTTCCTCCCTGCGTCACTCGAGTGATGGTGCTGCCATGCGTGCCGTCGTGGTCGCAGCCAAGCGCCGAGCCAGCACTCGACGTGAAGTTGCACCGAACGAACTGCCACGAGGAGCCGCCGAGGAGCGCGACGTAGCGATCCGGGCTCTCCTCAACGAGCTCACCCTCGAAGTTGTGTCTCCAGCCGACGCCGAGAACGCCCGGCAAGTTGTTCTGGTTGTTGTAGGCCCGCGAGAACGCCAGGACGGAGGGCGCGAACGGCACCGCCACGTCGGTGTGCTCGAAGGCCAGCCGGCCCGTGTTGATCGAGACCGGGCCGAGCGCTGGCTGACCCCACGCGTCTTGATCGAAGGACTCGAACCGCGCTCGCGGCGATCCAAGATCGGCGAGAAGGGGAGGAAGCCCGGGGAGATCCTTGATGACGCGGACGACGCGCTTGCGTTGCTGCAGGAGCCCGTCGTGGCGCTCGAGCTCTGCGTAGTCTTCGCGGAGCTTCGCGACAAAGGTGGCCGTGCCGTCAGGGCCAACGCCAACCAGACCGACGGCCCCGCCGAGCTCACTGGGGCCCGCGACGATGGAGAACCGTTGCCCCTGCCGACGAACGTACGTGCGCACCAGCAGATCGGAACAGGACGGCTCGGTGCACAGCTCCACGGTCGCCGTCGATCCGTTGGGGAGCTCGCTCTGGGCGACGGTAAAGGTCGCTCGAGGTCGCTGGGTCGTTTGGCGGCTATTCTTCGTGCGGGCCGAGCCGTTGTTCGCTTCTCCGTGGGTGTAGGCGCTGTTCGTCGAGACGAAGTCGGTGCGCCGCGTCAGCCCGTAGAAGTTCGTGCGCCACAGCACGTTCTCGGCGTTCCCGGCGAGGAAGAGCTCCAGGTAGACGACGTCGTTGGCTTCGAGCACGTCCTCGACGGCGTCGGCGTCACATTGGCCTCGGAGCGTCGCTGCAGCCGGGTCGAAGTTCAGCGCGCACTCCTGGCCGAAGGCGTCACTCCCGATGCGCATTCGGAAGTCGCCGAGCGGGCGTTGGACTCGGGTCTGGCTCGCCGGGCCCAGCAACGCAGCCGCGAATTCGTACGCCTGAGGCTCCGGAGTCGAAGCAGTGAGACTCCTGGTGATGGCGGCTCCCGCGTCGACGCCGAAGGTGCGCGCCCACGCTCCGGCGTCGAGATCGATGATGCGGAACTCGTGCTCTCGCACCGCGTCGTAGCGCTCCACCAGCAGCGAGGCCGGGCCACCGTCAGCGACGTCCTCCCGCACCGGCTCGAAGGATCGGTAGACACCCTTGAGCGCCACCGCTCGCACGGGGATCGAGCCGCCGTCGGTTCGTTCGGTGAAGAAGGGGGCCGGAGCCGGAGTCGGCTGGGCGCCGCGTGGCTGGTTCTCCCCGAACTGCGACTGCCCCACGACGTGGAGGTAGTACATCGCTGTCGGCAGACTCGAGAGGCGCACGGTGTTGGTGCCGACCTGAAGCTGTTGTCCAACCTCCACCACGTTGGTCGACTGACCAGGCTGAATGAGGAAGGTCGGCAAGGCGGCCTGTTCGATCGCGGAGCCAGTCCACCGGGCCAGCTGCCCAGTGAGCGGCGCGACGCCTGCGGGCATGTCGACGATGCGAGGCTCGCCCGAGAGACAGACATTCCAGGCCGCGTCAGGCGCTCCTGGAGGGAGCTCGTCGCAGGGCACCTCCAGCGGGCGGCCGCGGTGGCCGAGGTCGACCAACGCACCCGCGTCGGGGAACCGAATGGCGTACGAGCCAGCGTCGCGTTCTTCATCGGCGTTCGGCTCGAGGGCGAATGGCTCGCAGGTCGCACCGATTGCGCCCGTGTCGACGCACGCGCGGTAGGCCGGCGGCTCGGTACGAACAGCCCAGCGAGTGCCGATCGAGATGTAGTCATCTCCGGACGTCGCCAGGCCCCCGTTCCGAATCAGTGACGAGGCAGCCTGGCCGCCGCTCAGCCCGACCGGCTTGCGCGACCGCGCGACCCGCAATTCCAGCTCGGGCGGGTAGAGCGAGAGGTCGGTCTCGATTCCGATGTCTTGGACGAGGCACGACTGAAGCTGGCCAGTCACGCCAGTGATCGGGTTGTCCAACACCGAGATCGGATCGCCGGCGCACCCACCATCGGCCAAGGCCCCCCGTCCCTGAGCCCGATTGATGGTCGGAACCCGGGTGCGCGCGAGCCCGGCGTACCCGGTTCGGTAATTGACCGCGACGATCACCAGCGGGTCGCCTGGCCGCAGCGTGGAGTTGAAGGCATCGCGGCACAGTCGATCGTAGTTCGCACGCGTCTGGGCGGTGGGGCCTCCCTGGGCGTCGACGTCACGGCACCACGCGAGTTGGTTGGAGCGAACGAGCGATTGCGGCCCAAGCCTCAGAACCGAGTACGCCCCGGCCGCTGCGCCGCCATCGCCTGCGCACGCGAGGGGTCGGCCCGGCAACACGACGCCGATCGGCTCGACGAGATTGTCGGCTTTGAAGATGGAGACTTCGGTCGTCGCCACGTCTCGGGCCGCGATGGACCTGAGGTCGGCGTCGTCCACGTCGGCCCAGTCGACCCCCGGCGCAGTCGCGGCATTGCAGTCGACCGGAATCAGCGCGCCCTGGCGGTTCCTGAACTTGAGCTGCCCGTAGAAGAGCCGCGCGTCGACGTTGATGTCGGCGTTCGTCGAGAACTGCGGCGTCACCGAGACCTGCGGGGAACAGAAGTCGTAGGAGGTGTAGACGTACCTGAAGGTGAGGGGCGCCCCTGGTCCGTTGCTCACCGCGTCGAGCCGGAAGCCCGAGGGAATCGAGGCGCAGACGATCCCTGGCGATTTACCTCCCGGCGAGACCACGGGGAAGCCGAACCGACCAGTTGGCCCAGTCAGGCCTCCCAGCGTCTGAATTCCGGTGAACTCGACCTTCACGTCGGAGAACCGAACGAGCGAGTCGAGCGCCTCCGTCGTCGAGTTCGCGACCTCGGTGACGGCAACCGAGGTCGGAGTCCCGTCGGAGGCGACCTCGAGATCGATGCGGTGCTCGATGACCAGCGTCTGGGTTCCCTCCGCCAGGCGAAGCGTCAGGAAGGTGATGCCGGGCGCGAGCTCGACCGACGCGCGGTTCAGCTCGACCGTCGTGTCGCCCTGTGCGGTCCACGAGGCGTTTGCAGGGCTACTGACTCCGGTGCCGTCGCCACGACGAGCGGAGGCGGTGAGGGTGAAGGCCGTTCCGAGCTTCCCTCGCGCGCTCGCGGCAAACGGGAGCAGGATCGCACCGCCGGGGCCGACCGTGAGGCTCGCCAGCGCCTGGGCAGAGGGAGGGTTCAACGGCGCGTTCGCTGGCCTGGTGACCGTCACTCCAGGTGGAGTCTGAGCGACGAAGCTGACGCCCACCGCAGAAGACGCTCGCACCGTCCCCGTCACCACCCCCGGGACGGCGTTGTTGATCATCTGGTCGAGGACGGTGAGCGCTGGCGCGTACGGCTGCCCGAGGGGTTGGGCGTGGGCTCGCGGGAGGACCCAGTCGACAATCTGATCGAAGGCTCCGGGGACGCGCTCGAGCCAGCCGAGGCTTCCGTCAGGCACGCCAGTTCCTCCGTCGGTAGGGCCGGCTGGGTTGAGCGCGGCCTCGACCGCGGCCGACTCCGCTTCCGACAAGATGCGATAGCCGAACCACTCGAGGCTCGCTGGTTGGAAGGGCGGGAGGGTCTCGACTCGCAGCCCGTCGCTGGTGACGCGGCCGAACCCGGAGCGGACGATCGTCACGTCTTGGGGTGAGTACGAGTAGAAGAGGGCGAGCCGCCCTGCGGGGGCGTTCTCCTCGTTCGGAACTGAGGCGCCGATCGGCGCCACGACGCGCGCCCCGCTCGGCACCATCTGCCAGACATGCGTGGGCCCGATCAAGTCCGAGACCTTCGGGCCTCGGAAAGCGGCGGGGACCTGCGTGACGACGACAGTGCCAGACAACCGGCCATCTCCGAACACGAACGCGCCGGCCGGGAGCGAGAGCGAAAGCCCGTTCGCGAGGAACGGCGTAGTGCTCCCGTTGGTGAGCATCGCGGTGCCGAGCGGATCGATCGGGAAAAGGAAGACTGGAGACTCGAGCGATCGACGCCCGTCGGACGAGAAGACCCGTCGAGTGATCGAAGGGAACTTGCGGCCGTCGGCGAGCTGTTCGCCCTCGACGGTCACGTCCCACCGTCCTGTGCCAGGCACGAGGAAGTCCCAATTGCCCTGACTGCTGGTGCGGGTCGAGAGGTTGAGCGAGGCGATCTTCACTGCGATGCCAGCGAGGGGCATCCCTGTCTCGTCCAGGACGCTGCCGTGGAGTTCGGTGAGTGAGCGGCGAACTGAGAAGCTGGACCGGAAGGCAGCGCCGAGACCAGGGCCGACTCGCGGGGAGACGTTCTGAACCTCGACCGTGATGTTCTGGCCCTCCGGCAGCGGGGCCGACGCCGAGAAGGACAGCGTCTGCTCGCCCGGCACCAGGTAGTAGCCGCCGGCCAGTGCCGAGCCGTTCGCCTTCACGACGAACTGAGTCGAGAAGTCGGCGGGTTGAATCGCCTTGTTGAAGGCGATGGTGATGCGCTTGTTGGGTTCGACATCGGTGCTCCCCGACGAGGGGTCGATGCCCGTCACCTGGAGTGGCTCGGTCGAGGCATCGCGGAACCGCACGCGCACCTGTGCCGCGCCGGTTCGCCCATCGACGTCGGTCGCTCTGACGAGAATGGTGTTTTCTCCGAGCGCGAGCGGCACGTCCGCCGCGTAGTCACCCGTTGGCGACGGCGCGACTTGTCCCGTTCCGATCTCCACCCGGCTGAGTGGGACGGTCGAGTTGACTCGTGCTCGCACTCGGACGACTGGTTGGTCGACGCTGGCCTGATCGGTCGGTTCGAGGATCGTCACGGTGGGGGGGAGCCCGCTCGAGTCGAAGCGCTGGGTGTAGGAGGACTGGTTGCCGAGTGCATCCATCGCCTGAATGACGATGTCGCTGTGGCCGGTCGAGAGCGTGACGTCAGTCGCGAAGGCACCTCCGAGCGTCGTGATCGCGACACCGTCGACGCGAACTTCGGAAAGGTTGGGGTCGGCCGCCGTGCCCTCGATGGTGACGATCGCGGAGGTCGCGACCGCAGGATTGGTGGACGGGCGGGTGACGGTGATGACGGGGGGCGTGCGATCGACGGAGATCGTGCGCTGAGCCTGCGCGGTGCTCGCCGCGCCATCGGTCAGGATCGCCGTGATGACGAGGGTTCCTTCGGGAGCTGCCAGCTGGGTCGTGAACTCACCGGCGATGACAGCGACGGCCACCCCGTTCACTGAGAGCGAGTAGGGGCTCACCCCACCGGCGACTCGGCCCATGACGGTGATGGTCGTGTCGCTGGTGACGGTGCCAACGACGGGGAGGTCGATCGACACCACCGGTGGCGTGACGCCTCCGCCCTGTCCGCCTGCCGCCGCTCCGCCCGCGGTTGCACCACCGGCGAGTCCGCCGGCTGAACCGCCGCCCGTTGTGCCTCCAGCTTGCCCGCCGGCAGCGCCGCCAGCGATCGCGCCGCCAGCCTGGCCGCCCGCAGCGCCGCCACCGGCGATCCCACCCGCGAGTCCGCCGCCCGCTCCTCCGCCAGCGCTGCCACCTGCGATCCCACCCGCGATTCCGCC
>JBPOIJ010000153.1:0-5427 GCA_052034585.1 Myxococcota bacterium
TCTTTACCTAGCCACTTATGGCGCAGCTTTACGGTGGTGAGAGAAGATTTCGGGCGTTCGGAACACAAAGATCCAACACATTTCATCAACTCCGGCTTCCAACGTCGATTTTTCTAGGTGCTTCGAGTATCCTTCCGCCGGCTCCAACCAGATATATCTCTGCATCATGTGGCCATGAGATGGTTTATCAAGGACTAACTTAGGAGACCCCATGAAGAAGAGCAAGCCTACAGGAAAGTCCCAGGTCAAGGGCACAGACTTGACTACCGTGGACACTTATAACGAGGAGCTTCTCTGGAACGAAGAAATTAATGAAGACGTCTCTCCCGAAGGCGAAACTGAAATCGTCGTTTACTCTCGCGACTGGACCATTGCAACAATCATTAACCAAATTGAGCAAAAGAACATCGACTTAAACCCAAAATTTCAGCGTCGTAATGCGTGGGATGATACTAGACGCAGCATGTTAATTGAATCGCTTGTTACCGGCCTTCCTGTCCCTGAAATTGTATTAGCCGAAGATCCTAAAAAACGGAAGGCATTCATAGTCATTGATGGGAAGCAACGCCTTCTAACGATTGCAGGTTTTGTGGATCCGACAATAAGTTATTGGACCAAGGCCCAGCTCAAGAACTTGAAGCTTCGCCCGGAACTTAACACCAAAACATACGAACAACTTAGAACGGATAGTACGCTATCAGACCAATACAGAGAATTCATGAACGCCGATGTTCGCTGCACGATTATCTCGAATTTCAAATCCGACGATGCGCTTTACGACATCTTTTACCGACTGAACACAGGTTCCGTCCCCCTTAGCACCCAAGAGCTTAGGCAGGTTCTCCATAAAGGCCCCTTCGCAGATTACCTCATTGAAATAACTGATACATTTCAACCCATCCACAAAATCCTTGGCACCAATGGCCCCGACAACCGACTTAAAGATGTCGAGATCGCACTGCGCTTCATCGCGATTGTTCTACTTGGGTCCCGTTATCAGGGAAACCTTAAAAAGTTTCTGGACGATGCAATGGAGCTATTAACTAACGATTGGGAAAATTCAAAACCAAAAGTCGAAGCGGTTTACAAAGATATGAATATCGCAATTGGCAACCTTGCTGAAGTCCTTGGCACTAACCTTGTAGGAAGAAAATTTGTAAATGGTTCGTGGGAATCGCGATTCAATCGCGTTCTCTTTGAAGTAGAAGCCTTTTATTTCCGACTGATTCCTCGCACCAAAATCGGCGGCGGAAAGAAAAAATTTGTTAGTGGCTTACAGAAGCTGTTTGCAGACCCAGAATTCCGATCCTCCGTGGAATCGACAACAAAAACTAATGACCGCTATGAACTTCGTTTTCGGCGTTTTCAAAAGCTCGTGAATGAATCATTTGACACAAAGATTAATGAGATTCCGGTCAGTTCGTAATCGTCTTCCTTTGGCTGAGTCACCATGGTTGATATTGACGCCCTGCATAAGGAACTGACCTCCCATGTCGACGAATTGACCCAAAAGTTCTTAGCCACGTATATTCCTGCAGACCCTAGTATCCCGCCTGAATCCTATGCTCACGATGTCAAAGCATACTGCATGCTCTCACACGCCGCGTTCGAAGAATTTTTTGAGGGGATTGCACTCAGCTTGACAGAGTACGCAACGAACAAGTGGCTAGCCGAGCGCAAAGTCAACGATATATTGATTGCTCTACTCTGCTGGCATGGAGCAAAGATGAAAATCGACGACGATGAAACTTCGCCAGAAAAACGCCCCTTTGAATATTTACGCCCACTTGTCGACAGCGCGAAAGTTTCTTTCTCCAGGGAAGTGCATAAAAACCATGGGGTGTCCATTCTTTACCTTAGAGGTCTCTTGGTACCGGTTGGGATTGAAATTCCGCAGGACGCCAACTGGCTCAACTCTTTAAGCAAACTGGCAGAAGGTCGCGGTAGCTATGCTCATAAAGGGCGCGTAAAAATCGTATTAGCTCCCGAAGATGCGCAGCGTTACGTAAGAGATGTGCTAGCTCTATGCAATGACGTACGCGCGAAGGCGATGGGCAAGATGCAAGAACTTGAGTAGAAGATGCCCTACCTTTACTCAATCAGGCATTTCCATGAACGGCACGCATTGATCGAATGCATTCTACTTTGACCATATAGATCAAGTGAAGCGGGGGCTGCGCCCCCGATCCCCCCGGCCGTCCGGTCCAGTGGTCCGGAGCGGCCGGGCGGCCTCGTTGGGCGGAATCTTCGCGTGACGAATCTCCCAATGGTTTCAGTATCCCTGCTCTCTTCCCTGTGTTTGTAAGCAACGATCCAACAGAAAGGCGGCCAAGCTGACGCATCGCCGCCTTTCGCATGGACGGAGCATCGCTCCCTCTCACCCGTAGCGGATAGAGGACGGGCGACAGGGACAGGATTTCTGCTATTATGCAGTCGCAAAGGAGTGTATGATCGTGATTTGTGGCCAGTGCGGCAAACCGGCATTCTACGCATTTGAAGGTGGAAGATTTCTATGTGTGGACTGTAACTTGAAGGTTCAACAAGCCGCTGATCTGGAACATGCCCGCAACGCCCGTGAACTCAACTACCTCATCGATCAGATGGAAGCAACCGTCGGCCTGTCTGGCGTGCTACCTCGCCATCACGTTCCGCAAGCCACAATACATGCCGGTCCAATAACAAACCACAATATCCAAGTCCATGACAGCGTAGTCGGTGCGATCAACACGGGGAGCATACAGAGAATGAATGTCGCCCTGGATCGTATTCAGATCGGTGGTGACCCCGCGCTTGCACCCGCCCTCCAGAGGCTCACGGAAGCAGTCATGGAGTCCTCACAATTACTAGCGGATCAAAAGAAAAAGGCAGTCGATCAACTATCGTACCTCGCCGAGCAAGCCGCACTGACTCAAGATCAGCGAAATCCATCGATCGGCACTACAACCATTGAAGGTTTTGAACGGATTATCCACGCTTCGTCAGGACTCGTGACTCTCTGGCAAATGATCAAACCTCTTGTGGAAAGATTATTCAACTAACTAAAGTGCGCCTGATCCTGCAAATTCACTGCTTAGCACGAAACTATAGATCTCCGCTTCGACCCATCACCGTCGCCCCGTGAGACCCGCACAATCCGCACAGAGCCAGACCTCGCAGAGGACATCTTCCACGACATAACAGAGCCTGGCCCATGCCCGTTCAGACTGGCAGAATTCACAGAGCCGTTCCTTCGTATGCTCAGGGCAAAGCCAGGCTTTCCGCGCCCGGTCGTACGTGGTCGCTTCTCGTCCGCAACAGGCTGGGTCAAAGAGGCTCGGCAGCTTCAGATCGCATCGATGCCAGATCATCCTAGACCTCCTGGTAGACAAGCCCCTTCCCAAGCACCAGTTGCAGAATGGTGCCGCTGAACCAAATTGGATGCCCCGAGAGTAGATCCTCCCAGGTCTTGATAAAGACGATCCGCGGGATTTCGATCTCTCCCCTGATCCGGCGATAGGCGTTCCTGGTGGACCACTGGTGCCGCATTTCCTCCCACAGTCGGCTGATGGGAAACCCAAGGGACCGTTTCCAGGACCAACACATATTCACGTAACCACATTGATCCTGGACGTACTGGCTGATGACATACCGGCTGAGACGGTTGCGGGAACGATGACTAGGCTGATACGCCTTGATCCAGACAACCGGAGCCCCGTGGAGGCCCTGCCATTGGGCCGAGAGCCATTCCTGCGAGATCCAGAAGCGCCGGGCACGTTCCCCATCCGGTACCCGCCAGGCCCAGAAGATATGCAGGACGCCATGCCCTTCTTCCGTTCGGACCTGGTAATACTCCAGCCCCTGAAACCCCAGCTGCCGTTCAATCCGTTGGCGTAGTTGCTTGTGATGGTAGGTCAGCTTCTCCGCATCCCCGCCTTCTGCTGTGGAGAGAGTGACCCAAAGCACTTGGAATTGATGGCACTCCCAGAACCACAGGAGCGACCGGACCCGGTGATAGCCCCGTTTCTGCTTCCTGGTCCATTCGCCGGCGACGGGTTCCCGCCGGAACTCCTTCCAGCGGCTCATCGGGCACCTTCCGCTTGAGGAATCACCGGCCTCAGTCCGGCAGCCAGAATCCGTTCCAATTCCTCGATAGGAATTCGCACGGCGCGCACGGACGGCTTCACATAGGCGATCTGCCGCTTCAGGATGTATTTCCTGATCGTGCTTTCTTTGAGTCCTAACCGTTCAGCCGCTTCTCGAATGGTGATCAATTTTGTACTGACCATAAGGCACCTCCTTGGTAATTAGTTATAGAGTTAGTTATGCCTCATATATGTAAGGCATAGCGTCTATTGACACGCATTACCACTACCGAGGTACACTCTTCAAGCGATTTCAGCTCTACGCCTACCGCTGGCCTTAATTTTTTTGTCTGTACTAGGATGGAGTGCGATGCTCATCCACTCGTCAGGAGAAGGAGTGCCCTATGCCGGTTGATCGAGTCGCAATCCACGACCAATTTTTCGGAGAGATGAAGAAGGCGAGAGAGAGGATTCTCACCACGGCAGACGGCGAGGTGGGATGGCTCCTGAAGTTTATCCAGACGGACCTGGACACGCTCACGGCCAGTGAATGGATGGTCTTGGCGTTTGAGATTGCCAGCTTTGTCGATGACGTGGCCAATCGCCGGGGGGCGGACATCGCCACAGAGGCTGGCTGGAGCGTTCGATCGATTCCAGGAGAAGGATTTCGTGGCACCCTTCCCAGTCGTGGAGAGGCCAAAGAGATCCAGACGATGGTCCTTAGCAGTCTTGAGAAGCTATGGGACACCGCCGTCGCCGCCTTTACGTTCCCGCAATTCACGATCATTGTCACGCTGCCAGTCGACGACGAACGCAAAGGCAGTGTGTTTGTGGCCACAAAACGGAAAGTGAAGGAATTTGAATATCGATTCGCCCATCTATTGGTCGACTATTCCGGGCGCATTCGCCGTTGCCCAGAGTGCCAACGGATTTACCTCGCCATTCGTGTCGATCAAATCTACTGTGGCCCTCGTTGTCAGACGCGAGTCGCGACACGCAAATGGCGAGAACTTCACAAAGCAGACCAGCGAAAGGAGAGCCACCGTGGCAAGAAAAGAAGGCAAGGATAGAGGCATCACCCAGCGGAAGGGCCGCGAAGGGTGGTGGGTGCGTTTGTATGCCAACGGACGAGAGCGCTGGCATCGCTGTGATACGAAATCACAGGCCAAAGCCTTGTATGGACGGCTGAAGGCAGATATTCGAGAGGGCAAATATTTTCCGGAGAAATTTTCTTCAGGAAAGGACATTACCTTACGAGCGTGGATGAACCGATGCCTGGAGGGGTCTACGAATCGCGGCATTGAAAATGAGCGGCGTTACGGTCGCCGCTGGTCACTCCTCTTAGGAAAGCGTTTGATTACCGAGA
>JBPOIJ010000099.1:0-39234 GCA_052034585.1 Myxococcota bacterium
ACCTGGCCGATGTTCGCGTGGCTGAAGGCGGCGGTGATGCGCGCCTCGTCGAGGAACATCTTCACGAACGCTTCGTCGCGCTTCACGTCGGGGAGGATCTGCTTCACCGCGACGAACTTCTTGAAGCCGCCGGGGCCCGGGAGGAACGCGAGGTAGAGCTCGGCCATCCCTCCCATCGAGAGGCGAGTGAGGATCTCGTATTTGCCGATGACCCGGCCTCGATCGAAGTCCGAGGCCGCCTTGGCCGTACTCATTCGTCGCGGACGCTAGCACGCCCGATGAAAACGAAGGGCGCTCGAATGTGGGGAGGTGTCAGAGCTTCCACAGCGTGTACGGCCGGTACGAGTCGCAGTCGCCGCCCGAGTAGGTGCCGGCGGTGACGTTCCAGAAGCGGTAGGCGTTCGTTCCTCCGTCGGCGGTGAACGCGGTCGACCCGAGCTTGCCTGGCTCGACGGCAAGCGACGCCGACCCGGCCGAGAGGCGCTGCTTGAAGAAGACCAGCTTCCCGCAGTTGGCGTCGACGCGGCAGCCGATGGCGTCGGTCTCCTGGGTGACGGCGAAGGGCGAGAGATCGGCGTCGGTGAGCACCCGGCCATCGATTCCGCGATCGGCCGCGAAGAGCAGCTCGTCGGTGCGGGCGTCACGCACCACCACCCCACGAAAGACCTTGTTGCCCTGCGCGCGAATCGCCACCGCCACCTTCACGTCGGTGGTGGTCGGCAGCGAGGGCCCGCCGAGACCGCCAGGGAGCGTGACGTCGACGCGCCCGGTCCCGCCCGAGTTGGAGAGCGACACCTGCAGGGTCTCTCCACTGAACTGGGTCGCGGTGATCCGGCCGGTACCGATCTGGAGCGTCCTCCCGGCGTCGGGCTCGCGGGACTCGGCGAAGAAGCCCATCGAGGCATACGCCACCACCAGCTCGGGCTGCGTCGGGAAGGCGTTGGAAGGGCAGTTCGCCGTGCAGCTCCCGCCGAGGCAGAGCTCACCCTTGCCCTTGCATTCGGCCGTGGTGGTGCAGTCGGCACCGCGCACCGGGCTGATCTCGACGAGCCCTTGCTGCGGCTGGAACTCGCGGGTCACGCAGGTCTGCACGTCGGCGGGAGGGAAGGCCGCCATCACCCGGCCGCCGTCTGCCGGCGCGACGACCCCGTCGATCTGGTTCACGAAGCACAGCTGGAGTCGAAACGTCTCGTCGACCGGCGCGTTCTCGGGGCTCAGGCACGACTCGCCACAGTCGAAGCCCGCGACCTGCACCACGCCGTCCCACGTTCGGTCGGCCTGCCCGTTCGGAGGGATCGCGAGGACGAATTCGGTGATCCCCGCGTCGGGGCACCGGCAACTGCGATCGCAGATGCGCTCGCAGGTCTGGCAAGGACAAGGCACGTCGTCGAAGCCGAACCACTGGGTGGTGACTTCGCGCTGCACGGTGAGGCCGTGTTGGCCCTTGCCGTCTCTCACCAGGAGCGAGTCGTTCGAGGTGTTCTTGATGCGGAGGGTCACCGGACTCGGCGTGGGAGGCGAGCAGCGGCAGCCCGCGCTGGCGAGGAGAAGTCCGGCGAGTGGCAGAAAAGCGCGCATCCGTGACGGAGGTGTCGTAGGCAGCCTTGGCTCAGAACGCAATCGCTCGAACGATTCACGGCACTTGTGCGGCATGTCCTCTCCTTGCATCAATCGCCGTGCCTCGGCGCCGGGTCGACTCGAGGCGCCGCTTTGTTTTGCTTCGCAGCCCGCTTTCATCGTGTGATGCCCACCGTGTGATGCCCACCATGCGACGCGCCCTCCCCTTCTTGTTGCTCGCGACGGCCGCGTGCGATCGCGTCGGGCGAGAGAATGGCCGAATCGACGTGGCGCCGGTGGTCGAACCGCCTCGCCTGACGCCGGTCGAGGTGAAGCCGCCCCGCATCGAGCGCAACACGGTGGGGCGAGTGAAGGTGATCGATCCACCGCGGGTCGACGCGACACAGATCGATCTCCTCAAACAAGCCGACGGCGTCGTCGACATCCTCTGGGTGGTGGACGACTCCGGCTCGATGGTGAACGAGCGGCGCCGGCTGGTCTCGAACTTCAACCGCTTCGTGCAGGAGCTGATCGCGCTGCGCGTCGACTTCCAGATGGGCGTCATCTCGATCGTCTCGAACGACGGCGGGCGGCTCCGGGGAATGCCGGCGATCATCACCAACCGCACCGTCGACCCCCGGGCGGTCTTCGAAGCGAACACCACCTTCCCCGATGGGCGCTCGCGCTGGGAACAAGGGCTGCGCATGGCGCAGTTCGCGCTCTCGGCGCCGAACACGAACCCCGGTGGGCCGAACGCAGGCTTCATTCGGCCGAGCGCGGCGCTCGCGGTGATCGTGGTGACGAACGAGGACGACTCGAGCTTCGGGCCGACCGAGTACTACGCGCGCACGCTGCGAGGGCTCAAGGGCGCGGGCAACGAGAACCTGGTGAGCTTCAGCGTGATCGGCGGGCCGGTGCCGAACGGCTGCATCCCTCCCGGTGAGGCGAACCTGTACGGCAGCCTGGCCGAGCCGAGCTACCGCTACACCGAGGTCGCGACCCGCACCGGCGGCATCGTGGGCAGCATCTGCGACGCGAGCTTCGAGCAGACGCTGCTGCGCATCGCCCAGGCCCTCAACACCTTGAAGCGGGTCTTCCCGATGACGCTGGTGCCGATCGTCTCGTCGATCCGGGTGACGGTGATCGACGGGATGACGACGATCGTGATCCCCAAGGACGACGTGCGAGGCTGGCAGTACCGCACCGACACGAACAGCGTCGTCTTCCTCGGCACCTACGTCCCTCCTCCCGGCTCGACGGTTCGCATCGAGTACGCGTTCTCCAAGCCATGATCTCCGCCCTCCTCCGCTCCCGCGCTGCGTCCGGCCTGCGACTGGTGGGCGTGCTCCTGGCCGTCGGCTCGTGCTCGCGCACCGCGCTCGATGCCTCGTGCCCCAACGGCTACACCTTCGACGAGGCCAACACGCGCTGCATCTGCGCGACCGCTCTCGGGTGCCCCACTGGGCACGCCTGTGAAGAGGGCGTCTGCATCTGTCGCGAGACCTCGTGCTGCCCGGCTGGCTACGAGTACTCGTCCGACGGCGAGGCGTGCGTCTGCCGCGACTCGCAGTGCTGCCCGAAGGATCACCGCTGGCTCGCCGACGAGCGCCGCTGCGTCTGCGACTCCGAGAACTGCTGCCCCGACGGCTACAAGTACGACGCGATGGTGAAGTCGTGCGTCTGCGCGGGTGACGCCTGCTGCCCCAAGGGCTTCACCTTCGACGAGCTCAAGCAGACCTGCCGCTGCGCCTCCGACAACTGCTGCCCGGAGGAGTACCTCTACGATCCGATCACCCGCGACTGCGTCTGCGCGCGCACCGACTGCTGCCCGGCCAACCACGTCTACAGCCCGTCGGTCGGCGCCTGCGTGTGCGTCGGCGACATGTGCTGCCCCACCGGCTTCCGCAAGGCGACCGACGGCTCGGAGCGCTGCGTCTGCATCTCGAACGCGTCGTGCCCGATGAACCAGATCTGCGACGCCGTCTCGGGCGGGTGCCGTTGCCAGAACAGCGCGGGCTGCCCGGCGATGAGCTTCTGCAACTCGCTGGGGTTCTGCCAGTCCTACGCCTCGTGCACCTCGAACCTCGACTGCCCGATGGGCACCTTCTGCGACACCACGATGACCCGGTGCATTCCCACCGGCCCGTGCACGCTCGACGAGCACTGCGCGGCCAGCAACGTCTGCAACTCGCAGACGCTCAGCTGCCGGGCGGGCTGCCGAAACGACGGAGACTGCGCGCTCCCGCTCGGCGCCACCACCGGAGTGCCCCGCCTCGCCTGCGTCAACGGGAACTGCCAGCCGTTCTGCCGAGACAACTCGGGCTGCCCGGCGAACCAGTTCTGCGACAAGACGAACGGCACCTGTCTGACGCGGCCTGGACGGGTCGACTGCAACTCCTGCGGCACGGCCGGAATGACCTGCGGCCCCGATCCACGGGCAGCCTCCTGCCTTTCGTTCGTGACCGAGGGCCAGACCCGGCGCTTCTGCGGCACCCGCTGCCAGACCGACGACGACTGTCCGTCGGGGTTCGACTGCGGCGGAGTCATCTTCAACTGCGCCCAGGGCGGCAGCTGCGACGCGATTCCTGGCGAGTCGGTCACCTGCAAGGCGTTCCAGGTCGAGAACGAAGAGGGCGATCAGTTCTTCTGCTCGGGGAACGACGGCAAGCCGCACGTCTATTTCAGGGCCTGCGCGCCCTCGAGCGGGTTCTGTCCGGCCACCGCCGCTCCGTGAGGTCGATTTCGTGAAGGTCGCCCGGGCGCGCCGCACTCCGCACGCCATGCGACCAATGATGATGCTGTCGTTCGGACTTCTCGCCGGCTGCTTCGTTTCCCCCAACGAGACGATCCTCGGGCGGCTCGACGACGGTGGGACGAGCGGTGGTTCGGCCGGAGGCAACGTGGCCGGTGGTTCGACCGCAGGCGGCGAGGCCGGTGGTTCGACGGCGGGTGGTTCGAGCGCGGGCGGAGCGGCGGGAGGAAGCAGCGGCGGCGCGGCTGGAGGAGCGGGCCCGCTCACCATTCTACTCGACGCCGGAGTGATTCCGAGCGCTGGAGCCGCGCCAGCGATCTGCAACACCCACGGGGTGCTCGCACGGGAGCTGTTCTCGCGCATTCCAGCCGATGCTGGCTGTGGCAACGGCTGCCTGTGGGACGTCGCCTCGCCTGGCGCCGCGTTGGTGTTTCGCTCGAGCCTCGTCCCCGGAGAGAGCGTCTGGCAAGACGTCGCGACCGGGCCCGACTTCGAGGTGTTGACGACGACGAACAGCGCCACCAATCAGCGGCGCCTCGCTGCAGTGCCCTTCGCGGGCGGAGCGCCCCAGACGATCGAGCCGCTCCCGAGCAACTCGAACGTGACGGTGTGGGGCCAGTGGTTCCAGACGACCTTCGCGTACACCCTGTCCATCACCAACCAGACGACGGGCCAGACGACGCACGCGCTGAAGATCTGGCGCCCGGCAGAATCGCCGCCACTCCTCGAGCTGGCCACCCTGCCGTCCTACCCACGCGCCAGGCCGGTGGCGGTCTCGTTCGCTGGCCGCTACGCGCTCGCCCTCGATGACGGTCTCTACGTCGCGCCGATGTACACGGCGGGGCAGGCGCAGCGGTTCTACGCCTCGAACGCGATCGGCGCCTTCGTCGCGACCGACACCGGCAGCGCCTACTTCAGCGAGCGGCAAGGCACCGAGACCGTCTTGTTCAGCGCGAGCCTCTTCGGCTCACCGCCGACGGTGCGAGCGATCGGGCGAGGCCTCGAGGTCAAGGCGATCGCCCCCGCGGCGGCCGACGAGCTCGGCGTGCTCACCGACAGCGGCGTCTTCGTGGTGACACCCTCGACGGGGCAGGCGCGGCTCATCTACGCGGGCGGGCCCTTCATTCAGGGCTTCCTCCGGCTCGAGGGGCTCCTCAGCGAAGCCGGCCGCTACTACGTCGGTGATCTCTGCCACCCGGACGCCGACGCTCCCGAGTGGGGAACGGTCGAGCTGACCCCACCCTCACCGCTGGGTGCGCTGCCGGTGACGCCTGGCTCCGCGCGGTGGATCACCGGCACGCCCAGCTGGCCCTGGAGCACGCCGATCGTCGACAAGTCTTCCTCCAGCTGGTCGCCCCGCTTGCCGGTGGTGCGGACGCCCCGAGGCGGGTTCATCGTCTCGCAGGTCAGCCCGTAGTCATCGCCCCAGCGCGTGATCGAGGCCGAGCCAGCCGACCGAGGCCATCACTTCGCCTCGACCGACGAAGCTGCGATCGGGAACGAGATCGACCCCGAGGCGGCTCATCACCGCGAAGACGAAGTCGCCGAGTCGAAGGCTCAGCCCCAGCCCTGCACGTTGGGGAAGCCGCAGTCCACCGCGGGCGAAGATCTCGACCGCGGTCTGGAGCGAGAGATCGACGGTGAAGCGCTCTCCGCCCAGGGAGAGTGAGAGCTGCGAGTTGGGCCCGACGCCCGCGTCGAGGGCGAGCCGATCGGGGACGATGAAGACGGCGCCTCCCACCGAGAGCGAGGCGGTGGCGAAGCGGGGCTCGGTGAGCTGCCACACCCGCGCGCCGCGGAACTCGACGTCGCGATCACGATGGCCGACCACCAGCTCGACTCCGAAGCCGGTGCGAGCCTTGGCGTCGTCCGGTCGCGAGAGGCCCAGGCCCACGCCGTTCGTACCGACGAAGGCCTGCAGACGCGTCTCGGGCGCCAGTCGTCCGCGGGCGGTGAGCCAGCTCGACTCGGCCAGCGCGACGGAAGGAAGAAAGAGGAGGACCAAGGCGCTCATCGTGCTTCCACCGTCACCGAGGGGATCGCGCGGAGGGTGGCCTCGCCGGTCTCGCCGTGTGCCAAGGCCGCCTCGAGAAAGGCCGCCATCGCCGCCGTCATTCGCGGGTGCACCTCGTCGAGCGCGACGCCTGGCTGACAGCCGCGCTCGAGATCCTGCGCGTCGGAGTCAGTGAACTGGAAGTGAGTGGCCCCGTCGAGCACCACGAGCACGCTCGGGCCGGGGAGCGTCATCCACCCGGTCCGCACGTCGGCGAGCAGCGCCTGGCAGTCGTTCCGAGCGGCGAGCGACATCGTGGGGATCGTGAGACGCGCGACCTGCTTCGCGTCGGCTGGATCGGGGAAGCTCGCCTGCACGACGGCTGCGGCGAACCGGCCCTGGGTCGCCAACTTCACTGCCACGACGCCTCCGAGCGAGTGGCCAGCGATCGCGAGCCTCGAGGGGTCGACCAGCCCCTCGAGAAACGAGCCAGGCTCTGGGTCGACGAGGGCGCGGCGGGTCCACTCTCCGTGATCGACGGAGAAGAAGGCGAGCGCGAGGGGGTGCGTCGGGAAGGCACTGACGAAGCCGCGTTTCGCGAGCTCGACGCCCAGCCACTCGTAACGAGTGGGACTGACCGCACCGCCTTGAATGAAGACGAGGGCGGGCCGGTTCCGCGACGAGGGGCGGCCCCGCTCGTCCGAAGGGAAGAGCACCGTGACTGGAATGAGATCGGTGCCATTCGCGCGCACCTCGATCGCGGCCCGAGCGACGCCCTCGACGACGACGGTGCCGCTCGGAGGGGCGAGGCCGCCACAGGCCATCATTCCCACCACGCTCACCAACGTCAGCGAGTACGACGGCTGAATCATTCGGGCCCGTACGGACGAGCGCGACGCCTGTTTCAGCGAGGACGGACGCGCGGTCGTTTCCCGGCGTGCCTGGGGATCGACACGGTATGGTTCGCGCCGATGAGTCATTCCGCGATGGAGTTCGAGTTCCTCGACGACGGCGGCGACGGCCAGCTCGTGCCCGTCGGCGGCTCGATTGCACAACTTCGCAGCCTGCTCGCCAAGGGCGATCTCGACACCGCGGTGAAGCTCTACGAAGAGACCGCCGGCTCGGTGCGCCAGGCCCTGTTGGACGAGGTCGTCACCGCCTCGTTCGAGCTGAAGAAGAACATCGCCCAGGTGTTCCGTCGGGCACGTGACTTCGCTGCGGCAGGGCACATCTACGAGGCGCTCAAGATGGACGCCGAGGCGGCGCCCTGCTTCGAGCAGGCGGGTGATGCGTTGCGGTCGGCCGAGGCCTGGCGACGGTGCGGAGAGCTGACCAAGGCCGCCTTCGCGTTCGATCGGGCCGGGCGGGTCGACGACGCCATCGCGCTCTACGGGCAGACCGGGGCACGTGAGCAGCTCGCGGAGTGCCTGGTGCGCGCCGGGCGGTTCGAGCAGGCCGCCGACGTCTACCGTGCGCTGGGCAACGTGCACGGAGAGGTCGAGAGCCTTCGCTCGGCAGCGGCTGCGGCTCCGGGAGCGGTGAAGCCGAACGTGCGGCTGGCCGAGCTCCTCAGCGGGTACGGCCATTCGGAGAAGGCCATTCAGCTCTTGATGAACTGCGCCCGGAGCGGCGCGAAAGACGACCCGACCCTCTTGGGCGCGCTCGCCGGGCTGCTCGAGGCGACGAACAACCCCCAGGCCGCCGCGAAGGTGCGCGCGCGCATTCCATCGTCAGCGCCGGCGACACCACGACCGGCTCCGGTGCTCCAGACGGTTCAGCCGCTCGCCCTGGGCGTCGATGCCTACGGGTTCCTGAAGGCCCTGCCCTTCTTCGCCGAGCTGAGCATGGAGGACATGCGGGCCGTCTTCCGCATCTGCGTTCACCACAGCTTCAAGGCCGGGACCCACCTCATCGAGCCAGGCGAGCCGGGGCGCGGGCTGTACATCATCATCGAGGGCCAGGTGGAGGTGTTCGACGGCTCGGGGAAGGACGCGCGGCTGCTCAACACCCTGGGCGCGGGGAGCTCGGTCGGAGAGATCTCGCTGTTGCTCGACGGCCCCACCTCGGCCCGCGTCACCGCCCGGACCAACGCACGCGCGCTCTTCATCGGCCGGGAAGCCTTTCGCCAGTTCATGGCGAACACGCCGAGCGCAGCCCTGCGGATCTACCGGCTCTTCAGCACCAACCTCGCCGAGCGGGTGCGCACGCTGTCGGCGGCGCGCTGAGGTGGCGCAAGACGTTGGAGTCGGCGAGCGCCCTGCTGCTAGAACGAGCATGACGTGAAGACGATCGAGGAGTTGGCGGAGCAGTTGTCGATGACGGAGCTGATCCGTCTGCAAGACGTGCTCTCCCGCGCGATCGTTCGACGCTTCGAGAAGCGGCTGGCGCTGGTGTTCTCCGACGCGGTCGGCTCGACGCCCTACTTCGCGAGGTTCGGTGACGAGGCCGGGCGCAAGCTGCAGCAGCGCCACACCGATCTCGTCGCACAGGCGGCGAGCGGAGGCGGGCGCATCGTCGACACGGCGGGCGACGGGGTGTTTCTCTGCTTCGAAGACGCGACGCGGGCGGTGCGCGCGATGGTGCAGCTCCAGCGCGACATCATGGCGGACAACGAAGCGAGGGCGCTCGAACACCGGCTGCACGTTCGAATCGGAGTCCACTTCGGGCCCGCCCTCACCGACGGCGCGCTCGTCTCGGGTGATGCGGTGAACTTCGCCAGTCGGGTGAGCGCCTCGGCGTCCTCCGACGAGCTGCGGATCTCTCCGGCGGTCTTCCACGAGCTGTCCGACGCCGAGCTGCGGCTGCGGGCACACCGGGTGCGAAACGTCGAGCTCAAGGGCGTTCCCGGCCCGCACGATCTCTTCAGCATCGAGTGGCTGGACGTGACGAAGTTCCCCACCAAGGTACGGCTGCACGACGGCACCGAGCTGCGGTTGCCGCCGAAGGAGATCATTCGCTTCGGGCGCCTGCGCGATCAGGGCGACGGGACGGGGAACGACGTGGTGCTGACGCTCTCTGACGCGAACCTGCAGAGCCGGGTGAGCCGCTGGCACTTCGAGCTGCATCGGCGCGCTTCGGGGTTCTTTCTCAAGTCGGTCTCGATGAGCACCACCGAGATCGATGGTAAGGCGATCGGTCGCGGCGAAGAGGCCCCCTTGCCGCCCGGGTCGAAGGTGACGCTGGGTGGCGCGGTGACGCTCGAGTTCCTCGCCGACGATCTCTCGAACGAGATGACCCTGATGCCGGGGACCTGATCAGCGCTGCTTGAGCCCCAAGCCCAGGCGGTAGACCTCGTTGCTCGACCAGCCAGCCGCCTTCGCGACGTCGGTCGAGAGCGTCTTGAGGCGTTCTCCTCGGGCGAGCCCGGCGGTGAGGGCCGCCTGGACTTCGGGCTCGGGCCACTTCGCGGCGCGGTCCTTCCCGGCGATGACGAGCACGAACTCGCCGAGCGGCTCCTTGGCGGCGAAGTGGGTGCGGAGCGTCGAGAGGGGGCCGCGAACGAACTCCTCGTGGAGCTTCGTCAGCTCACGAGCGGCGCAGGCGTGTCGATCACCGAGCACGTCGATGAGCCGATCGAGGGTCTCGAGCACCCGGCGCGGCGCCTCGTAGAGCACCAGCGTCGCCGACAGCCCGCTCACTTCGTCGAGCATGGCCCGTGCGTCGGAGTCGGTGCGGGGGAGGAACCCGAGGAAGTGAAACCGCGAGGTCGACAGTCCCGAGGCCGAGAGGGCGGCGATCACTGCCGACGGACCGGGCACTGGCACGACGCGGAGGCCGGCGGCGAGACAGGCCGCGACCAACTGCTCGCCGGGGTCCGAGATCGCGGGGCTCCCCGCGTCGGAGATGAGGGCGATCGAGGCGCCGGCTTGCAAGCGTTCGACGAGCGCATCGGCGCGTTCTCCTTCTGCGAACGCGGGCAGGCTCGTGGTGCGAGTGGTGATGGCGTGCGCGTCGAGGAGCACCCGGGAGTGGCGGGTGTCTTCACAGGCGATCAGATCGACCGCGCGGAGGAGTTCCACGGCCCGCGCCGTCACGTCGCCCAGGTTTCCGAGGGGCGTCGCGACGAGGTACAGCGTCTTGGGCTCGACGACGGCGGACACGAGGTGCGGATACCACAGGGCGGAGGACGACTCAGGCCGTTCGGCGACGGGTCAGCGCTCAGGCGGGTTCGGTCGCTTGGCCCTCGAGGCTCGAAACAGCACCATCGCGACGAGCGCGAGCAGGCCAAGGGGAAGTGCCAGCGTCCCCAAGGACTCGCCGAGCACGAAGGCCCGGCTTGCACCGAAGTGAGAGTCCTTGGTTGCGAGACTCAGCGCCTCGCGGAGCTGGAAGTCACGCTTTCGAACGTGCTCGATTCCTGCCGGAGTCGCTTGAAACTCGACGGTGATGAGCTCGTCTGCAGCGCCCAGCAGATAGCCACGCACTTCCAGGGGCCGACCGGGGTCCTGATCGATCGTCTCGAAGTCGTAACGGACCATGCGCGTATCGCCGTTCTCGATGAGGAGTCCAGGCGTGGGGCCGAGTGGGCGCAAGTGGACTGCCTTGTCGATGGTGCTGTGCCGGCCGCCCAAGAACTCGCCGAGTTGTTCGATCGTTGCTCCGCTCGCTCCGCGAACCGGAACGGCGTAGGCCTGCACTGCGATGCGGTGGCCCTGAATGACGAGGAGCCCGACGGCAATGGCCCGCACCCCTCGCGATTGGTGGGCGACGATCTTCGAGCAGGGAACGTCCTCCGCGCATCCGGACTCGGCCGCAAGCTCAGGCGGCGCGCACCAACAAGCAGTCGCGCCTTGAACGGGACTGAAGTCGAGGCCCAGCCCGCTCGGGTCTGAGAACCGCGGCGCAGCGTGGATCATCACCACCAGAACCGAGAGCATCACGTAACCTCATAATACAGCCAGTTGATTCGAACGTCGCTCGCTCACGACTCGCCCCGGAATGAGGCGCTCGGCTCGACCCGGGGCCACGACCTAGAAGCCCGCCTCGAACGCGTCGGAGATGATCTCCACCCGTCCCTGCCGCCCGCGCCCCACGACGCTCGCGACGTCGAACTGGATCGCGCGTTCCATCAAGCGCTGGCGTTGGAGATATTGGAGCGCCGCGAGCACCACCTTTCGCTGCTTCGATCTCCCGACCGTCTCGGCCGGATCACCCCACGCATCCGTCGCGCGCATGCGCACCTCGACGAAGGCCAACTGCACGCCTCGCTCGGCCACGATGTCCACTTCGCCGCGTCGCGACAGCACGTTGCGATCCCGAATCGTCCACCCGTCGCGCTCGTAGTGCTCGACCACCAGCGTCTCGGCCTCGTCGCCCACTTCCCGCTTCGTTCGCTCGTCCATGCAGCCGTCATCGCAGAGGGGGCTGACATTCGAGCGCCGTGGCAAGCTCCCGGCCGTGCTCGGCGTCACATTTCTCGTCCTCCTCGCCGCGATCGTCTCGCGCTTCCCTGGGTTTGCAGGCGCGCTTCCCGAGTGGGTGAGCACCGCATTCATCGCGATCGTGGGCGGCCTGTTGCTGGTGATCGGCCTCGTCGAGCGGACGACACCGCGAGGCACGGTCGGCCCGATCTGGATGCGGCTGCCCCGGCTGCTCGGCCTCAACCTCGCCGCTGGCTTCTCGTTCTTCACGACCCTCTTCACGCAGACGCTCGGGCTCTCCCTCGGCCCGGTCGATCCCACGCTCACCAACGCCCCGCCGGCCAGCGCCGCGCTCTGGTTCTTCGTCTTCACCATCGGCTTCCTGGGGATCGGCATGATGTCTGCGCCCGGGCTGATGGTGCCGCTCCTGCGCGTGCTCACTGCGCCGCTGTCGAAGCTCACCTCACCGATCGGCTTCGTCGCCGCGTTCGGCGTCGGAGCGCTGTTCGCCCTCGCGTTGGTGGTCGGAGCGTCGAGCGGGCCGGTGGCCGAACTGATCGCCCGGGTCCGGGCCTTCTTCGACGCGAACACCCAGCTTGCGACGCTCGTGCTCGTTGCGCTCGCGGTCGCTCCCCAGCTCCTCGGGCTGGGAGGCGGTGAGCCTCCTGCTCGAGCGCCAGCAGAGAACGACGAACCGCCCGATCAGTGACCGGCCTTCGAGAGCGCGACGCCAAGCGCCTCGACGTCGCCCCGTCTTGGATCCTCAGGCCACGCCTCGACGAACGCGCGCGCCTCGACGACGCCTTCCGCGAAGCGCCGGCTCTTCACCAACTCGACCAACAACGCGATGCGCACCTCGGGCGCCAGCACGCCCGTCGGGAAGCGCGCGAGCGACCCTCGAAACACCTCGATCGCTCGGCGACCATTCCGCGCGCGGGCCTCGAGTACCCCGAGCTCGTAACCAGCCGCTTCCGCGTCGAGCGACGTCCCCGCTGACTCCGCCTCGAGACAGGTCCGCAGGCTCGCCGGCTCACCCTGACACTTCCCGCCTGGAATCGGTTGCTCGACCGAGAGCGCGTCAGGAATCACCGGCGAGGGAGGCCAGGTCACCGATTCCCCCGCGTGGATCGTGCGCTCGACCGTCCCGGAGCGCAGCACCACGTCACCCTCCTCCACCATCACCGTCGTTCCCTCGGGGACGACCTCGGCGAGAAAGCGCGCGTTCGTCGTCTCGAGCAGGGCGTCGGGCGTGCGGATTCGAACGACGCGGCCGTTCGGGCGAGCGAAGGTGAGCCGCCCGGACTGCAACGAGAGCTCCTCGGGCGAGACGTGCGACCAACGGGAATCGGCGCTCGCGATGAGCTCGGCCGGCTTCGGCGCAGGCGGCGACGACGAGAGGAGCGGGCGAACCACCAGCACCAGCATCACGCCCGCGAGCGTCGAGAGGGCAAAGGCGGGCAGGAGCCTCCAGGGCGACGGCGAGCGCATCAACGCACGACCGGTGATCTCGTCCCACCCGGCGCGATCGAGCGGCGCGGGGTCGACCGAGGCGGCCAAGGCGATCTGCCGCTCCGCCTCGCTTCCAGGAGCCTCGATGATGCGCGTTGGAGTCACGGTCTCACCTCGCTCCTCGACAACCCGCTCGTCCGGGCCTCGGTGACGAGGGCGCGCTCGATGGCGGCAGCGACCTCCTTGCGAGCGTGAAAGAGCCTCGTCCACACCGTCTTGATGGGAATGCCACAGGCCTCGGCGATCGCCTCTCCACCCAGCCCTTGCAGCTCGAAGAGCACGAAGACTTCCCGCTTGGCTTCGGTGAGCGCCTCGAGGGCTTGCTGCACCCTGCGCTGGGCATCGCGCTGTTCGACGGTTCGGCTCGGAGCGTCCACCACGGCCAGCTCGGCCACTTCTTCCAGCCCGAAGAAGCGGCGAAGGCGCGCGGTGCGTCTCCGAGTGGCGGCGAGCTTCACGGCGATGCCGAAGAGCCACGCGTGCGGCTGCTGGGCGCGGTTCAGCTCGTTCGACTTCTCGAGCGCGATGAGGAAGGTCTCGTGAAGGAGATCGTCGGCGTCGAGGGTGGGCGCGAGGCGAGCGAGCGTCTGACGCAGCCGCGCGCCGTGCTCGGTGTAGAGCGCGCGAACGGCCTCGACCGGAGAGCTCGCCTTCGTCACGGCCTGTTCCAGAATCCTCACCCGCGGTCTCGAGTGCAGCCGGCGCTGGGGAGCTTCACGAAATCGCACCTCATTCGCCAAGCCCTCGAATCGACACACCTATCAGGGCGAGCGCGGAATACGGGCCAAGCTCGAGGACGGCTCCAAGGCCAGTGACGAGAAAGTGTTGGGGCCTCCATCGGGCGGCGCCAACGAGGCTCGCTTGGACCGAGAGCGGACCGACGAGACGAAACGACGCGTCAGCCCAGACCACCCCTCCGAACGAGAAGACCTGCGTCGTCTGCGCGTCCAAGACGCCGCTCGACGACGCCGCGAATCGCCAGCCTCGAACGCCGGCACCGAAGCGGAGGCGCAGTCGCTCGAGCGGAGCGCCCTGGATGAAGCCGGAGAGGGAGGCCCACTGCGCGGTCGTCTCCACCGACGCGGGCATGACCGTTCCCGTACGTTGGCTCTCGAGCCCGAGATCGAGGGCGCCACCGAAGCGTGAGAGCGAGAGCGCTGCAGCGAGCTGACCGGCTCCAGTCACTGACGAGGTGGGACCGATCGCGCCGCCTCCCAGGAGGGAGAGATCGAGCGCGAGGCGATCGGCGCTCGACGTCTCGACGCCTGCATCGCCAGTCGCCCTCGCGGCGCGCACGGCGACCGCCGGAGTGAGCGAGATCGAGGTGCCGGACGTGAGCGCACCTGGCGGCTCGCTTCGGCGATCGGTCGAAGTGCGAGTGGCCGAGGACGGCTCGGATCCGGCGGCTTCGAGAAGCCTGTCCGTCGTGGCCCCGGGAGCGATCGACGCGCTCGCTTGGCCCGTCGTCCCCGCGTCGATGATGACGCGACCGAGTGCGATCGACACGTTCGAGGCGCCCGCGTTCCCAGCGTCGTTTGCGCCGTCCGTGACCGCGGCAGCGAGGCCAGCATCGTCCCCCGCGCGAGGGAGTGCGGCCGACGCGCCGTCCTTGTGGAGACCGGCGTCGAGCACTCCGCGAGCGAGTGTGGAGGCCATGGAGGGCATCGACTCCCGGCTGGTCGCCGCGAGGAACCCACCATCGAACGAGGCGCTCCCGAGGTCCGTCGTTGCCCGAACAGCCGCGCCCCCGGCTCGCTCACCCGACGTGCTTCGACTCGTCTCCTCGATCGCGCTCGAGATCGGCGGAGTTCCGCCATCACTCGCTCCACGCGCGATCGTCTCCGGCTTCATCGAGGGAACGGCCTGAGCCCAGGAGTGAATCAAGGCCGCGATCACCCGCTCGACCGCCGCGCACTCGTCGACGCCCGCGGCCACCTTGCGCTCGAGCGGCGTTCCCCGGCGCACGCCCCGCACCCGAATGAACGAGCCCTCGCGGGTCAGCTCGACGTGCAGGGTCGAACTCCGCTCGGGCATCACGACGAGCCCTGCCCGCTCGAGCCGCGCTCCCAACCCCTCGCGACTGACGCACGCCGTCCCCGGAGCGACCGCGAGCGAGACCGACACGTCCGCGGCAGCGAGGAGCACGATCACGAACGAACCCACCGCGCCGCCATACTCCACGCCGCACCGCGCTGCGAAGAGCGAGAAACGACCGATGCACCGCCGCGTCGAGCTACCCACTTTCACCCGTCAAGCGCGCAGACGGCGACGCACTCGAGGCGACGAAGTCCACCGCGGGACAGAGGGGTTCATGCCGAAAGCGCCCGGTTCGGCGACGGTCGCCGCCACCGTTCAGGAGCTGTCTGGATCGATCCAGGTCATCGTCGAGCCCTGATCGTCGAAGTGCGCCAGCGCGAGACGCGTTTCGCGCTAGAAGCCGGGGACCTCGCCTCTCGGAGTCTCGTGCCACCGTCTTCTGCTCGCTGGCTTCTTCTGCTCGCCGCGCTTCACGGGTGCGTGACGCCAAGCCCTCCGCGGCCAGTCGTGACCGAAGTCGACGCTGGGCTGGTGATCGACGCAGGGCTGCCGGTCTTCGACGCGGGCCCTCTCGACGCAGGGAGCGAGCTGCTCGCCGACGCAGGACTCGAGGCGGGCCCACCGCCTCCGATCCTCACCACCCGGCTCTGGAAGACCGAGCTCCCCGCGGTGGGAACGAGCTCGCCTCGGCTGACGGAGCTCACTGGTGACGGCGTGCTCGACGTCGTTCTCGCAGGTGGCCGTGAGGGCATGTTCGGCAACGTGTACGCGGTGGACGGGAAGACGGGAAAGCAGCTGTGGCGGCGCGCCTTCTCCAACGATCTCTACGCGACCCCGGCGCTCGCGGACGTGACGGGCGATGGAGTCGCCGACGTGGTGATCGGCGGGCGCGACTACGACGGCACCGCGCTCGACGGGAAGACGGGCAAGCCCCTGTGGCGGCTGCGCAAGAAGAACCCGAAGGTGCGAATCCCCGATCGCAACTTCAACGGCGCCGAGGTGCTGCCAGATCAGGACGGCGACGGCGTCACCGACTTCGTCTTCACCCAGGGCGGCATGGATCTCGACCGTCACCGCGTTCCGGGCTTGCTCCTCATCGTCAGCGGCGCGACCGGACTCGTGCTGCATCGGCTGGAGATGCCCGACAAGCGCGAGACGTACAGCCTGCCTGCCGTCGTCGAGGGCCGCCAACCGCTCGAGCTCGTCTTCGGCAGCGGCGGTGAGAACCTGCCTGGCTCGCTGTTCCGCTTCGGGTTCGGCTGCGTCGTCGACGGAGGAGCGCCGTGTGCCGAGCAGTGGCGACTGCCGAGCGAGAAGAAGGGCTTCATCGCCTCTCCTGCGGTGGTCGATCTCGACGGCTCGGGCACGCTCGACGTGATCGAGACCTCCTTCGAGGGCACGGTGATGCGAGTCGATGGCACGACCGGGCAGCTGAAGTGGGCCTCGCCGCACAAGGAGTGGGAAGGCTACGCCTCACCCGGCTTCGGCCGCTTCGACGGCGACGAGACGCTCGACGTCGTCGCCTCGTTCATGCGCGGCACCTTCCCGAACTACCAGCTCGAGAACGCGGTGGTCTGGTTCGACGGCAAGACCGGCCGCACGCTCGACGAACGAAAGCAGGGCGTCTTCAGCTCCGCCTCTCCGCTCACCGCCGATCTCGACGGTGACGGCTTCGACGAGACGATCACGATGGCGATGAACAGCTTCGAGGTGATGTTCGAAGACGTGCGCAGCACGCTGGTCGTGTACGACGGCCGGCCCGGGCGCGAGGTGCGGCTCAAGCTCGAGGTGAAGGGCGCGGGCTCGGCGACCCCGGTGCTGGCCGATCTCGAGCAGGACGGCACGCTCGATCTCGTCTTCGCCTACTTCGGCTCGCTCGAGCGACATCGCGTCGAAGTGCCTGGCGGCAAGCCGTGGAAGCTCCGCTGGCCTCAGTTCCGCGGGCCGCACGAGAACGGCTTTTCTCCGAAGTGACGATCAGCCCTCGAGGAGCTCGAGCGGGTTCGCGATGAGCCGCTTCGCTCCAGCCTCGGTCAGCTCGGCCCGATCACGAAAACCCCAGAGACAGCCGATCGGCGTCATGCCCGCGTTGCGCGCCGTCTTCATGTCGATCGCCGTGTCGCCGACGAAGGCGATGTTCGCGGGCAGCACGTTGAGCGAGAGCGCGAGCTCGAAGGCCGCGGTCGGGTCGGGCTTGCGCGGAACGCCGTCGCGCTCACCGCGCACGTCGACGAAGCGCCAGCGCGAGAACTTCTGGGTGACGAGCGCGCGGGTGAAGTCGTCACGCTTGTTCGACAGCACCGCCAGCTTCACCTTCTGGGCAGTGAGCGCGTCGAGCAGCTCGGGGATCTGGGGATACGGCTCGGTGTAGCGATGATCGATCACCCCGTAGTGCGAACGGTACCCATCGATGATCGTCTGCCACGGGATCGACGTGTTCGTCGGGGCGGCGCGGCGAACCATCACGTCGACGCCTTCACCGACGAAGTGCCGGTAGGCGTCGAGCGGGTGGGTGGGCAAGCCGCAATCGGCGAGCGCCAGGTTCATCGCCTCGCCGAGATCGCGCAACGAATCGGCGAGGGTGCCGTCGAGATCGAAGATGACGGCCTGAAACCGAAAGGGCGTCACACCGCGCCTGATTCGGGATCGCGCACGTTGATCAGCACCGCCTGGCGAACGAGCCCCTGCAGCACCGACTCGCGAATGTTCTCGATCGAGTCGACCGCGAGTGACCGAATCTCACCGTCCCCGGCGAGGGTGCCGTCCTCCACTTCGAGCTGCGAGCCGCGGAGGAACATCACCAACACCTCTCGGTCCGACGCCTCGATGCGGGCGAAGAGGCCGTTGGCGTCGTAGGCGGGGCCGTTCGGATCGAGCAGCTCGCGCGCCTCGGGAGCAGCCTCCCGCACGACCTGACGCAACCGGTTGACGATGGGGACGATCGGCGGCGGCAAGCTGCGCACGTAGCCTTCGATCTCGGGCAACTCCGGCAGCTCCACCTTCGGGTAGACCTTCTTCGGAGCGGCCTTCGCCTTCGCCTTCGGCTTCGACTTGGACTTGGACTTGGCTTTGGCCTTGGGCGCCGCGCGCTTCGGTGCCGGCTTGGCAGCCTTCTTCACCTTCTTCGCGAGGCCCTTCGACTTCGCCTTCGGAGCCTTCCCCCGCTTCACGCTCTTCTTCTTGGAGGCCATATTGGTGGCGAACGCTAGCCGCCACGCCTCGGACGATCATGCGAATTCGTCTCGACGCTTGCGTGTCGGACGCGAGAGTGCGACCACCTCGTGCATGAACCCGCTCACCGTCACGGTCTGGTCCGACTACGTCTGACCCTGGTGTTACATCGGCCTCGGCGAGGTCGAACGACTCCACACCGACTGGGACTTCGTCATCGACTGGCGCCCGTACCTCTTGCGTCCCGACACGCCCGAGGAGGGGTCTCCGTTGCCCGAGTACATCAAGGCGTACCACGCGAACCCGAACAACCCGCTGGAGTCGCGCGCCCGGGCGATGGGGCTCCCGATGAAGTTCGATCGCTCGATCATTCCCTCGACGAGACGCGCGCATCAGGCGGCAGAGTGGGCTCGCACCAAGAACCGCTTCGAGCGTTTTCATCGGTCGGTGCTCGAGCGCTATTGGGTCAGGGGCGAGGACATTCACGACTGGGCGGTGCTGCGGGGTGCCGCGGCGGACGCGGGCCTCGACGGTGACGAGCTCGAGCGGGAAGTGAAGAGCGGCGCCTTCGAGGCGGTGATGCAGGCCGGCCTCGACGCAGCGAGGGAGCTCGGCGTCAACGCGGTGCCCACCTTCATCGTCGGCAACCGCTTCGTCATCCAAGGCGCGCAGGACGGGCGAGTCTTCGAGCACGCTTTCGAGCGACTGGGCTTCACGCGCCGGACTATGAAGACGCCCCCATGACGCCCTCGGCCCAGTGCGCGAAGCACCCTGATCGTCTCGCTGCTTCGGTGTGTCCACGTTGCGGCGCCTTCACGTGTACCGAGTGCAACCCCGACGGCCGGAGCCTCTGCCCCGCCTGCCAACAGGTGACCGGCGCGAGCACGGCGGCGATCGCTCCGACGCCCTGGGAACGACGCGCCGAGCTGGGAGCCCTCCAAGGCCTCTGGCAGACGTGGAAGCAGTCGATCTTCGAGCCGGCGCGCTTCTGCAGCTCGCTCGACCCGCACGGCCCGCCGCTCGACGCCTTCTTCTACGGGTGGATCTTGAGCGCCTTGGGCGGGGTGGTGCAGATCCCCTTCCTCATCCTCAACTTCGCGCAGACGCAGGCGCAGTTTCAGCAGCTGTCGCGCACCATGAAGGACGTGCCGGCGCCGCTGCAGGCGTTCTTCGATCTCTTCACCGGCAACCCGGTGGTGATCTCGCTGGTGTTGGGCCTGTCGGCGGGCGTGCTCTTCCCGCTGAGCGTGCTCTTCTCGAGCGCGCTGACCCACCTCGGCGTGCGCATGGTGGGCGGTACCCAGAACCCGTTCTCCACCACGATGCGCTGCCTCTGTTACTCGATCGCCCCGAACGTCCTCGCCGGCATTCCGGTCGTCGGGAGCTTCGTCGCCATCTACACGCTCGTCCTCGAGGTCTGGTCGCTCCGCGAGGCCCACCGGCTCACCACCGGCCGAGCGATCATCGCGGTGCTCTGGCCGGTCGTCTTGTTCTGCTGCTGCGGAATGGGAATGGTGGCCTTGTTCGGCATCACAGCGGCGAGCCGGTTTGGGCGCTGACGCTAGGGTGATTCGACCGAGTCGTTCGCGTCGACGACGATGGTGTCGGAGAACAGATCGTGCAGGCACCGCTGCTCGGCGCTGAAGATCATCAGCGAGTCGATGATGCCGACGAGGCCGCAGACCTGCGCCACGAGGTGGAGCGCGACGTTGCGGAGGAGAATGATGCGCCACAGCTCGACCGCCGAGCCGTCGGTGCGCACGACCTTGATGCGAAGCAGGCGTTTGCCGACCGACTGGCCGAAGCGCAGCTGCATCACCACCTGAACCGCGCAGCCCACGGCGAAGCCTCCGAACAGGCCGAGCATCATCAGCACCACGGCGGTGTCACTCGGCCCCCCTCGGCGCGAGTCGGCCAGCACCGCGAAGACGATCGCCGCGAGCACCATCGGCCCCATCACCACCACGTTGTCGATGAGGTTCGCGAGGAAGCGGGAGCCGCGATCGGCGAGCACGTGCGACGAGGTGAGGCACCTGGGGCAGAAGACGCCGGTCGCCGTGCCGACGCTGCAGGTCGCGCAGATGAAGGCGCCGCACCGGGCGCAGATGTTGGCAGCGACGGTGACCGGGTGGTTGGTGCAGGTCGAGTCGGGAGGGGCGTTCATTTATCCGAACAACATCAACGAGTTGGACGGCCTCTTCTCGACGAGGCGATCAAGCGATAGACGCGTCGCAGCATAGACCCGAGCGAGGCCGGCCGTGATCGAAACCGTCACATCCCTGAGCGTGCGCCGCTTTCATCTCGAGAGCAGCGACCCCTCGTTCCGCATCGAGCGGCAGGGCTCGGGGCGCTTCCTGCTCTCGGGGTTCGTCAGTGACGAGCCGACGACCGAGGTCGAGGTCGAGACGCCGTCGAGCGCGTTCGAAGTGACGCTGGCGACGCGGAGCCGGCCCGAGCACGCGGTGGCGCGGTTGGTGCGAGAGCTCCCGCGAGACGTGGTGCTGCAGGTCCACGAACGCCTCGAAGGCCTGGAGGTCACCATGACGCAGGCGTTGGTCCCCGCCGCGCGTCCTCCCCGGCTTCGGGTGCTCTCGACCGATCTCGTCCAGCGCGTCGTTCAGCTCGACGAAAACCGCATCGAGGTGCAGGGCCCCATCGGCGCCGATTGCCTGATGACCATCATGGTGGACTCGCGGCGCGTCACCATCGAGCTCGCGCAAGGCCTCTCCGCCTCGGGCACCGCCGTTCGAATCGCCGCGTCCGTTCCGCACGGCTACCGCGCCCTCGCCGACGGCACGATCGTCAGCGTCTGGAAGGACGCCGACTTCTTCTCGATGGTTGCCTGAAGCGCTCGCCCGCAGTGATCGATCGGCGTCGATCGAACCACCGTGTGTTCATCATGCGCCTTGAAGGCGACCCGCGCGCCGAGGACAATCGGTCTCCCCCGGGGGTTCCCATGACGACTTGGTACCTCAAAGACGCACGCGGCTCGGAGATCGGCCCCATCGCTCGCGAGACCGCCGTCGACTTGATTCGCTCTCAGCCTGGGGTCTTCGTTCAAGCCTCACGCGATCGCGTCACCTGGCAGGCCGTGCGCGGAACGATGGTGCAGACCCTCGTTCGTGACGAGCCCCACACCGCGCGGCTGGCCCGAGAGAAACAAGACGCCGAGCGCGCCCTCTTCGAGCTCGATCGTTATCGCGAGCTGGCCCCTCACGCCCTCTTTGGAGTGCCCAAGACGGCGAGCGCCAAGGAGTACCGCCAGGGCTTCCTCAACATCGCCAAGCGCTTCCACCCCGGCCGGCTCCCACGCGACGCCTCACCCGACCTCGTGAAGGCCTTCATGGCCGTCTACACCTACCTCACCGAGGTGATTCAGCGGGTCGAGGCGGCCCTGCCCCAGTCGAACGAGGTCGCGCCTCCCAGAGCCTCGGCGCCGCCGCCCGCGCCGAACCGCCTGCCGACCTGGCAGCTCGACGTGCTCCATCTGCGCCGCGAGTCGCATCAGCTCTCCGGCCACTTCGAGGTGACCCGGCAGACGGCCTTCGTGTTCTCCGCCCACCGGCTGATGAACCTGACGACCAGCTCGGTCTTCTTCCCCTGCCTGCCGCCCCTCGCGCTCGGGACCCGCGTGGGCCTCGCCTTCCAGTTCCCCGATGCGAACCGGGTGATCGAAGCGCGCGGCGCGGTGGCCTTCGAGAGCGCGACCGCCGATCAGACGCTGCGAGGCTTCGGCGTGCGCCTCGATCTCAAGACCGAAGAGCGCGGCTTCATGGTGCGGGAGAGCGCGCGGCTCCAGGCGATGCGCTCGAGCTGACCGAGGTCGGCCGGAAGAGGCGAACTCAGTCGTAGCGGCGCGCCCAGTCGGGAATCGGCCGGCCAACCGCCGCGGCGTCCCGATCGGCGGCGTTGTTCTTCAGCCCGTTCCGACCGGCGAAGTACGACTGCACCTGCCGCTTGGCGATCGGCGAGGCCTCGCGATCACCGATCGCGATCGCGTGGATGTGGGGAGCGAACCCGTCGCGCGCGTCACGGCTCCAGGCAGCGAACCCGGCCATGCGCAGCGCCTTCACCATGAGGGGAATCTGGCTGGCGGCGTGATCGCGGGTGCGAAGGTCGAGCGCTCCGCCGCCGTCGTGGGTGCCCGCGCTCGCCGAGACGCCGCCTCGGTTGTAGCTGCCCTGCGCGATCACGAACGGCACCTTCACGCCCATCGCCTTCGCGTACTTCTCAGCGCGGAGGATCAGCTGCTGGGTGCGCACGTTCACCGTGACACCGCGAAAGCCGATGCGCCGGTAGTCGGCCGCGGGCTCCTTCGCCGTCTTCCAGCCGGTGGTTCCGCTCGCGGGCGCGGGCTGAAAGCTCGACACCTTTCGCGCGAGCAACGCCTGCATGGCCGGGTCGGCGACGCCGTCCACCTCGAGGTGGTTGCGGCGCTCGAACTGGGCCACCGCTTCCTTCGTGTAGTTGCCGTAGAAGCCAGTGGCCGTCGGATAGTCGAAGGTGCCCACCGTCTTGAGCCGCTGCTGGAGCTGCTTCACCGCAGCGCTCGTCATTCCGTATCGAAGCGTCGTCGTCATGACGCATTGTCGGACGAGGTGCGACTTCAGCCTTCAGGCAGACTGTTCGCGGCGCTTACAAAGCGAGCCCGCAACTCAGCGCGGAAGATCGGCGAACCGGCGCAGCGCGAGCTCGGTCTTCGCGTCTTGGAGCTCGCCGCGAGCGATCGCCTCGAAGAGCGCCTCCTTCGATCGCCAGCGCAGGGTGCTGCCTTCCTCGAGCGGGCTGCCGTCACCTTCGGGTGACACTTCGGGCCGGCCCGTCACTTCGACGTGGGAGAGGAAGATCTTCTCGCTCAAGATGCCGGGCGCGACGAAGAACGGCGCGCCGAGCAGCTGCACCTCGTCGGCGCTCACCCGAAGGCCAGCCTCTTCGAAGACCTCCTCGGCCGCCCGGGCGCGAAGGGCGAGCTCGCCTTCGTCGGAGGGCTCGAGCAGCCCAGCGACGATCTCCTCGCAGAAGAGCCAGTCACGCTCGTCCGGCATCACCGCGTGCTTGCCGGCGCGAAAGTACGCGGCCGGTCGCAGCTGAGTGCGGGTGAGGAACTCGAGGCCCTTCGAGCCCCGTCGCCAGACGAGCACCGCGACCGCGTCGAGCTTCGGTCGATCGACGACGTCGATGCGGTAGGTCGGGGAATGCGAGCCGTCGGCGCGCCGGTTGCGAGCCCACAGCCGCCGCAGCTGGAGAAAGCCCTCTTCACACGAGGCGGTGGACGAGAAGTCCTCGACGATCTCGATGGCTGTCACGGTTTGGGGCCGCATCACTTCGCGCCTTTACCAGACCCGAGCCCTTGCATACGGTGCCGCGACTCGTTCCGAGGTGCTGATGCGTTACCTCCGCTGCTTCGCCTTCCTTGCCATCGGCCTCGTCCACGGGTCCTGTCTGCCGGTCGTCGAAGGCCGCGACATCGATCTCGCCGGGCAACAGCTGCGCCTCACCCTGCTCCACACCTCCGACCTTCACTCTCGCCTGCTGCCGTACGACTTCCAGCCGCTCAAGACGGACACCGATCTCGGCCTCATTCCCGAAGCGGGGCCGTTCGGCGGCGTCACCCGAATGGCGTCGATCCTGCGGCGTGAGCGAAGGAACGCCGATCGCGTGCTCCACCTCGACTCTGGCGACAGCTTTCAGGGAGCGCCGATCTTCAACCTGAACCAGGGCGAGGTCGAGTACGCCTTCCTCTCGCTGATCGGCCTCGACGCCGCGGTGATCGGCAACCACGAGTTCGACGCCGGAGCCTTCAACTTCACCCGGCGCGCGAAGGAGAACGCCCGCTTCCCGGTGCTCGCCGCGAACTACCTCTGGGAGGACTACCGCGATCCGGTCTCCAACCAGCCCTCGAACACGACCGCGCTCTACACCCAGCCGTACACCATTCGGAACATCGGCGGCCTGCGGGTGGGGATCATCGGGCTGGGCAACTTGGGCTCGCTCAACTCCATCGTCGAGCAGGGCAACTCGCTGCAGGCGATTCCCCTCGAGCAGAACGAGATCGTGCGCGGGTACGTCGAGTTCCTCCGGCCGGCGACCGACATGATCTTCATCACCAGCCACGCCGGGCTCACCGAAGATCAAGATCTCGTCGAGGGCTACGAGGCCTTCTACGAGTGGGGCATCGCCAAGAAGTACGTCCACCGGCCCGGCTCTCCCTGGCGGCTGCTCGAGGCCTTCGGTGAGGTCGACGCCAACGGCGAGCCGACGAGCGACGCCACCATCGTGCGAGTCGAGATCCCCGGAGTCGCGGGCATCGACGCGATCCTCGGCGGCCACCTCCACATCGTCTTGAACCCGCCCCAGCTGTTGCGCGACCCGCTCGGCCGACGAGTGATCCTGAGCCATGGCGGCGCCTTCGCGAAGTACGTCAACCGGCTCGACTTCGTGGTGCAGATGCCCGAGAAGATCGCCGATCAGTCGCTCGGCGGAGAGATCATCTCGCACGACTTCAGGGTCTTCCCGGTCGATGCGCTCTGGTGCTCCGACGCGCTCCACCAGCTCTACACGAGCCAGTTCTGGGATCCCGGCACCTTCATCAAGGACGCGCGCGTGCTCGCCGGCATCGAGCAGTGCAAGGCCCAGGAAGACAAGGACACCGCCCAGTTCCTCCTCCCCTACATCACCGATCTCGACGCCCGCATCGCCCTCACCACCCTCTTCGCCTACGCGCCGCGCGACATCGCGCGCCGAAACAACTCGACCGGCGGCGACAGCCCACTCGGCAACATGACGGCCGACTCCATGCGGCAGCGGCGCGGCATCGAGGCCGAGGTCGCGATCACCAACTCCCTCGGCATTCGCGACAACCTCTACGCCGGCCCGATCAGCATCGAGTCGATGTTCAACGTCTTCCCCTTCGAGAACACCATCAACGTGATGTTCCTCTCCGGGCGCGAGATGCAGGAGCTGTTCGACTTCATCACCGAGCGCTCGACGAGCCGCGGCTGCGTGAGCCAGGCCCAGGTGTCTGGCGCGCGCTTCGTGATGGACTGCGCCCAGGCCCAGCTCAACGATCTCCGCCTGCCCTGCGATCCCAACGGTGACGCCTCGGAGTGCCCGAACGACGGCCGAACGAACGGGCGCGCGCCGTGGGAGTGCCTCACCGATCCCCAGTCGGGCGGAGGGCGCTGCTGGTCGCACGCCGCCACCAACCTCACCATCAACGGCCAGCCGGTGCAGCTCAACGAGTCGTACCGAATCGCGGTGAACGACTACATCGCGCGTGGCGGCTCGGGCTTCCTGGTGCTCAAGCGCAACACCACCCGCGTCGAGTCGGGCATTCCGCTGCGCGACTCGTTGATCGGCTTCATGCAGAACTTCTGCACCTGCGACGATCTCCTCGGCGACAAGCGCGACACCTTGGGCAACACGCTCGGCGCCAACGGCAACCCGTGCGGCTCGCGCGACTCCGAGAACCCGGCGAAGTGGAACGTCGACCCGCTCGAGGTGTCGTTCTGCCAGACCGCCAAGGCCTTCGGAGAGCGGCTCACCCTCGACGACGGCCACGGCTGCTCGTGCCTCGCGGCCTTCAAGGGAGACGACGCGGCCTGCGTCGATGCGAAGGGGGTCTCCCAGCAGTGCCAGAAGGATCTGCCGCCCGGCCCGGGCACCGGGAAGTGTTCGTGCCGTGACGCCCTCGCCGGCGATCCGATCTGCGGCTTCGTGACGCGCGCGGTGCGAAACCTCTGCGAGAACCCGACCCGCATTCCCATCGCCACCGGTCGCGAAGACTCGCGCATCGGGCGGAGAGTCAAGTGATGCGCCGGCTCGCCGTCTTCGCCTTCGTCGTCGTCGGGTGCGCGAAGATCCCCAGCCCGACCCGCAGTGAGGTGGCCTCCTTCGAGGTCAACGTGCCGGGTGTCTTCACCTCGGCCAACGGGGTGCGCACGCCGGTGCCAGTCGCGGCGGCCTGCGCGGCGCTCTTCGACGGTGGCCAGGCGGCGGTGCCCGACAACGTGCGCGGCACGAGGGACTGCCGCTACGTCATTCCCCGAGGCGCGGTGGAGTTCGACTACGTCGGCCGAGCGCTCAACCCGAGCCGGGAGCTCGCCACCGACTTCAACGGGCCCGTCTCGCTCAAGGTGATCCCCGGCGACTTCGCCGACGCCGTCGAGTGGAACGCGGCCGCCGCAGGAGGCGCCCACGTCGCCGGCGTTCGAGCCGACGGAACGCTGTGGGCGTTCGGGGACAACTCGAGCGGCCAGCTTGGCGACGGCACGACCACCTCCCAGATCCTCCCCCTCCCGGTCGCCGAGTCGTCTCGGTGGAAGACCGTCGCGGCGGGCGCCACCTTCACCGCCGCCATTCGCTCCGATGGAACGCTCTGGGCCTTCGGCAGCCTCAACGGCCTGCTGAGCGACGCGACGAACTGGAAGGTGATCGCGGCCGGCGAGCAGCACCTCCTCGCGCTCGACGACACCGGCGCGCTGTACTCGGTCGGAGAGAACGCCGACGGCCAGCTCGGCGACGGCACGACCACCAGCCGAGCCACCCTCGCGCGGGTCGGCACCGAGCTCTACCAGTCGATCGCCGCGGGCAGCCGGCACTCGCTCGCCGTGCGCAAGGACTTCACCCTCTGGGCCTTCGGCTCGAACGCGCACGGCCAGCTCGGGCTGATGAGCGGTGGCTCCCCCACCCCGCTCCGCGTCGATCAGAGCACCTTCTGGAAGACGGTCGGCGCGGGCAGGGAGTTCTCCTTCGGCATTCGCACCGACGGCTCCCTCTGGGCCTGGGGCCGAAACGACACGGCGCAGCTCGGCCTGGGCAACACCGCGGCCGTGAACGGCCCCACCCGGGTCGGCGGTCTCTTCGGCTGGGAGTCGGTGTCGGGCGGCAGCGCCCACGCGCTCGGGCTGCGCTCACCCGGGGTGCTCTACGTCTGGGGCAACAACACCAACGGCGAGCTCGGCGACGGCACCACCACCCTGCGCAACACGCCCCAACCGCTGGGCACCGCGACCGACTGGGCGGCGGCCTCGGCGGGCGATGGGTTCAGCGTCGGAGTGAAGGACGACGGCTCCCTCAACACCTGGGGCCGCGGCGAACGAGGGCAGCTCGGCGCCAGCCTCACCCCGCCCGACACCTTCCGAAAGGTGGCCAACCGCGTTCGCACGGCGGGCTACGAGAACCGCTACAAGCAGGCGGTGAACGGCGAGGTGCGCGGGGTGCTGCGGGTGCTGCACCAGTATGGCCAGGCGAGGGTCTGGCTCGAGAACGCGCCGCCCAAGGAGATCTTCGACGGCGGGTTCACCAACTCCCCCGAGCGGCTCCCCGCCGCCGACACCAGCTACTCGTTCGCGACCGGCAGCTCGCCGATCATCTGGTTCGAGGAGCAGACGCTCCAGACGCTCAACCTCCCCGACACCGCCGACAACCGGAGCTCCCCGTTCGTGGGCGAGTTCGTGCGAGTGGGGACCCCTCCCGAGATGGGCGACGTGCTGCGGCAGACCTGCCTCGAGGACCCCGAGCGCAACAACCAGCCGATGGCGATGGTGGTGACCGGCGTCGACCCCACCGGGTTCTTCGTCAGCGACATCACCGCCTGCCGCCTTCGCGAGCAGCAGACGATCGGCACGATTCGGGTGCGCACGCCCGAACCTCCGGAGCCCTGTCAGGTCGCCCTCTCGGACGGCGGCGTCGCCAACGTCGAAGACACCTCGGCCGACGGCGGCATCTGCGCCATCTCGAAGCGCGCGTGCGCGGGCCGCAGCCAGTGCACGCCCTACTACCCCGGCACCTTCGGCGGGCTCTTCGTCTTCAACTTCAACTTCCCCGAGGGGCTCAACCAGGGCGATCTCCTCTTCAGCCTGTCGGGCGCGATGCAGGAGTTCACCTCGACGACCCAGATGACCTTCCCCGCGTGGACGATCGCCGAGCGCGTGCGGCTGCTGCCGCCCGATCAATGGGACAAGTGGCTCAAGCTGGTGCCGCCGGTCGAGGTGAACCACCGCATCTGTGGCTCCGACAACGTCTTCGGCCCCTTCATCACCGACGCCCTCTGCGGAATGAGCAGCACCAACCTGAAGCTCGAGAGCCTCGAGGGGTCGCTGGTGACGGTGCGCGGGGTGAAGCTGCCCGATCGGTTCGACTTCTGCGACTTCGACAACTCGGGCCAGACGCCCTGCTACTCGAACCGCACCGATCTCGATCCTCAGGGGAACACGGTTCGTTCCTGGGGCAACTGCAACTTCGACGTGCCGCCACCGCCCGAGCCGGAGAACGAGGCGCGCGAGCGGGTGTGCACCCAGAACTGCACTCTGGGCCGCGGTGATGCCGGAGAGACGGTGTGCGCCGAGCGCGCGACCTTTACGAGCTTCGGCCAGTACTCGGTCGAGCTGCCGCCGCCCGGGCCGCGCTGGGCGAACCTCGATGACTCGCTCCCCAATCGAATCTCCACGGTCAACGTGAATGGCCCGATCGGGCTCATCGACGGCGGGGTGACGCTCCAGCCGGCGCGCATCGGCGGCCTGATCATCGCGCCCGAGAACGGCTTCGACCCGGGGACCTACGCGGCGGTCGTCTGTGACGTGCCGGTCCACTGGCGGCTCGGCGACTCGACGACGGTGGCCACCGAGACCGACCCGGTGATCGACGCGCGCTCGGTGTTCAAGTTCCGGCTCCCCGCAGGCAAGGACTCGATCAGCCTGCTGGCGACCAACGCCTCTGGGCAGTGCTTCGGGTCGATCAACCCGCGGCTCCGCATGAACATGGTGACCAAGGACGCGATCCCCGAGCTGCAGCCCGACTGCGACGAGAACGACGCGGACCCGGAGGATGCCAAGCAGTGCAAGCTGATTCACGCGGCGACCTACGACGTGGTGGGCCACCTGAAGCAGGTGCAGGCCGCGCGGCCTCGGTGGAACGTGATTCCGCGCGATGCAGACGACATGTGCTGCTATCCGGGCGCTGGGTTGGAGTGCCCCAAGCCGCTCAAGCGCTGTGCGAAGTGAAGACGTGAGCTGAACGCCCCGAGCGCATCGCAGGGGTTGGGACGCAGGGAGAGGGACGCCGTGAGACGATTTTCTGCAGTGCTGTTCTCCACGCTGTGCGCAGCGCCGGTGGCCTGGGCCGGTGACTTCATCGACACCCGCGTCACCTTCGCCTTCGCGCACGACAACGTGTTCGTGAAGCCCGGCGAGACGACGCCCAACAGCCCCGGCGTCGGCTTCGGTGCCTCGCGGCAGAACACCCAGTTCTTCGACAACTTCAACACCCGCTTCTCGGGCTTCGAGACGCTGTCCAACCTCACCCTCTACAAGAAGTCGTTCAGCTTCTTCGAGGGCTTCGAGGGCGAGGCCGCGCTGTCGGTGCTGCTGCTGACGCAGCCCAACGGGCAGATCACCCTCTTCGACAACTCCAGCTACATCAAGCTCAACTACAAGCCGCTGGGCTGGGGCGCGAAGGAAGACATCTCGCTCACCGGCTTCCCGGTCTCGTCCGATCGCTTTCGGCTCGGGTACAACTGGCGCGTCACCTGGGGCGGCGACTCGGCCTTCACCTACCAGCAGGGCTCGGGGCTCTCGTCGACGGGGCGGCCCTCGGCGGCGCCGGGCGGCAAGCTGCAGATCACCAAGGACTGGGGCTATGCCTTCGTCGGCCTCAAGACCGGCCTGCTCCTCAACAACCTGCTCAACGTGCAGGAGCGCGTGTACGGCTACCTCGGCGGCGGCGGCATCGATCTCTACAAGGGTGACAAGACGGCGCTGCGCTTCGAGCTGAACGGCGGGTACTTCAACCGCGGCATCGCGCCGTCGCTCGCGCTCCAAGGCGTGCGGGCGCCCATCAACGCCACCGGCGGCTCGGCGCGGCTCTCGTTCCAGCGCGGCTCGGAGATTCAGCAGTCGATCGACATGCGGCTCTACAAGAACGACCCTGACGTGCTGCAGCGCTTCTTCCGGCCGGAGAGCTACCCGGGCGGGTTCTCGATCACCGCGGAGATCGAAGGCTCGGTGCTGGCGCAGACGCTGATCGACCCCGATCGGTTCGCCGCGACCAAGCCGCAGCTCGCGGGCGCCATCGCCCTCAACACCCGCGCGAAGATCGACTACTGGCGCATCACCCTGCTCGGGCTGGTGCGCTCGCTCTCCTTCATCCAGTTCGACGTGCCGGGCTTCCCGCCGTTCTTCGACTTCTCGAAGGGCAGCACGGTGCGCCCGGAGACCTGGTTCGCGCTCGGCGTCGATCGCTACTTCCCGCGCATCTTCTCGACCTTCGGGCTCATCGGGGGCGTGCAGATGCCGGCGTCGTTGACGGCCCCGCGCTTCGACCTGGGAGGCAACGCTCCGCCGCCAGGGCTCACCGGCCCGCGCGTGGTGGTGGTGCGCGACGTGAACCTCTTCAACATCCTCCCGGCGACCGACGCCAACGGGAACGCGGTCGCGGTGCTGCCGATCATCTCGGTGAAGGGCACCTACCGGCTCGATCTCTCGGAGTACTTCGCGATCATCGGCGAGGTCTTCTACACGCGCGACGACAACCGGGTGACCTTCCGTGACTCGACCGCGAGCATCTCGCAGCCCACCTTCGAGCAGCCGAACCAGCTCGGCTTCAACGCGGTGATGCAGGCGCGGTTCTGACCCAAGCCCCTCGTGGATCACCCCGTCGCCCTCACCCTTCCGAAGGTCGCGATCGATCGCGGCACGGCGTTCTTCGGCTTCGTGCTCCTGGCGAACCTCGTGCTGCTCGGGGTGTACGAGTTCTCGACCTTCAAGTCCGACCTCCACTCGGACTCGGCGGTGAAGGTGCTCCTCGCCGAAGAGATCCTCCGCAGTGGCGAGCTCTTCCCGACGGGCTGGGTCTACGCGAACGGTGACGTCTACGCCTTCTCGCCGCACACCTTCGCGCTGCCCTTCGTTCCCATCTTCGGCGCGGGCTTCACCACTCACGCGCTCGCCGGAATGCTGGTGGGCCTGTTGCTGCTGCTGGCGACCGCCGCGCTGCTGCGTGAGCTCGGCTTTCCTCGATGGCAGCAGCTCGCGATGCTCGCCTTCGTCGCCAGTGGCGTCAGCTCGCTGTTGGCCGAGACGCTGTACGGCCAGGCGACCTACGGCTTCATCATCATGATGAACGTGACGGTGCTCGCCTCGGGGCTGGCGTTTCTGCGGCGCTTCGGCACCTCGGCGCGGCTGCCGTGGGGGCACCTCGCCCTCTTCTCGCTCGCCTCGTTTCTCAGCGCGGTCAACAACCCGAAGCGGGCCGCGGCGATGTTGACGATTCCGTTCCTCGTCGCGTGTGGGGTGCAGGTGCTGCGCGCGGTGCCGGGGCGCCTCCCGCGACCGAGCGAGGTGCTGCGCGCTCCTCAGCTCTTCCTCGCCGCTGCGCACCTCGGGGCCATCGCCGCGGCCGCCTTCGGAGCGCGCCAGGCGGCCCAGCACGTGCGCTCCGTCGACATCGTCGCCCTCGCGACCTGGCTCGGCCCCGACGGCACCTGGCGCAACTTCCTCTACGCGGTGCTCGGAGTGCTCGCCCACCTGAGCGGCATTCCGCCGGCCGGTGGCATCGTGAGCACCGTCTGGGGGGCCTACGACGTCTTTCGAATGCTGATCGCCGTGCCGGTGGCCTGGGCTGCCGTCAAGGCGGTGCGCACGGTGATGGCGTCACCCGACGGCCCAGGTGGCTTCGTCGCGACCTTCGCGACGACCTCGGGAGCCCTCTCGCTCCTCATGTTCGTCTTCACCACCCTGCCTGACGCAGGGAGCCCGTTTCCGAGCGCTCGCTACCTGATCCCCGCGTTCTTCGTCGCGCTCATGCTGATCCCCGTGCTCTTCCCGGCCCGACCGATGGAGGGGCCGTGGCGCCCACGTCTCCTCGCCGGCTGCGTGACCGCGATCGCCTGTTGCGGCGTCACCTCGCTCGCCTTGCCTGGCTACGGCGGCAACGGGGGGCGGTGGCGAGATGCGGCGAAGCGCGGCCAGGAGCGCCTCGAGCTCATCGAGCTGCTCGAGCGGCAAGGCCTCCGGTACGGCTACTCGACCTACTGGACCGCGGGGGCCCTCACGCTCCTCAGCGAAGGCAGGCTGAAGGTGCGGCCGATGGTGACCGACGCCGTGCCGACGCCCATGCGGGTGCACGCCGCGGGGCGTTGGTTCACGAAGGACGAGTGGAGCGGCGAGACGTTCCTTCTCCTGACCGAGACCGAGGCGAAGCAGGTCGATCGGCCGCTCGTCGACGTCCAGCTCGGGGCACCGACCCGCACGCTCTCGTACAGGGAGTTCAAGATCTGGATCTACCCGAACAACCCCGCCACCCTTCCCAACTGGGTCGACCTCGCCGCCGGGCCGCAGCGCTTCCCCGTCTCGGCGCGATCGCTCCACCACGTCGGGGCCTTCGACGAGCAGCAAGGGCCGCCCCGAGTGCACGCAGGCACGCACGAAGCCGGCAATCTCCTCTTCGGGCCCTACCTCACCCTGGGCATGGGCCACTACAAGGTCGCCTTCGACGTCGCTGCCGAGGGCGCCCCCGATGCGTCGGTGGGCAGCCTGCAGGTCACCGCGAGGCAAGGCAACGTCGAGCTCGGGAACGCACAGCTGCTCCCAGGGCCACGCGCGCAGCGGCAGCTCGAGTTCGACGTCTTCTCGGAAGCGAAGGCGGTCGAGCTGCGGGTGGTGACGAACGGTGCGGGTGAGGTCTCGGTCTTCGGCACCGCGCTCGAGCGGGTGAACACCGGCCCCTGAGCGCGCTCACTTCGGCATCGCGCCGTTGACGAGCTGCTCGAGCCGGCCGAGCGCGGTCTCGAGCGTGGGCATCGAGGGGCCGAAGGAGAAGCGCACGTACTGGCGAAACCGGCTGCCTCGCGCGGCCCGGCGCTTGCCCGGGTTCACGTCGAAGAACTCGCCCGGCACGGTGATCACCTTCTTCTCGAGCGCGGCCCGGAAGAAGCCCATGCCGTCGTTGAGCGGCGGCGGGAGCTGAGAGACGTCGCCCCACACGTAGAAGGTGCCGTCGGGGACTCGATCGGCGCGAATGCCCAGCCGCATGAGCCCGGAGAGGAGGCGATCGCGCTTCTCCAGGAAGGCCTTGTGCAGCGCCATCGTCTCCTGCACCACGAAGCTCTCCTCCAAGAGAGGAATCGCCGCGCGCTGCACCGGCTTGTTGCCGCCGCCGTCGAGGAAGCTCCCGGCCGAGGCGACCGCGTCGATCACCTGCTTGGGCCCCACCGTCCAGGTCACCCGCCAGCCTGGATACCGCCAGTTCTTGGTGAGCCCGTCGAAGAGGACGATCGGATCGCGGTTGACGTCGTTGACGTAGCGCGCCGCCGACTCCACCGGCAGCGCACCGGGCGGGGCGTTCCAGATGTAGTGCGAATAGAACTCGTCGATGAGGAGCGTGCAGTCGAGCTCGCGGGCGATGTCGACCCAGCGCTCGAGCTCGCGGCCCTGCACCACCTTGCCCGTCGGGTTGCACGGGTTCGACATGAGCAGCGCCGACAGGCCACGGCCCATGATCTCGCGCCGGAGATCGTCGGGAGAGAAGGCGTACCCGCGCTCGCCCTCGAGGAGGATGGGGATCGGAGTGAACGCCTTGAAGATGTCGAGGAGCTCCTCGTACGCGGTGTAGTCGGGGAGGAAGTGGCCAAGGTTGATGTGGCCCAGGGCAGCGGCAGCGCGGGTGAGCGAGGTGCGGCCGCCTCCGGAGACGGCGACGTTCTCCGGGCCGTACTGCGACTTCTTCCCCTTGCGGTACAGCCGGTTGTAGAGCGTCGCGATCGCCTCGCGGAGCTCCCACAGGCCGGCGACGGGTGCGTACTCCTGATCGTCCACGTCGACCGGAATGGAGTGAATGCGCCTGGGAGCGCCCGGCAACTCGCCGGTCTCGGGTTGGCCCTGCCCCAGGTTGCACCAGTCGGGGTTCTTCGGAGAGAAGCCGAGCCGCTGCGCCTCGGTGGTGACGTAGATGACGCCAGTTCTCGGGACCTGGCGGAATGCGGTGATGGGTGGCTCGTCGACGACGCTCACGCGTGGCTCCTCGGCAGCGGTGAGGGCTGCTTCCAGTTGTTGTGACGAGAACCTCAGCGTGAGGCGCTCGATTCCATCGATGATCACCACTGGGACCCGGTAGCGATGCGCCGAGAACCAGTCTTCTCGCTCGAGGATGTTGCGGGCTTCGAGGGTGAAGCGCCACTTCTCGTGCGCCAGAGCGAGCAGCTCGTCGGCGTCGTCGCAGAGCGAACACCCGGGCTTGCGGTAGACGACGACGTGCATCGGCGGGTGCTGTAGCTCAGATCTCGAGGGTGCAGCGAGCGTCGAAGCCAGGCACCGGTTGATCCGGGTACCCGCGAGGGTTGCTGACCAACCTCGTCCCGTTGATCCGCTCGTCGAAGCGCAGGTGGCTGTGCCCGAAGATCCAGAGACCGACGCCCGGCCCCATCAGTGGTTCGAGATTCGACGCGTCGGCAGCCGCTCCATCCTGAATCTGGAGACTGCGCCCGAAGCCCACCACCGGCCCGTCGCCCAACGATCGGCTCAGCGCCGACGCCGGATCAGCACGAGCAAGGCCAAGACGCCGAGCTGACCCATTCCTGCCGCAGAACAGCCACCGCCCGCGTACCGGCCCTTGAACTCCTGGGCGATCGTCCAGTCGCGGCGCGTCGTCGAGGTGTTCCCCGCGGGGTCGGTCGCGCGCACCACGAGCGAGTGCGCCCCCGGCCCGAGATCGGTCTGCACCGGCGACATGCACGCCATGAACGGCCCTTCGTCGATGCTGCAGTGGAAGGTCGTTCCCGGCTCGTTCGACATGATCGGGAACGAGCTCTTCGGCTCGGTGGTGGTGCCCTCGGGCCCGCCAGTGATGGTGACGACTGGCGGAACGGTGTCGATCGTCACCGTCACCGGCGTCGAGGCCGGCGTGTCCATGCCGTTCACGTTGGCGGTCGCGGTCACCGTATGCGAGCCGTCGGGCAGCGCGCTCATCGGCGTGCAGCTCCAGTTCCCCATCGCGTCGGCCATCGCGGTGCAGACGACGGTCGTGCCTTCCTTCACCGTCACGGTGGAGTTCGCCGGCGCAGTCCCCGCGATCGCCGGCTTGGAGTTGTTCGTCGTGCTGCCGTCGGTCGGCGAGGTGATCGTCGGCGCCCCGGAGCTGCCGGTGATCGTGAACATGTTGGTGTTCGACGGCATCGACGCGTTGCCTGCGGCGTCGGTCGCCACCGCCCGAGCGGAGTGCATGCCGAGCGCGAGCGCCATCGTCGGCGTGCAGCTGAAAGCGCCCTGCATGTCGGCCGTACCGCGACACACCTCGTTGCCGTCGACCGACACCGCCACCGTCGCGCCCGCCTCGGCCGTGCCGGTGAAGGTCGGCCGGGTGTTGGTCGTGGTGCTTCCGTTGGCAGGCATCGTCAGCACTGGGGCGTTGGGCGCGGTGGTGTCGACCGTGAAGCGGTTCGGGCTCGAGGGCTGCGAGACGTTGCCCGCTGGATCGGTCGCGGTCGCCGTCACGGTGTGAGCGCCCATGGTGAGCGGCATCGAGGGCGTGCAGGCCCAGCTCCCTCGCGCGTCGGCGAGGGTGACGCACACCGGGTTGCCGTCGATCGACACGGTCACTCGGGCACCGGGCTCCGCGGTTCCGGTGACGCGCGGGGTCGGCGGTTGGAAGCTGCCGTCGGCCGGGTTGGTCACCACCGGCGTCGCCGGCGCGACGGTGTCGACGACGAAGGCGTTGGCGTTCGAGGTGGTCGAACTGCCCATCAGCGTCGCGGTCGCCACGTGGCGCCCATCGGCGATCGCCATCGAAGGCGTGCACGTCCACACGCCGGCCGCGTCGGCAGTGGCCGAGCAGACGATCGCTCCGTCGACGCGGGCCTCCACCATCGCGCCAGCCGTCGCGGTGCCTGAGAGCGCCGGCCGCGAGTTGCGAGTCGTCGAGCCATCGAGCGGGGTCTGCAGCGTCACCGGGTTGGTGGCCGTCGAGACCGAGAAGGTGTTGGTGGCCGAGACAGGCGACTGATTCCCCGCACGATCGGTCGCGCGCGCCGAGACCATGTGCGAGCCCGTCGCCAGCGGCATCGACGGGGTGAGGCTCCATGCCCCGCTCGCGTCGGCGACCGCGGTGCCCAGCGTCATCCCATCGAGCGTCACCGTCACGGTGGAGAACGGCTCAGCCGTACCGGCGATCGGCGGGCGTGTGTTGGTCGTCGTGGAGTTGTTCGGAGGCGTGAGCACCACCGGCGCGGACGGCGCCGCAGTGTCGATGGTGAAGGTGTTGGTGTTGGAGGTGCGGACGCCGCCCATTCCGTCCGGCGTGGTGGCGGTGAGCGCGTGCCGGCCCTCGGAGAGCGCGGCGCCAGGCGTACAAGCAAAGGCGCCCTGGGCGTTCGCGGTCGCGGTGCACACCGTCATCCCGTCGATCTTCACCGTCACCACCTCGTTCGCTCCAGCGGTGCCACCGAGCATCGGGGTGGTGGTGTTCACCATCGAGTTGTCGGCCGGCGTGGTGACGACCGGCGCTCCCGGCGCGACCACCGTGAAGGTGTTCGTGTTCGAGGGCAGCGACATGTTCCCTGCCGAGTCGGCGGCGATCGCGCTCACCGTGTGGCTCGCGAGCGAGAGCGCGGTGGGCACGTCGAAGCTCCAGGTGCCGTCGGGGCGCACCGTCGTCGTGCCAGCACTCGTCCCGTCGATCCGCACGGTGATGGTGCTGCCAGGCTCGCCGGTTCCGGTGACGGTCGGCGTGGTGTCGGAGGTGCGGCTCCCGTCGGCCGGGCCGACGACGGCAGGCGTCAACGGTGGCGTCGCGTCGACGGTGAAGTTCACCGGGGTGCTCACTGGAGAGGTGCCTGCGGAGGTCGACGCCACCGCCGTGACGACGTGCGGCCCGTCGCTGAGCGCCATCGAAGGCGTGCAGGTGAAGGCGCCCTGCGCGGTCGCGGTCGTGGTGCAGGCGGCCACCCCATCGATGCGAACCGTCACCGTCGAGTTGGCAGGCGCCGTCCCGGTGATGGCCGGCCGGTTGTTGGTCGTCGTCGAGGCGTTCGCCGGCGCGGTGATCACCGGCGCGGTGAGCCCGGCGTTCGGGTCGACGGTGAAGGTGTTGGTGTTCGACGTCGGAGACACGTTGCCCGCGGCGTCGGTCGCGGTCGCGTTCACCATATGGGGGCCATTCGAGAGCGCGGTCGTCGGGGTGAAGGTGAAGGCGCCCGTCGAGTCGGCGGTCGTCGTGCCCACCACCGTACCGTCGATGCGAATGGTGACGGTCGAGCTCGCCTCCGCGGTGCCAGTGATCGCCGGCCGTGGATTGGAGGTGAAGCTGCCGTTCGCCGGAGCGGTGACGACCGGCGCGCCCGGCGCGGTGGTGTCGATGGTGAAGCTGTTGGTGTTCGACACCGGAGAGACGTTGCCGGCTGCGTCGGCGGCGGTGGCGTTCACCATGTGGTTCCCCGCGGCGAGCGCGGTCGTCGGCGTGAGCGTCCACCCGCCCATGGAGTTGGCAGTGGCCGTGCCGATCACGTTCCCGTCGACCCGGACGGTGACGGTCGAGTTCGCCTCGGCGGTGCCGCTGATGACGGGCCGGGGGTCGTTGGTGACCGAGCCATTCGCGGGCGCGACGACGACTGGCGCGGCGGGCGCGGTGGTGTCGACGGTGAAGGGGTTGGTGTTCGACACGCCGCTCGTGTTGCCGAAGAGCGTGGCGGTCGCGTTCACCAGGTGGCTGCCCTGCGAGAGCGCCGTCGTGGGCGTGAGCGTCCAGTTTCCCGAGGCGTCGGCCGTCGCGGTGCCGATCACACTGCCGTCGACGCTCACGGTGACGGTCGCGTTCGCCGGTGCGGTGCCGGTGTACGTGGGCGTGGTGTCACTCGTGCTCGAGCCGTTCGCGGGCGTCACGACGACGGGCGCGCCGACGATCGCGTTCACCGTGAAGGTGTTGGTGTTCGAGACCGGCGACACGTTGCCGGCCGCGTCGGTCGCGGTCGCGTTGACCGAGTGGCTCCCGTTCGAGAGCGAGCCCGTCGGCGTGAAGGACCAGTTGCCCATCGCATGTTTTCGGCAGAAAAATAATCTTTACCAGAAATGGCATCTACCTCAAATTTGGAAAACTGGGAATTCGAAACCATCTTTGTCTCTATCGGGTGGCATAGCTGTCTCGAGCGTCGCTTCGTGTTGTGATCCCCCCATCCATGAATGATGGGTTTTGATAATCAACTACAACCAAAGGAGACCATAAAATGAATAAAAGTATTCTCGCCCTACTCAATATTTTTCCTTCTTTTTCCATGAAGCTTGCCGCTCCATCGGCAGATAAGCAGAAAGCTAACGATGGGTCGGATGCGCAGGCTGAAACCATGGATCAATACGCCCTTGATAAAGAATTGGCTCCCTATGAAGTTGATCTTGACTATGGAGCACCAAGATGGATGTATCGCGGTCATTACCGATCGATATTTCCGCCGATGTTTTAGATTCCAAGATAACCAAAGGAGAATATAAAATGAAAAAAAGATTGTTTACCCTGTTTAGCATCCTGATCATTCTTTCTCTTGTCTTTGCCATTCCCGTATCCGCCAAAGACAAGAATGAGGGAGGTCTGAGACCCGGTGAGATCGTAACGTTCGAACAGAAGGTTCCGGTCAATGTTGTCTTTATCGGTTACGATAAAAAAGATATTGACAGACAGGCTTTTTTGGATACCCTGCCGTCCACTTATGCCCCCATCGTCCGGTATCCGCCATTATATGGAATTCCCGGACGGGACATGGGCTTGAAATTCAATTTCGATTACAACCTTTCATTCAAGAACTCCGAATTTTCAAAGAAGTTTTTTAACTATAAGAAAGGCATAGGTGTATCTAGTGATCAAACATTCTATCAAAC
>JBPOIJ010000049.1:0-73184 GCA_052034585.1 Myxococcota bacterium
CGCCGCCGCCCGACGATCCTCCGCCCCCGCCGCCGCCCGACCCACCGCTGATTCCCCCCGATGAGCCACCCCCCACTCCGCCAGACGATCCACCGCTCGTCCCGCCAGACGATCCACCGCTCGTCCCGCCAGACGATCCACCGCCCATTCCGCCAGACGATCCGCCGCTCGTTCCGCCAGACGATCCGCCGCTCATTCCGCCAGACGATCCGCCGCTCATTCCGCCAGATGATCCACCGCTCGTTCCGCCAGACGATCCACCGCTCGCGCCACCGCCGAATCCGCCCGACGATCCGCCAGCGACGACCCCGCCCGCTTTCCCGCCGGCCGTTCCCGCGTCTGGACGACCAACTGGACCACAGCCGAGCGCCACCATCGCCCCGACGATGGCCGCCACCCGAGAGATCTGCGTCGTCATCGGCTCACCTCTTTGCGCGCACGTGCCACGACTATTCTCTTCTCGTCGGCGCTCGAGCGATCGAACCGATCAGTTGATCGGCGTCGTGCAGGTGCACTGACCAACGCCGGAGCACGGATTCAGATCGGCAGCCAGACACCCCAACCCAGCGCAGCACGAGTTACCTCCAGCCGTGCAGGTCTGTCCCGCACCGACGCAGGTCGAAGCAGCGCACGTTCCACTCGTGCCGCTGGTGATCACGCACGAGGTCCCCGTGCAGCAATCGGCGGTCGCGGTGCACACGCCTCCCGCGGGCTGGCAGACCCTCGGCGGAGCACACCGCCCATTCGCGCAGATCGTGCTGCAGCACTCGGCTGAGAAGGTGCACGTGGCATCGAGCGCCTTGCAGACTCCGCCGTCACTCGCCGAGCCGCCGTCCATCGTCACCACAGGCGGGCGGCAAGCCCCCTGGACGCACGAGAGTGGCGCACAGCAGTTCTCGGCCGTCGTGCACGATCCTCCCGCCGGAGTGCAGGTCGGCGCCTGGCACCGGTAGACCTCTCCTGCGCCGAGGAGACAGAGCGCGCCATTGCAGCACTGATCGCGGAACTGGCACTGCTCACCCGCCGCGATGCAGCACGGGGCCTGCCCGGTGTACCCGGAGGGACAGCCCGGCAACCCGCCACCGCCGAAGCAGCGCGGAATGCCCGAGACGTCGAGCTTGCAGACCGCCTTCTTGCCGTCGCAGCAGTCCTGCGATGCGTTGATCATCACCGTGCCGCCATCAGGCAGCGGCGCGGTCCCACAGATGTTCCCGACGCCATTGCAGGCCCGGCCGTTGTCACAGCGCCCACCGACACACTGCACGGTGCCGTTCGGGTTCGTTCCCCCGCCGCAGCAGGCGTTGTCGTTCGCGCACGACGTCCCCGTCAGCCGGCACCCGCCCGCTGGCATGCAGACCGTCGCGCCCGAGCCCGGATCGAAGCAGGTGCGCGAGCAGCAGTTCGATCCACCGGAGCACGGGTTGCCCTCTTGAATGCACCCACCGGCCCCACCGCCGGTGATGAAGAGGCAGACCCCCACCCCGCCATCGGGCGCCGAGCACGCGTTGCCGCAGCACTCCGCGCTCGCGCTGCAGCGATCTCCGTTGGGTTGGCAGCTGTAGGCCTTCGAGCACCGCCCGCTCTTGCAGAGCGTCGAACAGCAGTCTCCGTTGCCGGTGCAGGCGTCGCCCAACACCCGGCACGAGCCTCCCGGCACTTGAGCGCAGGAGCCGTTGGTGCAGGTCTTCGTGCAGCACTGGGCCGCGTCGGTGCACGCCTGCCCCGTCGCCACGCAGGCACCGCTCGCACACGCGCCGCTCACGCACGAGGCGTTGCAGCACTCGGAGTCGCTCGCACACGCTGCCCCTGGGTCCTTGCAGAACGTCGACGACCGGCACACCGAACCCACGCAGCTCCCGCAGCACGGCACGCTCGCCTCGCACGGCTGCCCCGCCGCGACGCACTGTCCTCCCGTACTTCCGTCGGGGTTCCCGCCGTCCGTTCCGCCGGGTGGCATCCCGCACATGCAGCCTGCGAGGGCGAGGGACATGGCTGCGAGCGGCGCTCTCATGAGGGCTCCTTGATCCAACTCGACGGCAGCAGTCGGGCCGTCCGAGTGCGCTGAAGACCTTCCGACAGCCCGCCTCCAGGTTCAACGTTCCAGCGTCACTCCTGCGTCAGAAAAGGCGGGAAAGGTGCGCCAAGCGCCGACCCCACTGCTGAACGCACTTGAAATCGCACCTGTTTCTTTCGATGAAACACCCCGCCCCAGCAGGCCGTATGCGAGGACAAGCCGGGATGCCGAGCGACGAGGAACTGATGGAGGCCTTTCAAGAGGGTGACTCGCGCGCCCTGGAGACGCTCTTCGAGCGCCACGCGAAGGGCGTGCATGCCTTCTTGACCCGAATGGTCCAGGACCGAACGCTCGCCGACGATCTCCTGCAGACGACGTTCCTGTCGGTGGTGCGCTCGGCCGATCGATTTCAGCGCGGCCTCAAGTTCGCGCCCTGGCTCCTCACCATCGCCGGCAACGCCGCGCGCGACAACCTGAGACACCGAAAGCTGAACGTCGAGGTGTTGCCGACCGATGAAGAAGGAAAGCTCCCCGAAGCGGTCGTCGAGCCCGCGATGTCGGACCCGGGTCAGCGTCGCCGAATCGAGCGCGCCTTCGCCCAACTGCCGGAGCAGCAACGTGAAGCGGTGATTCTGCACAAGCTCGAGGGGCTGTCGTTCGAGCAGATCGCCTCGATGCTGGAGATCACCTCGACGGCCGCCCGAATCCGCGCGCACCGCGGCTACGAAAGGTTGAAGGAGTTGTTGGAGGAGCCGAGCTGACGATGGCGACGAACGAGCTGCCACTTTCCCCGCCGGAACCGCCCTCGCTGGAGGTCTTGGCCAAGGCGCGCGCGGCGATGCAGGCCGAGCTGAAGGCGCCGAGGCGGCGCACCTGGAAGAGCCTCGTGCTCCAGCTCTCGGGCACGCTCTTCGGGCTCTCGGCGGTGCTCACCGGCGTGTTGCTCGCGGTCGGTGCGTGCACCATCGACATGGTGTCGGCGCGCTCGGTGACGCTGGCGGCGTTGGTCACCGTCGGCCTCGTCTCCACCTGGGCCTCGCTCCGGCCGCAGGGAAGGCCCGTGCGGCTCGTCTCCCTCGGCTTGCTCGCGCTCACGGCCGGGCTGCTGGTGCTCTTGCGCGGCGCGGGCGCGCCGTCTGATCAGCCGCAGTGGGTCTGCACGGTGAGTCACCTCGGCGTCGGGCTCGTCCCAGCCGCGGTGGTGATCCTCCTCCTTCGAAACATGGCGCCCAACCGGCTCCGGAGCCTGGTGGCTGGCTTCGCGGCGGGAACGACTGGCGCGTTCGCAGGTGAGCTCGCCTGCGGGCAGTCGGCGCAGCACGTGGCGCTCTTCCATCTCTCGGCGTGGGTCGTGGTGGGCCTCTTCGTCACCTTCGTCTCCTCGAAGCTGCGCCCAACCACCTACGCGCCTTGAGCCTTCGTGGCCGGACGCGATGCGCGAGAGTCATCTCCAGGTGATTCGCTCCACGCTCCTTGGGTCGTCGATCGTCGTCATCATCCTCTTCGTTGGCTGCGGGGGCACTCCAGCCTCACTCGGTCGCGGGTACTCCGCAGGCACCACGACCGAGACCTGCACGAGCGGCCAGACCTGGACGGGCGGCACCAACGAGAGCGAAGTGATGAACCCCGGCTTCGCCTGCCGCAGCTGCCACCTCGGGAACAACTTCCAGAACCAGAACCCGGGTGGCGTCGCCGAGAAGGGCAAGGCGTACTTCTTCATGGGCACCGCCTACGGCTCGGTGAAACAGGCCGACCTCTGCGCCGCTGCCGACGTGCCGTCGGGCGCCGTCGTCGAGATCCTCGACATGAACGACGCAGTGCAAGCGACCCTCACCATCAACGCCGCGGGCAACTTCTACTCGAAGAGCACCAGCGCCGGCTTCACGCTCCCCTACAAGGCGCGGGTGAAGGCGAACGGCAAGACGAACGCGATGGGCAGCGCGCAGATGGACGGTGACTGCAACACCTGCCACACGGCGACGGGCCTCAACGGAGCGCCTGGCCGCGTGTTCTTTCCGCAGTGAGGGCGAGCGCGCTCAGCGCACACCAGGACGACGAGCGCGCGCAGTCGTCGCTCAGGGTCGATCGACCCGTGGGTGCGTCGCGCGGTACAGCTCCAACTGCTTCAGCTGCGCCTCGCTGGTGACGAGCGTCGAGGTCGAGAGACCGTCGACGGTCCAACGAAAGCCGGCCCCGCTCGCCGACTCCCAGCCAACGATGATCGCTTGCACGCACGCCTCGGCGGCGGGCTCCCAGGGGACGGCCGTGGGCGGCGGCCGGAGGAACGTTCGCGGCAACGGCTTGGGAACGCGGCCGAGGTACGGCGTCAACGCCGACTCGAGCGACGCGCACGCCTCGCCGCTCGCGTGACTCACCCCGACGGCTTCGACGGCCTCCGCCAGACCCCACGCCGTCAGGTCGTCTTCGGGGAGCTCGTAGCGAAGGGGCGGCAACGGCCGCTTCCAGCTCGCCACCGCACCGGCGATGAGCAGGGCCGCACCACCCATCGCGACGATCACCGAGAGCCTCGCGAGCGGCGAGCCGGCCGAGGTGTCCGGCTCTCCTCGCGTTCGCTGAGCCGAAGGAAGCCCACAGAGCACCACGCCGAGCGTCCCGAGCACGAAGGGCACGGAAGCGGCGAGCGCACCGACGAGAGAGACCGCCTGCGCTGCCCGAAAGCCGAAGCGGAGAATGCGCTCGGCGGTCACCGCAGAAGCCACCGAGCCCACCGTCGCCTTCACCATTTCCCTGTCGATGGCGGTGCCCACCACGCCCAGCCCTGCCGCGAGGCCAGCGAAGCCGAGCGCGGCCAGCGCCAGTCCACGTCGACTCGAGCCGATCGGCGCTCCCAGCAGGCTCGGCGCGGAGCGAGGCGAGAGGATCGCCGCGATCGCGAGGGCGCTCCCCACGACGCCGCTGCCAACGGCCGCGAACCCGAACGGACCGCTCGCCCTCAGCGCGTCGAGGAGGCCGCTCATCGACTCACATCGCGTAGAAGTCTTCGGGCACGGTCTCGGTCGGGCGCCAGTCGACGGTACCGGCCTCGGCGCCCTTGTATTGAATGAAGGTCTCCGCGCAGAGCTCCTTGTCGCGCTTCGGACTCTTGCCTTGGGCGACCTTCACCCACTCGAGCGCGCGGTCGGCCGGCAATTGGTTGGTGCGCACCAGACCGACGACGAGCACGAGGAGGTGTTTGCAGACCTGCCCCTGGAGGCCCATGCAGTCGTCCATGTCGGGCTGCGAACAGCCGTACGCGCCATCGGGCTTGAGCCAGCTGGCGTAGACGCTGCCCGAGCCACTCTGGCTGCGGCAGACGCCGACGAGGTGTTGATCGTCGAGCTTGGTGAAGAGCTTGAAGCGATCGCTGCGGAGCATGTCGAGCGCTCGACCCAGGCGGCCGCGGTCGACGTGGCCGTAGAGCCGGTTCACGAAGCCGGGAAAGTCGATGCCGCCGCTCGAGGTCGCGGTCGCCGGCGTGTCGACCCGCACCAGCTCGAGGAAGGAGCCTTCGTCGAGGAAGTCGATCTCGGCGCCCTCCTCGTCGTTCAGCTTCTTCGCCTTGTTGATGAGGGCGATCTTCGAGGGCCCGCGCCGGTTGCCGACGACGAGGTAGTCCAATTCGGGTCCGACCTCGGCCGTGGTGGCGCCAGCCGTCGACGCCATCGCCTCGAGCATGCCGGTGCCTTCGGGGCTGCAGTCGAACCCGCCGACGAAGGCGAAGGACTTGCCCTTCAAGTCGATGCGCACGAGCTCGCGGTACTGGGCCTCGTCGAGGATCTCGAGCTTCGCGCCGTTGGCGACGAGTCGCTCCGCCTTCTTCTTCGCGTCGGCGCGGCCGGTGCCCTTGTGGTCGCCGAAGACGACGACGTTCACCGACTCGTCCAGGTCGGCGACGAGACTGGCACCGCGACGTCGAGCGAGCTCCGACGGAGAGGTGTGGTGGTAGCGCGGCCAGACGGTGAACTCGCCGAAGAAGGCGAAGCGCTTGCCGGCGAACGGCTTGGGCTTGTCGGACTTCTTCTTCGCGGGAGGCTTGGGCGCGGCCTCGGCCGGAGGGGAGGCCGGTTCGGGCGCCTTCGCAGGGCTCGCGACCGGTGCGGTCTTCGCGGCCTTCACCTTCACCGGTGCGCTCTTCATCTTCACTGCCGCGTTTGCCTTCGCCGCCTTCGTTTGAGTCCTCATCTTCTGCTCTCCTGGCCATCAAGCTCAGTCTCATGCAGACCAACCGCTTCCAACAGCTCAATACACAAGCCAAGCTTGAGAACCCCTAGAAGCAGTCCTAGGCTCGCCGAATGTCCGATTTCGACCTATCAGGTCTCTCTTCACACACTTTTGAACATATGGTCAACGCGATCGCACTTCGTGTGCTCGGAGCGGGCCTCTCAACATTCGGGCCCGGGCCGGATGGTGGCCGAGACGGCCTCTTTGAGGGGCGCGCACCGTATCCGAGCCAAAGCGATCAGTGGAACGGCATCTGGTATATCCAGTCCAAGTTTCATGCACCGAATCTCTCGAAGGACCATAACAAATGGCTAATCGAGCAGGCAAAACAAGAACTCGATGCATTCGCGAACCCTGAAGCCGCGAGACGCTTGCCGAGCATTTGGATACTCGCAACCAACGTCGACCCATCGGGTAGCCCAGACTCGGGCGCCTTCGACACGATTCGGGCAATGGTTCAAGCACGACTCCCGTCTGTCGGCGACCGCTTCTCGATTTGGAGCGGCTCGAAAATCAAGGCTTGGCTGTCTCAGTATCGAGATATTGCGGAGCGCTACGGGCACTTCATCACCCCAGGCAATGTCCTCGCACTGATAATATCTCGCCTCAATACCGAGCAAACGATCGATCGCGACATCGAGCGGTGCCTCACAAATCTCGACTTCGAAGAACATTCCCACGCAAAACTTGACCAAGGAGGATTCGAGGACGACAGACGCCCGCGAATTCACTCACTATTTGTGGATCTTCCATTCTCATGCGCGCATGCGAGCGTCAAAAGCACAATCATGCCTCATCTCGCATCTACTGCAAGTCAGAGCCACCTCCCGCCGCGTCCATCGACAGAACTCCAGCCGCGTCATACGCGACTCGAACACTGGGTGCGCCACCCCAGCAGGGCGCCTGTGTGGCTTATCAAGGGCGGGCCGGGAAACGGGAAGTCCACGATAGGTCAATATTACTGCCATATTCAGCGCGCTGCACTCATTCTTGCGACTGGAAGCGCGCGGACGGTGGATGAGCAACAACTGGCCAGAGATGTTCAGGCTCACGCAGAGCCTATCGGAATGTGGCCGAGCATACCACGATTGCCCCTTCAAGTTGACCTCAAGGACTATGCCAAGTGGCTCACGACAAGTGGCGATCAAAGCGGCATTCTCAGCTACATTGCCGCGCGGATCAGCGCACGTCTTGAGCAGCCAGTGGAGGCTTCCTCAGTGCGGAGGATAGCGCAGGGGCGACCTTGCTGCGCGGTGTTTGACGGCCTCGACGAAGTCCCGGACAGCCTCAAAGACACCGTTGCGGTAAATGTCTCTCAGTTCATTCGAGACCAGTCGGCCGTCTCGGACCTGCTCTCAATCTGCACATCGAGACCGCAAGGCTACTCAGGTCAGTTCGACAACATCCCCGGACTCTCGAGTATCGAGTTAACAAGGCTGAGCCCGGATGTCGCACTCGATTGCGGCCTCAGACTACTCACACACACGCTTCCACCCCAAGAGGCTTTCGAAAGAAGCGCTGCTTTCTCCGAAGCAATGAAGGCAACAAACATCCAGGAACTCACCACATCACCGCTCCAAGCCCATATCCTCGCCATCATTTGTCGGAGCGGCGGCCAACCACCTGAACGCAAGTACGAACTCTTCTCCCGCTTCTACGATGTGATGAGAGCTCGCGAAGCAAACCGCAATCTCCCAGACAAGACGCTCGCACGCATTCTCAAAGAAGAGCCGGCTCTTCTCAAGGAAATCCACTCTCGCCTCGGTTTTGTACTTCACGCTCGAGCCGAGGCCGCCTCTGGCGCGCAGGCCAGCCTGACACAGAAGGAGTTCGAAGATCTGGCACGCAGCATCGTCGATGAGCGCTTTGACGCAAACCAAGACCAGATTGTCAAAGCGCTTCTACAAGCAGCCACAACACGACTCGTCCTGATCTCAACACCAAACGACGGGAATCGGGTTCATTTCGACATACGACAACTTCAAGAGTACTTCGCTGCGGAGCATCTCTACGACAATGTCGAGATAGACGAAATTTCCAGAAGGTTCGAACGAATTGCGGGCGATCAACACTGGCGCGAGGTCGTTCTCTTTGTGCTTGGCGCATTCGTCGCCCGCGGCCGAAAATCGGAACTCATCAACGCAATCGAGAGCCTTCGATCTCTGGATAGGATCGACCTCGACCGCCCGGACTCTTTTCTAGACAACGAACTCGGCAGGGGCGCTCTTGTGGCTGCTAGCCTTCTTCGCGATGGCTCTCTTGAGAGTGACAAGAAGGCGCGAGCGAACTTCTCTGAGCTCGTCTCGACATTCGCCGGACTCGGAGTAGGCACAGTCATAGACTCCCTCATGATGATCCGCGCACCGTCGACCCGTGGATTCGTTCGAAAACAAATGGAGCAAGTGCTCGCCACATCTTCAACTCGCACCCTAGGTGCGCACATCTTTGTCTCTCAATGCCTGAGCGATGGCGACAACGCCATTCCGGCTCTTGTCACTCAGATCGAAGGAAAGTCGGATCGCTACAGAACCCGTGTGAATCAACTGCTCGCAATGCGAACAAGCCCTGATCGCAACTGGACGGCTCGTTGGCTCCTCGACCAAGCTCTCGCAAAGGAGCCCAAACAAACCGCAGCCGTCGAGTGCCTTCGCTCATTGGGACGCAACGCAAATGGCGGAAAATTGGTTGCACGGGCACTTGAGCAAAGAGGCATTTCAGCTGTCGAGCCATTTCTCACTTCCTCTATCATGAACCAGACAACCGGCGAAATGGTTGATTTTGGCTGGTTCAAGATGCACCGAAGCCGCCCGCACATCGAAGCGAGTTTGCCGATTCCTAGCGCCCTCAATATTCCGGCGACGTCAAGTCTAGGTATTTTCATTCGTCTCCTAGCACTTCACGCAACGCCGTCGAGGATCGCGTTCATCGATTTGCTTCGTTCTGCCGGTTCCCTCGAGGCGCTTAGGACGGTTCCGTACGAATTTGTTGAACCACTGGGCACCTCGCAGAATGGGGAAACCTTCGACGAACTCGTGAGAACTCTCGAGGCCATGAGCGATTCGGACTTCGGTTCCTTCTGGACTCACCGAATTGACAGCAGTCGACTGCATCCGTTCTCACTTCATCCCAATCCAGACCTTTCTAGCCCAATGGTAGCGAAAGGCTTCGCGGTCAATCCCCTTCTCTCCCTTCTGGTTTGGGAGGTGGCAATGAGCGATGAAGGACTTCGCAACGAGACTACCGACCCTCGACTACTTCGGCTCGTCGTAGAAGCAGCATTGAACTCGAAGTCACTTCTCGTTCGCCTTCCAATTGGGCACTGGCACCTTCTGTTTAATGATTCCAAGGCGGCCGCCCTTAAGGAAAGGCTGCGCGCGGAGGGACGTAACACAAACTGGATGGCGGTCCGTTCTCTCATTGGAGCCACGAGCGGATGGTCAGTCGAATCACTCGCTGACTTGCGACTGAAACTGCCTGAAGACGCAGGCATGCTTCCCTGGCTGTTCCGCGCACTGAGTATCTTGGTAAGTGCGCGTGACACCCAACGGGCATCTCGAGAGCGCATCGCACACGTCTTGGTGGAGATTGGACTGAGCGAGCGCTCGATGCGCACTTCCATTGAGGCGATCAAAGAGCCGCAACTCAAGCAAATTGTTGCAGTCCTTCTTCTAATTGTCGCACCCGAGAGTATCTTCACTCGCGAACTCGTTATTCAGGCGTTTTCAGAGCCCCTCTCTCAATTTGGCTCGGCGGCGACTCTGATGACAGGTCTCGAACTTTCAGGAATGTACAACGACAGTGACTTTCGCTCGACTCTTGGAGCATTACTTCGACAGTCGAGTGACGAGGAACGTGACGCCCTCGCGGATCTTGTCCTTCAATGGCGCGAGCGTTCACACTCCCCAGTAAGCGCACTAGGTATTGATGGATTCCTCGGCCGTGCGTGACGTCACCCTCGAATGATCTCCGCCATCGCTTCCGCCAACCGCTCGGGCGTACAGACCAGAATGTCCATTCCGACCTTGCGGCACTTCCCGGCGGTGGACTTGTTGTACTCGGGCCGGGCGTCGTACCCGAGCGCGCCGAGGCCAACCATGCGCACGCCGGAGTCCGCCATCACCCGCACCTGCTTCACCAGATCGGCCTCGTCGCGCCCCTCGAAGAAGTCGGTGATGAGCACCACGATGCTGCGCTGCGGCTCTCCGACGAGCCCCGAGCAGTACTGGAGCGCCTGGGTGATGTCGGTGCCGCCACCGAGTTGCACCTTGAGCAGCACGTCGACCGGCGAGCCCACCTGATCCGACAAGTCGACGACGTTGGTGTCGAAGAGCACGAGCGAGGTCCGCACCGCCGGGAGCTCGGCGAAGATCGACGCCATCACCGCCGAGAAGATCGCCGAGTCGAGCATCGAGCCCGATTGATCGACGCAGACGATGATGTGCCACGGCCGCTTGTTGCGCTCGGCGGCGAAGTAGAAGAGCTGATCGACCAGGAGTTTCCGGCGTTCTTCGTCCCAGTTCTTCAGGTTGCGCCGCAGGGTGCGCTTCAAGTCGAGGTTGCGGAAGACGCGGCGAGGCGAGTGCCGATCGCGACGGAGCGCGCCGATGATCGCCTGCTCGATGCGGATCTCGAGCTGCTTCTTCAGCTGCTGCACCACCTGATCGATGATCTTCCGCGCGAGGATTCGCGTGCGTGGGTCGAGCAGGTCCTTGTGGGTGAGGAGCGTCTTCACCAGCTCGACGTTCGGCTCGATCTTCTCGAGCAACTTCGGGTGATCGAGCAGCTGACCGATGCCGCGACGGTTGATCAGCTCGCGCTCGAGCACTTCCTTGGCCTGACGCGGAAACAGCTCGGAGACCGCGTCGATCCACGTCGGGACGGTGAGCTTCGTCTGATCCTTCCCGCCGCCGCGCTCGCTCTCGTAGACGAAGTCGATCGCGCCCATCGCCTGGGCCATGCGCTCGTCGGTTGCTCCGGCGACGAGGCCGCGATCCTCCGCCGTCTTTCCCAACACGAGCCGCCACCGGCCGACCCACTCGCGATCCTCGTCCCGAATCGCCGGAGCCGGCTTGCTCGGAGGCGCCTTGGCTTTCTTCGCGGCCATTAGAACGTCCACTCCTTCATGATGGCGGCGACCCGGGTGTCGACGGCGGCCATCGACGCGGCGGCCTCGGCGGACGTGGCCTTCAGCTCCATCACCTGCTCGCCTTCCTGGAGCCCGTAACGAACGGCGACGCGATCGGCGAACGAGAGACGCTGACGATCGTGCAGCCGCTCGAAGGCGTGCCGCACCTTCGGGAGGATCGTCATGAACTGGTCCCACGGCGCCGTCTTGAGCAGCTCGTCGATGGCGCCGACCAGCGCGTCGGCTCCGAGGAGAATGGAGGTCTTCGAGACCGCGAAGGCCCCATCGAGGAACTCACCAGCCAGCACCATCTTCGTCGGGTGAGAGGTCGCGAAGGCAGCGACGCGTGCGGCGAGATCTTTCGGGTCGAGCTCCCGCAGCTCGGCGAGCAACCCGGCGAACGCGCCCTGCATGAAGGGCACCTCGGTCGCCAGCGCTGCGTTCTTCACTGCGTCGGTGAAGAGCGGTCGATCGAAGTCGAGCTCGTCGCTCAGCACCGCCTCGGCGAGGGATTTGAGGTGGGCGATGACCGGCTCCTGCTGCTCGGTCGGCACCGCGCCCAGCTCGGCGATGGCGAGACAGGCCCGAGTGTACGCGCGGGTCGCGAGCGTGGCGATGGCGTCTCGCCCGAGGTTCTTCTGCACCGCGAGCCGGTTGAGCACGAGGAGGTGCACCAGCGCTTCGCAGAGCGAATTGAAGTGACGATCTTCGTCGATGGCGGCGCCGGCCGCGGTCTCGAGCCGCTGCATCACGTGCGGGAGCTGCATCGACACCGATTCGCGAAGTCGGCCGCAGGTGTTGCCCGCGTGACGCGCTTCCTTGGCGACGCGCTCCTCGAGCTGGGCCATCGCCGCCGTCTCGATGGTGTCACCGTAGAGGTTCTTCTCGATGAGCTCCGCTTCGACCTTCGGCGACCAGGTGAGCCGCCACTTCTCGCGGAACAACGTCGCCCCATCGCCCGTCGGTGCGCTCTCGAGCTCGGCGAGCGGCACTTCGAGCATCTCGAGCCGGTGGAGGAAGGCCGAGCGGCGCGCCCCGAGCTCCTCGCGGAGATCGAGCGTCACCACCAGCCGCTTCTCCTTCCCCATCACCTCGCCGAGCTCGAGCACGTCGAGCTGCGTCTCGAAGTCGTGGAGGATCGGCAGCCGCCCCATCGCCGGAGTCACTCGACCGATCGCCGAGCCGACCTCCGCCGTCGTCATCGCCTTGAGCAGGCCGCGGCCCTCGTCTTCCGGTTTGCCCTTGCAGCAACAGGAAACGAGGGCGTCACGAATGTCGTCGAGGATCGGCGCGGGCCGATTGCGGAGCGACGCCAAAAAGCGCGCGTGCTGCGTCACCGAGATCGCGTCGGCGCTGGAGAGCGGCTCGCCCTCGCTCCGACCCTTGGCCAGCACGTACGTCACGTGCTCGACCATCGCGCTCACCCAGGGTTCCTCGTCGTCGAGGTGATCCCACAGCGATTGATAGAAGCGGGGCGCGCGGTTGCCGGCGCCGTAGCCCGACAGCTCGGAGATGCGGAACGACGAGTACGGCACCACCGTCGAGAGCGTCGTGCCCTTGGGGATCTCGGGAGGCGGCGTCTCGTCGTCGCGATCGAGGAAGAGATGGAAGCCGCCGCAGACGATCATCACGTCCTTCGGCTTGAGCTTGCGCTTCTTCATCTCCTCGTCGATCGCGCGGAGCATGAAGCGCTCGCGCAGGAGCGTCCCATCGGACTCGATGCGTTCCTTCGGCGCGGTCGCGCGAACCGCCGAGCAGAAATAGGCGAGATCGCGACGGAACTCCTCGTGCGTCGCGTGACGATGACCGACCTCGAAGAGCGCGTCCCAGGCTTCGTCCCAGGTGCGGTAGCCCGCGGCCTTCGCCATCGTCCGGTAGAAGCTCGACTCGACGGCGATCGCTTCCCAGGTCTTTCGCTCGGGCTGCTCGGCGTCGTCCTCTTCCGGAACGGCGGCCGGAACCGGCGCTGCGTCTTCTTCGTCCTCGTCCTGATCCTCGGCGTCTTCGTCCTCGTCGAGCTCGTCCTCGTCCAGCTCTTCCTCGAGCGACGCCCTCGCCTTCCAGAACTCGACGTCGATCTGCGCGTGGTCGGGCAGGTCGAAGAACACCGCCTCGGCGCCGAGCGCGGCCGCTTCCTTCATCGCCACGTACTCCGGCGAGTAGGCCATCAGCGGGTACCAGATGGGAAAGCGCGGCGGACTGTCGGGCGCGGCGCTGGCGATGCCGGCGAGGCCGAGCACGTTCGAGTCGTCGCGGAAGCTCGAGTAGATGGCGACCGGCGGCTTTGTCTTCGAGTCGATCACGTGCTTGATCAGCTCGGTCGCGTGCGCCGGGCCTTCGATGAGCACGAGCTTCGGCTTCCGTTCTCGCATCGCCGCGCGCAGGTGCTTCGCGACGGCCGGAGAGTGATGCCGCACGGGGAACCAATACAGCTCCTCGGCGAGCACCGCGTCGGCACGGCGCTGCACCTCGGCGATGTCGAGCTCGGCCTTCTTCTTCGCCGGAGCCTTGGCCGCCGCTTTCGTCATGACGCGCTCGCCACCGCCTTCATCGCCGCGTCGTGAAAGGTCTTCCACACCGGCTCCTTCGAGCCGCGCTTCTTGGCGACGACGCTCAGGTACTCTTTGAGCACCTTCAGATCCTCGAGGTCTTCCTTGACGATCGACCCGACGAGGTTGCGTGCCACGTCCTCCACGCCGACCGCGCCGTTGCCGAAGTAGCGGGAGTGGATCGCCGAATCGAGCGCGACGCCGATCGCCTCGGCCGTCGACAAGGTGGTGGACGGCTTCTGGAAGCTCACCCCGTCGGACGTGGTGCCCTGCCGCATCTCGCGGAACACGGTGGCCAGCACGTTCAGCACCGGATCCTCGAGCTTCGCGGGGATCTTGTAGCGCTCGAGCAATTCCTTCGAGCGATCGCGCACGATGGCGATCTCGGTCTTCTGATCACCGACGACCGGAATGTGAATGTAGTTGAAGCGACGCTTGAGCGCGGCCGACAGCTCGTTCACGCCCTGGTCGCGCGAGTTCGCGGTCGCGATGATGTTGAAGCCCGGCTTGGCGAAGACGACGTTCGCGTCGGGCAGCTCGGGCACCACGATGTTCTTGTCGGAGAGGATCGACACCAGCGCGTCCTGCACGTCGGGCACGCAGCGGGTGATCTCCTCGAAGCGCAGGAGCCCTCCGTTGCGCATCGCGATCATCGTCGGCGAGGGAATGAGGTTGTCCGGCTTGGGGCCCTCGGCGATGACGCGCGCGACGTTCCAGGAGTACTTGATGTGCTCCTCGGTGGTGCCGGCCGTGCCCTGAATGGTGAGCGTCGAGCAACCGCTGATGGCCGCGGCGAGGTGCTCCGAGACCCACGACTTTCCCGTGCCCGGCTCGCCGACGAGCAACAGCGCGCGCTCGCTCGCCAAGGTGACGATGGCGCGTTCGATGATCGCGTCGTCGCCGAAGAACTTGCGGGTGATGGGCACCTCGGTCGACTTGCCGCCGATGGTCGCCTTGAGCGGCTTCGAGGTGCCGACGAGGTACGAGAGCACCGAGCGCGGCGAGAGCTTCCACGCGGGCGGCGGCGGGTCGGCGTCGTTCTGCTTGAGCGCCTCGAGCTGCGCCGCGTACTGCACCTCGGCCGGCTCGCGGAGGACGGTCTTCTCTTCGGTCTTCTCTTTCGCCATGGGGCTCTCCGTTCAGGTTCGGAAGTCGAGGGTCTTCATCAGCGAGGCGAGGTCGATCTTCTCTTGCGAGATCATCAGGTGCTCGGGGCCTGCCTTGTCCTGCGCCGACAAGGGAAAGAAGACGAGCTTGCAGAAGTCGTAGTGCATCAGGCCGAAGAGCGGCGGCTTGGTCGCGCCCTTCTTGCGCAGGCCCTTGAGCGCATCGACGAGCGCCTCTCCGTCGGGGCCGGTGCTCACGGTGGCGTCGAGCTCGAGCTGGCCGAACTTGAGCGGGAAGACGAGCAGCTCGGGCCGATACGGGTGCGGCGCCGGCGCTTCGAGCTCGTACTCGTCGACGACGATCTCTTCCTGGAGCTCGACCTCGAGATCGAGCGGCGTCACCTGGTGCTTCTTCACCCGCTCGAGCGACCGCTGCGCGTCCCAGGTGAAGAACTCGTCCCAGGCGGTGAACTTGGCGCCCGCGGTGACGGTGGACTTGGGGCCGAGCATGAGCCGGCCGCCGGCGTCGTCGAGCGCCACCGCGCACTCGGTGATGGTGAACTCGGTCGGCTCGAGGAGGATCTTCGGGTTGAACTTCTGCGCCTGCGGCAGGTGGAGGAACGCCTCCGCCGGCACGCCCTTCTTCGCCGCGAAGACCGTCGACCACACCAGGCGCGACCCGCGAGGCAGGTCCTTACCCCCGTCGAGGACGCGCAAGCGAAAATCGAACGACGCCGAACCATCGAGCAGCGCGCGCTTCTGCACGCCCATCGTCACCGCGCGAATCGTCTTCACCGGCGTCGGAGTCGCCGACCAGAGCAGGCGGGAGAGCGCGTCGGTGTTGTTCTCGTCGATCGCTTCCTTGAGGCCGCGGCTGATCAACCAGACACGATTGAGGAAGAAGGCGAGCCGGCGGGCGGAGAAGTGAGGGCTCTCGGAGAGGAACCGGCCGAGCTCGTCGTTCACGTACCGAAGCGAGGCGGAGAGCCGGCCGATCTTCGCCCGCGCCGCTTCCTTCCCGCTCGCGTCCAGCTTCTGCCGAGTGGCCTCCGAGGCGGTGGTGAGCCCGGAGCCGATGAGGCCCTCGACGACCTCGGCCATCTCCTCGAGCAGCGGAATGAGCGCCTTCTTGTCCTCGAGCGCGGGAGCCGGCTTGCTGCCCGACGCCACGCTCGCGGCCGGAGGGTTCGCCGCACCCAACGCCTCGGCGGCCGCGTCCAACGACAACACCCGCTCGAACACCCGCGCCGCCGTCTGCGAACGAAGGAGCAGCCGCGCCGCTTCGTCGTCACCTTCTCGCGTCGCCCGCACCAGCGAGGTGAGCACGTCGGCGAGGTAGTTCGCTCCGGCGCGCCCGAACTCCTGGGTGATGGCGTCGAGCCGCTTCACGTCGTCGGGCCCGGCCGACTTCAGGCCGCGAACGACCAGATCCTCGAAGCACTGATTGAGGACCTGCAGCGAGGTGGCGACTTCGGCGAGCTCGGCTCTCACAGCGCGTAGAAGTCTTCGGGGATCGTCTCGGTCGGCCGCCAATCGACCTCACCGGCCTGCGCGCCCTTGTAGCGAACGAAGGTCGCGGTGGCCGCGTCGGAGTCGAGCTTGGGCTTCTGCTTGCGAGACGCCTTGCTCCACTCGTTCGCCTTCTCCGGGTCGAGCTGGCCCGATTGCGCGAGGCCGATGACGAGCACGAGGAGGTGCTTGCAGAGCGCGCCACGGAGTCCGCCGCAGTGCGCGAGGTTCTGGGTGCAGCAGAAGAAGCCGCCGTTCTTGTCGAGGCGGCAGGCGTAGACGAGGTCGGCGTCGGTCTGGCTCTTCACCACCCCGGTGAGGTGCTCGTCGGTGACCTCCGCGAAGAGCTGGAACCGATCGGCCCGAAGCATCTTCGTCACCTTCTGCATGCGCGACTCGTCGGTCGCAGCAGTGAGCTTCTTGATGAAGCCGGGGAGATCGATCTTCCCTGCCGAAGGCGTCGCCGTGATCTTTCGTGCTGCCATGTGTCCCTCCCGAAGGCCTCGGACCCTAAGGGCTCGAGACGCGGCCGTGAAGCGCGAAGTCCGGTGTGGAGGATGCGGCGCCGCACCTCCTCCGGTCGCACAGACCCCGGTGTGCGGCTCGAGGTGAAGAAGAAGTTCAGCGAAATTCGCGACGTGGGTCACAGAGGAACCGTCGTGTCTCGTCGTTGGGCGGCTCGGTGTCGAACACGTCCGAGGGATCCATGACATTCAAGACCAGCGTCGTCCTGACCGCGTTCGGAGTTCTCGCGGGGTGCTCGCGCGGCGAGGACGCCCACGAGTTGGCATCGATCAACCGCGCAGCGCTCAGTCCTCCCAATGATCGATGCGCGAACGCGCAGACACTGCCCCTCAACACGCCTGTCAGCGGAACCCTCGTCGATGCCAACGACGACCTCTCGTGCGGAGGGACGTGGGGCCCCGACGTCTTCTACCGCTTCACGCCCTCGAGCTCAGGGACCTTCCGCGCGAGCGTGACGACGCCTGGCGGTGGGGGCGACGCCGGCTCGGCCTTCATGCCCTTCGTCTCCTTGACCGATCCCGTCTGCCTCGCCATCGACGGCGGCTGGGGAGGCTGGTGTCGCTCCGCGGGAGCACCGCACTACAACTTCCGGGCGACGGCAGCCACGCCCGAGGTCCTCGTCGTCGACAGCTGGAGTGCGGTTGGAGCCGGCGTGTTCACCGTCGAAGTGCGGCCCCTCGTCGCTGCCTCGAACGACACCTGCGCCGCGCCGCTGCCGCTCAGCCTCGGAGCGCCGCTCACCGTCTCGTTCGACGACGCGCTCGACGACGACTTCACGGTCGTCGACGGTGGCTTCGCGTGCTCCGACGCACCCGACCTCGTCTATTCATTCACGGCTCCGACGACTGGCCGCTACCGCTTCTCGTCGTCCACCGGCGTGATGTCGGTGACCACGGGCACCTGCGCCATGACGTGTGCCTCGCCGACGATGTCTCGGCTGATCGATCTCTCCGTAGGCACGACCGCGTTCCTCGTCCTCGAGGGCTTCGCCCAGACGACCCTTCGAGTCGACCCCGTCACGCCGCCCGCGAACGATCTCTGCTCGAACGCGCAACCCATTCCGGCCGGCACCGCCACCATGGGCACGACCGTGGCCTCGAGCGGCGAGGTGTGCTCGAGCCAAGGCGACGTCTACTTCCGCTTCACCTCGACCGACGGCGGGACGTATCGCGCCACTCTCGACAACGACGGCGGCCTCAACGTGGTGACCCTCGGGCCAGACTCGTGCGTCGGCGCAATCAGCTGCTACGGGATCCCCACGGCCACCTTCCGGCTCGGCGCTGGCCAGAGTTCGACGCTCACGGTGTCGACCATCTCGCTCCAGAGCCCCTTTCAGCTCCGCGTCGACCCGATCAGTCCTCCGCCCAACGACGACTGTCGCACCCCAACCTCGATCAGCCTCGGCGTGCCGGTTCCGGTCTCACTCGATGACGCGGTCGACGACATGCCCGGAGGCCCCGACGCCGGAGCCGGCAGCTGTGGCTTCCTCGGGTCGCCCGACGTTCATTTCCGCTTCGTCGCCCCGGCGACCGGCCGCTATCGCTTCTCAGGTCCCTTCCTGATGAGCGTCTCGCAGGGCTCGTGCGGTGGGGCGTGTCTCGCGCAAGCCGGCTTCTCGACCCTCGACGTGAGCCTCAGCGCGGGAGACGTCGGGGTGGTGACCGTCGAGGGCTTCTCGAACTCCGGCGCCCTCGTCGTCGAGCAGCTCGTCATCCCTTCGAACGATCTCTGCGTGAACGCGCAGGCCCTCACGGTGGGAACGTCAGTGAGTGGGACGACGCTCGGGGCAGCGCCCGACCTCGTCTGCAACGACCGGCCCGAGGTCTTCTATCGCTTCTCGGCCCCGAGCACCGGCCCCTATGTGGTGCGGCTCGACGGCCTCGACGGTGGCACTGCGCTGGTGGGAGTGACCCGAGGCTGCGGCACCGACGCTGGCTCCAGCCTCTTCGATGGCGGCCGGGACTGCGTCGTCGACTATGAGTTCGTACGCTTCAACGCGAACGCCGGCCAGACCCACACGGTCTCGGTGAGCCATTGGGTCGACACCTCGTTCAGCATTCGAGTCGACGCCCTCGTCCCTCCTTCGAACGACAGCTGCGCCGCCCCGATGGTGCTGACACCGGGAGTGAGCGTGCCGGTCGATCTGCTCGCCGCGTCGGACGACGTCCTCACCCAGCCCAACGACGCTGGCTTCGACGCTGGCGCCTCGTGCGGCTCGACCGGCGTTCCAGATCTCGTCTACCGCCTGACGGCTCCGGCGAGCGGCCGCTACGACTTCGAAGGGCCAGGCGACCTGAGCGTGAGCGTCGGCAGCTGCGGCACCGACTGCGCGATTCGCCGCTCGAGCTTCGCCTCCGTCGTCTTGCAGGCGGGAGAGACCGCCTTCGTGGTGCTCGAGGGGGCGCCGTTCGCGAGCGGGGCGGTGACCGCGCACTACGCCGTGCAGCCCTCGAATGATCGCTGCCAGGCGCCCCGGAGCATCTCGCTGGGGACGTGGCAGTACGGCACGACGCGAGGCGCGACCTCGTCCTTCGCCTGCGCGTTCGGCGCCAACTCGCCCGACGTGATCTACCAGTTCACGCCGCCGACGACGGGGCGGTACCGCGCGCTGATCTCGAACGACGCGGGCTGGGTGGCTGCGAGCTGGGCCGAGGCGCGCTGCGACGGCGGCTGCCTCTCGAGCGACGAGCGCTACCGCGGAACGAGCGGAGTGCCGGCCTTCCTCGTCGTGAGTTCACTGCAGCCCCCCGTCGGCACGGAGTTCGGCGTCTCGGTCGAACCGATCAGCCCGCCGAGCAACGACACCTGCGCGAGCCCCGTGCCCGTCGACCTCGGTGTGCTGGCCACGGGGTCGGTGCTCGACGCGGTCGACGATTACCCACAGCTTGGCGGGTGCGGAGGAGATGGAGGCTGTGCGTGCGGGCTGGCGGGCCTGAACGACGTCGTGTGGTCGTTCACCGCGCCGACGGAAGACGACTACGTGGTGATGACGAACGGCTCGGTGGGCGTCGGGAGGACCTGCGGCTCCTGTTCGACGCGCGTCATCGGTGACGTGCAGGTTCACCTCGCGGCCGGAGAGACGACGTATGCCATCACCGAGCCCTTCGCCGGTGCAACGAGCCTGATTCGGGTCGAGCGTGCAACCACCTACTTCGACGGCGGCGTTCGGCTCGACGCTGGGTGGGTCGGACCGACCGGAGGTGGAGCGTCGGGCGTCGGTGGTGGAGCGTCAGGCAGCGCCGGTGGCGCAGGTGGCGGACCTGTTGGTGGCGGACCGGTCGGTGGCGGCGCGGTCGGTGGCGGCGCGGTCGGTGGCGGCGCGGTTGGTGGCGGCTCGGTTGGTGGTGGGGGGGCCGGTGGGGCGGTTGGTGGCGGCGCGGCGGGGGGCGCCGTCATCAGCGGCGGCTCGGCGACTGCCGGAGGCTCCGTCTCTGGGGGAGGAACCGGCGGCGGCGGCACCAACGAAGGCGGCTGCTCCGGCTGTTCGTCCAGCGGCTCGGCGGTTGCGTTCGCGCTTGCACTGCTGACCCTGCGACGGCGACTGCGGGCGTAGACGACGTCTGGAGGCGGCGAGTGCGTCCGGTGAGACGTGGCGAGCGCAGCGGGCCTTCGATGCAGGTGAGGCCCGACGCTCACGATTCGGGCAGAAGCTGAACCGCGACGCGAACGAAGGCGGCTCCCAGCGGTTGTTTCGATCTCTGCCGCTCGGATGAGTCGAGTGTGCGCCGCGCTCGCCGGTCTCCGAGTCGTGCGCTGAGTACGAGACGGAACCCGCTTGCGAGACCACGTTCAAATCGCGCTATGAGGCGGGCTCTCCCTCGGAGCCCCGCATGCGACTCTTCTTCTCTCCTGGCGCCTGTTCTCTCTCTCCGCACATCGTGACCCGCGAGCTCGGCCTCGAGGTGAAGCTCGAGAAGATGGACGGCAAGACGCACACGCTCGCCGCCGACGGCACCGACTACTACCGGCTCAACGCCAAGGGCTCCGTACCGGCGCTCGAACTCGACGACGGCCAGGTGCTCACCGAAGGCGCGGTCATCGTGCAGTACCTCGCCGACCAGAAGCCCGAGGCGGGGCTGGTCCCGAAGGCCGGCACGATGGAGCGCTACCGCTTGCAGGAGTGGCTCAACTTCATCGCGACCGATCTGCACAAGCAACTGAGCCCGCTCTACAACCCGAAGATGACGCCAGAGCTGAAGGCCGCGCTGCTCGAGCGGTTCGTCCAGCGCATCGGCGTCGCCGCGAAGCGACTCGAGCAGGGTCCGTGGCTCATGGGCGCGCAGTTCACCGTCGCCGATCCCTACCTCTTCACCGTTCTCCGGTGGACGAAGCGCTTCGAGGTCGATCTCGGCAAGTTCCCCTCGATCGTCGACTTCATGACGCGAATGAACGAGCGGCCCGCAGTGAAGGCAGCGCTGGCCGCCGAGGGCCTCAGCTGAAGTCGCCGAGCTGAATCGCCCAGGCGATCGTCTTCGTTCACCGAGGAGCTTCCCGTCCCAGCTCTTCAGGTCCTTTGCGAGCCGTTCCCCGCTTGACGAGCCCCGACAGGGACGGGTGCGTCAGGACAGGTCCGCCGCGAGCCCGTCGATGTCCTTCTTCAGCGCGGTCAGATCGTCTTCCCACAGCCCCATCATGACGTGACCGCACGACAGACACGCCCGCGCCCGCCTCACCGCGTAGGTCTTCGTCTTGGTACCGAAGAACCCTGGCTTCTCGCCGCGAACGGCGAACTCGAGCACGGCCGAGGTGTGGTGTTGGCGCAGGCGAGTCAATGGCGTCAGCGTCTTCTCGTGGCACAGCGGGCAGGCGAGGTCGGAAGGAGCCATGGCGCGACTGTGCCAGGACTCCTTCGGCAGAACTCGCCAATTCGAGTGCCGCTCAGCGAAGCTCTCCACTCGCCGGATCGAGGAGCTTCAGCGGCGGCGGCGGGCACGTCACCTCGGCGGACATCTGGGCGATCGCCGACACGAGGATCCACAGCTGAGCGCGGTCGTTGGCGTTCGTGGCGTCGTTCGGCTGCCCATCGAGTAGCTCCAGGCAGGACCGGGCTCGATCGACCATCGTCTCCCAGCTCCCGCACCACGCCTGCCGCTCTCGCAGCGCCGCCGCCGCGAAGTCGCGCTGGGTTCGATCGCGCAATGCGCGAACGCAGGGCTGATCTCGTCCACCCGAGCACCGCATCACGGCGTCTTCGAACTCAGACTGCGTGGTCGAGCTGAGGGACGAGTACGACGACGGGTGGTGGCCAGCGACGATGGCGGTCACGCTCGGAACGCACGTCATCCGCAGGTTCTTGAGAAGGTGCCGCGTCTGCCCTTGCTCGACCTCGTGCTTGGCGACCGATGGAGCGCCCCGGAGCGTCGACAGCCCGGGTTGACGAGCGAGCCAAGCGGCAAACGCCTTCCCTGCGCGACACGTGTCCTCGGTCGGAGTGGTGGGGACGACGAGCCGCTCCCAGATCCCCCGAGCCGTCAGCTCGGACGGAATCGGCTTCGCTGGAAGGGTGCCGCCTCTGCACGCGACGGGAGCGGGAGTGGAAGGGCCTGGGGTCGAGGCCCGCGGAGGGGCGTCGAGCTCGGCGAAGAAGGCTCGGTTCGTCGGGGTCGCGAGCGCGTCGAGCGCTTGGCGGCGACCGGCGTGGTCGCGAAAGTAGGCAGCGAGCCGTGGCGCAAAGGCCTCTCGAAGGAGCCCCGCTTCCTCGATCGCCTTTCGATGCTGCGCCGCGGTCAGCCAGGTCAGGGCGACCTCCACCGAGGCATCGTCGGACGCCTCGCGCAGCAGATGAGTGAGCGCGCCGCGGAGCTCCTGGGAAGGATCCGGGTTGAGCTCTCCTCGGTTGGGCGAACCGAAGACGAGGGGCGGGTGCGCGGCTGTGCTGAGGACCTCCCTCGCGTGTATCGCGGTGCCTCGAATGGCGCCGGGACTCGTGGTGGCGTGGGTGCAGAAGAAGGGCAGCTCCGCCTCGACCCACAGCGCGTACCAGGTCTTTCCGTCGTCCACGCTCCAGGCGACGGCGTGACCGTCGGCCTCGGCGCGAAGCACGAGCTTGGGCTTCTCCAACCCCGCGTACAGGGGTTGGCGGGTGAGCTCGTCCTTTCCGACGGCGGCGGCGACCACCAGCGTCGGCCCATCGGGCCAGAGGTGAAACGCCAGATCGTACCCACGGGTGGGTCCGCCGACTGGTCCCTGCACTGCGGCGTTCGCGAACCAGGTCGAAGACAGCTCGACCTCGTTGAACCGGCCGCCCGGAGCGAGCTTGAGCGACACGTTCGCCTTCTTCGACTCGGCCTGAGCGAGCGTCGTCGAGAGGAGAAGCGCGAAGAGCACGGTGCGCATGTGGCCGTCGCCGTTCGACGCAGCACGGAGCAGCATGGGCTCAGTTGCGGCGGTACATCGTCATCACGCACGCACCGCCGAGGCCGAGGTTGTGCTGGAGCGCCACCTTCGCGTTCGGCACCTGCCGCTCGCCCGCCTGTCCACGGAGGTGCCACACGAGCTCGGTGCACTGGGCGAGCCCGGTCGCTCCGAGGGGGTGGCCCTTCGAGAGCAGACCGCCCGACGGGTTGACGACGAACTTGCCGCCGTAGGTGTTGTCGGCGTCCCAGATGAACTTCTCGGCGCCACCCTCGGGGCAGAGCCCGATCGCCTCGTAGGTGAGCAGCTCGTTGGCCGTGAAGCAGTCGTGCAGCTCGACGACCTGCACGTCCTTCGGTCCGAGCCCCGCCTTCTCGTAGAGCTGATCGGCGCCCTTCTTCGCCATGTCGTAGCCGACCATCTTGATCATCGAGGTCTCGAAGCTCGTCGGGTAGTCGGTCGTCATCGTCTGAGCGGCGATCCACACCGGGTTCGAGATGCCCTTCTTCTTGGCGAACTCGTCGCTGCAGAGGATCGCGGCGGCCGCTCCGCAGGTCGGCGGGCAGCACTGGAACCGGGTCAGCGGATCGAACACCTCGTCGGAGGCGAGGATCTGCTCGACCGACAGCGTCTCACGGAAGAGCGCGAACGGGTTCTTCGAGGCGTGCTTGCGGGCCTTCTCGGCGATCTTCGCGAAGGTCTCGCGCTTGGTGTCGTGCTTCCACCGGTACTCGCGGCCCGCGCCGCCGAACATCTGCGCCGCGAACGGAGCCTGGTTCACGCCCTGCTGTTCGTTCATGACGTTGACGTGCTTGTCGAGCGGGTTGGTGCGGTCGGCCCACTTCGCGGCGAGCGCACCCTTCTCCATCTGCTCGAAGCCGACGGCGAGCACGCACTCCGCGAGGCCACCTTCGATCGCTTGCCGTGCGAGATAGAGCGCCGAGCTGCCGGTGGAGCAGTTGTTGTTGACGTTGATGACGGGAAGGCCGGTCTGCCCGACCGCGTAGACCGCGCGCTGGCCGCAGGTGGAGTCTCCGAAGACGTAGCCTGCGTAGGCCTGCTCGAGCTCCTTGAACTCGACCCCCGCGTCCTTCATCGCTTCCTTGATGGCGCCCGAGGCCATCACCTCGTAGCCGTCCGAGGCTCCGGGCTTCTGGAACTTCACCATTCCCACGCCGATGACGTTGACTTTGCGACCCATGGATTCGTGCCTTTCGATTCGTTGAAGCGTGGAGAACTCAGACGAGCTGCTTGAAGAACCCGAGCCGGTGGAGCGGCTTCATCGCGCCGTCGACCCGCACGTCGCCGTGTTGGAAGAGCGATTGCACCGCGCCGTTCTTCGCCAGCTCGGCGAGCGCGTCGTCGGTGAGGGTGATGGTGGTGGTGGCCTTCGCGTCGGCGCCGTCCTTGATGGCCGGCGTCGCGGAGGAGAGATCGGCGGTGAAGCTCGGGCCGTCCTTCACCTTGAAGCTGATCACCGCTCCGACCTCGGCCGCGAGGCCAGGGTTCTTCGAGAGCCGCTCTTTCAGCGCCGCGATGATCTTCGGCGCCTTCGCCTCGGCCGGTGCAGACGACGCCACCGGTGCCGCCGCCGCCGGAGCGCTGCCCATCGCCGACTCGAACTCCTTGCGATCGAGCTTCTTCAGGAAGTCGAGCTTCTGCGACGCCATCACGTTGCCGGTGATCTTCAGCTTGCCCGACTGGAAGAGCTTCATCGCGTCGGCCTTGCCGGTGACGAGATCGAGCCAGTCGGCGTCGGTGAGCGCGAGGGTGCAGTCGGCCTTGTCGACGGTGCCGGCCTTCACCAGCCCGCCGCCGTTCTTCAAGTCGACGATCCACGCCGAGTCGGGGTTCTTCAGGTTGAATTGATAGACGTTGCCCACGCTCTTGGTGAGGTCGGGGTTCTTCGCCACGTACGCACCGATCGCCTGGAAGCTGAGCGCCGAGGTGACCTGCCCACCTGCCGAGGGCGCCGGAGCCGCAGCCGCTGAACCGGTCGGAGCCGCCGAGACCGCCGAGCGATCGATCTTCTTCAGGAACTCGAGCTTCTGCGACGCCATCACGTTGCCGGTGATCTTCAGCTTCCCGGTCTGGAACAACTTCATCGAGTCGGCCTTGCCGGTGACCATGTCGAGGAAGTCGGCGTTCGAGATGTCGAGCGTGCAGTCGGCCTTGTCGACGGTGCCGGCCTTCACCAGCCCGGTGCCGTTCTTCAGGTCGAGGATCCACACGGAGTCGGGGTTCTTGAGCCGCCACTGGTAGACGGTGCCGACGCTCTTGATCAGCTCGGGGTGCGAGGCGACGTGCGCCGAGATGACGTTGAAGATGGTCGGCGCATCCAACGCGGCCGACGCTGCTGCCGGAGCCGGAGCCGCGGCCGACTTGGGAGCCTCCTTCGCCTTCGGCTTGGGAATCTCGGGGTAGAGCTCGACGGCCGCGTTCGAGATGCAGACCTTCTCGCGCTCGACGACGGTGGCGCGCACGAGGACACGCAGGTCGTTCTCCTTCCACATCTCGATCTTGAGCGTCTCGCCAGGGAACACCGAGTCGGCGAAGCGCACCTTGATCGACTTGAAGTAGCGCGGGTCGCCCTTGCTGAAGGCGTTGATCACCGCGCGGCCGACGAAGCCGAAGGTGCACAGGCCGTGGAGGATCGGCTTCTGGAAGCCGAACATGGTGGCGAACTCCGGGTCGACGTGGAGCGGGTTCCAGTCACCCGACAGCCGATAGAGCAGCGCCTGGCTCTCGGTCGTCTTCTCGGTGACGACCGCATCGGGCGGGCGCGTCGGCGCGACGTTGATGTCCGCCGAGGGTCCACGATCGCCGCCCCACCCGCCGGCCCCACGCACCACGGTGGTGAGGTCGTTCTTCACGAGCAGCTCGCCGGTCTTCGCGTCGTAGGAGTCGATGTGGGTCACGACGAGGGCGTTCTTCCCCTTGTCGAAGATGTCGGCGACGCGCGCCTTGTGCACGAGCTCCGCGCTCGCTGGGAGCGGCCGCATGATCTCGGTGTACTGCTCGCCGTGGAGGATCCGATCGAGCCCGTAGTTCATGCCGGGCGCCGAGCCGCCTTCCGCCATCGCCTTGAAGACCGCGTTGAGCGCGGGGATCACGCCGTAGGTCGGCAGCGCGTAGAAGCCGTCGCCGTTGCGCTCGTAGACGAGGTGGAGGTCGCTCGGATCGGTCGGGTTCTTCCCGGCGCCGACGCCCAGCGCGTAGATGGCGAGATCGCGCTCGTCGTAGCTCGTCTTCATCTCCGGCATCTCGAAGCCGAGCGCCGCGTCGACGTCGATGAACTCGTTGCCGCCCTTCGACTTCGAGGTGAGGTTCGCCATCACCGGGCCGAGCGCGGCGGTGATGTTCTCCGGGTGGGTCGACTTCTTGAAGTCGGTGACCTGCTCCCACGCGGCGCGCACGGCTTCGGGAGAGATCTCCCTGCCGAGCTTGAAGGTCTTCCCCTCGGTGCGCTCCCAGCGAAGCTTGCCGAAGAAGCCGGCGCCGACCTCGTAGAGGCCCCCGGTGTCCTGGCATTCCTCGTGCGCGAGCCAGCCGACGAGCGGCGTCACGTACTCGGGCTTGAGGTTCTCGAGCATCTCCTTCGGCATGACGGTCTCGGTGAGGCGCGAGGCGGCGATCGGCGCGATGGTGTTGACGCGCACGTTCTTCTTCTCGCCTTCGATGGCGAGGGTGTTCGAGAAGCCGACGAGGCCGAGCTTGGCGGCGGAGTAGTTCGCCTGGCCGAAGTTGCCGTAGATGCCGGCCGCCGAGGCCGTGAAGATGATCCGGCCGTAGCCCTGATCGCGCATGTACGGCCAGGCCGCGTGGGTGCAGGCGAAGGCGCCGTTGACGTGCACCCGCATGATCAGGTCCCAGTCTTCCTTGGTCATCTTCTGGAAGCTGACGTCGCGGAGGATGCCGGCGTTGTTGATCAGCACGTCGATGCGGCCGAAGGCGTCGATGGCCGTCTTGACGATCTTGTCGCCGTTCTCGACCGAGTCGTAGTTGGCGACCGCGGTGCCGCCCGCCGCCTTGATCTCCGCGACCACCTTGTCCGCCGCCGACGACGACTGGCCCTGGCCGAAGGCCGAGCCGCCGAGATCGTTCACCACGACCTTCGCGCCGCGCTTGCCGAAGAAGAGCGCGTGGCTCCGTCCCAGCCCTGCGCCTGCGCCCGTGATGACCACCACCTTGCCGTCGAAGCGAAGCTCACTCATCGGTGTTCCCTCGTGTGACGGGCGGAGATCTCCGCCCTGGACGTCGGTTTGGGGCCTTCAGAGCAGAATATTGATTCTGGAGTCAATATCCATCCAGTCCTGTCACCCGGGCGACTCGGTACCGACCTTTCAGTGGGGCTTGGCGCGCTCGGTGCGCTCGACCGCCAGCTCGCACCACCACGAGGCGATCCACAATTCGGCGAGCGCCTCGGTCTTCTGCCGGTCGGTGCCTTCTCGCGCCGCGCGGGCGTTGAGGAACCGCAGTCGGGCCGCGAAGGGAATCATCCCGCCGTCCCGCTTGGCGTGCCCGCACGACTGCAGCGTTCGGAGCTTCGCGAGCTCGAGCTGCACCGTCAGCGCACGCGCATTCGGCACCGAGAACACGCCCGCCTGATCGATCACCGCTCCGAGGCCCACGTAGGTGTTGGAGAGATACGCCGAGTAGATGTGTTGCCGCGCCGCGAGCACCAGCCGCGCACGCGCATCGTTCTCCGAGCGGAGCTTCATCTCGGCGTTCGCGACCTCGGCCGCGGTCTCGTCTTTCCTCATCGAGTCGGTGAACCGCGACTGGAGCGAGGCGTACGACGCTGCGCCCGCGGCCGCGTAGGACGACGCCAACCGTTCCGCGTCGAGCGGCGGCAACACCTTCTTCAGCTCGGGGAGCGCGGCGTACATCGCGAAGAAGCGCCGCCCGTTCTTCACGTCCTCCCGGCCGCGAACGAGCTCGTCGACGAACTGGCGCGCTTGCTTCGCGAAGGCGGGGTCTTTCGGAGCGAGCGCCCGCAGCGTCGTGACCCGCTCTCCCGACGCCGGCCCGGTCCCCTGCGCGGCGATGCTCTCGAGGAGATCCATCGCGTAGAGGTCGTTCACCCGCGTGGTGTTCGGAAACCGGCCGTCGATCTCCTTGCGGAACTGGAGCCGCTCGGTCGCGACCGCTTCGTCGAGCCGCTGCACCTGAGCGGCCACCGCCTCGACGTCGTTCTTCTCGAGCAGCCTCGTCAGCTGGGCCGCTTCCGTCGCCGCCCGCACCAAGGTGAGCGCCGAGCTCCACACCACCAAGGCCCGCACCGCGTCACCGCTCCGCTCGAAGTCGCTCGCCTGCTTCGCCGCCCGCTCGAGCCGCTGCCGCACCGGAGGCGTCCCACCGTCGAGCGACCCCTCGAACGCCACGCGCTCGGTCTCGAACTCTCCCCGAACCTCGGTGGTGCGCTGCGCGAGGGCGGCGAGCTCGGCGGGCCAGAGCTCCATGTCGGCCTCTCTCGCCGGCGCCGGCCTCGTGAGCGCCTCGCCAGTGAGGAAGAGATACGCGTCATCGAGGGTGCCGAGCTCCTGCGCGGTCATTCCGAGCCGCTGCGCCTCCATGCCCACGTCGACGACGCCCGAAGCACAGAGCTGCTGCCGGCTGCCCGAGGGAAACCCGAAGCGCTTCACGCCATCGGCGGCCGCGGCGCGCAGTCGAGGGAGCAGCTCGTCGACCGGTCCAATGCTGCCATCGGGGTTGAGCGCGCCAATCACCGCGGTGCGCGGAAGCGGCTTCTTGCCCCGGAGGAGCGCCACGAGCGTCGTCGCGGTGAGCATGCCTGCCGAAGGCCCGTCGATCGGCTCGTCGACACGCAGCGAGATCTCGAACTCGGAGAGCTTCGAACCCGCCGCCTCGGTCGCGACGAAGGCCGCGCGCCACAACGTGGGCAGCCACTGATCACCCGACGCGCTCGACGACGCGCCCACGATGCCGATCGCCGGCGTTGGCCGCTTGTTGGGCGAGATGCGTGCGGTCACCTGAATCGCCCGCCCTGCCACCCCACCGTCCGCCGGCGCGACCGAGAGCGCGCGGAACTCGGCTTCTCGCTCGGCGGGAGGCTTGGCGAACGCGTGAGTCGCAGTGAGAAGGAGGAGGACGACGAACCTGCTCGGGGCAATCACCCGCGCGACGCTATCACCGCTCGGTCGACTCGAAGTCGTGCCTCACGGCACCGCGACGAAGTCCCACACGTCGAAGGCCGAGTTGCGCAACACCGGCTGGGCGTCGAAGAGCTCGAGTTGCCAGGGCGCCTCCCGCCCATCCTGCGCGATGAGCACCGCCTTCGGTGTGGGAGCGAGCTCGAGCCGCACCGTGCCCTCCGAGAAGACACCGTGCCGTTGGGTGTACGGTGGCGCTCCCATCAAGAAGACGTACTTGAGCTGGCCTGCGTCTTCCCAGAACTCGACGCCAGCGCCTCCGTAGAAGCCGCCGAGGATCTCGCGCCCCGTGTAGCGGCGCTCGCCCCCACAGAAGGCCCACCGCCCCTTCACCTTTTCGCGCAGCTGGTCGACCGAGGTGAAGGCGATCGGATTGCCGTACGCCGATGTGGGACAGGTCACGGTCGGCGCGGTGAGGCCGCAGTCTCCTTCCACGAAGACGTCTTGATCGCTCCCGACGCCAATGACGGGACGACAGCCGATGGTGAAGCACGCCGCGAGCACCAGCCACCGCTCACTCATCGTCAGGCCCCGCCGCCCCACGCTCGAAGGTCGCACCACACACGCCACGAATGCGCGGCAGGTACGTCGACGCTGGCTCGAGCTCGAGCAACCGATCGAACGGCGCCTTCGCCAGCTCGGGGCGCCCGGCCTGACACGTCGCGAGCACCTCGAGCGCCAGCCGCTCTTCCCGGAACGAGCTCTCCGGGAACAGCTTCGCGTGACGTTGCACGTGCCCCAGCGCGTCCAACGCGCGGCCCTCGTCGACGGCGACCCGAGCGTCGATGAGCAGCCCCACTTCGAGCGCCCAGCGATCGGCGACGTCGGCGGGCACCGAGTAGGTCAGGTTCCGAAGCGAGCTCTCCTCGTTCGCACGCACTGGGCTCTCGGTCCGCGCGACCGGAGGACACTGGAGCGGCTTCGCAGGCGGAGCCGGCGCTTGAACGACGATGGGCGCGGGACACTCCGGCGCAGGAGGACAGCTCGGCGCCGCGACCACGACGGCGGGAGGAACGGAGGGCGCGACGGGCGTCGGCTCGACCCGCCGCGAGGAGGCCCACTGCCAGGCACCGAGCCCGAGCGCAGCTGCGGCGATCAACCCGCCGACCTTGAGGAAGGCGAAGGGCACCGCGGCGACCGCAGGGTTCTCGGTCGCGAGGCTGGTGGTGAGGCGTGCGCGCACCCGGCGTAGATCGTCGGCGCTCGGCTCGACTTCTCGACGTGCCTCGTCGAGCAGGTTCTTGGTTCGGGCCGAGAGGCTCATCGTCCACCTCCATGGCGCGTGACGCTCGCCTCGAAGCGCTCTCTCGCCAGCCGCAAGCGGGAGTAGACGGTGTTGACGTTGACGGCCAAGACCTCGGCGATCTCCGGCGCGGTCAGCTGCTGCAGCTCCGCGAGGACGAACACCATTCGCAAGGGCTCGTCGAGATCGTCGAGGCAGCGGGTCACCAGGTCGAGCGCCTCGGCGCCTTCAGTGGTGCTCGTCTTCTCGGCCGGTGGGAGCGCGTCGCTCGCGTCGGTGCGTCGCTTCACCTTGCGGGTGTGGTTGCGAGCGACGCCAATGGCGATGCCGCACAGCCAGGTGCGCAGCGACGAGCGGCCCTCGAAGGTGCCCAGCTTGCGATAGACGGTGAGGAAGACCTCCTGGGTCGCGTCGTCGGCGTCGGCCTTCGAGACGCCGAGGCCTCGCACCGTCTTCCACACGAAGGCCGCGTGCGCCTCGTACAGGCGATCGAAGTCGGCGAGCCGGAGCGCCACCTCGTCGCTCGGCCGTTCCCTCGTCGCCAGCTGGAGTTCCTCGGGGTTCATGGGTCGAAGGGTGAGTGTCGGCTCGCGGGCGATTCCATCACGGGATGAGGATTTCGAGACCTGCCGAGAACCGCCCCACTGGCAGGCCCATGCGATGGGCGACGACGTCGTCGGTTGGAGTGTGGATGACGAACGTCGGCCGAACGACGTTGAGGCCGAGCTCGAGGCTCAACCAGGGGTGAAGGTAGGGCGAGGGCTCGAAGCCGATGGCCGCGCCCGCGAAGGTGGCGAGCCAGAAGGTGCTCGTCGGGCTGGGCTCGGTGACTCCGGTCGCGACGCCTCGGAGCGCCCCCGCCTCGACTGCGAGACACGGTCCGACGCGCAGCGTGGGGCGAGGAAGAAACGTCCAACAGCCGGCGACCTTCGCGGAGACGAGGTTGAAGCGCGCGCCCCGGCGCGACTCGGTGGTCTGGTTCTCGAGCCAGTCGTTCACCGTCAGCTCGAGCCGCACCGGGCCGCGGAGCGCCGTCAGCCCGATGCCCGCCGCGATGCCAGGGAGCGGCAGCACACCGACGTTCGCGCTCACCACCGGCTGCACCCGCAGCCCGAGCGTGAACTGGCTCGGTGGGCCCTTCGGCTCTGCCTTCTCGAGTGGCGGGAGCGGCGGCTCGGCGGGCGGCAACACCGCCGGAGTGCTCGTGCCCTTCTCGTCCTCAGCCACGTTGGTCGCAGCGAGGGTGAGCACCAACACCGCGGCCTCGGTCACGCGAACGCAGTCTGGGCCGTCGACGACTCGAGTGCGCTCCTGGCCGTCGGCGAGCCGGGTGGTGACGACCGCGCGCCAGGGCCGGCCGCTCTCCCTCGGCTCGTCGATGCGCACCGAGGCCGAGAAGGTTCGGTTCTTCGGCACCTCGGACGCGAGCGTCGAGGCGAGCTGCGATTCGTCCGGGCAGCCGGTGGGCGCAACCCACTCGACGTGGAGCCGTTCGGAAGGCGCGCTCTGGCCGAGGAGGAGCAGCAGGAGCTGGAACGTCATCGACAACTCCTCACTGGCCGAGCCCCAGACCTTGCCTGGGTGCGCTCGTCAGGGCAACTGGAGGCCGGTCCCTCCCTCACCCACGTGAGTGTCGGCTGACTCGGAATTCCATCACGGGAGATCGACCGGCCGCGGAGTGAGGATTCGCGAGCCGGCGTCCGCGATGCCAGTGGTGTTCGAATCACCCCACGCGAACAAGCGGCCGTCGGTCGCGAGCGCCATCGCACTCTGACCACCAGCGCCGACCCGGCGAATGGGCGGCAAGCCTTGGACGAGCACGGGTACGTCGGAGTTGACGAGCGTTCCGTTGCCGAGCTGGCCGTTCGTGTTCTCGCCCCAGGTCCACACTTGCCCGTTTGAATCGAGGGCCACGGTGAAGCCGGTGCCGCACTCCAGGTCGACGATCCCTCCGAGCCCGGCCGCAGCTGGCACGGCGGCGTGGTAGGTGCCGAGCGCGATCGCAGGGTTTCCGAACTCGCCCACCGTGGTGACTCGCCCGAACCCGAACACTCCAGCGTCGGTCGTGGCAACGACGACGAAGTTGAGGCCACACGCGACGTCGACCACGTTCGTCAGCGGGGTCGTCCCCGCGGCCTGCACCACCGAGGTGGGCTGATTTTCGCCGCCGGTTGCCCGAGTGAACCCAACGCCGATGAACCCCGCCCCGTCATTTCGGCCAATCGCATAGAGGCTGCCGTCCGAGCGCACGAAGAAGTTGCCGTAGCTGCAGCCGACCGTCTTCACGACGCCGGTGAAGCTGCCTCCGTCGGCGAAGACCACGACCCGCGGTGTCGCAGACGGCGCCGGGCCTGGTGAACCCGGGAAGTTCCCAGCCCAACACGAAGCCGTCGAGTTGCCAGAGACAGCGCACTGCGCTCCAAACTGCGAGGTACCAACCTGCACGGCGTCGGTGATGCCGGTCACGAAGGACACGTTCGGCGGCTGAACCCAGTTGGCCCCGCAGCGAATCGTGTTGTCGTCACAAGCCACGCGGCCATCGCCACGAACGAAGAGCTGAAAGCCGCTCCCGTTGGAGCTCGACGCAGCGATGACGTTCGACAGCCCGGCAGAGAGTCGAAAGTTGGGCAAGGTGAGGTTGGTGCACACGCCGGGGCCGGTGGTCATGCCTGAGCTGATCAGCACCGAGCCGTCCTGCATCACGATCGAACGGCAGGCAGACTCGAAGCCCAGATCGACCGGTGACGTCGGCACCGGAATCGCGACGTTCACCGGAATCGCGATCGACGAGCCGACTTGCTGGGAGGTGTCGTACGCGCGAGCGATGAACGCGTGGGTGCGATTGTCCGCAGCGGTGAAGGTGCGATTGAAGACGTAGCGGTTGGTGGACGCGGCCATGGTGGTGGTCGAGACGAGGACGAGCCCGTCGAAGAGCTCGACGCGCGAGATGCCGACGTCGTCGCTGGTCGTCACCGTGAAGGTCACCATTCCTGGCAGCACGAGGGTGTTGACCGACGTCATCAGCGTCGCGGTGGGAGGCAGATCGACGCCCGCGTCTGGCGAACCACCCGAAGTGCCTCCCGAGGAACCGCCAGACGTGCCACCCGCAACGCCTCCGCTCGACCCGCCCGCAGCGCCCCCGCCCATTCCTCCCGATGAGCCGCCACTCGCTCCTCCGGCGACGCCTCCACTCGTTCCGCCCGCCGTTCCTCCACTCGTTCCGCCCGCCGTTCCTCCACTCGATCCACCCGCCGTTCCTCCACTCGATCCACCCGCGACGCCACCACCAGACGAGAGCGGCGTTGGAGTGAGCACGATGGTCGCGACTCGAACCTCTTCGCCAGCGCCCACGCTGACGATCTCCGACGCGGGGTCGTACCCCTCATGCCGACCTTCCACGGTGAGCATTCCTTCCGGAACTGCCCGCAGCACGAAGGTGCCGTCGTCTCCGCTTCGCGCGATGGGAGCAAGCCCGCTGATCACCACGTCGCTGCCGGCATGCCCTGCGCGCGAGCCACGTCGATCGGCGAGCAGCACCGAGCCCACGATGGTCGAACTCCGACCGAGCACGATGAGGCCCAAGTTCACGTCACGGCCGAAGCCGGTGAGCGCGTTCTCGAGCGAGACGACGCGCGAGTGATCGACGGTGCCGTCTGCGTCGGCGTCGAACTCGAACAGCAGCCGCCCGCCAGAGCGTGTCACTCCATCGAGGGTGATCCGCCCGTCGGCGTCGGCCTTCGCGGTGAGCGTCGTGTCGAGGAGCGTGGCGGTCGCCCCAACCGCCGGAACCGGCTCGACCCGCCCCGAGGGAATGGTCTGGACGGTGGCGCGAATGACGCCGGGCTTCGTGTTCGACGGAGCCGGGAGCGAGGTGTCGAGGCACCCGCACGCGACCACGCACGACAGGACCGCCCAAGGACCCCACCGCGCGGAGAGAGCCATTCGGCCAGCATGCCAGAAAGACCTCGGCGCGCTCACGAGAACGGTCGAACTCGACACCCGCCCGAGCTCCCACTCGCCGCATCCGGCGTGGGCGCTGTCGCTTCCGGTCGGACTGTGCTGAGGCGTTCACAGTGAACGCTCTCGCGCCGCTGTTCCACCTCACCACTGAGTCCGCGTGGACGGCGGCGGGACATGAGTACCGCCCCGCTTCGCTCGGTACCGAGGGCTTCATCCACCTCTCGACGGACGTGCAGTGGCGACTCACCGCGGCGCGCTTCTTTCGCGGTCAACGTGGGCTGGTGCTCCTCGAGATCGACCGCGCGGCGATCGAACCCGCGCTGCGATTCGAGCGTGCCGATGGAGACGACTTTCCCCATCTCTACGCGGCGCTCCCGCGCTCGGCGGTGCGCTCGGTGACGCCGCTCGAGGTCGACGGACTCGGAAACGTGGTGGTCTGACGCGTTCGGACTCAGGGCGTGCCGATGGGCCAGCTCGAGCAATCGACGATCGACGCGACGTCGCCGAGGCGATGCTTGAGAAGAGGAATCACTCCAGGCGCGATGGGGTGCACGTCGTGGAAGAGGATGACGCCACGGCGCTTCGCGAGCATCAGCGCCAACACCCGGCCCGCGGCATCGTCGACCGTCATGTCGGTGCGCCAGTCCTGACTGTCGATGTTCCACAGCACGGTGCGCACCTTCTCGGCGCGCAGAAACTGTCTCACCGCGTCGCCACGCTGGCCGTAGGGCGGCCGGAAGAGATCGACGCGTGCCTGCTCGATGCCACTCGCGGCGAGTCGCTTCTGGACCTGCTGCACCGACGCAGGCGCCAGCGAGGTGGTGTGCGGTTGGTGCCGTTCTCCGTGCGAGGCGACGCAGCCCTTCCCGTACAGCTCGCCGAGGTTCTTTCGCCCCTCGAGATGCTCGCCATTCACGAAGAACACCCCGGGCCACCGGGCCGCCCGGAGCGCGCCCACCGTCGCCTCGGTCGTTCCACCTCGCGGGGACGGTCCGTCGTCGAAGGTCAACACGAAGGTGCGCGACGGCAGCTCGTCGCCCAGCACGTCATCGGCCTCGAGGGGAAAGATCTCGCTCGTCGGCTTCGGAAAGAGCTGCGCGAGCCGGAGTTGTTCGCCGACCCACGCGTCCCAGAAGCCGACGAGGGGCGCCTCGGGAGGCTGCTTCGCGGCGAGGTCCTCCAACGAGAGCTCGGCGCCGTTCGCCTCGGCGAAGGCCTTCACGACCCGCTCCCGTTCGGCACGGAGCCACCGGCGCTGGCCCTCGCTCGTTCCCTCGGCTCGCTCGAGCACGAAGGCGAGGGCGATGAGCTGCACCCGTGAGGCATCGTCGAACGCCTGACGGGTCGACAGATCGTCGGGCAAGGCCGAGAGCGAGAGCCGAGCGACGACGGGCTTTCCCGTCGCGCCCTGAGCCAACACCAACGCGAGGACGAGCGAGGTCATCACTCCTCCGCGATCTTCTTGTTCAAGCGAGCGATGGCGTTCCGGTACACGTCTTTCGGCACAGCTTGGTTCGCCCACCAGTAGCTCTGCAACGCCTGCTTGAGCTGGCCCTGCTCCTCGAAGGTGCGGCCCATCGAGTACGAGCTGTTCGCCACCACCTGCGGCAGCCCCTGCTTGGTCGCGAGCCGAATCGCCTGCCGGTTCGCGGTCACCGAGTCGGCGTAGCGCTTGAGCTTCCAATACGACAGGCCCAGGTTCGACCAGCACTGCGCGAACTCGGGCGACTTCTCGAGCGCCGCCTCGTAGGACTTCACCGACTGCTCGAGCTTCTTCGCGTGGTAGGCGTCTTCGCCCGCGCGGTTGAGCGCTTCGGCTTGGGCCACCTCGTCCGCGTCGATGCGCAGCCGCGCCAGCTCGGGCACCAGGCCGCGCCCGTCCATCACCGTGACCTCGGAGATCGCGACCGGCGAGCCGACGGGAACGCTCGACGTCACCGAGATGCGCAGCTGGGACACTGGCCGGCCGTCGAAGGAGATCGTCTGCTCGTTCCGGGAGCCATCGAGCTTCACGGTTCGCCGCTCGGTGCCGTCGGCGATCAGCTCCAACGAGGCCGGCACGCCCCAGCGCTTGTCCTGCGAGGGCCGAATGGTGAGCGAGGCGAGCGGACGCGGCGCCTCGAAGGTGAGGTCGAGCCACTCGGCGGTCGACGAGCCCTCCGACACCCACGCCGTCTCGGGGCGCCCATCGATGGCGAAGTGCGGCGAGTAGGCGCTCTTGTCGAACTGCATGCCGTCGAGGCGCGAGCTCGACTGCACGAGGCTCGGCGCGACGTACTGGCTCGCGTCCTCGCCGGTTCCGCTCGAGTGCTTCACGGTGAGCGTCACCGAGCGTCGAGTGCCATCGGCGACCGGCCGCGGCGAGCGATAGGTGACGAGGTAGTTGGCGGCGAGCTCACCAGCGAGCGTCTGCACGAGCTGCTCGAACTCACCCGAGTCCTTGTCGAAGAACGAGCCGCCGAGGGTGCGCGCCAGCCAGCGGTATTGATCGAGCTCGGGTCCGACGACGTGCAGCTCCACCTTCGCGGCTCGGAGCGTGCTCGAGACCTCGTCGACGCTCCTCGACGTCACCGTGTCACGTGCGTGAAAGGGCGCGTCGGTCACCAGCACGAAGACCCGCCGCGCACCGGGCCGGGCCGAGAGCTTCAGCGCCTCCATCAACGCGTCGAGCTGGTTCTCCGGCTCGTCACCGCCCCCCACCGCGACGATGCGGGAGAGCGTCTTCTTGAACGCCTCGACGTCACTCGTCGGCGCCGTCGCCGACCCCACCTCGTCGCTGAAGCCGAGCATCGAGAACCGCGCGTCGACCTGCGTCTGGGCGAGCAGGTCCATCATCTTTCGCGCCCGCCTCACCAATCCGTCGAGCTCGTCCTGCATGCTCGCCGTGGTGTCGAAGACGAAGACGAGGTCGAGCGGCTGCTTGCTCGTCCGCAGCTGGCGCACGTCCTTCAGCGTGCCCGAGGCGAGATCTTCGAAGACGCGAAAGCTCTCCGGCGACAGATCGGTGAGCGCCTCGCCGGCCTTCGACGTCGCGTGCACCGAGAGCACCACGTCGGGGAACGTCGAGGCCGAGGCGTTCACCACCAACCGTGGACCGGCGACCGCGGGCGCTGCACACACGAGGAGCATCAGGGGCGCCGGGCCCCATCGAAGCGAGGACATGCAGGGTTCTCCGTGAAGGGGCCGCGGCTCGACCGCCACGACCCGTTGAGCGGGAGCCTTCGACTGCAACCGTGGTGCCGTGGGTCAGGGTCGCCCCGCCTGTCGAGAACGACCGAGCCCGTCTTCTCCGATTCACGGTGCTTCTGCTTGGTATGCGAGGTGCTCCGAGCCTTCGCATGGTCGATCACCTGCGCGAGACGCTCACCCGCATCAGCCACGTGCTCGGCACGACGCCCGAGCAGCACGACGCCTTCGAGAAATGGGCGCTGCTCAAGGTGAAGCTGCTGGTGAACGCCGAGCGAGAAGGCCGCCAGCACCTGCTCAGCCAGGCGACCGACTTGCGACAGGAATACCTCGAGCTGCAGAGCGAGTTCAGGAATGGCGTGGCCGTCACTGGCCGCACCGAACTGCTCCGCGCGGCGCGCATCGAGTGGCTCGCCGCGGTGCTCGACTTCGTCGACGGCCTGCTCGAGGCGCGCGCGGCCTAGCGACACGGTGCGTTCGAAGGTGCGCTTTCGCTCGGGAGCGTGCACCATCGGCCGGTGCGACGACTCCTCCCGGTGGTGAAGGTGGTGCTCGGACTCGTCCTCGGCCTCGTCATCGCCGAGGCGGTCTTTCACCTGCGCGACGACGGCGCCTTCCCGCACCTCAACCTCTACGTCGAAGACCCGACGCTCGGCGTTCGGCTCGCTCCCAACGCCACCACCCGCATCAAGCTGGGCGACAACCCAGCCACCACCATTCACACCAACGCACGCGGGCTGCGCGGTGAGGCGTGGGCCGCGCCGGCGAGCGGAGAGGTGCTCGTCGTCGGCGACTCGCAGGTCTTCGGGCTCGGCGTGGAGGACGGCGAGACGTTCTCGGCCCAGCTCTCGACCCTGCGAAAGGTGAACGTCCTCAACGCCGGAGTGCCCACCTACGGGCCCGCCGAATACACCGCGCTCGTGGAGCAGCTCGTCGCCGAACGAAGGCCGACCCACGTCGTCTACGTGCTCAACGTCGCGAACGATCTCTTCGAGCTCTCCAAGCCCAACGCCGCGCGCCACACGGTGTGGGACGGCTGGGCGGTGCGCGCCGAGACCGCGCCGACCTCGACGACCGCCTTCCCGTTTCGGCACGCGCTGATGAACCGCTCGCACCTCGTCTTCGCCCTCCGCGCGCTGCTCGCCGGCCGCATCGACGTCGACCAGGAGAGCGCAGGCGAAGGCACCTGGAAGGACATCGTCACCGCCTCGACGAGCACCACTCCGCCGCCAGCCGACCAGGTCGACCGCGAGCAGTTCGAGCGGCGCCGCACCACCGCCAAGACGCTCGACGAGCTCGAGCAGAAGCTCGAGGAGCACGTCACCGAGCGCATCAACACCGACGAGGCGTTCGCCACCGCCGCCAAGGCGCTCCCACCGCTCAAGCGAGACGACCCGCGCGACATCGTCAACGCGCCCTTCATGGAGGGCGCCCGGGCCATCGACATCACCGCCTACCAGCTGTTCAAGGCCGCGCTCGCCGCCGACGGTACCGAGACGACGCTGAAGGCCCTCGCCGAGAGCTCGAAGGACCCCAAGCTCGCCGAGCTCGTCTCGAAGCGACGCGCGCTCCGCACCGCGCTCCAGCAGTCACACGCCCGCCGCGCCCAACGGGAAAAGTCACCGCTCGAGCAGGTGCTCGAGAAGACCCGCGTCGCCTGTGACTCGGTGAAGGCGAAGCTGCTGGTGGTGGCGCTCCCGCTCGACGTGATGGTGTCGAGCGACGAGTGGGCGAAGTATGGAAAACCGCCGAAGGATCTCTCGGTGACTCGAGTGCTCCTCGACGACATCGTGAAGCGAGCCGAAGCCGTCGGCGCGCGCGGCCTCGACCCCACCGAGGCGCTGAGGAAGGCCGAGCCGGGAGCGTTCCTCAAAGGCGATCTCCACCTCACCCCGAAGGGTCACCGCGCGCTCGCCGAGGCGATTCACCTCGCGCTCGATGCTCCGCCGAAGCCGCCCGACGAGCTCACCCTGCCCGAAGGGCGTTCGTGGCCGCCGACCGAAGACGAGTGGCGCGCCGTCGATGAAGTCATCGTCAAGGGCAGCACCGCCGCCAACTGCGACACCCGCGAGGTGCGCGAGTGGTTCCGCATGGTGTGCCGCGATCGCTTCGACGACGGAGAAGGCCCCCCGACCGATCGCACCCGCGAGCTCCGCGTCGCGACCATCGAGCTGCAGCAGGGCGGCCACGGCGACGTGCTGCTCGGAGGATCGTACGGCCATCGCTCCATCACCTTCCCCGTCCTCGAGGGCGAGACGGCCAAGCTGGTGGTCGACTGGGAGGATCATCAACGCGAGCTGACCATCGAGCACCCAACCGGCGGACCTCCGGCGCGAGCGTTCGGCGATTCGGTCGCCCACCCGCACCGCCCTCGAAAGGAATGGGTGAACGTCGACGAGCGAGGCCAGAAGTGCCCGCGCGGCGGCTGCTCGATCGACTGGTCGAACCCGGTGCGCCCCATCGTTTGTCCCGAAGGAATGAGACCGGCGGGCGCGCTTCGCCGGTGTGCCCGACCCTGTGACACCGCCGACTCGTGCGGAAAGGGCTCGTGCGTTCCCTGGCCCACCGGAAACTACTGCTCACCATGAGACTCCGCGCCGCCCTCGCCACCCTCTTCGCGCTCCCCGTCCTCGGCGCCGAAGGAGATCCACCTCCCACTGCCGAGACGAAGGCGATCAACGAACGGGTCGACGCGCTCGAGCGGCGGGTGAAGGAAGGCGACCCCTCGCTCCCCGCGTTGACGACGGACTACCGGCTCCCAGGTGGCAGCGAAGGCGTCCCACCGCAGTTCTCGTTCTTCTTCGAGTGGGGCAAGGACCGAACGGCGACGCTGCGCCTCTGCAAGGTGCACGTGGGCCGCGAGGTGTATTCGGTCGACTCCTTCTATTACTTCGACGAGCAGGGCCGGCCGCTCAAGTACCTGCGAATCGACTCGGGGGTCGCGGGAGAGCCGTCAGCCCCGGCGACGCGGGCGGCGATCTTCTACGACAAGCAGGGCCGCTCCATCTGGTCGTCGAAGAACCTCGCGCCAGCGCTGCCCTTCAAACGAATCTCGGAGCTGTTCCAATCGCTCCGCGCTGCCTCGCAGGCGTTCGAGTGATTCGCGTACACTGAGCGTCCAGTGCGGCTCTTCTTCGCCAGCCTCCTGCGGCCCTTCCGGTGGCGGAACCCCAAGGCGACCGCGCGCATGTTGATGGCCTTCGCCCGCGCCGAGCGCTCGAGCTACTTCGACATGATGGAGGCGGCGAACACGACCAGCGAGCTCTCCCGCCGTGCCCAGTACCTCCGCCACGCGGTCGACGAGAACCGCCACGCGCAGATGTTCAGCCTGCGCGCCCTCGAGCTGGACCCGACGCTGGCCTTCGACGACTCGCTCGCCCGCGCCGACTTCGAGCACCTCTATTCCCGTCTCGGTGAGGCGCGCTTCCTCGCCTTCGTGCACCTCGGCGAGCGCCGCGCCCGCGCCCAGATGGCGATGTTTCGCGACGAGCTCGCCGACTTCGAAGGCACCCCGCGAGCCGACGCGAAGACCAAGGCGCTCCTCGACGCGGTGATGGCCGACGAAGCGCACCACGAGGCCTACACGAAGACGCTGCTCGCCTCGCTCGCGCCCGAACGCCGGGAGCTGCGGCTCGCTCGATTCTGGGAGCTGCGCCGAGGGTGGCTGCGCCTGGGAGCCACCACCTCGGGCCTCGTCTTCACTCTCACCATGTGGCTGCTCTACGTCGTGCTCGCCCCGCTCGCGCTCCTCGAGCGCCTCAGGCCCGCGACGAGAGAGCCCTGGCAGGCGCCGTGACGGTGGGACTCACTGAATCGTCTTCGAGGCCGGGTCGGTGAAGGCGCTCATCTCGCCGGTGGTGGCCTTCGAGGCGATGCGGAAATACCAGGTGCCCTGGCCCAGCCCGTTGACGTCGAAGGTGGTGGCGCGCGGGTCGGCGATGGTCGCGGAGAACTCGGTGGCGTCGGGCGTCTTGCCCCAGCGCACTTCGTAGCCGGCGAGGTTCGTCAGCGCCGAGCCGTCGGTGTTCTGGGTCGGCGGGGTCCAGCTGAGCTTCGCCGTCCCGCCGCCGCCGCCGCTCACCACCAGCCGCGGGAGCACCTGCTTGAGGAAGTCGTCGATGCGCTTGGCGGCGCCCGGTTGGAAGGTGGAGCGGGTGTTCGCCACCGCCGTCTTGAGCAAGTCGGCTTGCTCCGCCGTCATCGGCCGGTTCCAGCCCGAGACGAGCGCCTTCGCTTCCTTCGTCGACACCTGGCCGTCGTCGACCGTCTTCGCGCGAATGTCGGCTTGGAAGGTGTTCTTCTTTCGACCAATCGGGGCAACCATCGGCTTCTCCTCTTTAGCGACGCACGAGCCCGCGGAGCACGATGCTCAGCGCGAGCAGCCCTGCCATCAGCGACCCACTCGACGAGCAGCCGCACGACCCGACGACGTCTTCGCCAACCGCCTCGCCCACGCCGCCGTCACTCTCGACGCCGGCATCATCGGAGCCGCCGTCGACCTCGGCCCCTCCATCGTGGCCGAACTCGTCCCAGCCGCCATCGAACGAGACGGTGCCGCGCAGCACGTAGAGGCCCTTCGCGCCCGTCCCCGCGTAGACGACGTCTTCCGTCATTCCGTTCGCCGGCACCAAGGTGGTGAGCCGCACGATGGGGAGCGTCTGGTGAAGCGGGAACCAGCGCTGGCCCTCGTCTGGCGAGGCATAGACGCCGGAAGAGGTCGACACGTAGAGCACGTTGGCCCGCGAATCGGAGGCGAACGTCTCGAGTTCTCCGCGCACCGGGCGCAGGCCCTGCCAGGTTCGCGCTTCGTCGCGGCTCACGTAGACGATGACGGGTGGGCCCTGCACCGCGAGGTAGAGCGCACGCGAGTCGGAGAAGATGGAGTAGCCACCGTTGATCGACGGCGGCGGCAGACCGGAGAGCGGCGTCCAGCTGGTGCCTCCGTCGCGCGCCACCATCAGCTGCGCAGGGAACAGGCCCGCGTCACCGGCATTGAGCGGCGCCGAGACTGCGTAGACGTCACGCCCGAACGTCGTCATCGACATGATGCAGGTGAGCGACGTCGGCTGACCGAGCGGCAACCAGGTCGAGCCGGCGTAGCGATAGGCCGTGCCGCCACACTGCGCGACCGTCGGGCCCATCACGCCGATGTCGGAGCCCCAGAGCACGCCGAGCGGTTGACCCACTTGCGTCCAGCTCGTCCCGCCGTTGGTCGAGGTGTGCACCGTTCCCGCCGCGCGCACTGGCGTGTTCACCACGGCGTAGAGCGAGTTCCCCACGGCGCCGAGGCGATCGACGGCGTCGAAGGGAGAGGTCGTGAGGCCCATGCGGGTCCAGGTCGTGCCGCGGTCGGTGCTCTTGTAGGCGCCGCTGGTGGCCGTGCCGACGAAGAGCGTGTTCGCGTTGGAGGGATCGATCAGCAGTGAGCGCACGTTGGTCGCGCCGATGCCGGTGTTCGAGGCGCTCCAGGCCATTCCCGCGTTGCTGGTGAGGTAGACGCCGTCGCCGCGGGTGCCGACGTAGAAACGACCGGCCTGCCGTCCATCGGCGAGCGAGAGGACGTCACGCGGGCCCAACCCCGAGGTGAGCGACTGGAAGGGCGCCTGCCCGGTGGCGCTGAAGTAGACGGTCGGCCCGACCGCGGTCCACACGCCGGCGCTGGTGATCACCACCTTGTAGACGAAGCCCGTCGTCGTCGAGAGCACCTCGGTCCAGCTCATGCCCGCGTTCGTCGTGCGCATCAGCCCGCGCCAGGAGCCGACGTAGATGACGTTCGCGTCGGCGGGATCGACCGCGACCACGTTGCTCAGGCGAATGTTCGCGCCACCGTCTTCGACGACTCGCCCGTCGTAGATGCGCGTCCAGGTGGCGCCGCGATCGGTCGAGCGATGAACCCCTGCGAACGAGACCGCCGCCACCAGGGTGTTGCCGCGCGCCGCCAGGCTCTCGACGAACTCGGTCGATCCGGGGATCTCGAGCTTGGTGAACGTCATCCCGTGATCGGTCGAGCGCAGCACCGACGGGGCCGCGGTCACCATCTTCGACATCGGGAGGAGATAGAGCGTCGCGGGGTCGGTCTGGTCGAAGGTGATGCCCTTGAAGGTGTTCTCCAGCGGCGGCTGGCCAGAGTTCACCGGCACCCACTGCGCGCCGTCGTCGTTGGTGCGGAACAGCCCGCTCGAGGTCGCAGCCCAGAAGGTGTGTTGCTCGACCGGGTCGGCCGCCAGCCCTTCGATGCGAAACACCGCCAGGCCCTCGCTCGCGGACACCCACGACTGGCCCGCGTTCGAAGAGAAGAAGGCGCCGCCCTGCTCGGTCCCCACCATCACGTGCGTGGGCTCACGTGGATCGACGGCGAAGCAGAGCGCGTCACCCGCTTGCGGTCCGAGGGACACCCACTGCTGGCCGAACGCCGCCGCCGCGAAGAGGCCGCCCACGATGCCAACGAGACGCCTCACCGGCTCACGCTCCTCACGAGTCCTGCTTCGTCAGTCTGCACCGTGTTCTCCCTGCTGGTGAACTCGTCGACCGCGACCAGGTTCTGGCGCCGCTGTAGTCGATCTCGGTGGGAGTGGAGCGCACCTTCCGGACGGCCACCGGCTCTCGCGGCCGATTTCCGCAGCCGAATCAACCTTTTGATGATGACCTCGGCCGAGACTTTGGCGCCTTCGGGCAGTCGATTGGCGCCGCACGCCAGCGTGACCTGAGGTGAGGAGAGCCCATGCAGTCGGCCGTCGCCCACACGGTGGTGAGCCCAGTCGTCGAGGCGCTGCGGCAGCTCGGCTACCGCGCGACGAACGTGGACTCGGCCGACGAAGCCTTCGAGCACGCCGCGCACGAGTTGGGTGAACCGGCCATCGCGCTCAAGCTGCCTCCGCTCATTCCCATCGGGGCGCTCGGTGACGTCGACTACGCGCTCTGCACCAGCCCCACCCTGCGCCTCGGCCTCGCCCGGCTCTCCCGGTTCTATTCGACGCTCACCTCGCGAGTGACCGCCAGCCTCGTCGAGGGACCGACGGCCGCGTTGGTGCTCCATCGAAAGCCGGTGCCGTACAGCCGCCACTGGGCCGAGTTCGCGCTCGCGATGATCGCCCACCGCATTCGCCAGGTGCTGGGAGAACCCGTCGTCTTCGCCGGGAGCACCGTCGGCCATCCACCGCCACCCGATCGTAGGCCGTACGAGCGCTTCTTCGGCGCGCCCTTGGGCTTCGGCGAAGGGCACGAACGCCTCGCCTTCCCCGGCCGCTACCTCGACTCGCGGCTGCGCACCGCCTCGGCGCCGATCGCCGAGCTGCTCGAGCGTGCCCTCGAGGCGCGGGCCAAGACGAGCGCGGGCGACACCTTCTTGCTGAAGGTCGACGCGTCGATCGGTGAGCAGCTGGCTCGAGGCACTGCCTCACTCGAGGCGACCGCGAAGGCCCTGGCGCTCAGCTCCCGAACGCTCCAGCGCGAGCTGCAGCGGCGCCACCTCACCTGGCACACGATGCTCGACGAGGTGCGCAAGGTACGCGCCCAGGAGCTGCTCGCCCAAGGCGACTCCATCGCCGAGGTCTCGGCCCAGCTCGGGTTCGCCGACGCGAGCGCCTTCTTCCGCGCCTTCCGCCGATGGACCGGCACCAGCCCTGGCGCTGCCCGGCCCGCGAAGTCCAAGCGATGACGACGCACGGCTGCGCTACCGTCACGAAGGTGAGCTTCTTCCGCGAGGCGACGTGAGCGCGATCCTCGGCATCTCGGCGAACTACCACGACGCCGCGGCGGCCCTCGTGGTCGACGGCGCGGTGGTGGCGGCGATGCAAGAGGAGCGGTTCTCGCGCATCAAGAACGACCCGTCGCTCCCGCTCGCGGCCGCACGCGCATGTCTGTCGATGGCGAAGCTCGAGGCGAAGGACCTCGATCAGGTCGTCTTCTACGAGAACCCGTACCGCAAGCTCGAGCGGGTGCTGACGATGACGCTGCGCACCTTCCCGCGATCTGCCAGCCAGTTTCCTCGCGCGGTCGCCTCGCAGCTGTCCGGCAAGGTGCAGGTGCTCGACGAGCTGGCGTCACGGCTCGGCGTCTCTCGCGAGCGGGTGAGCCATCGCGAACATCACGAATCGCACGCCGCGAGCGCGTTCTTCGTGAGTCCTTTTCAGCGCGCCGCGGTGCTCACCGTCGACGCCGTCGGGGAGGAGACCTCCACCGCGCTCTGGCTCGGCGACGGAACGACGCTCACCTTGCTCGAGCGCCTCGTGTTTCCGCACTCCCTCGGCCTGCTCTACTCGGCGCTCACCGCGTGGTGTGGCTTCGAGGTCAACGAGGGCGAGTACAAGGTGATGGGGCTCGCCGCGTTCGGCCAGCCGCGCTTTCGCGAGGCGTTCGCGAAGCTGATCACCCTCTCGCCCGACGGCAGCTTCAGCCTCGGGCTCGACTACTTCGATTCGCACACCAACACCGAGGTCGGGTTCTCCTCGAAGCTCGAGACGCTCCTCGGGCCGCGGAGAACGCCGGGCACGCCGTGGAACCTCGAAGACGAGCGCGATCGCCGCTACGCCGATGTCGCCTGCACGCTCCAAGCGACGCTCGAGGAAGCGATGCTCGGCCTGGCGCGCAGAGCCAAGGAGCGGACGCACGCCGACGCACTCTGTCTCGCTGGCGGAGTCGGCCTCAACGCCGTCGCCAACGCGCGCCTCGCTCGTGACGCGGGCTTCGCGGAGTTCTTCGTTCAACCAGCCGCTGGCGATGCAGGCGGAGCGCTCGGGGCCGCGCTCCTCGGTGCGAACGTTCGGCCGCCTCCGATGACCGATGCCGCGCTCGGACTTCCGGTCTCGGCGGAGGAAGCCTCGATCGTCGGAGGACAGCTCGGCTTGTCGGTGTCGACGCTCGCGAACCCGGCCGATGACGTCGCCGCGCTGCTCGAAGCCGGTTCGATCGTCGCCTTCGTGCAAGGGCGCTTCGAGTGGGGCCCGCGCGCGCTGGGGCATCGTTCCTTGTTGGCGCTTCCCACCCCGCTCGCGGTGAAGGAACGGCTCAACCGTGTCATCAAGCGTCGAGAGCCGTTTCGTCCGTTCGCGCCAGCGGTGCTCGAGGCCGACGCGCCGCGCTTCTTCGGGCCTTTCGCGCCGCGGCTCGCGCCGTTCATGGTGACGGTGGCGGAGGTGAAGCCGGAAGCTCGCCCATCCCTCGAGGCCGTGACCCACGTCGATGGCACCGCGCGCGTTCAGACGGTGAACCCATCGACGCCGTTCGGTGAGCTGATCAGCGCCGTTGGACGGCGAACCGGAACGCCGGTCGTGTTGAACACCTCGCTCAATGGCAAGGGCGAGCCGATCGTCGCGTCGGTCGCCGACGCCTTCGCCTTCTTCCTCGGACACCCGGCCGATGCGCTGGTGATCGAGGACGTGCTTATTCGAAAACCCTGAGTCGATCAGGGCTTGAAGAGTCGCAGCACCGGCCCCGCGGTCGGTGAGGTCTGGCCGACGAAGAGCACGACGCCGTAGTCCGAGATGGGAACGGCGAAGTTGTAGAACCACACTCCCGGAATCTGGTGCGTGCCTGCGGCGGACCACGACGTCCCATCGAAGCGATGAATGGGACCCTCCTCGCCGAACAGGAGCAGCTCTCTCCCGTTCGGGTGAGTGACCCGCGTTCATCGAGGCCGCTATCGCGCTGAGTGATCCGGTCGAGGTACCGCCGGCAGTCGAGCCTCCAGCAGTCGAGCCGCCTGTACTCGAGCCACCTGCACTCGAACCGCCAGCACTCGAGCCACCCGAAGTCGAGCCTCCCGCAGTGGATCCGCCGGCCGTCGCGCCACCTGCCGCCGAACCTCCACCGGTCGATCCGCCCGCCGTCGGGCCACCTGACGATCCACCGCCGACGTTTCCGCCGACACCTCCATCCATCCCTCCGCAGCCGACGAACACCAACACCACCCACAGGCCTTGTCGCATGGTCTCTCCTTCACCAAGGACAAGTCGGGCCAGCGCAAGTCGCACGCGCGCGAAACCGACCTCCGTTCGCGGGGTTGGCGTTCCAGTGGACCCGCCGCGCCCGAGCGTCGATGATCTCCTCGTGCTCTCCGCGCGAACGGTGCGAGACCTCGTCGGTCACTTCGCAAAGCAGAACCGGTTGGTGCTGATCCCACTCCTCGTGGTGCTCTTGCTCGCAGCCGTGCTCCTCGTGCTGACCCAAGGCCTCGCCTACGTCACTCCGTTCGTCTACGCGCTGTTCTGATCAATCTCGGCACCGAGCCTGATCAGGCCCGAACAACAGGAGCGTTCGTGAACTTCACCTCCGAAGGAACCGTCGGCCGAGCACGACTGCCGCTGTACCGGTACGGAAAGCACCAGCTCGTGAAGCTCCCGGGCGGGAAGGTACAGCTGGGCTTCGACCGCAAAGAGAAGGAGGCCTTTCTGAAGAGCACGGAGACGGCCGAGGGACGCGCGTTCGCGCAGGGGCTCGTCCGGTCAGCGCTTCGGGGCTCGGCGACGGTGAAGCCATTTCTGTGCGCGCTCAACGTCGTGGGGAAGGACCGCGACGTGGTGATGGTGACGGCCGCGAAGGCGCAGGCGATGGCGAAGGCGCTCGGAGCGCGGCTCCCCACCGAAGCCGAGTGGGAGTTCATGGCGCGCGATGGCTCCAGCCGCTCGTGGGTTGGCCGCGATGGAACGCTCGACGAGTTGAACGAACACCTCTGGGAGCTCTACCGGCGGCCCTTCGACGAGAAGGGTTCGAACGATCGCTACGGCCTCCATGGCCTCGCCTTCGGTGCGTGGGCGACCACCGGAGGCACCGTCGCGCTGCGAGCGGGCGCCGCGCTCCGATTTCCCTGGCAGAACGACGACGAGCACCTCGATGCCCACGTCGCCGCCCGGGTGATCGCCTCTCCGAAACTCACCGGCGCCGTTCGCCTGGTGTGGGACCTGCCCGACGAGCTGCCCCGAGCGGGAGGCAAAGCCACGCCGAAGCCCGCCGCTTCCACGAAACGAACGAAGCCGCCGAAGAAGGCACCCGCCGCTCGCACGAACGATCCGTCCCTGATCGCCCGCATCGAGGCGCTCGCGCGCGCTCGCTGGGTGAAAGGCCCCGTCGTGAAGGTCTCGATCTCGGTCGACTGCTACCGTCTCCACAAAGAGCGTTTCACCGCGAGCGTCTTCTGCCTGGTGACGAAGCGCTCCAAGCCCACGCCCTTCGGAGAATCGGCCAGCGGTGTCGGACGGGACGGCGCCCTCCGAGCGCTCATCGCCGAACTCGAAGCGCGTTGACGCGAGCGCGGTGCTCGTTCCTGGCGCGCCGACTCTCCAGTGCGGAAATAAGTGCGGAAACTGGGCGGCGCACGGTCCAGACTCGCCGCTCTTCTCGGGAGGGGACGATGCCGACGCCGTCGCAAGTCGTGATCTTCGGAGCCGCAGGCGATCTCGCGCTCAGAAAATTGCTCCCCGCGCTCGCCAGCCTCGCCTCGAAAGGGCAGCCCGCCGAGGGCTTCTCCGTCGTGGGCGTGTCGCGCCGAGAAAAGTCGGACGAGGCGTTTCGGGCCGAGGCCGCCGAGGCGATGCCACCGGAGCTCAAGGCCGCCTGGCAGCAGCTCGCTCCTCACGTTCACTACGTCTCCGGTGACGTCGGCAACGTGCAGGACCTCGATCGCCTCGCCGCCAAGCTCGACTCACTCCCCGGTGGACGAACGACGGGCCGGCTCTTCTATCTGTCGCTCAAGCCCGACCTCTTCGCGAACGCGATCTCGAACCTCGCCTCCAAGCACATGGTGCAGGTCGCCGAGGGCGAGAACGCCGCCTGGCGCCGCGTCGTGGTCGAGAAGCCGTTCGGTCACGACCTCGCCTCGGCCCAGGCGCTCAACCGCCACGTGCACACCCACCTGCGCGAGTACCAGGTGTACCGAATCGATCACTACCTGGGGAAAGAGACGGTCCAGAACATCCTCGGGTTCCGCTTCCACAACGCGATCTTCGAACCGCTGTGGACGCGGGAGAACGTCGAGCTGTTGCAGATCACCGTCGCCGAAGAGCTCGGCATGGAGCGTGGCCGCGCGGCCTACTACGACGGCACCGGCGCGCTGCGAGACATGCTTCAGAACCACATGCTCCAGGTGCTCTCGCTCGTCGCGATGGAGCCGCCCGCGTCACTCGACGCGAAGGCCGTGCGGGCGCAGAAGGTGGCCGTCCTCGAGGCGCTGCGGCCACCGTCGATGGAGGAGCTCGCGAAGGACTCGGTGCGCGCGCGCTATCGACGCGGCACGGTGAAGGAGCAGGCCGTGCCGGGCTACCTCGAAGAAGAGGGCGTCGACCCGAACTCGCAGACCGAGACCTTCGTCGCAGTGCGCTGTGAGATCGACACCTGGCGCTGGAGCGGAGTGCCGATCCTCCTCAGGCACGGCAAGCGGCTCAAGAAGCGCTTCACCGAAGTGCAGGTGCAGTTCAAGACGCCACCGGTGCAGCTCTTCAACAAGCCCGAGGGCATCAGCGACGAGGAGTTCCGCAAGAAGCTCCGCCAGGGCGATCTCTGTCAGATCCGCCCGAACGTGCTCACGCTCTCCATCCAGCCGCGCGAGGCCGTGCGCCTGTCGTTCGGCGTCAAGCGGCCAGGGCCGTCGATGGTGATGCACTCCGCCGAGATGACCTTCGACTACCAGTCCGTCTTCGGGCAATCGACCGCGCCGGCGTACGAGCGGCTGTTGCTCGACGCGCTGCTCGGCGACGCGACCCTCTTCCTCCGCGGTGACGAGATCGAGGCGAGCTGGCGCTTCGCGGACTCGATCCTCGCGGGCTGGCGCTCGGCGCACGCGCCGCCATTGCTCGAGTACGACGCCGGCAGTTGGGGCCCGGAGGAATCGGCCGATCTCTTCCACGGGTGCGAAGGCGGCTGGACGCGTGGTTGACCTGCTCACCACCACGACGCCGCTCGAGACTGCCGCCTCCATGCTGGCGCGCTGGCTCGAAGAGCGTCCCTCACCGCGGCTCGGCATCGCGGGCGGCTCGGTGGTGAAGGTGCTGCCCTTGCTGAAGGAACGGCTCTCGCCCTCGCTGTGGCGCGCGGTCAAGCTCACCTGGGTCGACGAGCGGGTGGTGCCGGTCTCGAGCAACGACTCCAACCGCGGGGCCATCGAGCGGAGCGGCGTCTTGGAAGGGGGCCCGTCGGTGGTGCTCGCCATGGTGCTCGACTCGGAAGACGGCGCCGCGGCCTGTGCGCGTTTCGATCGCGAGTTCATGCGCTCCTTCGGAGGTGGCCTCGACGTCGCGCTGCTCGGCATGGGCGAAGACGGCCACGTCGCCTCGTTGTTTCCCGGCCACGCGCTCCTCGACGCGGGCGGGCTGGTCGCGCACCTGGAGGACTCGCCGAAGCCGCCGCCTGCCCGAGTGACGCTCACGCTCCCGGTGTTGAGCAAGCTCGAGACGAAGCGCCTGGTGGTGGCGATGGGAGAAGGCAAACGCGCGGCGCTCGAGCGACTGCGCGGAGGGGATCGAACCTTGCCGATCGCTCGGCTGGGTGCGCTGACGGTGGTGACGGACGTGCAGTTCAACTGAACCTGCGGATGACGGAGTCGCAATGGACCGGCGAAACGACGTGGCGGTGATTGGGTTGGGCGTGATGGGCGCGAACCTGGCGCGGAACTTCGCGTCGCGGGGCCTCAAGGTGGCCGGCTACAACCGCACCTTCGAGACCGCGCAGAAGCTCGCGGCGGATCACCCCGAGGCGAAGCTCGACGTCGCGCGCACCCTGAAAGAGCTCGTCGAGCGCCTCGAACGCCCGCGCCGCATCGTGGTGTTGGTGAACGCCGGCAAGCCGGTCGACGCGGTGATGGACGAGCTCGATCCGCTCCTCGAGGCGGGCGACATGATCATCGACGCCGGCAACTCGCTCTACACCGACACCGATCGCCGCTCGGAGCGCTCGAAGTCTCGGCCCTGGAAGTTCGTCGGCATGGGCGTCTCGGGTGGCTCCGAAGGCGCGCTGAAAGGGCCGTCGCTGATGCCGGGCGGGCCGGTGGAGTCGTGGCAGCACCTGAAGCCGGTGCTCGAGCCCATCGCCGCGCGCTCGTCGAAGGGCCTCTGCGTCACCCATTGCGGACTCGGGTCGGCCGGCCATTTCGTGAAGATGGTGCACAACGGCATCGAGTACGGCGACATGCAGCTCATCGCCGAGACCGCGATGCTGATGCGCCAGGGCATGGGCCTCGAAGGCGCCAAGGTGGCCGACACCTTCGCGAGCTGGAACACGGGCGACCTCTCGTCGTTCCTCATCGAGATCACCGCCGAGATCTTCCGGGTGAAGGACCCGAAGTCGGGCGGGCTCCTCGTCGACGCGGTGCTCGACAAGGCCGGTCAGAAGGGCACCGGGAAGTGGACCGTCATCGCCGCCTCCGAGCTCGGCATCGCGATTCCCACCATCACCACCGCGGTCGATGCGCGCATTCTCTCGTCGCAGAAGGACACCCGGGTGCGAGCCGAAGCCGCGCACAAGCCGGCGCGCGGAACGTTGAGCGGCGTCACCGTCGAAGACCTCTCGCACGCGCTCTACGCCTCGAAGATCGCGAGCTACACCCAGGGCTTCCAGCTGCTCCGCGCCGCGAGCACCGCGTTCAGCTACGGCACCAAGATGTCGGAAGTCGCGCGCATCTGGACGGCGGGCTGCATCATTCGCGCGGCGTTCTTGGAGCGCATCGAGTCGGCCTTCGCCGCGACGCCCGAGCCCGAGCTGCTCGCCCTCGCCCCCGAGTTCGTCGCCGATCTCGCCAAGCGGCTGCCGTCGTGGAGGAAGGTCGTCTCGTCGGCGACCCAGGCCGGTCTCGCCATTCCGGGGCTCGCGACCTCGCTCGCCTGGTACGACTCGCTCACCACGGCGCGCGGCTCGGCGAACGTGATTCAGGCGCAGCGCGACTTCTTCGGCAGCCACACCTACGAGCGGGTCGACGCGCCGGGCACCTTCGTTCACTCGGAATGGAAGCCGTGAGCGCCGAGCCTCGTCTCGTCCTCCTCCTCGAGTCGGCGGATCCCGTCGAGCTGGCGACCGTGAAGAGCTTGTTGGACGGCGCGGCGATTGGACACGTCGTCCAGGGTGAGCACCACGCGGCCATGCTGGCTGGTCCACTCGGCAACCCGGCCATCGTTCCGCGAGTGCTCGTGTCCGAAGCCGATCTCGAGCGGGCCCGACAGCTCCTTGCCGCCGCACCCGACTACACCGGCGCTGGCGAGCTCGCGGGAGAGGGCATTTGCCCGGTGCACGAGAAGCCGTCGATCGGCACGTGCGAGCGCTGCGGCACGTTTCTGTGCCACGCGTGCAAGGTCACTGGGTCGCCGCCGCTCTGCGAGAGCTGCACGAGCGTCGAAGAGCGTTCGCTCGATGCCCAACGGGAAGCGGGGCAGCGCTCCAAGCGCTGGAAGATCATCGCGATCCTGATCGTCTTCATCGTCGTGCCGCCGCTCCTCGGTCTCCTCGCCACCGCGCTGCGAGGCCGGTGACGTCAGCCGAAGCACTCGAAGCTGGTCACCAGCACCACGACCAACCAGCGCGCCCCCTCACCCTTCGCGATCGCCGAGGGCATCAGCGAGCGCCCGCCGGGCGTACTCGGGCAGCACGCGCGCGAGCGCTCGCCGGGTCGATTCGTCAGCATGGTCGATGGCCGCCAAGAACTCGTGGAACTCGGTGGTTCGCGCGGTGGCGAACCGGGCTGGCATGACTCTCACCGGGGGGCCACTCGTCGAGTTGAGGAGCGCAACGCGACACCAGACGTCGTGGGGTGAGAGCGCACGAAACTCGGGCTCCTGGTGGGCGTCGATCCACCCCTGCGCCGGACTCACCTGCTCGAGGATGATGCCGAGGTAGCCAAAGCGTTGATCAACGAACAACGCTCCAGGAACGAACGATGCGCCGGGGTTCACTTCGGCTGCGAGAGGACGAGCCAGACGTCTCCACCCTCGTGCGCTCCGCCCTGCAGATAGAACGACTTGTCCTTCGCGAGCGAATACGTCGCGTCAGTCGGCGCCAGCTTCACCCGAAGCGTCGCCACGCCGTCCTTCATCAGCTCGAGCGAGATGTCGGCGACCTTCCCGTTCGGGAGGCCCACCGTCACTCCGCGGTTCGTCACCATCAACTTCTCCGACTTCCGCTTCTCGAGGGTGAGGTACTTCACCTTCTGCCCGAGGGTCTCCTGCATCTTGGTGAGCGAGGGGTCGACCTTGCCCGGCGCCGTCGAGGCGAACACCACGTCGGCCTGCACCGCCACCTGCCCCTGCGCGAACGCCATCGAGGCGAGCGAGAGGGCCAACACGACGAGGGAGCGGGCGAGGAGTCGAGTCATGGCGTCACGTCAGAGGTCTTGCTTCTTGGGTTCCTCGGGCGGCGCCTGGTTGGTGACGTCTTCATCGTCGTTGCCGCCCTTCTTGCGGCCGCCGTCCTTCTTCTCCGGAGCGTCGACGACCCAGATCACCGCGTCGCCACTCTCGGTCTCGAAGACGACCGGCTTCACCGTCGCCTCGGAGTCCACCGAGACCGTCTGCACTTCGACCTTGCCGGCGCCGTAGCCCTCGGGCGCGCCACCGACCAACGACATCGTCACCGGGATCGCGATCGCCACCGCCGCCACCGCGCCCACCAGCCCCGCCGTCATCGGGCCGCGTTGATAGGTGAAGAGCTCGGACAAGGTGAGCTTGAGCCGCTCGAACAAGGGCAGCTTGTCGGGGGTGACCCGCGCCATCACGTCGTCGGTGAACTTCTTCCAGTCGACCTCGTCGGCCTGCATCTCGAGCGCGTTCCGCATCAGGCCATCGCCCGCGCGGAAGTCGGCGACCTGCGCCGCGCTCTCCTTGTTGTTCTGCAAGTGCTGCTCGAGCAACTGCCGCTCTTCGGGCGTCAGCTCGCCGTCGACGTACGGCGACAACATGGGCAGGAACTTCTCTCGCGCTGGGTTCTTCATGAAAGCACCTCGACGGGTCCTGACGCGCCCAAAGCGCCGATATTCTCGACTGATTTCTGGGTTGCCGGAAGGTCGGGCGACCCATGGGTGAGCTGATCAGCCCTCACTGCCCACCCCCGCGCGCGCTTCGTCCAACTCGAGGTAACCACTGAGGATCTTCTGCATCTTGAGCCGGGCGTGAAACAGCCGCGACATCACGGTGCCCTTGGGAATGCCGAGGGTGCGCGCGAGGTCTTCGTAGCTCATGCCCTCGACCTCCCGGAGGAGGAGGATCTGCCGGTGCGCTTCGGGGATCTCCTGGATCGCGGCGGTGATCTTGTCGGCGAGCTCTTTGCGGAGCGCGGCCTTCTGCGGGTTGGTGCCGAGCTTCGAGCCCAGCGCGCCCAGGTTCGCCTCGCTCACGTCCATCTTCACCGACTCGTCGAACTCGACATGATCGTCACCCTTCGCCGAGCCCTTCCGGCGAATGACGTCGATGCAGATGTTCACGGTGATGCGGTAGAGCCAGGTGTAGAAGCTCGCGTCGCCCTTGAAGTGGTCGAGGTACTTGTAGACCTTCACGAACGCTTCTTGCGCGACGTCGCGGGCTTCTTCCTTGTCCTTCACCATGCCGAGCGCCACGCCGTACACCTTGCGTTGGTAGCGCTCGACGAGGAGCTTGAACGCGCGCTGATCTCCCTGTCGAACGCGCTGAACGAGCGTGAGGTCGTCGGTGGCCAAGGCGGGCCGGACCATAGCCTTGGGTTCGGCCCGGGTGAACGACTCTCGCGAGGGGTGGGCTCGGCGCAGGGAGGCGTTGCGGGGGAGCCGGAGCGTCATGGTCATCGCCATGCCCGCTCTGACGGGGAGGCTTCAGCCAAATTTCCCCCAGGCCGGCGCCAGCCTTTCGAGTGATGCAAAACGCGACACCGAACGACTGCGAGCCGGTCCTCGCACCCGTCGAAGCGACGTGATGGAGTGATTTTCGATGACGCGCCGGTGCCGCATCGTGGTGACGGGAGGACCAGGAGGCGGGAAGACCACCGCAGCCGATCTCTTCCGCCGTGAGCTCGGCGGCCGGGTCGTCGTCGTGCCCGAGGCCGCCACCCTGCTCTTCGCCGGCGGCTTTCCTCGCTACCTCGAGCCCGACGCCAGAAAGGCCGCGCAGACCGCCATCTTCCACGTGCAGAAGAACCTCGAAGACGTGCAAGCCGCGCGACACCTCGATCGAATTCTCCTCTGCGATCGCGGCACCCTCGACGGCGCGGCGTACTGGCCCGGACCAGACGGGCGCGAGTTCTTCCGCCACCTCGGCACCACCTACGACGCCGAGCTCGAGCGGTACGACGGCGTCATCTTCTTCGAGACCGCGGCGGCGGGCGGGCTGCCCATCGAAGGGAACAACCCGATTCGCATCGAGAGCAGTGACGAAGCGCTCGCCATCGATCGTCGCCTGCAGGACCTCTGGAGCAAGCACCCGCGCTACACCTTCGTCCCGAACAACCACTCCTTCTTCAAGAAGATCAGCTTCGGGCTGCTCGCGCTCGAGTCACTCGTCGGCCAGCTCCAGCACGCGCCTCACTGACTCTCGAAGGTCTCTCGCAGCCGCAGCTTGAGCTGGAACCCGCTCTGATCGGTGAGGGTGAAGACCTGATCCTCACCTTCGAACTGCGGGCGGAGATCCCACGCCTTGGCGTAGGCGATCTCCTTCACCCAGCCCGTGAGCGCCGGGCAGCTGCCCTCGCATTGCTGGAAGGAGTCGAAGGCGTCGGACTCGAACACCGTGACGCTCACGTTCGAAAGCAACGGCCACGGCACCCAGGCAGTGAAGCCAGACGTCCACCCTTGCTTGGAGCCGGTGCGCTCGTCGGTGCAGAGCACCTGCTGCCCGACGTCGCTGTTGAAGGAGAAGCAGACGAAGGGATCGGGGTCGTCGCTCGGTGACGGGTCCCAGAAGCGGCCCTGGTTGGTCGACGGCAGCGTGAGCGACTCGGCGATGAGCTTCCACTTCGAGTCGGAGCGCGGGCTGGGCACGCACGAGGGCGTGAAGGGCTGGCCGAGATCGACGCAGCTCACCACCTGGGTCGTCGAGCCACGCTGGGCGCAGGTGCCGCTCGAGCAGGCCACTCGACACCGGCCGAGCGCACCCTCGGAGTTCTTCGCGAAGCAGGTGAGCCCTTGCGCGCACTGGGTCGTCGACATGCAGCCGCGCCCGTCTTCGAGGTTCCGGCACGACTGGGGATCGTCCTCGTGCACGCAGTCGACGCACTTCAGGTTGCAGGCGGAGAAGAGAGCCGTCGCGACGAAGAGCCAGCCCAGCCGAGTCATGGTCGAGCTTCTACACGGCTCGGGGGAACGAAGGCAGCGCACGACCGTGGCCGAAGAGCGCCGTGGTACCGTTGCGGTGTGCGAACCACCTGGGTGCTCGTCTCGATCCTCTCGTTCGGTTGTCCGGCGACTGGTCCCAAGGGAGACCAAGGCGACCCTGGGCCGAAAGGTGACCTGGGCGCGAAGGGCGAACCAGGCTCCAAGGGAGATCCAGGCGTGAAGGGCGACCCCGGAATGGTGGGCGCGAACGGGCTCGACGGCGTCTCGGTGACGACGTCGGCGGTCGATGCAGGGAGCCTCGCGTGCCCCTACGGAGGCACCGCGATCGTCTCGGCGAGCGGCACCCAGTTCGTCTGCAATGGCGCTCCGGGCGTGACGGGAATGACTGGTGCTCCAGGGATGAGCGGCCTCGACGGAACGTCGGTCACCCTCAACTCGCTCATGGTCGGCGACGTCAACTGCCCTGCTGGCGGCACCTCGGTGACCGCAGCGAACGGCACCCGCTTCATCTGCAACGGGCTCAAGGGCGAGCCCGGCGATGCGGGCGCACAAGGACCGCCTGGCCCGACCTCGATCGCCACCTGTCCACCAGGCATGACGCGGGTCGAACGCCAGTACTCGACCATCTGCTACAGTGCAGGAACCTCAGGCTCCTTCGAAACGGCCGACTCGTTCTGTGCCACGCAGTTTCACGCGTCGCTCTGCACCCTCAGCCAGTGGCGTGCCGTGGTGTGCCGGGTGGGCATCGCAAACCCCGGACGCAGCTGGCTCCCCAACTCCACGGGCGTCGGCAGCTTCGCGACTGTCCTGAACTGCAGCTCCGACAGCGTCTCGACCGCGGTGTCGTCGAGCAACGCGTTCGTCGGCCCCTGCTGCCTCGAGTGGATGAAGTACTAAGTCAGGCCGAGCGCGGTCGTTCGGAGCGGGTCGGTCGCCCTCAGGGAACGAAGGCCTCGACGCGCCGCCGCACCGTCTCGAGCACGTCGTCTTGCGGCAGCTGGAGATCGAGCACGTGCGTGCCCAAGGTGCCCGAGAGGAGGAGCTTGTCGAAGTCGATCGGCGAGACGCGGGGGTCTCCGGGATTCGGCGCGGCAGCGATCTCGAGCCCGGAGTTCGAGCCCTCCCACACACAGCGCGCGGTGAAGTAGTCCGGGTAGCGAGCGAACGGCGTCTTGATCGCGAGGCGCGGCGGCACCGAGACCGTCGCGTGAGTCACTGGGAAGACGGCACCCTTCAGCCGGAATGGTCCCGGGCCGTCTCCCGCTGGGTTCGTGCACGCCATCTTCGGCCCCTCGACGAGCTCGGGGTTGAAGTCGGGCAGTTGGTTTCCCGCGCCGTAGGTTCGCCAGGTGAGGACGCAGCCGGTCTGGGTCGCGCGCTCGCAGAGCGGGAGCTTCTGGAAGCTGGCGCCGCTCGTCGAGGCGGTCGCAGTCGCGGTGTGCCAGCCAATCGGGAGCCCGACGACCAACCGCTTCGCGAGCGCGCCTCCGTCATCGAAGCGAGCGCGGAGCAACCGGCTCACGTTCTGCGCGCCCTGGGAATGGCCGAGGAGCACGATGGGCTGCGTCGGCGGAATCTCCGAGAGGAACTGCTCGAAGGCGGCGCTCACGTCACCGAACGCGACGTCGAAGCACGCACCGCGCGTGGGGTCGGCCTCCTTCCCGTACGTTCCCAGCGTCGCCTGCCGATAGAGCGGCACGTACAGGCTGCAGATCGAGCGGAGCCGCGCCGCCTGCGCGGCGGTGGTGTCGACCTGGGCGCTCACGTCGGTGAAGGTCGTGTGAAGACCCGTTCGGATCGCGGGGTCGACCGTCGGGTACACGTAGAAGCACGCGGCCTTCGGAGTCGCGGCAGCCTGGAGCGCGGGCACCAGGGCAGTGCCTCCGTCGGCGAGCACGTCGGTCATCGAGAGATCGGCGCCACAATCGGCCCGAGGCGTTCCAGGCCGGCAGACCCACCACTCGTCTTTCGCGTAGTCGGGCACCGGGTCCTTCGGGTCGACTGCGCACGGATCCGCGGGTCGGCAACTGGCGACCAGGAGCAGCGGGAGGAGCCAGCGCATGGAGCCAGATTAGCGCCACCTCCACCCGCGGCCGCCATCAGCCCGCGAATCCACGACCGCCTCGTCGCGCTTGCCGCACCGGAACCACGCATTACGCTCCCGTCCGCTTGAGTGACTGCGCCTCGCTCGCTCGTGAAAGGACCTTGCGAGGCCGAGCGGCTCGCCTGACGAAGCTGACCATCGCGGCCATCGTGGCCCTCGGGAGCGGCTGCTCGCGCGCACCCCAACGCCCGCCGCTTTCGCCGTGCGTGCTGCCGGGAGTCAGCCGAGAGGCGAAGTGCTTCTGGCTCGAGGTGCCGGAGAACCCGGACCAGCCCACTGGTCGCACACTCCGAATCCACACCGCGGTCGTTCCCGCCACCGGCGTGCGGCCGTTCTCCGACGCCATCTTCATCTTCGCTGGAGGCCCCGGCCAGGCCGCGTCGGACGTCGCCGGCGGAGTGATGCCGCTGTTCGCCGGACTCGAAGCGCGGCGCGACGTCGTCTTCGTCGATCAACGCGGCACTGGAAAATCGGCGCCGCTCGTCTGCCCCGATGATGGGCGGCGGAGGCCCTTGTCCGAAGCGTTCGACGAGGCGCTGGGTGAACGCCGGCTCGCGGAGTGCCGTGACGCCTTCACCGACGCTGGGGTCGACCTCGCGCAGTACGCGACGTGGGTCGCGATGAAGGACGTCGAAGCGGTTCGGCTCGCGCTCGGCTACGGCTCCATCAACCTCTGGGGCGCCTCCTACGGCACCCGCGCCGCGCTCGAGTACGCGCGGCAGTTCCCGGCCTCGGTGCGTACGATGGTGATCGACGGCGTCGCGCCCGCGCTCGAGCCGCTCCCGGTGACGATGGCCTTCGACGCCGACCGAGCGCTGAACCAGCTCGTGGCCCGCGCCGACGGAGGCCTCGGAACGCTCGACCAGGTCGTCGTCGGAAGCGGCCCGGTGACCGCGATCGATCCGTACTTCGGCACCGCGCAGACCTTCGACCTCAGCGCGAGGTCGCGACTCGCCCTCGTTCGCAGCCCGCTCTACGTGCCGATGCTCTCCGCTGCGCTCCCGGCCGCGGTCAACCGCGCGGCCGAGGGAGAATGGAACGCCTTGCTCGGGCTGGCTTCCGGACTGGGAGGCGGCACGCTCTCGAGCGGCATGCACTTCTCCGTCATCTGCGCTGAAGACGTTCCCCGGGTGGGCGAGGCGGAGCGGCGACGGGTGGCGTCCACGCGAGTCGGGCTCGAGATCGTCGACTGGTATCACCGCTCTTGCGCGCGCTGGCCGACCCGCCCCGTGCCCGAGGCCTTCTTCGCCCCGCCAACGGTGGCCGCACCGACGCTCCTCCTCTCGGGGGGCACTGACCCAGTCACTCCGCCGCCGCACGCTGAGGCCGTCGCGAAGAGCCTGCCGCATGCGCTCCACCTCGTCGCTCCGACGCTCGGCCACGGCGTGAGCACGGCCGGCTGCGGACCACTCCTCGTTCACCAGTTCATCTCGCGCGGCTCGACGACCGGCCTCGACGGCGGCTGTCTGCAGACGCTGCCGGCTCCGACCTTCTTCGAGGCACCCCGGCCATGATTCGCGTCGAGGGGCTCGAGAAGACCTTCGTCACCGGGCGCGGCGCGCAGCGAGCGGTCGTTCGAGCGGTCCGCGGAGTCAGCTTCACGGCTCCCGACGGCGCCATCACCGCGCTCCTCGGCCCGAACGGCGCCGGGAAGACGACGACGCTGCGAATGATCTCCACCCTCGTGAAGCCCGACGCCGGCTCGGCCCAGGTCGGACCGCACGACGTCATTCGCGAGGCCACCGCCGTTCGGGCCGAGCTCGGCGTCCTCTCCGATGCGCGCGGGCTCTACACCCGGCTCAGCGCCCGAGAGAACATTCGCTACTACGGAGAGCTGCGCGGCATGTCGGGGAGCGTGCTCGAAGAACGCATTCGCGCGCTCGCGGCCCTGCTCGAGTTCGAGCCCGTGCTCGACCGGCGAACCGAGGGCTTCTCCACCGGAGAGAAGCTGAAGGTGGCGCTGGCGCGCGCGCTGGTGCACGACCCGAAGCACGTCTTGCTCGACGAGCCGACGAACGGCCTCGACGTGGTGAGCGCCCGCGCGCTGCGACGAATGCTGCTCAAGCTGAAGGAGACCGGGAAGTGTCTCGTCTTCTCGTCGCACGTGATGCAGGAGGTCGAGGCCCTCTGCGAGCGGGTCGTCGTCATCGCCCAGGGCCAGGCGCTCCACGAGGGCAGCATCGACTCGCTCAAGGAGCGCACCGGCCAACGCTCGCTCGAAGACGCCTTCGTGCAGCTCGCCTTCGGACAGGGGGTGTGAGGTGAAGCAGTGGATCACCGTGGTGAAGAAGGAAGTGCTCGACGGCGTGCGCGACCGCCGGGTGTGGCTGGTGGTGCTCGTCACCGCGCTGGTGAGCGGGCCCGTCACCCTGCTGCTGGTCTCGAAGTTCATGAGCGATCTCCGCTCGAAGGCCGAGGCGCGCGAGGTGCTCGTCGAGAACGCCGCAGCCGCGCCGATGCTGGTGAACTTCCTCGAGCGCCAGGGGCGGGTGATTCGTCAACCGCCGGGCGACGTGCGCGAGTCCATCGAGGCTGGGCGGTTCGACGACGCGGTGCTGGTGATCCCCGACGGGTTCGAGCGCGACGTGCAGCGCGGCAAGCTCGCCGACGTCACCATTCTCCACGACACCAACCGTGCACAGTCGGTGACCGCCGCGCTCACCCTGGAGCGAATGGTGATGGGTTGGAACCAGGAGCTCGGGCTGCAGCGCATGTTGGTGCGCGGCGTCGACCCGGCGTTGGTGCGCTCGGTGCGGACGACGGTGGTGGCGGTGGGCACGACGCGCGGCGGGTCGGCACGGCTGCTCTTCATGGTGCCGCTCGTCGCGCTCGTCTCGGCCGTCATCGGCGCGCTCGCCATCGCCATCGACGTCACCGCCGGAGAACGTGAGCGTGGATCGCTCGAGCCGCTCCTCATGAACCCCGTCAGCGCCGGCGCGCTCGTGCTGGGGAAGTGGCTCGCGGTGTGCGTCGCTTCGCTGGTGACGCTCCTCGGAACGGTGTCGAGCTTCGCCGTCGCGGGCCAGCTGGTGCGTGACGAGGCGCTCGCCGCGGCGTTTCAGTTCGGCCCGACCGAGGCCGGCTTCACCCTCGCGGTCCTCGGGCCGTTCTGCCTCTTCGTCTCGTCGGTGCTGATGCTGGCGGCGCTCTTCGCCCGCGGCCACAAGGAAGCCCAGGCCACCACGAGCTACATCGTCTCGCTCGTCTCCATCGCGCCGTCGCTCTCGATGTTCCTCTCGCTCCAAGACGCGACCTGGCAGCTGCTCGTGCCGGCGATGGGCCAGAACATGGTGCTCTCCCGCGTGTTCCGCGGGAGCCCGGTGAGCGTCGTCGACGTGCTCGTCCCCGCGGCGGTCTGCCTGGTCCTCACCAGCCTCGCCCTCTTCGCCCAGACGCGACTGCTCGCGCGCGAGGCCATCGTCTTCGCCCGAAGCTGACGTGCGCTCGTTCCTCTCCACCGCGCTCTGCGTTCTCGGGTGTGCCCCGCCTTCGACGGGGGAGTGGCAGCTGCCGAGTGTGAACAAGCCTGTCCTGGTGCTCCTCGTGCACGGCTCGGGAGACGGCCCGGAGCGATGGGCGGCGAACGCGAAGCTGGTGCTGGAGGGCCGGCTCGCCAAGCCGTCGGAGGTGGAGATCGTCGCCTACGACTGGCGCGCCGCCGCGGCGGACAAGCTGAGCGCCGCTGGAAACGGAGAGAGCGAAGGTGCGGCGGTGGGCAAGGCCCTCCTCGAGCGAGGGCTCCAGCACGTGCACGTGGTGGCGCACTCGGCGGGCGCGTTCGTCGCCGCCGGCCTCGAGCAGCAGTTCGCGAGCGCGACGACCCGGCCGACGCTCCACCTCACCTTCCTCGACCCATTTCTCGGAAAGGGCCTCGACTTCGGCTGGGGCGCCACCCGCTTCGGCACGACGGCCGATTTCGTCGAGAGCTACTTGAACACCGGCGACGGGGTTCCCGGCACCGAGCTCGCCATCACCGCCGCGCACACCTTCGACGTCACCATGAGCGCCTCGAAGCCGTCGCTCTCTGGGAGCGCCGCGCATTGGTGGCCCATCGACGCCTGGCTCACCCTCTCGCCGGGGCTCTCGACTGGACGGGAGGTGGCGGGCACCTTCGATTCGACGGAGCTGCGAACGCGCTTTCCGCCGGGCGTCACCGAGGCGTTGCCGTGAAGCGGCTCACTTTACCAGGTTCACGAGCTGGTTCACGTTGATCGGCAGGTTCGCCCCACCCGACTGCACCTGGGCGTTGAAGGCCACCTGCGCGTTGCCTCCGCGCGCGATGGCGACTCCGGCGCTCGCCGCCGAGAGGAAGTTCACCGTCAACGGGAGCGACACGTTCTTCACGCCCTTCCCCGACATGTCGCCGAGCGCGCCGGTCGAGAGCGTTCCGATGTTGGCGCCAGCGAGCGAGACGTTGCCGGTCAGCCCACTCACCGGCAGCGCGTAGGTGTTCCGGTTGGTGACCGCGAGTGGAAACTCGATGGTGGCGCCGGTGAGGGTGAGGCCGCTCACCCGTGGGTTTCCGAACTGCACGAGGGGAATCTTCGGCACCTCGAACTGGCCCTGGGTCGCGAGCGGCACCTTGATGACGCCGATGGGCGTGCTGATGCCGAGCGCGCCTTCCGCGCGGTAGGCCGCGTTGTCCTTGTTGAGGAAGGTCTCGAGCACCTGGGCGATGTCTTGGAACTTCACTCCTGCCGGGAAGTGGAGATCGGTCGCCGAGGCGGGAGCGATCTGCAGCCCCTGCGGCGGCGAGCCGGCGACGACCTGCTTGTCCTCGACGAAGAGCGCGTAGTCGATGCTCGCGAGCGAGAGGCCCACCTGGTTCGGGTTGTTCAGCTCCCAGATGGTGTCGAGGTTGAGCCCGGCGAGCGAGATGTCGGTGAGGCCCAGGTTCTTGAAGCGAAAGCTGGGCTCCTGAAACGCGGTGCGCAGGAACTGTTGAAGGTATGCGCAACCGGTCGAGAAGAACGAAACGGCGAGGACGAGGGGCAGGAGTCGTCGAGTCATGGCAGGTCGGTCGAGCACGGCAGAGACGGAGCGCTCGCGCGGACTATTCACGACACGGCCGGAGCCGTCACCACAGTTCGTCCTCGCTGACACGACTCCTGCGCGCGCCGCTCAGGGCAAGAAGCCGTCGACCGAGAGGTAGCGCTCTCCGGTGTCGTAGCAGAAGGTCAGCACGCGGGAGCCCTTCGGCAGCTCGGGCAACTTCTGCTTCACCGCAGTGAGCGACGCGCCCGACGAGGCCCCGATGAAGAGGCCTTCTTCGCGCGCGGCCCGGCGAGCGAGCTCGAACGCGTCGGTGTGCTCGACCTGAATGACGCCGTCGAGCAGCTCCTTCTTGAGGTTCTTCGGAATGAAGCCGGCGCCGATGCCCTGAATCGGGTGCGGGCTGGGCTGGCCTCCGGAGATGACGGGCGACTTCACCGGCTCGACCGCGAACACCTTCAGCGTGGGCCACTTCGGCTTGAGCACTTCGCAGAGCGCGGTGATGTGCCCGCCGGTGCCGACGCCGGTGATGATGACGTCGAGGCCCTCGGGGAAATCGGCGAGCACCTCGTGCGCGGTCGTGCGCCGGTGCACCTCGACGTTCGCCTCGTTCTCGAACTGCTGCGGCATCCACGAGTTCGGGGTCGACTGGAGCAGCTCCTGCGCCCGCGCGATGGCGCCCTTCATGCCCTTCTCCCGCGGCGTCAGATCGAACGTCGCGCCGTAGGCAGCCATCACCCGCCGCCGCTCGAGCGACATCGACTCGGGCATCACCAACACCAGCTTGTAGCCCTTCACCGCGCAGACCATCGCCAGACCGATGCCGGTGTTGCCACTCGTGGGCTCGATGATCACCGAGTCTTTCGTGATCACCCCGCGCTTCTCGGCGTCTTCGATCATCGCCAGCGCGATGCGGTCCTTGATGCTGGCGCCGGGGTTCGCCCGCTCGAGCTTGATCCACACTTCGTGATCGGCCCCGAAGAGCCGCTGCAGCCGCACGTGGGGGGTCTTGCCGATGGTGTCGAGAATGGAGTTCGCGCGCATGGAGGCGTTCCTTCGAAGGGCGAGGGTTGGACGGCCATCCGTTATAACGGACGGCTCACCGTCCGTCGATACCCTTGTTGGCCAGGGCGTCGGCGCGCTCGTTCTCGGGGTGGCCGGCGTGGCCTTTCACCCAGAGCCACTCGACGTCGTGGCGGGCGGCGGCGGCCTCGAGGGCCTGCCAGAGGTCGGCGTTCTTCACCGGGTCCTTCGCCTTGGTCTTCCACCCGTTCTTCTTCCACGAGTGGATCCACTGCGAGATGCCCTGCTGCACGTAGGTCGAGTCGGTGTGGACGCGCACCTTCACTGGCCGAGTGAGCGCCTCGAGCGCGCGAATGACGGCGGTGAGTTCCATGCGGTTGTTGGTGGTGCCGGGCTCTCCGCCATGGAGTTCCTTCTCGTGGCTTCCCCAGCGCAGCACCGCGCCCCACCCACCCGGGCCAGGGTTTCCGCGGCAGGCGCCGTCGGTGAAGATGTCGACGATCTGGCTCACTGCGCCGTCTTGATACGGTTTGCGCTCGGCCTCAATCGCTTCGGTGCCGACCTCAGTTGCACATCGAATACTCTTTCCCGTCGGCGTTGATGATCGGGTACCCGTTCGAGTTCCGCGTCACCTGGAGGGGGAACGGCACCAACTGCGGCGTCTCCGGCGGGTTCGACATGTAGAGCTGCCCGCCCTTCACCGCCCACTGTCCGCCCGTTCCGCCGGTGCCGACCGAGTGCGCCGTCGTGCCGGCGTAGTCGTTGCGGCCGTAGATCTCCGACTCCTTGTTGCTCGACCAGGTGCCATTCGGAGAGAAGACCACCCGCTCCTGGTAGGTGTTGCCGCTCGCGTACTTGAGCCAGCACCACGCGCTCGAGACGAGCAGGCGGCTGAGCTGATCGTTCCCTGCTGGCTGAGGGGCCGCACCTCGCACCGCGACGTTCGTCCCGCCCTGCTGCACCGCCACCCCGCCGGGGCCCCCTTGCACGTTCTGCCCCTGCTGCTGCGCGAGCCACTTCTGCGCCTCGGCCATCGCTTCCGCGTCCGCGTCGCCCTCGCTCTGCTTGGCGACCGCCTTCGAGAGCTTGCCCGCCTTTTCCACCTTCGCGCCCTTGCCGCCGCGGGTGAGCTGCAACGGAACGCCGCCGAGGGTGAGGGTCAGGGTGTCGCCAGCGAGCTGGTAGGGCACTCGGTCGACGCCGTCTTCATCGTCGCGAATGACGAGGTTCTTTCCCTCGACGCTCCACTGCACCTTCCCGTCCTCCATCACGCCGGAGCCGTTGCCGTTCAAGGTGATGAACGGCGCGCCGGCGAGCATCCAGGTGCCGACCAGCGCCGGGTCCGTCTTGCCGGCCGACATCGCGAGGACGAGGAGGAGCGTTCGCATGGAGCGAGTACAGCCCGTTCACGCGCTCACCTCCATAGTCACTGCGTCGAGCGTCAGCCTGCCGGGTAGTAGGGCCGGAGCATGAGGTAGACGACGACGCCAGTCACCGACACGTAGAGCCAGACGGGGTGGAGCACCCGCGTCACCGCGGTGTGCTTCGCGAAGTTCTTCTTCCAGGCGAAATAGAAGGCAGCGAGCGCGAGCGGGACGATGACGGTCGAGAGCAGCACGTGACTTGCGAGGATGAGCAGGTACGCCACGCGCACTGCGCCTTCGCCGCCGAACTTCGTGTCACCGTGAACCGCGTGGTACGCTAGGTAGCCCACGAGGAAGAGCGTCGACGCCGCGAACGCGCCCACCATCAGCCGCCGGTGGAGGTCGGCCTGCTTCTTCACGATGGCCACTCGCCCGGCGACGAGCAGCGTGGCGGCGAGCGTGTTCCAGCCTGCGTTGACCACCGGGAGGAAGCGGAGGTTCACCGTGCTGCCTTCGACGCCGCGATGAACGAGCAGGAGCCAGCCGAGAAACCCGAGCGCCACCACCGACACGACCGCGTTGAAGATGAAGAAGCGACGATCGCCCTCGGCGCCGCTCGGCCCTTCAGCTGCCTGCATGTTTGGTCTGCCTTCCATCAGAGTTCCTCACGTGCGCGGGACCAACTCCCACATTGCTCGTTGAGACGGATCAACCGACAATGCCTCTTCCTCCTCCGCCCCCGACGAGGTGACCCGTGCGTCTGCTACCCCGAATGGTGAGCGCCTGTCTCGTGCTCGCCGCGACCGCCTTCGCTGCCGACGGGCCGGTGTGTGAAGCCACGCCGGTTCCGCTCGAGCGCCAGGTTCGACAGGTCTACCTCGACCTGCTGGGCCGCCCGCCCACGATGGCGGAGTACCGCTTCTATCTCGCCAAGGGCGCCATCCTCGCCGAGGACGTGAAGGCGCTGATGGAGAAGGAAGAGTTCTACGGGCGAATGAAGGGGTACCACCGCGCGCTGCTCCGCTCGAACATCTCCAACAGCATCTTCGTCAACGGCGACATGCGGCTCGGCGACGTGCCCGTCGGGTTGCGGCCCCTCGGCATTCGCGGCAACCCGTCGGCGCCGCTGCGTGGCCAGAACGGCCAGGGCTGCGACGCCTTCATCGCCCAGGACGACTGCCAGAACCAACGCCAGGACGCGCACCTCGAGCCCACCACCAAGCGCTGCCGTGACAGCTACGGCGTGCCGCTCCCGGTGAGCGTCGACTACAGCACCGACCAGTACCGCTGCGAGGCCTTCACCGGCGTGGCCGACTGCACCGCCGCCATCGGTCAGACCGACGCCGCCGGAAGGATGATGCCGGCGAAGCACCTCTCGTTCTGCGACATGCGCCGCGTGGGGACGGCGCTGGTGCCGCACTACTGTCTGCCGAACACGGGCAGCCCGCAGACCGCCGCGCTCACCCAGGAGATCTTCGACTCGGCCAACCAATACGTCGTCGCCTTCGCCAACCCGGTGACGGTGCCCAACGGCCAGCTCCAGCGCCTCGACAAGTGCACCCTCGACCTCCAGCTCACTGGCGGCATTCGTGGCCGGTACCGGGTGCAGCAGGGCTGCGTGCAGCGCGAGGGCGTGGTGACGACCGACGCTCCGTACTGGGACACGGTCAACGCGACGGTGCCGATGTGCGCCATCGAAGCGCAGGTGCGCGACACCAACCCGTGGACGATGGAGTCGTGCCTCACCGGCCGCTTCACCGGCGACCGGACCTGCGGCTGTGGGCCCAAGTCGAACCGCTGCGAGTCGGCGAGCGGCTCGCTCCACACCGCGCGCATCACCGCCTTCAACGACGAGCCGGTGTTGATCGCCGACTCCGTCATTCGCCGCAACGAGGACTACTTCAACATCCTCACCACGCGGCGCAGCTTCGTGAACGGCACGCTCTCGCAGCTCTACCGGCAGAACCAGTCGGCGCAGACCTGGCTGGTGACGCCGCCCACCGCGCGCGACGCGATTCCCAACGTCTCGCTCGCCGACACCGACACCTGGGTCGAGTACACCCGTGACGAGTTCGCCTCGGGGGTGCTCACCACGCCGTCGTGGCTCTACCGCTTCCCAACCCAGCGCTCGCGGGTGAACCAGTTCTACGACGCGTTCCTCTGCAAGCACTTCTCGCCCGAGCCCGGCGCCGTCGCCCCGCCGCCCGAAGACAGCTGCAACCGCGAGAACAACCTGGCCAAGCGCTGCGGCTGCTCCTACTGCCACGCCACCATCGAGCCGATGGGCTCGCACTGGGGCCGCTTTGGAGAGCGCAACGGGCAGTACCTGAGCCCCGACCTCTTCCCGCGCCTCGACGCCCGCTGCCGCGACTGCGCCCTCGCCGGCGACACCACCTGCAACAACGAGTGTGGCAACTACGTGATGCAGGCCTTCGACGGAGACGGCGCCAACTCGCTGGGCCTCTTGCGCACCTACCTGTACCGGACGCAGGACGAGGAATCGAACATCGTCGGCGGCCCGCGGCTGATGGTGCAGCGCTTCATGCAGACCGGCGAGCTCGAGAAGTGCGCGGTGCGGAACATCTGGAACCACCTGCTCGGCCGGCCGATGACGACCGAAGAAGAAGGGCTGTACCTCGGCTCGCTCGCGCAGACCTTCGCCGCCGACGGCCACGACGTGAAGTCGCTCATGCGGCGCATCGTCGCCACCGACGCCTACCGGAGGATCGACTGATGAAGACGCTCACCCTCCTCCTCGCTGCGGTCGGCCTCGCCTTCTCGGCCTGCTCGACCAAGACGCCCGACAAGCCCACGCTCGACGGCACCCTCGAGACGGTCGACGTCGGCAACCACCCATCGATGGTGAAGCTGCCCGACCCGGACCAGAACGCGGGGCACATCGGCCGCAAGCCACGGCGCATCACCGTCGCGCAGCTCAAGGAGTCCATCCTCGTCACCACCGGGCGCCAGTGGTCGCAGATCAACGCGCTCGGAGCCTCGCTCGGCCAGGCCGACTTCGCCCTCACGGTGAGCGAGTCGACGGAAGCGAACCTCGTCTTCGCCAAGTTCCTCGAAGACGGCGCGCGGGAGGTCTGCCTCGCGACCGCCAGCGCCGATCTCGCCAAGCCGGCGGGCGAGCGGGTGCTCTTCCCCGACGTCACCATCACCAACCGCGACTTCACCTCGATGAGCGACGACGCGGCGCGCGCGAACCTGTCGTACCTGGCGACCCGCTTCTGGGGGCAGCCCTTCGCGGCCGACGAGCGGGAGGGGTGGCTGGCGACCTTCAAGACGATCGCGGCGAGGGCGAAGACCATCAACCGGCCGGAGCAGGCGTGGGGCTCGATGTGCGTCGCCTTCATGACCGACCCGCGCTTCATCACCTACTGACGAGGAGCCACCCATGAAAAAGCACTCCGAGTCCCTTCGTCGCCGCACCTTCCTCAAGGCCGCCTCGGCCTTCGCGGGCAGCAGCCTCTTCGGCGGCGTCTCGTTCAAGGCCTTCGCCCAGCAGGCCCAGGGGTTGGCCCCGGCCGATCACTGCTTCGTCTTCGTCTACTTCTCGGGCGGGTGGGACGCGCTGCTCAACCTCGATCCGCGCGACCCGACGGAGTTCACGCCCGAGCGCATCAGCGAGACGCGCATTCTCCCTGGCTACTCGCTGCTCTCGAACGACGCCTCGTACCCGACCAGCGTCATCAAGCCGGCTGGCTCGAACATCGGCTTCGGCCCCGCGGTGGGCAACTTCGCCAACCACTTCGACGTGATGAGCGTGGTGCGCGGCATCAACATGACGACGGTCGCGCACGAGGTGGGCTTCCGCTACTTCCTCACCGGCAAGGAACCCAACGGCTCGGCCGCGCGTGGTTCGTCGACCGCGACCGAAGTGGTGGGCCAGCTCTACCCGAAGATGGCCACCCGGCCGCCGGTGCCCAACCTGGCTTTCAACATCGAGACCTACAACGACCGCTACGGTGGCTACGCCAACGCGCTGCGGGTCTCGTCGTCGAACGACCTCCTGCTCACCCTGTCGCCGAGCCCCACCGCGCTGGACAGCGAGATCGAGAAGCAGCTCGTCGACATGCGCGGCAAGCCGGTCACCTGCGAGGCACAGCTCTACGACACCCGTGGGTTGGTGACGCAGTACCAAGACGCGCGCAAGCAGGTGCGCTCGGTGCTCGACGCCGCGCTCGATCGCTACTTCCGCTTCGACTCGACCACCGGCGATCCACCCGCGGTCGCGATGGAGAAGTCGGCGACGGTGGCCCGCTACAAGCTGCGGGTCGGCACCAACGGGTTGCCGAACGACCCACGGAACTCGGCGGCCGCGCGTGCTGCGCTCGTCGCGACCGCGCTCAAGAAGGGCGTCAGCCAGTGCGTCAGCATCAACCTGACCGGCGGGCTCGACACCCACTTCGGCACCCAGCTGACCCAGGCGAACAACCAGCGCCAGGGGTGGAACGCGCTCGCCGATCTGATCTCCGACCTGAAGGACTCGGATCATCCCTCGGGCGGCAAGTTCATCGAGCACACCACCATTCTCGTGTTCTCGGAGTTCAGCCGCACACCGCTGATCAACGCCTCGGGAGGCCGCGATCACCACCTCACCAACAGCTGCGCCATCATCGGCAAGGGCGTGAAGCACAACTTCGTCTTCGGTGCGTCGGGCAACGTGGGCATGTCGCCCGGAGTGGTGAGCTACGACACCGGCCTTCCCGATCCCAACGGGTTCCAGGTGCTGCCCGAGCACGTCATCGCGAGCGTGATGAAGGCCGGAGGGCTCGACTACAGCATCACCCGCGTCGAGCCGCTCAAGGGCCTGTTGGGCTGAGCGGTTCTTTCGATCCTCACGCGCCCATGACGCTCCGTCACCGAGGGACCCTGCGGTAGAGTTCGTCGCTCTGCTGCGGCCCAGGAAAGGACGTTCGATGTTTCCCCGACTGCTGACGATCGGGACGATCTGCTCGACCTTCGCGTGTGGAGGCGTCATCACCGAGGTGCTCTCGGCGGCGCCGGCCGACGTGACCTCGATCGCCTCGACCATCGACCTGTCAGCCGCGCCTTCCTTCGCCGATGAGCGCGGCGGAGGCTTCTTCATCGATCTCGCCGGCCGAGTGGTTCGGCTCCGCAGCGACGGCTCCCGCGCCGCGCTCGAGTCACACCCGCAGAACCCAGTGCCACCGGGCCGCGCGACGAGCCTCTGGCCGCTCGGGCCCTACTCGGCGCTCGTGGTGACCGACCGCGGCCTCTACGTCGCCGACGCGGCGTGGCTCATCGCGCCTCCCTGGCAGGCGAGGCTCAGCGCCGAGGGCTTCGTCGCCAGCGTCACCACCCCCGAGGGCGTCGCGTGGATCGCTCATGCCGACGGGCTGTTCCGCATCGAGGGCGGCGAGCTGAAGGAGCTCAAGGCGAACGGGCAAGCGCTCACCGGCCTCACCGCGCTCGCCGTCGGGCCGGCTGACGATCTGCGGCCGGGCATCTGGTTCGCGCAAGGCGAGACGGTCTCGGTGGCGGCGCAGCTCAGCGCCTCGTCCTTCAGCATTCGTGATTCGAAGCTCACTGCCGAGGAGCTCGCGGGTGGCGTTCGCGGCCTCGCCGGCCTCGCGCCCTCGCCGACGGCGCCGGGCAACGTGTGGGTCATCACCCCGAAGCTCCTCCTCGAGCGCACGTTGGTCGGCTGGCGCCGCTACGAGCTCGGCAAGGCGCCCAAGCAGCTGATGGCAGCAGGCCGGTTCCTCTGGCTGCAGTCGGGTGATGGGCTCTTCCGCTACGACGCCGACGCCAAGCGCTGGACGGGCACGCGTGGGCTCGAGGCAGTGCCGAGGCTCTTGGGCGTCGACGCCGCGGGCGCGGCCTGGGTGCGGGTGGGCGATCGCACCCTCAACATCTCGCTGGCGCCGCCCTTGCGGCTCACTGGGCTGTACTCGGGTCAGGTGGTGGGCGAGCCGGAGACGACGCTCCAGTTCGTGGTGCCGGCCGACGCCGCGCTCGAGGCGCTCACCTGGCGCTTCGACGACGCGGAGCCGAAGGCGGTCGACCTCGCGAAGGGGCAGCTCGGCGCCCCCCCGCAGCAGGCGCTGCGCTTCCACTCGTTGGGCGGGGTGGACACCACCGGCCAGCTCAAGCACGTCTCGTTCGCGTCGTTGACCGATGGGCTCCACACGCTCGAGCTCGCGGCGCGCTTCGCCGGAGGCGTCGAGAGCACTCGGCTCCTCCACTTCGATCTCGAGGCCTCGGCGGCCATCGAGGTGTCCTACCAGCGCGACATTCGTCCCCTCTCGGAGGCGCGCTGCGACAAGTGCCACGCGACCGGCACCCAGCCCGAGCTGAAGACCTTCGAGCAGTGGAAGGCGAACGCGAGCGGCATCGCCGCGGCGGTGAAGGATCGACGAATGCCAGCAGACGGGCCGCTCGAGGCCGCGAACATTCAGCTCGTGCAGCGCTGGGTCACCGGAGGCACGCTCCCATGAAGCTCGCGCGCCTGGTGCTCGTCTCCCTTCTCGTCGGTTGCGACCCGCCCACGCCC
>JBPOIJ010000030.1:0-50777 GCA_052034585.1 Myxococcota bacterium
AGAAGGCCGCTGCTGAGAAGGCCGCTGCTGAGAAGGCCGCTGCTGAGAAGGCCGCTGCTGAGAAGGCCGCTGCTGAGAAGGCCGCTGCTGAGAAGGCCGAGTGGGAAGCCCTCGAGAAGGCCGAGCGCGAAGCGACTGAGAAAGCTGCAGCAGAGAAGGCCGAACGCGAGGCGACTGAGAAGGCCGAGCGCGAAGCTGCAGAGAAGCAGGCCGAGGCAGAGAAGCGTCCCGATGAACAGCCAGTCGCAGCCCGCTCCGAACCGCCCGAGCTCGGTGACGGCGAGTCGACCGCCATCGTGCCGACGCGTCCCTTCGCCCCCCGCGAATACAACAAGCCTCCGGAGCGCCCGAAGCCCTACGAAGTGCCGGCTGGCGTCGAGTTCAACGGCGATCTCCTCCGTCAGGTGCGCATGGCGCGCGGGCTGTCGTTGCTTCAGCTCTCCGAGCGCACACGCATCGGCGTTCGCCACATCGAGAACCTCGAGAACGATCGCTACGAACAGCTCCCCGCGATGGTGTACCTGCGTGGCATGCTCATGAGCGTCGCACGGGAGCTGGGGCTCGACGGCCTCCGCGTCTCCAAGAGCTATTTGACCTTCGTCGAGGCGCATCTCGCCAAGTCGAAAGGTTGACCGAGGCGGGGATCCGCCGGAAAGATCGCGCCCATGACCGATGAAGAACGGATGAAGGCGATGCGGTTGGCCCGAGCCATCGCCTCAGACATCTCCCTCTACAACGAGGCGAAGATCATCCAGGGCATCGAGCACGACACGCTGTTCGACGTCCTTCGCGACGAGATCGAAGAGGGGCGGGAGCTGTTCAAGACCCGCGTCAGCTCCGAGATCTTCACCAGGACCAACTTCTTCGATCGCGCGATCGTCGACGTCGTCATCAAGCCCAAGGGGCACGTGAAGTCGAAGATCTGGTGACTCGCAGCACCGTCGTCGCCACCGCTGCCGATCGGGGGGAACGGTATGACCGCTTCCTGGCGGCCCGGCTTCCCGATCTCAGCCGCTCCCGAATTCAGGCGCTGATCGACGAAGGGCGGATCACCGTCTCGGCCGCGCCGATCAAGGCGTCTGGCCGGGTGGCTGGCGCCGAAGAGATCGTCGTCGAGATTCCCCCACCTGTCGCCGCCACGCCCCAGGCCGAGGCGCTGCCGATCACCGTGCTCTTCGAAGACCGTGACGTGCTGGTCGTCGACAAGGCGGCCGGCATGGTGGTGCACCCAGGCGCGGGTCATCAGCAGGGCACGCTCGTGAACGCGCTGCTCCACCACGTCGAAGATCTCCAGGGCGTGGGCGGCGAGCTGCGGCCAGGCATCGTGCACCGCCTCGACAAAGACACCTCGGGCGTCATGGTGATCGCCAAACACGAGAAGGCGCTGACGACGCTCCAGAAAGCGTTCGCCTCGCGAGAGGTCGTGAAGGTCTACCTCGCGATCGTCGCGGGCCAGCCGCCAGACGAGGGCACCTTCGACACGCTCCATGGCAGGCACCCCGTGCATCGCCAGCGCTTCACTGGCCGGGTGAAGACCGGCAAACGCGCCGTCACGCACTATCGGGTCAAGCAGCACCTGCGCGGCGCGACGCTGGTCGAGGTGACGCTCGAGACCGGCCGCACCCATCAGATCCGCGTGCACTTCGCCGAGGCCGGGTTCCCCCTGCTCGCAGACCCGATCTACGGCACGCGCACGTCACAGAAGCTCACGGCCGCGCCACGGCTCGCGCTCCACGCGCACCGGCTGACGTTCCCCCACCCACGCACCGGCAAAGCCGTCACCACCGAAGCGGTGCTGCCTTCCGATCTGAAGAAGGCGCTCGCGGCGTTGAAGTGACGGTTAGATCAGACCGATCGACAAGGACTGCTGCCGCTTCGTGAGCACCTTGATCGGCTGAATCGCCATCACGCGCATGAAGATGCGGAGCAGGTCGGGATCGAACTTGTTGCGCATCTCGGTCCACATCAGCATCAGCGCGACCTCGGGGCCGTACGAATCACGGAAGGCGCGCTTCGAGGTCAATGCGTCGTAGGTGGCGCAGATCGAGATGATCTTCGCGTAGAGGCCGAGGTTGGCCTTCGGAATGATCATCTGAATGTTGCCCTGACCGTCACGCACGGCGGTACCGAACTCGACCTTGTGCTCGAACGTCGTCACCAGGCGAAGGAGCGTCGAGCGGTTGATCGCCTTCTCGCGAAGAATGTTGCGCACCGAGATGAGCGGGGCGCGAGCGACGATCGCCTTCTCGTCGGGCGTCAGGGCGCCGCGCTTGTTGAGCAGGTTGTCGGGCACCGTGCCCATGCCTGCGTCGTGGAAGAGGGCGATGTAGCCGAGGTCGCGCAGCTGCGGCTTGGTGAGGCCGAGCTCGTTGCCGAAGACGATCGACATCAGGCACGTGTTGACCTGGTGGTAGGCGAGGTACTCGCTGTCCGTCTTCGTGGTGGTCAGACCCAGGAAGTGCGTGCGGTGGTCCATCGAGATGTCGACGAAGTCCTGCAGAATGCGCAGCGCCTTGGAGGTGTTCAGCGGCTTGTCGACGCGCAGTGACTCCATGTACTTCTTGGTGAAGAAGATCGCGCGGCCGTAGCAGGTGAGCGCGTACTTCTTGCGGTCGAGCTTCGCCTCGCTCTCGTCCTTCTCGTTCTCGAGCTTGTCTTTGAGCTTCGACCACTTCGCCAACTTCATCGAGACGAGCTTCTTGCCCTCGGTGCCGTCTTCGTTGGCCTGGTCGGCCTGCTCCTTCGAGAAGATCCAGATGAAGTTCTTGAGCTCGGCGATCGAGGTCGTACGGAGCATGGTGATGCCGCCCACGTCCTTCCCGCGCATCTCTTCGAGCAGGTACTTCACGTTGTCGAGTGAGGCCATGTCGACCTTCACCAGCATGCCGTTCAGATAGAACGACTGCTTGATGCCCATGAGCTCGAGCTTCCCCTCCTTGCGGATGATCTGGTTCATGTTGTCCTGAAGCTGGCTCAGGGGCTTGTCGAAGACGGTGTTGTCGGGGTCGTACATCTTCACCGAGCGGATCAGCATGTAGAGCGCCGACACGAGCGAGCGCGCCATGCCCTGCAGCTTCTCGCTGTGTTCGCGGCCGTAGCTGTCGAGCAGCTCGCTGTCGCCGGTCGAGGCCTTGGCGATCTGAAGGTTCTCGGCCATGGCTCAGGCCTCCTTGTCGGGGTTGCCGAAGAGCGCCTTGCGAACGCGCCCCAGGTGCAGCTTGGCGTGGTTGTGCACTTCGGGCGGCTGCGACTTGTCCTCGAGAACCTCCTGCAGCAGCTTGGCCGTCTGGATGTTGCAGGCTCCGCCGAGCCCCGCGACTGCGAGGATCTTGTCCTTGCTCACCTTGTCCTTGTTGAAGAGCCCCGCCTTCACCTGGAGCAGTTGGGTGAAGTAGGCGAGCGCACCGTTCACGCCGGTCGAGCCGATGGCCGAGTAGATGGCCTCGTGCTCGGCGGGTGACCGCTTCTCGAAGAGCGGATCCTTCACGAGCTTCATCAGATCGAGGAACGCCTTCTCGCGATCGAACTCGGGCAGCACGCGCGCGGCTTGAATGCGCACTTGTTGGGTCTCGTCTTCGAGCATCGCGGCGATCATCTTGCGCGCTTCACCCGTGCGGCCACGCGCGATGATGCCCATGACCTCGAGCCGCACCGCGAGGTTCTTCGAGCGCAGCACCGTCGAGAAGAACTTGAGCTTCTCGGGGTGGTTCGATCGATCGAGCACGTAGATCATGTCGCGAACGACCTGCGGCTTGTCGCTCTGCAGCCGGTTCACGAACGGGTCGGGCAGATCCTTCGCGAACGGGATCATGACGTCGCAGAGCAGGGTGCGGTTCTCGGGCAGCTCGATCACCTCGAGCGCGTCGAGCAGCAGCGGCACCGAGTCGGGGCCCAGGTTCGAGAGATAGCGGATGATGTCCTGCGGGTTCTTCAGCTTGCTGAACTTGAGCACGTCGGCGACGCGGTTCACGCGCTGCTCTTCGCCCATGCGCGAGAGGAAGTTGCGAAGCAGCAGGCCGACCGGGCTGTCGGCGCCCGCGCGTTGCTCCATCGCGCGCAGCTTGAGCACGACCTGGTTGATGATCGTGAAGTCTTCCTGGAGCAGCATCGCGTCGAGGAGCTGGGTGAACATGTCGGAGAGCAGCTCGGCGTCGTCGACGCCTGCCTCGACCACCTGGAACACGGCGCTGATCAGCTTGGGGAAGAGGCGCTGGTTCTCCTCGTCGTGCACGTCCTTCTGCATTCGCGCCTTGTAGGCCGCGTCGGCGGTGAGGCCGGTGATCACCACGCCGCGCATCTGCTCGACGTTGTCGAGCTTCATCTCGAGATCGGCTTCGGTCACGCGGGCGAAGCGCAAGAAGTCCTCGCTCGCGGTGCGCAGCCGTCGCTGGAGGTAGTCGACGACCTTGTCGACCTCCACCTGGACCTCCTCCTCGGAGAACTCGTCCATGCGGAAGCCTTCGACCATGATGTACTCGAAGTGCGGCATCTGGGCGCGCCAGAGCTGGGCGTTGAGATCTTCGGCGCCGCGATCGGGGTCAGAGAGCGCGATCACGGTGAAGGTCGTCAGCTCTTCGACGGTGAAGCCCTGCCGGAAGATGAGCTGGCGAATGCCGTCCTTGAAGAACTTGTAGGGGATCTGGCTGTCCTCGGCGAACAGGTCCTGCTTGAAGAGCTGGAAGTTGGTGAGGTCGACCTTGAGCTGAAGCACGCCGAACTGCTTGTGGTACTCGGCGAGCGCGGCGTGGGCCTTGGTGAGGTACTCGCCGTACTTGGACTCGTTGTGGCGGTACATGCCGATCATCTTGATGCCCTTGAGCAGGTGGTACGCGACGCTCCGGGCTGCCTCGACCTGCTTCTTGAGCTTCGCTTCGTCGGTCTCGTCGGGCACCTGCGCCTGCTGCAAGATGGCGGGCTTGCCCTGAGGGCGGGCGGTCGGTTGAGCCATGCGCGCAGTGTAGCGCCGCTCACCGAGGGTGCCCGCATCCTGAGCGGGGAGGTGCGACTTCAGCGCACCCGGGTCGAGGGCTCAGCGAATCGCGTCGCGGAGCCGGCGGGTGAGGACCTTGATGATGCCCATCGCGATCTCGGGCTTCTCGGTCATGATCTCCTGGAAGTCTTCGCGGGTGATCTTGAGGAGCGAGGTGTCGCCCAGAGTGGTGACGGTGGCCGACCGCGGCGCCGCATCGAGGATCGACATCTCTCCGAAGCACTCGCGCTCGCCCAACTCGGCGATCACCCGATCTTGTTTGTGGACGCGCACCTTGCCGTCGAGCACCAGGTAGAGCGCGTCGCCGGCCTCGCCCTCGCCGAAGATCTCCTCGCCCTGATCGCGCCGCTCCTCGGTCGAGATGAGCGCGACCGCGGCGAGATCCTCCCCGGGGATCTGGGAGAAGAGATCGATCGACTTGAGGAAGAGCACCTTTTCGACGGTCGAGATCACCGCGCGCGAGCTTACACGAGGCCGCCTTCGACACGCGCGATTCGACGGAGCCAGGCGAGCGTCGTACACACCCACCGAGGAGGCCTGCATGGACTGGAAGTTGGTCGCGACGACGTTCCTGACGGTGTTCGTGGCGGAGCTGGGAGACAAGACGCAGCTGGCGACGTTGTCGTTCGCCACCTCGGGGAACTCGCGGCTCTCGGTGTTCCTGGGCTCGGCGAGCGCGTTGGTCGCGACCTCGGCGATCGCGGTCGTCGGTGGCGAGGCGCTCGCGCGCGTGGTGCCGCCGCTGGTGCTGCAACGGCTGGCGGGCGTCGCCTTCCTGCTGATCGGCGGGTGGGTGCTGTTCGCGACGTTCCGGGGAAGCTGACGCTCAGGCGCTCGAGAAGATCGCCTCGAGCTGCGCCTTCACCAGCGGCGAGTCGTCGGTCGAGCGCGAGGAGGCGACGATCTGCGCGCGCGGCAGATCGATCGTCTTGAGCGAGGCGAGGGCGATCTCCCGAACGATCGCGTTCCCGTCGCCGGCCGAGGTCTCGAGGGTCTCGGGGCGCACGTCGGCGGTCGTCGTCGACGCCGCGCAGCACCACACCGCGCAGGCCCGCACCCACGCCACCTCGTCCTTGATGAGCTCGAGCAGCGCCGTCTTCGGGTCGAGCCCTTGTGGCGCCGGGTAGAGCAGCGCCACGTGCTTGAGCTTCTCGGTGCGCGGGAGCTCTTCGAGCAGCGGCAGGAAGCGGCTCTTGAGCTCGCGACCCAGGAGGTTGTCGAGCAGCTCGACCGCGTTGCCTCGGCGTCTCGCGGCGTCGGCGGCGAGCGCGTCGCGAATGCCCGCCGCGATCTGTTCCATGTCGGCGTCCGGGTAGAGCACCGCGAGGAGCAGGAAGAGGCGGCCCTCGATCTGCGCGACCTTCTCGGTCAAGGCCGAGGAGAGCAATGCGCGCGCGGCGGGTTCGCCGATGCGGGGCGTCTGCGCGGTCGGGCCCGTTCCCAGCCCGAGCACCTCGGCCTGGTGGAGCGCTCTCCAGGCTCGGGCGAGCTCTCGATCGAGGGCGAGCTGCACCGGCTTGGCGTCCTTGAGCGCGAGGCGGCGGCCCTTCACCGTGCGGGCGAGCGACTTGTAGAGCCGGCCGCGCAGCTCCTCGTCCGGCTCGTCGAGGTGGGAAACGATCGTGTCGACCGCCTCCGGGGTTCCCACGCGCCCGAGCACCTTCGCGACCGCGCGCCGAATCGCGCCGTCTTCGAGTTGGTTGGCGAGCACCTTGGCCAGGGTGGGCACGATCGTCGGCCCGAAGTTGGTGAGCGCGTCGGTCGCCTCGCGGGCGGTCTCGTGGTTCTGCAAGCGGTAGATGAGGGGAATGACGAACTCGACGCTCTTGAGCTGGCCAGCCGCCGTCACCGCCGCCCGCCGCACTCGTGGGTCTGGGTCGTTCATCAACTGCAGCACCGGCTGGTAGAAGTTCTTCACCCCGATCGCCCCGAGCACCTTCGCCGCGTGGAGCCGCATGATCGGGTCGTCGTTCTCGATGAGCGCCTTGAGCGCCTCGGCCGCCATCAGCACGCCGTCGAGGCCGCCGTAGCGGATCATGCCGGTCACCGCCGCGCTCCGAACGCGCGGATCGGGGTCGTGGAGGAAGCCACGCACGCTCTTGACCGCCTTGTCGCGACCGATCGCGCAGAAGGCGTCGATCGCTGCGGCCCGAACGTGGGGTTCCTTGTCTTCGAAGCGCCGGAAGACCGAGTTCGCGAACCGCATCGTCTGCCGGTGCGCGTAGTACTCGAGCGCCTTCACCCGCACCTCGGCGTCGGGGTGATCGAGCAGCTTCTCGACTTGAATGTCGAGCGCCAGCTTCTCGAGGTGAGGCAGGAGCGCGAGCGCGTTGAGCACCTCCCGGGTGTCTTGGCTGGCGAGCGCCCGCTCCAGGACGTTGCTGGTCGAGCCGTCGACGACCTCCACCCGGGCGCCCGCGAGATCGAGCCGCCGGTTCTTCAAGTTGTCTTGCAGCGTGCGGATGTAGCGGCTGCGCAGGCTCGAGACGACCGCGAGCCAGGCACCGCCGAGGGCCAGCGAGATCCACGCGAGCCGGTAGGGGTCCTTGCCCACCACCACGCCCCAGATCTTCAGGGTCACTCCGGCCAGGCCGATCGCCGTCGGCTTCACCACGCCGTCGATGAACGCCTTCGCCGCCACCCGCGCCTGCGACGGCACCGGCAGGTAGAGGATCTGGGTGGTGGCGTCGTTGACCGAGTAACGGAAGAGCGTGTCGGCGCCCTTGGTGAGCGAGGCGGCCCAGAGCGCGGGGAAGAGCACGAGCGCGGCGTTGCCCAGGGTGAGCGAGAGCGGGAGCACCGCGAGCGAGCCCACCACCCCCGCACGGTTGAGCAGCTTGCTGGTGCCGAAGAGCTGAAGCCCGAGCGCGAGCGCGCCGACCACTGCGCTGAAGTAACCGAAGTAGGAGGCGAGCTCGTCGGCTGGCACCTTGTCGGCCGCGACCACCTTGAACTCGAAGTCGACCAGCGTGGTGGTGAAGAAGGTGACGGCCGCCAGTAGGGCCACCGTGCGCAGGTGCGCGTCGGAGAGCACCCGGGCCGCGCCTCCGGTTCGCTTCGCGGCGCTCGGCTTTCCGCTGGCCGCACGCGCGAAGAGCCGCTGGCGACCGAGCCTCCCGGCGAAGAAGCTCGCGATCGCGGTCGCCCCCAGCAACCCCGCGCACATCATCAAGAGCGCGCTCGTGCCGAACGTCTTGGCGACGCGCGCCGACAACAAGCCGATGAGAATGTTCGCGAACGTGCCGCCGGCGCCGATCAGCCCGTAGAGCCGCTTGGCCTCCTGGGAGTTGAAGAGCTCGTTGGCGAGCGTCCAGAACTGGACCAGCACGAGCGCTCCCATCACCTCCACGTAGACGTAGATGACGGAGTACACCCAGCTCGAGTGGGAGCGCTCGGCCACGAAGAGCACGACGAAGAGGATCGCGAAGAGCCCAGCCGACGCGAGCGCCATCAGATCGCGCCGCACCCGGGTCGCCAGGCGCCCGTAGGCGAGCCCGGTCGCCGTCACCGCCACCGCCGAGAGCACGTACATCCACGCGAGCTGGGTGCGATCACCGTGCGCCAGGAAGAGCGCGTCGCGAACGCTCCGGCCAGTGAGGAAGGAGCCGACGGCGAAGAGGCTGTGGAGGAAGAGGGCCCCAGTGAGCTGACGCTCACCTCGACGCACCGGGAGGACCGCCTCGATCAGTCGCAGCAGCACGGACCGGCGGAGCGTACCAACTGCGCGCTCAAGCGGGCGGCGATTCGAGCGCGGAGAGGAGCCGTGTGCGCTCATCTGCGCTGAGAGGCGCGCCAGCGAAGCGGGCCTCGAGGTAGCGCCGGCAGGCAGCGGCGAGCGGCACCGCCACCGGGTGATTGCGGGCCCGGAGCACCGCGGTGAGCTCCTCGAGTGGCGCTGCGTCGACGTCGATGCCCCGCGCCCTCAGTCGTGCCTCGATCTGATCGAGGAAGGCGCTCGCTGGGTGACGGGGCGGCGTTCGGCCACGCCGGCGCCACCAGACGATCGCCAGCAGGGCGCCGATGACGAGCACCGCCAGCCCCAGCGAGCGGCGCTGATCGCCGACTGGCCCGCTCTCGGTCGCGGGATCCGACTCGACCGCCGATCTCGGCGGCCGCACCAGCGAGCGCGCGAGGTTGAGCTGATCGGAGAAGGAGTAGTCGAGCACCCGTGTGCGCCACCACTGCTCGATCTGCTCCCAGAGCCGGGCGATCGCTTGCGACCAGCGCCCCGAGGCGAGCGAGCGGCCCGCGTCGGGCGTCGCGTCGAGCCGAACCCACGCACCGTCGACCCAGGCGTCGACCCACGCGTGTGCATCACCGGCGCGAACGACGTAGCGCGCCGCCGACCGTTCGCCTCCGAAGAAGCCGGTGGTGATCCGGCTCGGAATGCCCTCGAGCCTCAACATCACCGCCAGCGCCGTCGCGAAGTCCTCGCAGTGCCCGGCCTTCCGAGTGAAGAGGAAGTCGGCGAGCGGATCACCGACGTCGCCGGGCAGCTCGAGGGTGTACGCGTACTGACGCTTGAGCTCCTGCTCGAGGGTTCGCGCGATCGCTCCAGGGCCGGTCGCGCCCTGGCTCAGGCGATCGGCGAGGGGCCGAATGCGCGGGTCGAGCTGCTTGGGGAGCCTGGTCGCTGCCGGCGAGGGCTCGTCGCGATCGATGCGGGGAACGGGCGCGCTGCTCGCGCTCCAGGTGAGCGAGTTCGCGTCGAGGGCCGCCAGCACCTGATCGCCCGGCGCGTGAATGAGCAGCATCGGCTGTGCGCCGCTCACCGACAAGCCACGAACCCGCCCGAAGAGGGTCGGGGTGTCGAGCGCCACCAGGGTTCGGCTGCCGTAGGCCGGGGTCGTCTCGTACTCCTGGGTGACGGTGTTGATTCGTGGGGTCTCACGATGCAGCCCGATGCGCGCGGCAGGCGCCGTCGCGACGGCCGTCGAGGTCCACTCGGTGCCATCGAAGGCGTCGAAGTGCCGGCCCACGAAGTAGGCGTCGAGGCGCTCCTTGTCGGGGTCTGGAATGATCTCGACGCGGAAGGCGACGCGGGCGCTCGTCTTGATGTCGCCACCGCCCCCGAGCTTGACCGTGTCGGACATGCCGGTGACGCCGCCGACCCCGGGGGCCACGCGGCGGCTGGCGAAGTTCCACGAGAGCCGGGGGAAGACGAGGAAGAAGGCGAGCCCCATCGCGAGGGTCGCGGCCGAACCGGCGATCAGCTGTCGCGAGATCGCGCGCCGCTCGTCGACGTCGACGACCTCGTGATCCGCGCCCAACACCAGCCAGGCGAGCGACCAGGTGGCCGCCACGAAGAAGATCAGCAGCAGCACCGCGAAGAGGATCTCGCCGGTGAGGGCGGCGCCGCCGCTGACGAGCAGGAGCCCCGAGAGCAGCACCTGCCGCGAGGCCTGCGGCGTCGGGTCCGCGAGCATTCGGTGGCAGGTCACCAGGGTGGCGAACGAGACCGCTGCGATCACCAAGTCGAGGGTCGAGAGGGCGACCGCGCCGAAGAGCAGCAGGCCGATCACCAGCAAGGCGATCACGGCTGCAGTGCGTCTGCCGGCGAGCGGCCGAACGCCGACGAGGGACAGCACCAACGACACCGGGAAGACGATCAGGACGGGGAGCGGAAGAGTGCCGGAGAGCGCCACCGAGCCGAACGCGGCCGCGGCCGCCACGTCACGCGAGATCAGGCCTGGGGCGCGCGTCATTCGGGCTCCTCGAAGCCGACCATCGCCAACGCCGAGAGGAGCCGCCGTTCGTGCGCCGCCCCGTGCCCCGGACGGAGGAGGTGAGCGCCAGCGCGCAGGCCCACGTCGAACCCGCGGGTGAGGAGGAGCGAGGTCTGAGCCGCCGCTTCTTCACAGAGCCGGTCGAGCTCGTCCTGGGCCGCACCGTCGTGGACCTCGAGGGTGATCTGCCGGCGCTCTTCGCGCTCCCGATCGACGGCGATCAGCTTCCCCACCGCGGCCGACTTCTTCCAGTGAATGTGGCGCGCAGACTCGTTGGGGGCGAGCTCGCGAACGTCGGCGAGATCGGCGGTGCCGTCACGGTGTCGTGAGTTGCCGGTGTCTCCGAGCTGGAGGGTGCGATCGAGTGGCGGTGGGTCGCAGGCGAAGCCGCGCCTCGGGTACACGAGGAGCTCGTCGGCCACGCGCAGGGTCCTCACCTTCTCGAAGATCCCGAAGGGGAAGGTGGTGCTCACCTCGACCGCCTGCAACATCCACGGGCCTCGGCGTGGCGCCGTCGCGCTCGCCCGCACCACCGTGGGTTTCCCCGCGACGATCACCGGCGCCCAGGCCCCATCGGACTCGACCGAGCCCGACTCCTTCACCCGAACGGCGAACGCCTGCCCGCGCCGCCGGGTGATCTCGTACCTGATCGCGAAGGGTTCCTGCGCGAACGCCCCCTCGGGCAGCAGCCGTCGCACCTGCAGATCCCAGATCACCCGCTCGGAGAGCACGCCAGAGACGACGATCGACGCCAGGAGGAGGCCCAGCACGAGGTAGAGCAGGTTGTTGCCGGTGTTGAGCGCCCCCAGGCCGATGCCGACGGTGAGCACCAGGTAGATGCGACCGATCGCGGTCACCCGCAAGATGCGGCCGGGGTTGAGGGCTTTGCGGAGCGCCGCGAGGAGCCGACCCACGAATCACCTCGGAGCAGGCACGCGCCGGCTCAGCTCGTCGACGAGGTGAGCGGCTTCTTCCCGGCTGAAGGCGCCCTGCATCGAGGTCTTCAGCACCAACCGATGCGACAGCACCGCCTTGAGCACCGCGCGAACGTCGCCTGGAGTGACGAAGGTTCGATCGTCCCACAGGGCCCAGGCCCTCGCCGCCGCGACGAGCGAGAGCACTGCTCTGGTCGAGACTCCACGCTCGATGTCAGAGTGGCCACGCGTCTCCTGCGCGACCCGCACCGCGTAGTCCGCGACGTCCTTCGACAACGTCACCTGATCGGCGGCGGCCTGGAGCGAGAGCAGATCGTTCGCCGTCGCGACGGGCGCGAGGGTCTTGAGCGGATCCTGCCGGCGGGTGACGAGGAGCTCGGCCTCGATCGCGGGGTCGAGATGGCCGAGGGACAGCCGCATGAGGAACCGATCGAGCTGGGAGTCGGGCAGCGGGTAGGTGCCGGAGAGATCGAGCGGGTTCTGGGTGGCGACGACGACGAACGGTTGCGGGAGCGGCCGGGTCGCGCCGTCGAGGCTGACCTGCTGCTGCGCCATCGCCTCGAGCAGAGCCGATTGGGTTCTCGGCGGCGCGCGGTTGAGCTCGTCGGCCAGGAGGAGCTGGTGGAAGATCGGCCCCGGCCGGAACTCGAAGGTGCCCTGCTGCTGGAGGAACACCTGGCTGCCCAAGATGTCACTGGGCAGCAGGTCGGCGGTGAACTGCACGCGGGCGAAGGAGAGCGCGAACGAGCGCGCCAGCGCCTCGGCGAGGGTCGTCTTCCCCACGCCAGGCACGTCTTCGAGGAGCAGGTGCCCGCGCGCGCACAAGCAGGTGAGGGCGAGCTTCGTCTGCTCGGGCTTCCCCATCACGACCTGTCCAAGGTGGGTCTGGAGCTTCTTCAGGAGTTCGGTGGCGTTCACGGGGCAGCCGAAAAGGCGTTGCGAGACTGTAGCGAACGGGGTGGTGTGGCTGCTTCGAAATCGACTCATGGGCCGCGTCCGTCGACTCCCACCCGACTTGGTGAACCAGATCGCCGCTGGCGAGGTCGTCGAGCGGCCTGCCTCGGTGGTGAAGGAGCTGGCCGAGAACTCGGTCGATGCTGGCGCGACGCGCGTCACCGTGCGGCTCTCGGCTGGCGGCACCCGATCGATCACCGTCATCGACGACGGCCACGGCATGTCGCGGGAAGACGCGCTCACGAGCCTCGAGCGGCACGCGACGAGCAAGCTCTCCGATCGCGAAGGGCTCTTCCACATCTTGACGAAGGGCTTCCGGGGCGAGGCCCTGCCGGCGATCGCCTCGGTCTCGCGCTTCAGCCTCGTCACCTCCGAGCCCGACGAGCCGGTGGGCACCCGGCTCACCGTCGAGGGCGGGAACGAGCCGGTGATCGAAGACGCTCCGCCGCAGACCGGCACCCGCATCGACGTGGAAGATCTGTTCTTCAACGTGCCCGCGCGGCGCAAGTTCCTCAAGCGTGAGCAGACCGAGTTGTTGCACTGCGAAGACGCGGTCACCCGGCTCGCCCTGGCGCACCCAGAGGTCGGCTTCACCCTCGAGCACGATGGCCGGGTGGTCTGGTCGAGCCCACCGTCGGCGACCGAGCCGATCCAGCGAGCGAGCGCGGTGCTGGGAGCGGAAGCCGCGCCGCACCTGTTGCCGATCGAGGAGCGCCGCCTGGGCCTCACCGTCACCGGCTTCATCGCGGCGCCCGAGTACACGCTCTCGAACGCGCGAGGGCTGATGACCTTCGTGAACCACCGCTACGTGCGCGATCGAGGGCTCACCGCGTCGATCCAACGCGCCTACCAGGACTCACTCCCGCCCGGTCGCCAGCCCGTCGCGCTCGTCTTCATCGAGATCGATCCGCGCGCCGTCGACGTGAACGTGCACCCGCAGAAGCTCGAGGTGCGCTTCGAAGACCCCCGCTTCGTTCAGGAAACCGTCGGTGCCGCGATCGCCCAGGCGTTGCGGGCCGCGCCGTGGAAGCAGGGGAACGAGGTGCCCGAGCCGTCGGTGGCGCAGGCGCAGTACGCGCAGGCGATCGAACGGTTCCTCTCGAGGGCCCAGTCCGCCCCGGCGTTCCTCGAGCCGCCCAAGGCGCTCGAACTCGATGCCTCGTTGGGCCGGCCCAGCTTCGGCACCATGCGGGCGACGCTCGACGCCGCACCGCCGCGCGACTACTTCTCCGGCCTCAGCTTTCTCGGGGTGCTCGCCAAGCGCTTCTGGCTCACCGAGTCGAAGGCCGGCTCGTTGGTGATCCTCGACCCCCGCGCGGCTCGGGAGCGCATCGTCTGGTCGGCGCTCGCCGAGCGCTATCAGGACGGCACGCTCGCCGACGCGCCGCGCACCTTGTTCTCCGCGAAGGTGACTCTCCAGCCACTCGAGCACCGCCGGGTGCTCGCCGCGCACGCCTTGCTCGCCGAGTGCGGGATCGAGGTGGAGGACTTCGGCGGCCAGACGATCTCGATCCTCCGGGTGCCTCCCGAGCTCGAGGCCGTGCCGTGCGAGCGCTGGCTCTTCGAGGCGGCGACGATGAATGACGCGTCGGCCGTGCTCGGCGTGCTGGCCAAACGCGCGGGCACGGTGGCCGAGATCGGCGTCGGCCACGATCGCGTTCGGGTCGAGCTCGAAGCGTTGGACGAGGTCGCTCCCCAGATTCACGCCAGGGGCACCCGGGTCGTCGTGCGCGATCTGCCCTTGCTCGATCTCGAGGGCTGAAAAATTGCCCCCTCGGCGCCCGCTGCTACCGTCCGCTGCACACTTGTAGCAACCTCGCGGGAGGCCAGATGAACGGGGTGATCACCGGGCGGGAGGTGGCGACCCACTTCAGGGTCATCTGGCGCGAGTTCGGGTGGTGGTGCCTGTTGCGATGCGTCGGCGCGTGCTTGGCGAGGCGGCACCGAACGTTCCTCGAGATCGCCTGGGAGTCGCAGCGCTGATGAGCCCCACCGATCCCCTCCTGATGGCCGGCCCGCAGCCGATGCCCGTGCCCGCGTCGTACGCCGAGAAGGCGATGGCGTCGCTGATGCAACTTCACGGCGAGCTGATGGAGGAGAAGGAGCGGCGCGTCGACCTGTATCGCCGCCTCATGGAGAAGGAGCAGGCCCTCGCCGAGCTCAAGATGTACGTGAAGCTGCTCGAGGAGCGCGCCGGCCTGAGACCGCCCGCCGACTTCGAGCGCGCTCGTCCCGCGACGGTGCGCCACCCCGATCCACCGCCCAGCCGAATCGACCCGCAGGCCTCCGAGCCCACCACGTGGACGACGACGCCCTCCGGCGAGACGGCCCCCCCGCGGGTTCCTCCGATTCCTCCGCGCGCAGGCGCACCGAAAGACGGGTGGAAGGTCTGGTGAAGTCGCTCACGCTCGTCGTTCTCGTTCTCGCTGCGCCGTCGCTCGCCGACACGCCGACCGATGGGGTCGGGCGCATCAGCATCGGTGGTGGCCTCCGGTGGACGCCGAACTGGTGGTTCGACGGGCGCGCGACCGCCGCCGGCTCGGCGCCCATTCACAACGGCGAGGCCTTTCGCGCGCCCCTCGGCATCCAAGGCGCGGCGAGCTTCGGCTACGGCGCGTTCGAGTGGTTCGAGCTCTCGGTCGATCTCCTCGTCGGCTACGAGTCGTTCGAGCTCGACGGGTTGCTGCCGTTCACCTCGGTCTCCTACGGCGGGCTGATCGGCGCGCGGGTGACTCGCTACGACTTCCCCGTCGCCGGACTGGTGCCGTACCTGGGCGCACAGGCCGGGCCGTTGCTCGTGACGGTGAACTCCACCAGCCGCCCGGCGGGAGAGACGATTCTCACCGCGTTCTCGGTGAACGGCGGCGCCAGCTACAAGCTGACCGATCGGCTCGGCCTCTTCGTCGACGCGCGCTGGTTGCTCGCGCGGGTCTTCGTCGCCGACATCGCGGGCCGGAACGTCGGAGGCGTCTTCTTCTCGGTGGGCCTCTCGATCTTCTTCCCTCCCGCGCCCAAGCACGATCTCGAGGTGCCTGGGTTCGGCGGCGGGCCGACTCGTTTGTGAACGGTTCCCCGAGGGGGAACGTGGTACAGCACCGCCGTCATGCCGCTCGAGCTCTCTGATCTGAACAAGCCGTTGGACGAGATTCGTCGCGAGGTCGTCGAGGCCCGCAACATGACGATCAAGACCGACAACGCGCTCAAGTCGCTCCACGCCGAGCTCAAGGTGGTGAGCGCGCAGCAGGCCGAGTTCCAGAAGCGCACCTGGTTCTCGACTGGCGCCGCCTACCTCGGGTTCCTCGTCGTCTGCGCGGCCGGAGCGTTCGCGATCTCGGGCGCCAAGGCAGCCTCGGCGAACGAGCAGAAGCAGCGCCTCGAGGCCCAGGTGGCCGACCTGACCCGCGAGCTCGAGAAGCACAAGGCCGACGGGGCCGCCTCCGACAAGGCCGAGCGGAGCGCCGCCGAGGTCTACAAGATGATGACGACGCTCCAGGGCGAAGATCGGCTCAAGGGCGTCGAGGCCCTCGGCCGGCTCGACGTGTCGAAGCTGAGCCCGCTCACCCGACAGGCGCTCACCGATCGGGCGACCTCGCTGCGGAAGGAAGTGGGCGCCGCCGTGTTGGAGCGCGGGAAGACCGCCCTGCGCCGCGGAGATTGGAACGAGACCATCGAACAGATGAACCGGTTCCTCGCGATGAACCCGACTGAAGAAGACGCCCTCGACGCGTCGTTCTTCCTGGGCAACGCCTACTTCCAGTCGCGCAAGTACGACGAGGCGCTCAAGCCGCTCACCCGCTTCGTCGACGGCGACAAGAAGGCCCGCACCCGCGACTTCGCCCTCATCATGTTGATGCAGTCGCACGACATGCTGGGCAACAAGGACAAGGCGGTCGAGTACGCGAAGGAGGGGTGGCAGACCTACCCGGCGAGCGAGTTCCGTGGGCAGTTCATCGGCCGGCTCCAGCGCAGCACCACGCCCGCGACCACCCCGGCCGCTCCGAGCGCTCCCGCGCCGACGCCTCCCGCGAACCACTGATGGCCAGCCCGACGCCCACCTCCGATCCGCGGTTTCGTCCGTTTCGCGGGGCGTCGTGGGCGCTCTACCTCTTGGTGGCCGTCGGCTACTCCTTCCTCGTCATCTACAGCGTCACCAAGTCGGTCTTCGAGATGTCGCCCGGACGGCCCTCGAGCAGCATCGCGAAGCCGCTCCCCGAGTGCGTGGGCCGCGCTCGCGCCTCGCTGGACGCGCTGGAGACCGAGCGCCGAAAGCTGGGGGCCGATCACGCCGTCGACGCCGACCAGCGGTGGCTCGTCTTTCGGACTGGGTGGATGCGCGAGGTGCGCCAGCTCGAGGCCGAGTGTGATCTCGACGAGCCGTCGCGCACCGAGCTCAAGCGCACCTTCGAGCTGCTCGAGCGGGTGATGGATCTCGCCACCGTGCAGGCGACGCAGGTCGCGGGCCAGCTCGGGCCGGCGCTCGACGAGCTGCACGACAGCCTGGCCTCCCAAGGCTCAGCGGGTCGGTAGCAGCACGGTGTACTGACCGACGCCGTTGGTCACCCCGGAGCCGACCAGCACCGCGGCTGGCTTGCCCTCGATGCGGGTCACCCGGAAGAAGCGCACCTGCGCGTTCACGAGAGGCGCCGCCGCGCGACCGCTGGTGAGCGACGACACGATTCCGGTGAGCCGCCGGCCCTTGGGGAGGGTGATCGGCGCGAAGGTCTGGCCGCTGATGATGCCGCCGTCGCTCGCGGCGAGGGCCGAGACGCTGATCAGCCGGCTGGTCTGGGGAAACTCGGCGGGGGTGAACTCGAGCCGCCAATCACCTTCGTCGAGCGCGAGCTCGTAGACCCCATCGATGTCGGTGAGCACGTCGACGTCGTCGAGCGGCAGCGCGCGCGTCGAGCCGGAGGTCTCCACCGCTCGCACCGAGAGCATCGCGGCTGGAGTGCCGTCGGGGAGCAGCACCTTCCCCGAGATCGGAATGCGGGCCTGCGCGCGGACCATCGGCGGGTCGAAGGCGGCCGGCTTGCCGACCTCGCTGGAGACCTTCACCCTCGTCGAGGTCACCCCCGAGGCGATGCCGGCGCGCGGGTAGATCGTGAGGCTGAAGGCGTCGTCTGGCTTGAGCACGGTGAGGCTGAAGGTGCCCTGCGCGTCGGTGAGGGCGGTGCGAGAGCGGAACGAGGCGCCGCCGCCCACCTTTCCCTCGACCAGCACGGTCGCCTCCGCCAGCGGTTGGCCGTCGACGCCCAGGACCGTGCCCTTCACGTTCGGAATCTCGCTCCCGTAGTCACCCAATTCGAGGGTGAGGGTGGGCGGGAAGGGCGCGGCGAGAGGAAAGCGGCGAGTAGGCAGCACCGGCCCCGTCACCGAGTCGCGCGGGGTCGCGACGAGCTCGATGCTCGAGAGCTGCTTTGCGCGAGGAGACACCACGAGGATGAAGTCGCCGCGGGTGCCCGGCCGGCCGGTGGAGGTCTCGATGCGCTGAGACAGCACCTCCTGGGTGAGCGGGTCGATCGCCTGGAGATCCATCGGCGTCTCGGTGATGTATTCCTCGCCGGGCGTCGGGCTGGCGATCTTCCGCTTGATGAGCCGCCCCGAGAGCGACACCGAGCCCTCGAGCGATGCGAAGGCGTAGTTGAGCGTCGCACCGGCGTCGGCGCCAACCGAGATCGCGGTGAAGGTCTGTGGCGGCACCTCGGGGTTGGTCGGCATCGCGGTGACCGCGTACTTGCCCTGGCCGACGTTCATCGAGAACGTTCCGCGATCGGTCATCGCGAACTTCGCCTGGTAGCTCCGGATGATGCCCGGGAGCACCTGGCTCTCACCGACGGCCTTCACCGTCACTTCGTCGGTGTAGATGGTGCGCTGGGTGGGATCGACGTTCGTCGTCTTCTCGCGTTGGAAGGACCCGACGATGGTGAGCACGCCTTTGATCTCGAAGTCCTGGCTCTTGCCCAGGACCGGCACCTCGAAGTCCTGAGGGAAGAGGCCAGACGTCGAGCCGCCCTTGATCTCCACCGCCAAGCCGCGCGTCGGGTCGCCGCAGCCGTCGGCGAAGCAGATCAGGCCCTCGTTGCAGTCGGAGTCGCTCACGCACGGCGGCGGGGGCGGGCCGATCGAGCAGGACAGGAACGGGAGCGCGAGCGCGAGCCCTCGGAGCGAGATCACTGGCATGGCGCGGTATCCACGTCGACGAGCCATACGAACTCGTCGCGATAGGCCTCGACCGGAATGATCTCCCCAGTCGATGAGCGAAACACGGGCCGAAAGACGTCGAGGTACGGCACGGGATCGTTGTTGGCGTCGACGCGCTCGCTCTCGATGAACTCGCCGTCGGTCACGACGACCTCGACTCGGTGCACTCCTCGAAACGAGGCGAGCTGGGTGAGGAACTGGGTGTTGGCCTGGAGCGTTCGCACCGTCGAGCCGCCGCTCGCGAGCCCTGGGTTCCCTTGCACCACCGGCTTCCCAGGCTCGGCGACGTAGCGATCGTTCGGGTCGATGAACCAACGGGCGTTGATGCGATCGGCGGCGTTCGGATCGTCGACGTCCACCTCGAAGCGCACCCGTGGGCAGCCAGTTCCGACCCTCGCCGTCGATTCACGCTGCTCGGGCTTCACGTTGTCTTGCAAGATGCGCGGCGGCCGGTTCGCGGCTTCCGGCAGCTCGGTGATGATCTGATCCTCCTGGGGGATCAGGCAGGCAGTGAGGCTCGTCACGACCGATCCCCAGAGCAACATCGCGGCCACCGGCCTCGCCTGGGTGCGCACGCGCGATTTCGAGCGCTTAGGCATCGTCACACCTCTTCGTACTCTGTCTCGGGTGGCAGGGGCTTGCCGTCGCTCTCGGCCTTCAACGCTTCCAGGTGCCGGAAGATCGTTCGGGGATCGACCCCGAGATCCTTCGCGGTCTTGGTGCGGTTGCCGTTGTTCCGCTCGAGCACCTCGTTGATGTACCGCTTCTGAAACTCCTCCTTCGCGGCGGCCAGCGGGAGGATCGGGGGCAGGTTCTCGGGCCGCAGATCGAGATCCTCCGGGCCCAGCAGCGGCTTGTCGGCGAGCACCGAGGCCTTCTTGATGCGGTTCTCGAGCTCTCGAATGTTGCCCGGCCAGTGGTACTTCTTCATCGCGACCGCGCCCGAGGGCGTGAAGCCCTTCGCCTTCGACGAGAACTCCTTCGAGTACCGGTTCAAGAAGAAGCGGGAGAGGGTGACGATGTCGTCGCCGCGCTCGCGCAACGGCGGCAGCTTGAGGGTCACCACGATGATGCGGAAGTAGAGGACTTCGCGGAAGGTGTTCTTCCGCACCTCTTCGTCGAGGTTCTTGTTGGTGGCGGCGACGATGCGAATGTCGACGGGCTCGGGCCGGTTGTCGCCCACCTTGTAGACGACCTTCTCCTGCAGGGCGCGCAAGAGCTTCACCTGCAGCTGGAGCGGCATCTCGCCGATCTCGTCGAGGAAGAGCGTGCCGCCGATCGCGGCCTGGAAGCGGCCGAGCTTGGTGGCGACCGCGCCGGTGAACGCGCCCTTCACGTGGCCGAACAGCTCGCTCTCGAGGAGGTTCTCGGGGATCGCGCCGCAGTTGATCGAGATGAACGGGCCCTTCGCCCGCACCGAGTGCCGGTGGATCTCGCGGGCGATCAGCTCCTTGCCGGTGCCGGTCTCGCCGATGATCAACACACTGATGTCGGTGGGCGCGATCTTGTCGATGCGCCGGTAGACGTCGCGCATGCCCGGGCAGGCACCGACGATGTCGCCGTAGGTGTACTCCTCGATCCGGTTGCGCAGCTCGAGGTTCTCGAGCTTGAGATCGTTCACCAGCATCGCGTTCTGCACGAGCAGCGAGGCCTGGGCGGCGAAGATGGTGAGCGTGTCGAGGGCCTTCTTGTCGAAGCGGTTCACCAGCCGATCGTTGCCGACGTAGATGACGCCGAAGATCTCGCCCTTGTGCATGAGCGGCGCGCACATGACCGAGAGCAGCTTCAGGTTCACCACCGACTCGGAGGCGTTGAACTCCGGGTCGTCGAGCGCGTCGGCGATGATCACCGGCTTCTGGCTCTTCACCACCCGCGCGATGATCGAGTCCGAGACCCGCTCGATGGCGTCTTCGATCGTCTCCCGCTGCACGTTGCGCGCGACCTTGATCCGCAGCTGGTCCGACTCCATCAAGATGAGGAAGCCCTTGTCGGCGCGGGTGACGTCGATCACCTCGTCCATCAGGCCCTCGAGCGTCTTGTCGATCTCGTAGCTCGAGAGCAGCCGCTCCGAGAACGCGGTGAGCCGTCGCAGCGCGGCGAGCTCCCGGCCTGGAATGCCGGGCTGCTCCTGGGTCGAGGCGTCGGGGTTGCCCGAGTCCGATCGGGTGAACTTGGTGGTCGAGAGCGCTGGCTGTGCCATCGGGGCGTTGCCCAACGAGAAGGCGAGCTCGGTGTCACCCAGCTTCACCAGATCGCTCGCGTTGAGCGCGCTCTCGTCGGTCTTCTTGCCGTTGACGAAGAAGGGGCTCTCGCCGCCGACCTTGTACCCGGTGCCGTCGAAGATGATCGCGCAGGCCGTCTCCGGCACGCCGGGGTCCTCGAGCACGATGTCGTTGTCGGGGCTGCGCCCGATGCTGGTGACCCGCTTGAGCAAATTCACCGAGCGGGTGGTGCCTTGCGGGCTCTTGATGGTGAGGCTGGCCATGGTGCGTTCGTTCCTCGCTAGAAGCTGACGGAGACGCCGGCAGCGGCTCCAGATGGAAGTGGGGTGATGAAGAGCTGGGCCTTGGCGGGCTCGACCTTCTCGGTCACCCGGTCGCCCTGGTGCCTGACGATCGCCTCGATGACGCCGGCCAGGTAGGTCGCGACGAAGGCTCCGCCGCTCGACCACTTGATGGCTCTCCAGACGTCGCGCTGCACCGTCGACGAGGGTGGAATCGCGTAGAACGTGCGCTCGAAGGTGCCCGACTCGGTGAGCACGTCGGTGACGCGCTCGGTGTACTTCACCTTGAGCAGCTCGATCGCCCAGTAAGCGACGATGCTGGTGATCGCGAGCACGCCCTCGCTCACCGCGAACGCGACCCCTGCGCCGACTCGCTCCTGGAGGAACTGGCCGATCCCGAAGGGCGCCAGGTTCAGCCAGACCGGCCGCTTCTCGATGACGATCGTCTTGCGCTGCCCACCTTCGGCCTCCTTGCGCTTGCGCTCGTCCTCCAGCCGGCGGCGCTCCTGCTCGGCGCGAACCTGGAGGAGCTGCCGCACCAACCCCAGCTCGTCGGCGTTGTCCTTGCGGACCTGATCGAAGAGGCGAATCGCTGGCGGCGGCGCGACGAAGGGGTCGAGCACGTAGTCGGGGTTGAGGCGGAGCAGCGAGAGGAACGACTCCTTCGCGGCAGGCTGATCGCCCAGGTTGAACGACGACAGGCCGGCCATGCGGTGCAGCTCGACGCGTTGCCCGTCGGTGAAGTTGGTGATCGAGATCGTCTTCCGAACGAGGGCGACCGTCTCGCCGTACTTGCCGGCGTCGAAGAGGGCGCGCACGAGCTCGAGCTCGCGATCGGGGGTCGACTGCGCCGCCGCGAGCGATGCCGTGAGGCCGAGGATCGTGGCGATCGTCCGCACGCTCACGGCTGCCTCCGCACCACGAGCAGCTTCCCCGGCGGCACCCGCGCGACGTCTTGGGCCAGGGTGACGCCGCCGAGCTTCACGAGGTACTTCACGTCGTGGAGCATCGCCTTGCGCCCGTCGGGAGGCGTCGAGATCACGAAAGGCTCGGAGACCGACTGGGCGACCGTGCGGCTCTCGGCCCCGACCTCGACGACGGCCTCTGGCGGGAAGCCATCGAAGGCGAGGCGTGAAGGTTTGAGTGGCGCGACGACGTTGATGGTCTCGGCCCCGGTGAGCGGGTGCCCGGCCTGCACCGAGAACGCCTTGGCGACGCCCTGTGGATCGCACTCGTCGCAGGTCACCACGAGTCGATGCGGCCCGGGGCCGAGCTTCAGTCGGTGAATGGTGAGCGGGTCGGCCGAGCGCGCGCCGTCGTCGACGGTCACGTAGCCAAACGGCCGCACCGCCACCTCCACCTCGACGCCCTCGGACGGGGGCGGTGGCGTTCCTTCGACCCGCTTGTCCGGAGCGGTCACCTTCGCTGCCGTCCCGTTCGACTTCGTCACCTTGGCGATCGGAAGCCCCGCGTCGACGACTGCGGGGACGCCGGCGTCGAGCTGGGCCTCCACCTCGGGTGGCTGCGGCACCTCCACCCGCGGCCAGGCGACGGACGCGAGGGTCACTTCGCTCGGACCGAAGCGAACGCGCAACGACGGCTCGGGCGCACGAGCGGCGAGCTCCCAGCCCTTGAGGGCCGAGGCGCCCACGATGAAGGCCGCTCCACCCATCAGCGACAACCGGATGAGCCGCTTCGTGCGCTGCTCTCGCAGCTTGCGCGCCTTCATCGCGTCGAGGAGCTGCGACGCCCGCTCGTTGGTCGGATCGTGCGCGAGCACCTGGTTGAGCGCCGACAACGCCCGCGCCGACTTCTTCTCGACGATCAGCTTCTGGGCCCGCTCGAGGAGCGTGTCGGTGATGCGCCGCTCGACCTCTTTCCGGTAGCCCTTCGGATCGAGGAAGAACTTCGGCAGCTCCTCGTGTGGGCGCGACAGTCCGAGCTCCGAGAGGTAGCCGGCGAGCGCATCGCGGAGCTTGCCGGCGGTGGGGTACCGGTTGCCCGGCGCGCGCTGCAGGCAGGTGCCGATGATCTCGGTGAGCTCGTCGGAGCAGGTGGGCACCGTCTGGCGCGGGTCTTCGTAGACGCAGTCGAGGATGCGCTTGAGCGTCGCGGTCGTGTTGGGCGCGGTGAAGGGCAGCTTCCCGACGACGAAGAGGTACAACATCGTGCCGAGCGAGAAGACGTCGGCTTCCGCTCCCGACTCTTCACCCTCGATGATCTCCGGCGCCATGTGCGCGGGGCTGCCGACCAGCGCGCCGGTCATCGTCATCTTCTCGTCGCGGTCGAGGATCTTCGCGATGCCGAAGTCGGTGAGCTTCACCACTCCGTCGTCGCGCACCATCACGTTCTCGGGCTTCAGATCGCGGTGCAGCACGCCGACGTCGTGCGCGTGCGCGAGGGCTCCAGCGATCTCGTGCATCACCATCGCCGCGATCTCCGGCGGCGAGAGCGGCTCGGCCGAGATGAACTCCCGCAGCGTCTTGCCGCGAATGTACTCGGTCACGATGTACGCCTCGGACGAGTCGGCGCCCGAGAAGTCGTACACCTCGAGGATGTTCGGGTGATGCAGCCGCGCGACCGCCCGCGCTTCACGATCGAGGCGCTTGCGGCTCTCGGGTTTGCTCGCGAGGTGCGGGTGCAGCACCTTCACCGCGACTTCCCGATCGAGCGCAGTGTCGAGGCCCTTGTAGACGACGCTCATCCCGCCCTGGCCGAGCTGCTCCAGGATCCGGTAGCGACCGATCTGACGGCCAACGAGCGACACGTCGCCTCAGCCTCTCGACCGGAAATGATGCGGCGTTTCTCCCACCTGGACTCCCTGAAAATGACGGCAGCTGCGTCAGATCGAGGGCGGAGCGTATGGCGTTTCAGTCGCGCCGCGCCAGAGCGATGTGACAAAAACGTCAGGGGAGGGTGACACGGTCGGCGTGCTGATCAGGAGCGGCGGCGCGCGTCGATGCGGCTGAGGAGCTCGCCCAGCACGGCTTCGCGGTGACGCGTGGGCGCCGTGGCGTGGGGCGCGGCGGCCTGTGCGAGGGTGAAGAGCTCCTGGAGGCGCTCCTTCACGAGCTCGTTGTCGGGCCGCGAGGAGAGGAGCCTCCGGTACGCGGCGATGGCGCCCGCGTAGTCACCCGAGGCGGCGAGGTGTTCGGCCTGCTCCGTGACCGATCGTGGCGCGTGCTCGGGCTCGGCCTTGAAGTTGGCCTTGGCGTTCATCAGCTCGGCGGGCTGGAGCGATCCTTCGAGCTCGCTGACCCGCCGCTTGAGCACCTCGTCAGCAGGGAAGGCGGCGATCAGCTCACGAAAGAGGGAGAAGGCCTCCGAGAGCTCGCCGCGTCGAAGACAGCGCTCGGCGCGTGACTCGATCAGCTGTCGGTCGGCGGGCGTCATCGGGAGACGAACGTTCACCCGAGTCCGTCAGCGACGCAAGAAGCGGCCCGTCACCAGGCCTTCTTCGGGGGTGTGGGCGCGGGAGGCGGAGGTGGTTTTGGCCGGTGGAGCGGACACTGCCCGGTGCTGTTGCAGGTGCAGGCGGCTTCGCAGTTCGGCTGGCCGCAGGAGCAGGGGGCGGGCTTGGGCTCGTCGGCGAGGCTGGGGAGGGCGAAGAACAGGGCCGCGGAGAGGAAGAAGCGCACGCCCTTCGAGATGCAGCGCCGACGAAAAAGGTTTCAGCGGCTCGAAATCGGCCTCGACCTTCCGTTCGGAGTACAACGGCCAGCGTGTCTTTCGGCCTGATGGTGCTGGTGTTGGCGGCGGGTGAGCTCGTGGGGCCGCCCATGCATCAAGACGGGCTCACGATTCGGCCTCCCCGGGCGTTCCACCTCACCCGGATGGATCTCTTCCACGGCACTCGCGTCATCGGGGTGACCGCGAAGGACAGCGTGGCGCGGTACCTGAGCGCCGCGCTGATGGATGGAGACGGCGAAGATGCCGCGAGCATGTTGGTGTCGGTCGTGGAGGAGCCCCTCCGGTTGGGCCCCAACGCGCGCGACGATGCGGCGACCTCGGTGACCAAGCACTTGCGTGACGAGCTCGGCCTCGAGTTCACCCTGGAGCGGGCAGACGTCGTCACTGGTCCGGCGGCGCGGGTGGAGGTGCGAGGGCAGGTGAGGGAGGGCGCGCAGCTGCGGAAGATCCTGATCGCGAGCTACGCCGGTGATGCGCGGCGAGCGGTGGTGGTGTTCAGCGTTCCCTCGGGCCGGTGGGACGCGCTGCTGCCCGCGTTGACCGAGGCGCTCGATTCGATGCGCATCGAGCAGCAGAAGAGTGGGCCGTCTCGTCCGCTCGCGCTCGCCTTCGCGATCGTCGTCGGGGCCGCGCTCCTCGCGTCGTTCGGGTTGTGGCGTCGACGCGCCGCGCGGCGAGCCCAAGCGGCGGATGCCGATGCGCCGCAGGGGCCGTGAGCCGTCGTGCTCGGGTCAGGCCCGGTAGGTGGTCGGGGCAGGCCCGCTCTCCGGTGGCTGGCTCGATCAGGACTCCCGACTCGAGCACCTGCCCCTCGAGCCACCACACCGAAGCGGCGAAGACGCCACTCGCGGCCCCTTCGTGAAGCGTGAGCCCATCGGTTGCGCGGTTCGCGAAGGCCCAGAGCGCGCGCCTCGGGAACGGAGAACTCCCGGCTCACCGCTGAAATGGAAGCGGCTCCGTCCGCTCCCAATTCCAGGAGCTGACGAAGCCGCTCGACGACCTGAGGCTCGTTCAGTTCTCGACCGTGAAGGAGGCGGAGCCCAGTTCCTTGGCGTCCTCCCCGCGGAGCACCTTGATCGTCCACTTTCCGGCCTTCTTCGGCGTGAACGCGCGCCAGGTGCGGGTGCGGGCGAGGCCTTCGACGGTGATGTCCTGCGTCTCGTAGGTCTCGGTGCCGAGCAGCCACTTGATCTTCACGTCCTCGTACTTGCCGCCCTTGGGGCAGAAGAACTGCACCCACGCGTTGACGGTCGTCTTCACCTTCACCGGGCCGGCGACGGGATCGATGCAGGTGAACGCGGTCGGGCTTCCCTTGGCGTTGTCCACCTTGTTGCAGGCGACCACGTCGAGCAGCGCCGGGCCGCGGTCCTTCCCGTTGTCCTGGTAGTCCATCACCCGCTTGATCTCGTCGGCGGTCGGCGGCGGAGCAGCCGGCGCAGGCGCGGGATCTTGAGCGAAGGCGAGCGCACTGCAGAGCACGGCGGACGAGCAGAGAATTCGGAACGACGTCATGGAGGCCTCCCCGGGTGGTGCTGCGTAGACGGCGGACCATGCCCCAGATTCGAACGAATTTGCCGAAGAATTCACCGCGTTCCGCGAGGGGCAGATCCGCCGGCGGGGCCGCCCGTTGAGAGGGGGCCTCGAAAGGAACCCATGCACACGCTGCTCGCGCTCGCCCTCACTGCCACCGGCCAACTCACCATCGACGGAAACGTCCTCACCCTCACCAACGCCGACCAACGCGCCTTTCCCACCGACGTCGACGTCATCATCGTGACCGTCAGCGCGAACCACCCCCAAGAGTTCGACGCTGCCCTGAAGATCGTCAACGACGTCGAGGAGCGCGTGCAGGCCTTGGTGAAGAAGGAAGAGAACACGACGCTCAAGGTCATCACGAGCCAGGCGACCGCCACGGCCTCGGGAGCGGGTCCCGTCGGTGGCTCCGTCGTCCGCTCGCTCGAACTCCGCAGTCCGAGTTCTCCCAAGGCCCAGCTCCTCCTCGCCCGCCTCACCAACCTCCGAGGTGTCACCTCGGTCACGATCACCCACGACGTGAGCGACCGGAAGAAGGCCATCGCCCAGGCTCGCAAGGAGGCCGTCGAGGCCGCGCGCGCCAAGGCCGACGACTACGCCACTGCCATCGGCCGCAAGCTCGGGAAGATCACCTCGCTCACCGAGAACGGCGAGAGCCATCAGCCGCCCTACGGCGCCACCGTCTTCACCATCAACACCAACGTCACGCTCAAGTTCGCGCTCGACTAGGCACCGCATTGGCAATCGTGAGGGCTCGATGCTACGGCCCCCGCGGCATGCCGTCCGAGAACGCTCACATTCGCAACTTCTGCATCATCGCCCACATCGACCACGGAAAGTCGACGCTGGCCGACCGCCTTCTCGAGAAGACCGGCACCTTGTCCAAGCGCGAGTCGCAGGCCCAGTTCCTCGACAACATGGACATCGAGCGCGAGCGCGGCATCACCATCAAGGCCCAGTCGGTGCGCATGAAGTACACCGCGCAGGACGGGCAGAACTACGTCCTCAACCTCATCGACACGCCCGGCCACGTCGACTTCGCCTACGAGGTGAGCCGGTCGCTGGCTGCGTGTGAAGGGGCGCTCCTCGTCGTCGACGCGACCCAGGGCGTCGAGGCCCAGACGCTCGCCAACGTGTACATGGCGCTCGAGCACGATCTGACGATCATCCCCGTGATCAACAAGATCGATCTCCCCTCGGCCGACGTCGATCGCACCAAGGCCGAGATCGAAGACGTGATCGGCCTCGATGCCTCGGTGGCGGTGCCGGTGTCGGCGAAGGAGGGCGTCAACATCGACCTCCTCCTCGAGTCGATCGTCAAGACGGTGCCGCCGCCCGCCGGGAGCCAGGCCAACCCACTCAAGGCCCTCGTCTTCGACAGCTGGTACGACAACTACCGCGGCGTGGTGATGCTCGTGCGCGTGCTCGAGGGCTCGGTCGCGATCGGCCAGAAGATTCGCCTCTGGTCGAACCAGAAGGCGTTCGAGGTGCAGGAGCTCGGGGTGATCGCGCCCTTCGCGACGCCGGTGAAGGGCCTGATGGCGGGCGAGGTGGGCGTGCTCGTCGCCAACGTGAAGGAGCTCGCCGACGCCAAGGTGGGCGACACCATCACCGACGACGCCCGGCCGACCGACGCGCCGTTCCCCGGGTTCAAGGAAGTCAAGCCGATGGTGTTCTCGGGCGTGTTCCCGGTCGACGCCGCCGACTACGAGAACCTCCGCGACGCGCTCATCAAGCTGAGCCTCAACGACTCCGCCTTCACCTACGAGCCGGAGAGCTCGACCGCGCTCGGGTTCGGCTACCGCTGCGGCTACCTCGGGCTCCTCCACATGGAGATCGTCCAGGAGCGCCTGGAGCGTGAGTACAACCTGAACCTCATCTCGACCGCGCCGAGCGTCGTCTACAAGGTCTTCCCCCACGGCCAGTCCGAGCCGATGTTCGTCGACAACCCGGCGAAGCTCCCGCCGGTGCAGCAGATCGAGCACCTCGAGGAGCCGTTCCTCACCTGCCACATCCACGTGCCGAACGACTACCTCGGCGCGATCTTGGGGCTCTGTCAGGAACGGCGCGGCATTCAGAAGGCAATCGACTACCTCGGGAGCTCCGGCACCCGCGTGCGCGTCACCTACGACATGCCGCTCGCCGAGGTGGTGTTCGACTTCTTCGACAAGATGAAGAGCGTGAGCCGCGGCTACGCCTCGCTCGACTACGAGCTCGCGGGCTACCAGACGAGCGAGTTGGTGAAGCTCGACATCTTGATCAACGGCGAGATCGTCGACGCCCTGTCGATCATCGTGCACCGCGAGCGCGCGTACCAACGCGGCCGCGACGTCTGCGAGAAGCTCAAGGAAGTGATCCCGAGGCAGATGTTCGAGGTCGCGATCCAAGCGGCGATCGGCAGCAAGGTGATCGCGCGCGAGACCGTCTCGGCGATTCGCAAGAACGTGCTCGCCAAGTGCTACGGCGGCGACATCTCGCGAAAGCGCAAGCTGCTCGAGAAGCAGAAAGAGGGAAAGAAACGCATGAAGCAGGTCGGGTCCGTCGAGCTGCCGCAGGAAGCCTTCCTCGCCGTCCTCAAGACGGAGAACTGACGTGGCCGAGGAGACGACTGCGCCGAAGCCGGCCGAGGCCAAGACGCTGGGAGAGGCCGCCCGCGCCATGCTCTCCGCCTCCGAGATCAAGGCCCTGGGACAGCTGCGGTGGATCGAGCGCCTCAAGTCGTTGTGGGCGCCAGTGACGGTGCTCGCCCTCGTGTTCCTCATCTATCTCGCGATCGTCGAGACGTCGGTGTGCACCTACCTGTGGCTGCAGCTGCCGATGAAGCTCTTCGGGCTGGCCTGCGTGCTCTGGTGGGCGGCCTTGGTGGGCCTGCGCTATCTCCACAAGCGCTGGGAGCAGCGCCGGCTCGCGCGCCACCATGCCGAAGAGCTGCTCACCGAGGTCGAGAGCCTCGCCAACAAGCACCGCGCCCTGCTCAAGGAACACGTCTGGGCCGAGCTCGTCGAGCGCTCGGCGGCGATCGTGAAGGATCTGCCCACCGCTCCGACCGATCGGCTCAGGGAGTCGTCGAAGAAGCTCGGCGAGCTGCACGAGAAGCACCTCTCGAAGTTGAAGAAGTCGGGGTGGATGGAGACCGGCTCGGGCCTCGTCAAGGCGCTCGCGATCGCGCTCTTGGTCCGCAGCGTCTTCCTCGAGCCCTTCAAGATCCCCTCGGGCTCGATGATCCCCACCCTCGAGATCGGCGATCAGGTCTTCGTCAACAAGTTCATCTACGGAGTGCGCCTGCCCTTCACCAACACGGTGCCCTTCACGATCGTGCGCCCGCCCAAGCGCGGCGACGTCATCGTCTTCAACAACCCGGTCTCGCCCGACAAGGACTACATCAAGCGCGTGGTGGGCATCGGGGGCGACAAGCTGTCCTTCAACGGCCGCGAGCTGCGCCTCAACGGCCAGCTCCTCGAGACCACGCTCGAGGCGCGCGAGCACCAGTTCTGGGATCAGTACAACTCGATGAGCCAGATGAGCCTCTGGTTCACCGACGACTGGAGCCGCAAGGAAGCGGTGCTCTTCAAGGAGAAGCTCGACGGCGTCACCCATTGGATCTTGAACGAGCCGAACCGCGGCAACTACAGCGACGGTGAGGTGACGGTGCCCGAGGGCCACGTCTTCGTGATGGGCGACAACCGCGACAACTCCGAGGACAGCCGGTTCGGGCTGGGCGGGCCGATGCGCGACTTCACCTTCGTCCCCAAGGGCCACATCAAGGGCAAGGCGACGGTGATCTGGCTCGCGCTCGGCCGCGGCGGACTGCTGAGCTCGATCTTCGGGGGCACCGGCTTTCGCACCGACCGCCTCTTCCAGCCGCTCGAGCTCTGCGGCGCGGAGCCCCCGCCTCCGTTGCCTCGCTGAGCCTCAACACTCCGAGGGCGAACGCTTGACGCCTCCGGTTCGTGCCCGCTACAGCACCCCCCATGCGGACCTTCCTGGGCTGGGTGATCGCGCTCGCGGTGATCGGTGGCATCTACGCCGCCGTGATGTTCGTGCCCACGTACCTCGAGAACTTCGACGTCAAGGACGTCGCCAACTCCGCCTTCCACAGCTTCAAGGACACCGGCGAGGCGGGGCTGCGAGTCTCGGTGCTCGACACCCTCAACAGTGATCGGTTCGGCACCCACGAGGAATACGACGAGGACGGCGTGCTGGTGACGAAGCCGGGCTTGGGTCTCAAGGACGACCAGCTCCAGGTCCAATATGACGAGAAGACGAGGACCCTCTGGCTGCACTTCGAGTACTCGCGGAAGATCGTGCTCAAGCCGAGCGACAAGGTGAAGGTGCTCAACTTCGTCTTCGATCGGCGCGAGAAGCCCCCCAACGTGTACTGACGAGGTCGGCGTGAGCCGAGAAGGAGTCGAACTGTGAAGCGCGCGGTGCTGGCACTCGCCGACGGGACGATCTTCGAGGGCCGCGCCTTCGGGGCGACCGCGCCGTCGAGAGGTGAGGTGGTCTTCAACACCTCGATGACGGGCTACCAGGAGATCCTCACCGATCCCTCGTACGTCGGGCAGATCGTCACCTTCGCCTCGGTGCAGATCGGCAACGTCGGCGCCAACGCCCTCGACGAAGAGTCGGCCCGCCCGCACGCGACCGGCCTCGTCATTCGCGAGCTGTCAGAGGCCTCGAACTTCCGCGCGCAGCAGCAGCTGCCGACCTGGCTGGCCAAGTACGGCGTCGGGGGCCTCGAGGGCATCGACACCCGCAAGCTCGTGCGCCACCTGCGCACCCATGGCTCGCAGAACGGCATCATCAGCACCGAGAACGTGACGGCGGCCGCGCTCGTCGAGCAGGCCCGCACGGTGCCCTCCATGGAGGGGCTCGATCTCGCGACTGGCGTGTCGACCAAGGAGCCCTACGAGTGGCGAACGCCGACGCCGGCCGTCCTGGGCCCTGCGCGCACGCCCAAGCCCACTCGTTTCCACGTCGTCGCCGTCGACTACGGGCTCAAGAAGGCGATGCTCCAGTTCCTCGTCGACGAGGGCTGCCGGGTGACGGTGGTGCCGGCGGGGAGCAGCGCCGAGAAGATCCTCTCGCTCGCTCCCGACGGGATCTTCCTCACCAACGGCCCTGGCGATCCCGCGGCGGTGAAGGGCGCCGACGCGGTGGTCGCGCAGCTCATCGGCAAGAAGCCGCTCTTCGGCATCTGCCTGGGTCACCAGATCCTCGCGCGCGCGCTCGGAGCGAAGACCTACAAGCTCAAGTTCGGGCATCGCGGCGCCAACCAGCCGGTGAAGGATCTCGCGACCGGCCGGGTGGAGATCACCTCGCAGAACCACGGCTTCGCGGTCGATGCGAAGAGCTTGTCGGCGCAGGCGAAGGTCACCCACCTGAACCTCAACGATCAGACCGTCGAGGGGCTCGCGGTGCCCGACGCGCGGTGCTTCAGCGTGCAGTACCACCCCGAGGCCTCTCCCGGGCCGCACGACGCCCGCTACTTGTTCGGCCGCTTCGTCGCCTTGATGTCGGGTGCGCCGCTGCCCTCATGAGCGAACCCACCGCGGTCAGCTCGGCGTTCGACGCGCTGGTGCACTGGGCGATGACGCCGGAGCGGCAGGCCGACGTCGTGGCCGCGCGCGCCGAGTACTCCGGCCTCGCCGGTGAGGTCTTCGAGGAAGATCGGCAGCTCGAGGTTCGGCTCGCCGGGTTCCTGGAGTTCTACCTCTGCGATCGCCCGGCCCCCTGGTGTCAGTCGACGCCCGCGCGCGCTCGCTACCTCGAGGCGCTCCGGAGCGAGACGCCGGCCGATGCTCGACGGTGGCGGCCCTTCACCGAGACCTGGCATGGGCTGTTCCGAGTCGAAGGGCTCGAGGCCGGCGCGGTGCGCCTGTTGAACCTGTTCTCGAAGGGCAGGGTGTCGGTCTTCGAGCGCCGCACGCTGCACGGGCTGTCGGTGGGCGACGTGCTCGAGGCCCGGCTCATTCCGCACGAGGGAGGCACCGTGTTCTCGTCGGCGTGGGTGTGGCACGCGCACGAGGCAGCGGCGTCGATCGTCGCCGAGGCCGAGCGTCGCCGGGTGGGTGGACAAGCCGAGCGGGAGCTCCTCTTCGATTGCGCCCGGCGCTCGCTCAAGGCCGATCGCTACCGGCAGATCGCGATCGAGAAGATCTACGACTTCTCGGCGCGCTGAACCCGGGCGTCAGCGCAGCTCGAGCAGCTCGAGAAAGTCGCGCAGGCGCTCGAGCTCGTCATCGTCGACGGCGAAGAACTCGACGCCATACCCCTGGGTGCTGACGGTGACGTGCTCGACGCGGGGGGCCCGCACTTCCTTGCGTGAGGTGCCCAGGCGCACCACCCGAAACTGGCCCGACCACGGCTCACCACCCGGCAGCGCGAGCGTCATCAGGCCCTCGTCCCCGACCTGGCGATCTTCGAAGCCCGCGCTCTCCTCGAGGAACGCCCCGTTCTCCGACATCTCGAGCACGCGCGCCTTGAGGCCGTCGTCACCGTCACGCAGCTCGACCCGCGCGTACATCTCGCAGCGGTAGCGAACGGGGCGGGGGGTGGGCATTGCGAGAGGCTGCCAAGGCTGGGCGTGAAAGCCAATGTGGGAAAACGTCGCCAGGCCCACGCGTCGCTTGACCCGATCGGAGCCGACTTCTTACGCTTTCCTCCGGTGGCTGGGGGAACGCGTCGGTCGTTCGCGGAGGCCGTGGTGTCCGATAATCGGAAGTGGCGCCGGGTTCCTTCCCGGCTCCGGTGCTGGTGCGAGGGTGAGAACATCACCGTGTATGCGCGCATCGGCAATCTCTCCGAGGGCGGCCTCTTTCTGCGCACCAGCACTCCACTCCACGAAGGCAGCCGCGCGTTGCTCCGCTTCGGCAACGACATCGAGGCCAACGCCCGGGTCGTCTGGGCGCGCCTGGAAGGGCAAGGCGGGCCGCCCGGCATGGGGTTGGTGTTCGAAGGCATGGACGATGCCCGCCTCGAGACGATACGACGCCTCATCCTCGCGGAGGGGCAGTCAGGGTCGAACAATCCGCCGTCGTTGTAGTCGACGTTCGCTTCGCACTCGTGGCTCGAGGACTTCGTGCGCATCGCCATCATCTCGGACATTCACAGCAACATCGAAGCGCTCACCGAGGTCTTTCGCGTCATCGATCAGAGCCGGGTCGACCGAATCGTCTCGCTCGGCGACATCGTCGGCTACGGCGCTTCACCGAACCCGTGCTGCGAGCTGGTGCGGAAGAACGCCGAGGTGACGCTGCTCGGCAACCATGACGCTGCCGTCGCCGGCCGCATGGACTACTCGTTCTATTACGACGCGGCCCGGCACGCGCTCGATTGGTCGGCGAACGAGATCAGCGAGGAGAACGCGGCGTGGCTCCGGAGTCTGCCGTTCACCTACCGAATCGGCGAGGTGGGCTTCTGCCATGGCTCACCGATCGAGCCGCGCTCCTACGAGTACATCTTCGCGCTCGAGCAGGCGCGCGAGCTGACGCCCTTCACCACCGACCTGCCCGAGGTCACCTTCATCGGGCACTCGCATCTCTGCAAGGCGTTCGCGCTCGGGTCGGGTGAGGTCAACGACGTGGTCGCCCAGAAGTTCGGAATTCGAAAGGGCTACAAGTACATCATCTCCGTCGGGAGTGTCGGCCAGCCGCGCGACTACGACAACCGGGCCTGCTTCGTGATCTACGACACCGAGGCGCGGACCGTGGAGTACCTGCGGGTGGAGTACGACATCGAGAGCTCGGCGCAGAAGATCTTCGACGCCGATCTCGCCCTGAATTTCGGCAAGCGGCTCTTCCTCGGGGTTTAATGGGCAGCATGCGAACCGCCCTGGCCGTCGTCCTCGTCGTCGCCACGCTTGGTTGTGGGAAGAAGAGCTCGAAGGAGTACTTCGATGCCCGCCGGGCGTACGATCAGCTCGTCGATCAGGAAGGTGACGACGCCTACCTGCTGCCCGAGATGATGCAGGTCTCGAACGCGCTGGCGGCGGTGCCCGAGCGAGCGATCGAGTACCCGATGGCGCAGAAGCTGGTGGCGACGATCGCGGCCGAGAAGGCGCGGGTCGAGAAGGAGCGCGCAGAGCTCGAGCACATCGTCACCGCCAAGCCGCTCGAGAAGCAGGGGCTCCCAACCGGAGAGCCTCTCCCGAAGCCTCCGACCGAGCCGAACACCGCAGCCATCGACGCGCCGCCCGAGGGAGGGATGACGGAAGCGCTCTTCAAGGAGAAGTTCGGCAGCTGCGTCACCGGCCCCGCGCCGATCAGCCTCCAGGGGCAAGGCCAGGTCCCTGCGTACACCTCGCTCAACTCGGCCGACTGCTTCAAGCGCCTGGGCATCACCCAAGTCGCGAAGTTCTTCTTCATCAATGGCGCGCTCGCCGGCCGCTCGACGACGACCACGACGATCATCGACGCGGGTGTTCAGGTCGTCGCGCCTCCAAAGCCTCCACCGGCTCCGAGCGGTTCGCCCACTCCTCCAGCGCCACCGCCGGGCGCTCTCATTCCGGCTGGAACTGGCGACGGCCTCAAGGCGAACGGCGAGAAGAGCGATCTCGGCGCGCGGCCCAAGCCGTGACCTCCCACCCCTCACGATCGAGTCGACCGAGCGACGGAGTGGTGTAGGAAGCACCTCGCAATGAATGACGAGACGTTCATGACGCTGATGCGGCTGGTCCCCAAGTCCGCGTTGTCGTCAGTGGTGGGGTTGGCCACTCGCGCCCCAGTTCCTGCTGGGCTGCACCAGGCCGCGATGCGGTGGTTCGCCAAGCAATACCGGGTGTCCCTCGACGAGGCGGAGGGGCCGATCGAGCAGTACCAGACGTTCGGCCAGTTCTTCACCCGCCGACTGAAGCCGGGGACGCGGACGATCGACGCTGCACCCGAGGCGATCGTCAGCCCGTGCGACGGCGCCATCTCGCAGATCGGCACCATCGACACCGGCCGGTGTCTCCAGGCGAAGGGCATCTGGTTTCCGGTGGACAAGCTGATCGGTGACGCCCGGCGCGCGCTCGACTTCGAGGGCGGGAGCTTCGTCACGATCTACCTCTCGCCGCGCGACTACCACCGCTTCCACTCGCCGCTCGCGGGGCAGATCACCGGCTACTCGTACCTCCCGGGCGCGTTCTGGCCGGTGAACAAGGCCTCGGTCGGAGCAGTCGACGCGCTCTTCGCGATCAACGAGCGGCTCGTCACCTGGCTGTCGACGCCGCTCGGAAACGTCGCCTACATCGCCGTCGGCGCCACCTGCGTCTCGCGCATTCACGCGGCCTACGACGCGGTGGTGACCCACACTGGAGAGCCGCTCCGGGTGAAGACCTACGAGCGGCCCATTCCCATCGAGCGGGGCGGGGAGATCGGCATGTTCGAGATGGGCTCGACGATCATCATGCTCTTCGAGAAGGGCAAGCTCGCCTGGGACCCCGCCTTGACGACCGACGTCCCCGTCAGGCTGGGCCAGCGCATCGCGACGCGTACCTGAGGCCACCACATGAGTCAGAAGTTCGCTGCAGTGAAGGGCATGAACGATCTCCTCCCGCCGGCGATCGAGCTCTGGCAGTTCATCGAGGGCACGGCGCGCGCGATGTTCGGCACCTGGGGCTTCGCGGAGATCCGCACCCCGATCGTCGAAGACACCGCGCTCTTCGTCCGGAGCGTCGGCGAGGTGACCGAGATCGTCTCGAAGGAGATGTACACCTTCACCGACAAGGGCGATCGCAGCATCACCATGCGGCCGGAGAACACCGCGCCGGCGGTGCGGGCCTTCATCGAGCACGGCTTCGCGCAGCAGCCGCTCACGCGCTGGTACTACCTGGGCCCGATGTTCCGGTACGAGCGGATGAAGACCGGCCGCTATCGCCAGTTCTACCAGCTCGGGGCCGAGGCCTATGGCTCGGCGGATGCCTCGCAGGACGTCGAGCTGATCGCGCTCGCGTGGAACTTCCTCCAGGCGATCGGCGTGAAGCACGTCTCGCTCCACCTCAACTCGCTGGGAGATGCCGCCGATCGGCCGAAGTACCTCGAGGCGCTCAAGGCCCACTTCGCGCCGCACGTCGGCAGCTTCAGCGCCACCGCGAAAGACACCTTCGAGCGCAACGTGATGCGGCTCCTCGACACCAAGGAAGAGGCCCTGGCCGAGCTGGTGAAGTCGGCGCCACGGGTCGGTGATTTCCTCGGCGAGGCCGCGAAGAAGCACTTCGACGAAGTGAAGGCGCTCCTCGGCGCGCTGGGCATTCCGTTCGAGCTCGACCCGAACCTCGTCCGCGGGCTCGACTACTACACCCGCACCACCTTCGAGCTCATCTACCAGCCACCCGAGGGCGAGAACGCGCTCGGCACGGCGGGCACCGTCTGTGGTGGTGGTCGCTACGACGCGCTCGTTCACGAGCTGGGTGGCCCGGAGAAGCCGGCGGTCGGCTTCGCGATGGGGCTCGATCGGCTGGTGCTCCTCCTCGAGGCGCTGGGCAAGCGCCCGCAGCGTCGCCCGTTGCTCTTCGTCGCGACGATGGACGGTGAGCTCAAGACCCATGCGCTGAAGCTGGTGACCGAGCTGCGGCAGCGAGGCCTGGCGGCCGACTTCGACCCTCGCGGCGGGAAGATCAAACGGCAGATCGAGCGCGCTTCCTCGGTGAACGCACGCTTCTTCTTCGTCTACGGCCAGTCCGAGCACGAGCGCCGCACGATCAAGCTCAAGGACATGGACGCCCACACCGAGGTCGATGTCCCACTCGACGGGCTCGCGACCTGGCTGGCTGGCAAGCAGTGAGCCGAAATGCCTCGACGCGTTCCGAGGAGGCGCCTTGAATTGCGTTCGGCCTTCGTCGTCACGATGCCTGCACCGCTGCCCTGAGGAAGCATGAACCGCCACCGTCTTCTCGTCGTCGCCGCGCTCTCGCTTGCGTGGCCCGCCCTCGCCCAGGAAGAGCTCGCGACCGTCGACAAGCCAGCGCCTGCGTTTCGGCTTCCGCTCTACAACGCGGCCGCTGCTGGAGAGAAAGTCGCGATGCTGGGCGTCGACCGCTACGTCGGCCCTGACGCGCAGGACAAGAAGACCAAGCTCCTCGTCGTCTCGTTCATGGCGAGCTTCTGTGGGCCCTGCAAGAAGGAGATGCCGTACCTCCAGTCGCTCCACGAGAAGTACAAGGATCAGGGCCTGCGGGTGTTGATGGTGGCGATCGATCGGGAGGAGGAAGGCCAGAAGAAGGTGGCCGAGCTGCTCGAGACGAACAAGGTCACCTTCCCGGTGCTCAAGGATCGATTCAACATCGTCGCCCGACGGTGGCTCGGGAATCAGAGCCCCCTGCCGTCACTGTTCATGCTTCGCCCCGACGGGACGGTGAAGGCGATGCACCGCGGCTACGATCAGGACGCGAGCGCGCTCCTCGAGAAAGAAGTCTCGGCGGCCCTCGCGGCGAAGTGAGCGCGGCGCCACACCTCTTCGTCGTCGCGGGCCCCACGGCGTCGGGCAAGACCCGGCTCGCGATCGAGCTGGCCGAGACGATCGGCGCCGAGATCGTCAACGCCGACTCGCAGCAGGTCTACCGCCACTTCGACATCGGCACCGCCAAGCCGTCCGCGGAGGAGCTCGCGCGGGTTCCTCATCACCTGATCTCGTGTGTGGATCCGCTCGAGAAGTTCTCGGCCGCGGCGTTCCAGCGGCGTGCCGACGAGGCGATCGCTGCGATCCATGGGAAGGAGAAGCGCGTCGTCGTCGTCGGAGGCACGGGCCTCTATCTCCGCGTGCTGCTCCACGGGGTGGTCGACGCGCCCGGAAGTGACGACCGGCTCCGCGCCGAGCTCGAGCGCTCGTCGAACGAGGAGCTCCACCACCGGCTGAAGACGATCGATCCACCGACGGCGGCGAAGCTCCCGCTCGCCGATCGGGTGCGCATGATCCGCGCGCTCGAGATCCACGCCCTGACGGGAGAGCCTGCGTCGGCCCAACGCGCGCGCCATGCGTTCCAGGCCGATCGGTACCCCTCGACCTTCTGGGTGCTCGACCCGCCGCGTGAGGCCCTCTACTCGGCGATCAACGAGCGCACCCGGCGCATGTTCGATGGGGGCCTGCTGGAGGAGACCCGTCGCCTGGTGGCGCAGGGCTTCCGGGAGGCGGCTCCGATGCGAGCCGTCGGCTACGCCCAAGCGCTGGAGTGCATCGAAGGCCGGCTCCCGCTCGACGCAGCGATCGCCGACGTCGCCCAGAAGACCCGGCACTACGCCAAGCGCCAGTGGACGTGGTTCAAGAAGGAGCCAGGCGCGAGCTTCGTGAAGCCTCCCTACGAGGCGGTGCTCGCCGCTCAGCGACAGACGCCGGTGTAGGTCCCGTCGACGCAGCGGTTCGCGGGGCAGGGCGTGAAGGGCCGATTGATGCAGTCACCGTTCGGGCACACACACGTCGTGACGAGCCCGCCCAGGCAGCACGGCTCGTAGATCGGCTCGGGTGTTCCACCGCCTGCAGACCCGCCACCTGCCGTGCCGCCACCAGCGGTGCCGCCGCCCGCCGAGCCGCCACCAGCAGAACCGCCGCCCGCAGAGCCACCACCTGCCGAGCCACCACCTGCCGAGCCGCCACCAGCAGCACCGCCACCAGCCGAGCCGCCACCAGCAGAGCCGCCACCCGCCGAGCCGCCACCAGCAGAACCGCCACCGACCGAGCCACCGCCCGCAGCGCCACCGCCTGGTCCGGCATCCGCGGAGCCCCCGCCACCCGCCGAACCGCCTCCCAAGCCGCCCGCGAGACCCCCTGCGAGGCCACCCGACGAGCCGCCAGAGGCCACGAAACCGCCGGCCGACGAGCCCCCGGAGGTCACGAAACCGCCGGCCGACGAGCCCCCAGAGGTCACGAAACCGCCGGCCGACGAGCCCCCAGACGTCACGAAGCCCCCACCCGCCGAACCGCCGGCCGCGTTCCCACCGCCAGAGCACGTCGAGTTCAACGAACAGGTGCCGCTTTGGCACGACTTGAAGTTCGGGAGGCACGACGTCTCAGGCGTGCAGAGGCAGGTCCCCACCTTCCGATCCTGGCAACAGACGAAGTACCCCGAGCCCTGACCGTCCTCGTACAGGGGATCGAGACAGGCGAGCGCCGTGAGGGTCGACAGCGCCGCGAAGGGCCAGGAGCGGGTTGGGGGGCGCATGGGTCAGAACACGAAGGCGACACCGCCGCTGATCGCGGCACGGGGAAGCGCGGCGACCCCGAGCATCTTCTTCAGCAAGGTGCCTCCGCCCGTTCCGAGCACGTAGAGCTCGATCGGGCGGAGGAGGGGCAACCGCACCTCGACGACTGCCTGCGCGAGCGGCCCCAAGCTCGTTCGGGTCGGCTGGGCTGGAATGTCGTTCTGCGAGACGAGCAGGGCACCGACCTCGACGCCGATCGAGATCGACAGCCTCGACACGTAGAACCGGTGGGCGGCACCACCCCTGAACTCGAACTCCGACTGTCGAAAGCCCGTTCCCACGCTGCGCGCGTCACGCGCGGCGAGCGAGATCATCAGCTCGTTGACGAAGGAGACGAAGGCGTCGTCGAAGCGCAGGCGCAGCTCGAGCCCCGGCTGAATGGAGACGCCGTTCACCAAGCCAGAGGCGATGCCTGCGCCGGCCGAGGCGGTCGCCGAGAACGCCGGTGCCCCTTTGAGGGCGACCCGCTGCAGCGAGGCACGCTCGAGCTCTTCCCCACGAACGACGGCCGCGCCTTGGGCCGGAACGACGACCGCCCGCTCGAGGGCGCCTTTCTCGGCCCCGAGCCGAACGCGATAGGGCCCTTCGGGGAGCGCGAGCGTCATCGGCCCGCTCGGCTTGTCGAGCTCGGCGAAGACGGTGTTGGTGTCGGCGCCGACGATCAGCCATCGCCCCGGCGCCTCGACGGCGAGGGTGAGCACTCCCGAGGCAAAGCCCGGCTCCGAGAGCACGAGCTGCCCCTGGCCAGACAGATCGACCTTGAAGGCCGGCCGCTGCGCGCCGCCGCGAGTGCCGAAGGTGGACTCGAGCGTACGCGACCAGGCCCAGGCATAGACCTCGTCGAGGGTGACTCGCCCGTCACGAGAGGCGTCGGCAGCGCCGCGGAGGCCGGTCACGAAGTGGTGCGTGAAGGTGCTCCCCTTGAGCGCTTCGGACTCCTGCGCGTACTCGTCCGCGCCCGAGGCAGAGATGAGCACTCGCCCTTGCAGGCCCGAGGCCTCGACGCGAACCGGAGGACCGTCGATGGGCTTGAGGCCCTTGAGCTTCGTCATCGCACCCGAGCGGCAGGCGTCCACCACCAGCACCCCCACCTCGACCCGCGCTGCTTTGACGAAGTCGACGAGCTCGGAGAGCGCGAGCTCGGTGCCGTCGAGGTGCAGCACGCCGTCACCAGCGTGCCCGGAGACGTACACGAAGAGCCGGTCGTGAAGCCCGGGCTGCGCCTGCATCTCGCGCTCGAGCTGCTGGAGCGCTTCCCGAAGCTGGGTCGCGGTGGTGCCCCGCAGGAGCCGCAGGTCGTTGGGGGCGACTCCTCCGACGGCGAGCAAGACGTCCCGAACGCGCACCGCGTCGTCCTCGGCGTAGCGCAGCGTCTCCTCTCCGCCGGTGCCGTGGTTCTCGCCCGCCACCAGCGCCCATCGCCGCCCGACCTGCGCCTGGGCCGCCGCGGAGAGGATCACGACGACTGCGAACCACCTCATCGCCCGACCTCGAGGCGAACCTTCGCCGCTGGTTCGATCGTCGAGGGGAGCCCGAGCTCGAGCGGCGTCGTGCCAGCGGCGATCGCCTTGGCGGCTGCGCGCTCCAGCGCCTCGCGGAGCTCCGCCACCGGCCGCGCTCGATCGCCGAACGAGGCGATCACCACGACGTCTCCGGCGGTCACCTCGAAGGGCTGGCCGAGCGGCACCCGGGCGCCAGGAGCGATCGCCGCGGTGGAGTCGCCCGGCGGCCAGAGGACCGTCAGCTGTGCTTCCGCGTCGATGGCGAAGACGGCCGCGTGGGTGTGGCCGGCGCCGCCGACGGCGAGGGTGAGCCGATCTCCAGGCTTGGCCTGCGTGGTGGGGCGCTCGCCCGCGAGGAGCTCGACCGTTGGCGCGCCCTTGAGCCGGGTGTCGTCGCCGATCGGGGAGAGGATGAAGACGGCGAGCGCGGCAGCGAGCGGGAGCACGATCGCGAGTCGCCGGGGCCACGGGTTCGGCGCGGCGGCTTTCGCGGTCGTCGCGGCGATCGCCTCGAAGCGCGCCTGGAACTCGCGCGTGCCCTTGAGGGTCTGGTGTTGCTGGCGAACGGCCTCGAGGCGCTCTCGACACGGCTGGCACTCGGCCAGGTGCGCCATTGCTTCGGGCGAGCCACCGTCAGTGGCCACTTCGTCGAGCGCGAAGGCAGAGAGGTGATCGCTCACGGGTCACCTCGGGGGACGGCGCCCAGGCTCGCGGCCTTCTCACGAAGCTCGGCGAGCTCGCGCCCGATCGTCTTGCGGGACAGCCCCAGCACGTCGGCGATCTCTTCCTGGGTGAGGCCGTCGAGGAAGAGCAGGGTGGCGACCTGCTGTTCGCGCTCGGTGAGGCTGTCGATCCACTTGCGGAGGAGATCGCGAGCTTCGACCGAGCCAACGCCGACCGAGGGCTCGTCGTCGACGACCGTGAGCACCGGCTCGCGCACCTTCCGCGCCCGCAGCATGTTGAGGGCGACGTTGGTGGTGATTCGATAGATCCAGGTCATCGGCTGGGCTTCACCGCGGAAGCTGTCGTGTGCGCTGAGCATCTTCTCGAACACCTCTTGCACCGCGTCCCACGCGTCTGCGTCTCGACCCAACAAGGTGCGGGCGCGGCGGAATACGACCGGCGCGTACCGCTCGTAGAGCCGCTTGAGCTCCTCGCGCGACAGTCCTGCCCCCGCCACGTGCACCTTTCTACCGAGGGTTCGACACGGGTGCCCCGCTCAGTGGGACACGTGCTCGGTTGGAGGAGGTATAGCCCGAAAGGTGGAGCCGTCAGCGGCGCATGAATCGGCCACGGCGCCCGCCACCGACGAACTGGGGCTGGGGCATCGGCGGAGACTCGAGCCCGAACTGCCACCAGGCCGGCTCCCAAGCCTTCATCTTGAGCTTCTTGTCATTCTGGAGCGCGGTGAGGGCGCTCTTGAGCTTCTCGTCCGACGGGTTCTCCTGGACCGAGCGCGCGAGGACCTTGAGGGCGCCGTCGGTGTCCTTGTTGGCTTGGAGACACCAGGCGTAGGCGGCCCACACCATGCCGTCCTTCTTGCCGTGCTTGACCGCTTCCTCGAAGGAGCTCCGCATGGACGAGTAGTCCTTGCGCTGGAAGTAGATGGCGGCCTGCATCGCGCGGGCGAGGTAGCTGCGCGCCGTCGTCTTGGCGAACGAGGCCATCGCGGCCTCGGTGTTCTTGAAGAGGTGGTGGATCATGCCGATCTGCGCGTGGAGCTCGCTCTCGACGAGGAACTGCTGCTTGCCGAGCGGCAGCGCGCCCTCGAGGAGCTTGATGGCCTTGTCGGCGCGAACCTTCTGCTCCTTCTGGTTCGGGGGCATGGCCTCGAACTCCTTCTTCACCTGCTCCATGACGCCCTGCACCTTGAGGAAGGTGCGTCGGGCCAGCACGACGTAGAGGCCGAGGAAGACGAGGGTGCCGGGGATGATGCCGGCGATCAGGGAGAAGCCGAAGAGCTTCACCGCCACGGTGACGACGATTCCCGCCGCGAGGGCGTACACCAGGTTCAGCATGGCGCCGCCTGTACTTGAACCGGGCAGGGGGCCACAAGGAGCTTCCCCCTCGTCCGGAATCTGGTACTCACTTCGTCGACTGCAGCACTTGGCCTTCTGGCGGAATTGGTAGACGCAGCGGACTCAAAATCCGCCGCCCTCTAAAGGCGTCCCGGTTCGAGTCCGGGGAAGGCCACTGGTTTCCGTCTGTGCGCATGGCATGGCCTCCTCGGCACGCACCTGAAAGGCGGAGGCGGGGCCGGCAACGACTGGAAGATGGGTGACGCCTAACGAGCGCGCCTCGTTGAGTCCAGTTCGCCGGCGCGATCTGGCGACACCCGAGCAGTGGTCCTGGGTCTTGAGGAGTATGCAGTCACGTGCGGGCCCAAGGTGTCCGGCGGGCCGCGGTCCCGGGGCCGGTGCGACTTCATGTTCGAGTTCGCCGACCTCCGCGTGGTCGCGGAGGGAAGCAGGTGTGGCTCGCCGCGACGAACAAGAACGACTTCATCAGGTCGGTGCTGGCGCTCTCGGAGGCTTGGGGACAAGTTGCGCGCGCTCCGGACGTACGAGGAACGTATGAGCGCTGGGCCATCGTCTTCGTCGTGCCCTACGTGCTGAAGTCCCTTGTGGAAGACGCCAATCGTCACGCCGAACGAATCGAGGAAATCGTGACGAGCCTCAGCGAGAAGTTCCCGACAGCGGCGATGGCGTGGTCGTTCCCCGCGGGGAAACGGAAACTGCTGTCGAAGCGCCGATTGGGCACCTACTACCCCGGCAACATCGTGCTGCTCGCTCGAAGAACCTAGTTCTACGGCAGGCAGCTTCTCTGACTTCCATGCGGTGCTGCTTCTTGTTGGGGGCAGGCAGCGCTAGAAGGAACTCAATGAGTGAGTCTCTCGACAGCGCGGTCAAGAAGCACCTGAATGCCTTGCTGGGAGTCGTTGAGAAAGCACTCGACGCAGATGGCATCGGGTTGGTGGGGCCTATTCGTTTCGGCCTGGACGGCCTCGTTCTCAGTGCCCTCGAGTCGATTCCGAACGCAGGGCGTCGTGCACGTCTGGCTGTTGTGCTCGATACGCCTGGAGGGATCGTCGAGGTAGTGGAGCGAATTGTTGACGTCATCCGGCATCACTACAAGGAGGTCGTGTTCGTGATCCCGGACCGAGCGATGTCCGCCGGGACCGTGTTGGCGATGTCGGGGGACTCGATCACCATGGACTACTTCTCGGTGCTCGGACCCATCGATCCCCAGGTTGAGCGGGGCGGACAGCTGGTTCCGGCGCTTGCCTACCTAACGCAGTTCGAGCGCTTGGTAAGCAAGGCGCAGGGCGGCCAGCTCACCACTGCAGAGCTTGTTCTGCTCCAGAAGCTCGACCTCGCAGAGCTTCAGCTTTTCCGCGAGGCCCGCGAGCTGTCCGTCGAACTTCTGAAGAAGTGGCTCGTCGCCTACAAGTTCAAGGACTGGAACAGCCGGGAGAGCTCGAAACTCCCAGTCGACGCCGCCTACAAGGAGAAGCGTGCCGAACAGATCGCGACGGTCCTTAGCGACCACGAGCGCTGGCACTCCCACGGCCGGGGGATTCCCCGCACGGTTCTGGAAAGTGACGAACTGAAGGTCAAGATCGACCCGATGGAGCGCACGCCCGGCCTCGCTGAGGCCGCCCGTGGATATGTTGCGGTCCTCATGGACTACGCGCAGACACGCAAGTTGCTACCGCTCGTCCACACCGCTACATTCTTCTGATGTTCGACGTCGATTTGGCGAAGAACCCCATGGTGGACGCTCAGCTGCTCAAGCAGTTCGAGAAGCTCGTCAAGGCGGTACCCCCGCCGGCACCCGTCGGCTTCTCGATTGCGCACCCGTTTTGGGTCCCGGTGCCTGCACCGCGTCGGGTCGAGAACCACCTGACCGCGTCGACGTCCGATTTCTCTGGTCGAGAGCCGTAGCTGCTCCATGGACGAGGGCTGAAGCTCCAACAACCGCTGGAGGCCGTGGTCGGCGCCCAGCTCCCGAGCGAGCGCGAGCAGCTCGGACGAGGGCGCTTGCTAACGTGCTACCGCCAGTTGCCGATTCTGGATGCTCGACGACTGTCTGCTCGACCGTCACGTCCTTCGTGGTCGGCGAATTCCGCGCGCTTAGGGCGCTCGTTTCAGCTACTTTCTTCTCCTCGGCGCTCCCGTGTCGCCATTCGAGTCCGGGGAAGGCCACTCCTCGAGGATCCGTGAGACACCTCCTGCTGCTCGGTGTGGCGCTGGTGATTTTCCTCGGGCTGGGCGTGATGGGGTTCTCCCGGTTTCAGGAAGATCAGACGATCGAGTTCGTTCGGCTTTCTTCGGGAATCACCTGGCCGGACGAGAGCACGCTCGTGCGCGCCGAGCGGAGCGGGCCGGACTCGGTGGTGGTGGTGACCTTGCCGGAGGGTTCGGTCGAGGCGTTTCTCGCCAAGCACCCGCAGCTCACGGCCGAGCAGTGCCCGTGGGGCGCGGGGACTCGGCCAAAGTGGCGATGTGGAACGGGGCCGGGGCGCGTTGGCGATCAGTCGGTGAGCTGGTCGGTGTCGCTCGATCTCTCCAAGCGCAAGCTGACGGTGAGCGCCCATGCCCTCTGAGACGAAGCCAGCGGGCGAGAAGAACGGGACGTCAGCAGGCAAGCAAGAGGTGATCGGGCGAGCCTCGCGGGCGGGAGCGATCGCCGTCATCGAAGCGCACCTCGCGATCCTGAAAGGGAAGCCGCTGCGGGCGGCGATCTCCGAGGCGCTGCGGGATCACCCAAAGCTCGGCGGAAACGATCGGCGCTTCGTGGCGTTCGCGGTGCGGGAGCTGTCGCGTCATCAGCGATGGCTCGATCTCCAGGCTCGGGCGCGTGGCCGGCCGCCGAGCAGCTTCACGCTCCGGGAAGACGAGGCGATCTTCCGGTACGCCTTGTGGCGACGGGTGATCTCCGGGGCGCCGGCCGATCGAGTGATGGTGGAGGTCGCGCTTCCTGGCCCTATCCGTCCGCGATCGATTCCCGACGCGGTGCTGAAGGAGGAGCTGGCGAAGGAGCCGTCGATCGAGCTCCCCGCCGACGAGGTCGAGCGGGCCGCGACGGTTCATTCCTTTCCGAACTGGCTGGCGAAGGAGCTGGCAGCCGCGGCGCCGGCGGGCGAGCTCGAGGCGATCCTCGCGGCGCTCAACCGGGAGCCGTTCCTCACGATGCGGGTCAGACCGCCAGGCTCGCGCGACGAGCTGCTCCCGGTGCTCCAGGCCGCGGGGTTTCCGGTGCGGGCCTGCGCGGAGCTGCCCGATGCGATCGCGGCGACCGACGAGGGTCGAGCGATCTTCGACTCGCGGTGGATGAAGGAGGGCCGGCTGCAGGTGATGGATCTCGGAAGTCAGCTCCTCGCGGCGCTGTGCCGCGCGAAGGAAGGGCAGATCGTCGTCGACTCCTGCGCCGGCGCTGGAGGGAAGACGATCGCGCTCGCCGATGCGGTGGGGCCGACGGGGCGGGTCTACGGGCACGACACCTCGGCGAAGCGGCTGGCGGAAGCGAAGACGCGCACGAACGAGCTCAAGCTGCGGCACGTGAGCTTCCCCAAGGAGCCGCGGCTCGATCTCGCCGAGATCGTCCTCGTCGACGCGCCGTGCAGCGGAACGGGAACGCTCGCGCGGGAGCCGGATCAGAAGTGGAAGCTCACCGCCAAGCTGGTGGCCGACTTCCAGAAGACCCAGCTCGAGATCCTCGACTCGCTCGCGCCGAAGGTGAAGCCGGGCACGGTGATCGTCTACGGCACCTGCAGCCTCTTGCGGGACGAAGACGAGGTGGTGGTCGAGCGCTTCCTCGCACGGCACCGCGACTTCCGCCTCGACGGCGAGCCCCTGCGCGTGTGGCCCCACCGGATCGACGGCGGCGGCTTCTTCGGTGCCCGGCTCGTGAAGAGTTGATACCGTCACGCCTCCAAGGAGCCTCAATGCCCCCCAGCCCCAATGACGCGGTCCTCAAGCAGATCCAGGCTGCGTGGAACGAAGCGCAGGCGCAGCTGGCAGCGCTGCGAGAGCAGGTCGATCACTTGAACCAGGTCGCCCAGGCGAAGGTGTCGTCGAACCTGCTCGAGCGCGACATGGACCGGGCCTACCGAGATCTCGGTGAGGCCGTCTGGGCGGAGGTCTCCAAGGGCCGCATGCAGCTGGGCAACAGCCTGTCGCACGTGAAGAAGGCGCTCGAGGTCGTGACTCAGAAGATCCAGGCGCAGAACGCCTCGATCAACGACCTGCTCGCGGAGGGCGCCGAAGTCGCCAAGCGCCTTCAGGAAAAAATGAGTGCGGCGTCGAAGAGTGTGGCGCCAGCACCAAAAAGGCGGTAAGGCAGCGCGCCGCTTCGGGAATTTCCCGAAGAACATCGAGAATACGGGGCTATAGCTCAGCTGGGAGAGCGCCTGAATGGCATTCAGGAGGTCAGCGGTTCGATCCCGCTTAGCTCCACAACCAAGGGCTTCGGGGAAACCTGAAGCCCTTTTCCTTTTCTACCGTCGAGCCGGTTGATGGAACGCCGACGCCAACTCGGCGCGGCTCCCGATTCCCATCAGCTTGAACGCCCGCCCGAGCTGGTTGGAGACCGTACGAACCGAGCGTCCGCGGCGGCGCGCAATCTCCTCATCTGACGTTCCTTCGGCCGCGAGCTGGGCGACTGCCAGGAGCTGCGGAGGAAGCCGTTGTTTCCATGTCGGGTGCACCTCGAGCGCGCTGATCGCCACCACCCCGATCTTCGAACCGCCGAGCGTGAGATCGAGCCGCTCGAGCGCCTCCGCTTCTCGCAGACGAGCAAGGCCGGTACGTGAGGGAAACCCGAGCCGTTTGGCGAGCGACGAGAGGATGGTGCCGATCGTTCGGCGACTCTTGCCGAAGGCGAAGGCGATCTCGGCCGGCGAGGCGCCGCGGAGGAAGGAGCGGAGCGTGCCGTGCTCGAGTGGCGAGAGGGCGCGCGGGTCACGAGCGCCTGGGAGATTCTCGTGCGCCGCGAGGTACCGTCGCCCGTTCGCGTCGAAGTGATCGATGAGTGACCAGCGGCCCGCGACGAGTCCCTGCCACAGCTCGAGCGCCGCCGAGGGGTCGCGACGGATCTTCCGGCTCCTGGAGCGTTCGACTCGCCGGACCGCCTCGGCCAACACCTCCCGCGCCGTCTTCGAGGCCGCAGCGCCGTGGGCGTCACACACCCGACCATTCGCGGTGAGCACCGCCTCGGGCTCCTGAAGTCGTTCCCGGAGTCTCAACGCGGTGCCGAGGTGGAGCAGCACACGACGCCAGGCCGCCGCCGTTCTCGGGTGAATCGCCTGAAACTGGTCGGCGCGAGCGATCAGCTGGAGTACCCGCTCGTTCCCATCCTGCGCCATCGCCGCGATGGTGTCGGAGGCGACCGACTTGCGAAGGTGCCGCTTGATGCCGTCGTCGAACGTCTCGCTCACGCTCGCGAAGATGACGAGGTGGTTCTTGGTGTACTCGACGACGGGCTTCGGTGGAGCAGCGTTGGCGGCGAGGATCGCGTGCGTCGCTTCGGGCGGGAGTGGGCGGTTGCAGGCGATCGGGCTGACGATCGGGAGCGAGTTCTCTTCGAGCCGTGAGACGAAGGCCATCACGCCGTTCCCGACGTCGAGATCGGGGCCCGCAGCCCTGACGATTCCGTGGAGCCAGCCTTCGAGATCGAGATCGAGCCGGTAGCCCGCTTCGACGACGTCGATGGGCCGAGTGCACTTCGCGAGTCGATTGGCGAGGGGCATTGGGGACCGAGTGTAGTGGGGCGTTGGGGAGGAAGCGGGTGAGTAGTTTTTTCCCGTCAGACGAACGAAGCGGGCTGCCAGCATGCGGTCCATGCTCGAACTCAGCGGCCGTTCCAGGTGCGTTCCGCTTCTCGCCGTCGCCTTCTTCCGATGTACGAGCCCCAGCGCGCCCTCGTCGGCCCGCTCGGACGCCTTGAGTCAGACGCCGATCGTTCGCTTCACCGTCGGAGTGACGACGCAGACGAACATGGCGGCCGCCACCTCGACCTCTCCGACGATCGGGGTCGAGACCTTCGCGAACGTCACGGCGTCACTCCACGCAGGCAAAGGGTGTCTCGGAGCGCCCTTGGCGAGCGGGCTGACCGACGCCGCGGGGTTTCGTTCCTTCGGGGCCGTTCCAGTCACTGCCAACGCAGTGACCCGCTTCTCGGTGAAGGTGACCACGATCTGCCGGGACGCGACCTATCGGCATGACAACCTCGCACCAGGAACGCCGCTGCTCACCTCGATCGAGCGTCGCGCCTCCGACTGGGTCGTGCGTGGCTGGGCCGAGCCACTGGGGATGGTGAGTGTCTATTCGAACAACCGCTGCACGACCCAGATCGGAGCGGCAAGCAAGGCGCTGGGCGGTCGGTTCAGCTCGATTCTCACCGCCGCGCCGCCTGCCACGGTGTACCTCGACGTCGTCGACCAGGCCGGAAACCGCTCGTCATGCGCAGCCGTTCCGGTGGTGGCGATTCCGAGCCTCGGTGAGGAAAAGGAGCAGGCCGCGTGCCCCGCGCTGCCGAACGAAGCGCCTTCGATGCCGCCGCTCCACTACTCGGCGGACAACAACGGGACCTTTCGTGCCTGGAAGAATGACGCCTGCGACACCGGCACCTGTCTCCTCCAGGGAGCCATGGAGCGACGCTACTTCGAGGTCTTCGAAGACCGCCCGGCGCTGCTCGGAACGCAGTCGAGCGTGAGCATGATGCCGCTCATCGGTTACCTCGGCGTCGCTGCCGAAGACCCAAGCGATCCCATCACGCGCGTCTATGGGACCGATGGCGCCGGCCATTTCCCGACCATCCACGCGTCTGGGCTTCCCACGATCATCGAGCTCACGGCTCGCAAGAACGCGCTCGTGAGCCACAACCAGATGAAGCAGCGAGACACGCTCGACTTCCCGTACACCGATCTGGGCACTCGATTGATCGGCAACCCCTTGGTTGATGGGCACGGGCCGTTCCTCTTTTGGAACTTCATGGAGTCTTGGAACACGTACGCGGCCGCATTCAGCCTCGGCCCGCCGCCCGTCGACTTCGACCCGCCGGGGCAGCCGTTCGATGGCTGGCGCCGCGCGTGGTGGGATCCGGCATTCGTGAACAGCACGGACGATGCTGGTGTCGTCATTCGGACCAGCCCGCCCGGCTACGAAAACGCGTACGCGATCGGGGTGATTCCGCTGGAGTACCGCTACGGCGTCGACCTCACCGCACCAGGGTGGGTCGCCTGGGAGCGAAACGTCATCAAGCAGGCCGCGCTCTCGGGCTACCCCGCGACCTTCCTCGACAACGCCAGCGCGAGTGCAACCTACAACGCACATGCGAAGGCCGACTTCGAGGTCTGGGCGCAGGCGCAGGCGTTTCCGCAAGCGCTCCTCGAGCGGGCGCACCCGTCGATGCTCCCGGACTCCGCGTGTGAAGACTGGCAATACGACTGCTTGTACGTCGACAACGCGCCCGAAGCCGTGGGGCCGTCGATCGATGCGCTGCGCGGCACGTACTCCGCGGTCGTTCAAGCGAGCGCGGTGGGGAGAACGGTCAAGTTCAACTGGTC
>JBPOIJ010000127.1:0-47973 GCA_052034585.1 Myxococcota bacterium
TGAAGCAGATCCGCGCGCAGGTCGAGGAGACCACCAGCGACTACGACAAGGAGAAGCTGCAGGAGCGGCTCGCGAAGCTCGTGGGCGGCGTGGCGGTGATCAACGTCGGCGCGGCCACCGAGACCGAAATGAAGGAGAAGAAGGCTCGCGTGGAGGACGCGCTCAACGCGACCCGCGCGGCGGTCGAGGAAGGCATCGTCCCTGGCGGCGGCGTGGCGTTCATTCGCTGCCTCAAGGCGCTCGAGGGCCTCACCGTCACGTCCGAGGAGAAGTTCGGCGTCGACATCATCCGTCGCTCGCTCGAGGAGCCCCTGCGCCAGATCTCGGCGAACGGCGGCCTCGAGGGCTCGGTCATCGTCAACAAGGTCAAGGAGGGCGCTGGCGCCTTCGGCTTCAACGCGGCGACTGGCGCGTTCGAGGACCTGCTGGCGGCTGGCGTCATCGACCCGGCGAAGGTGTCGCGCTGCGCGCTCCAGAACGCGGCGTCGGTCAGCTCGCTGATGCTCACCACCGAGGCGATGGTGGCTGAGAAGCCGAAGGAAGAGGAGAAGATGCCGGCCGGCGGTGGCGGCGGCATGGGCGGTATGGGCGGCATGGGAATGTAAGTTCCCGCTGACTCGTCTCGCAGCACACGGGCCTCCACGATCCTCGCGATCGTGGGGGCTTCGTGCTTTCTGCACCCAGGAGCGCCTCGCCTGGCTCACGGACGACGCATGCTCCTCTCCCTGGCGCTCGCCGCCACCCTCGCCCAGCCGCTCCAGCACGACTCGGAGACCTGGCTCTTTCTCTCGGTGAGCGGGCGAGAGGGCAAGGCGCGCTGGTACGGCGAGGTGCAGCCCCGGTTCAGCTTCACCAAGATGGCCGTCGAGCGACTCGTCGTTCGGCCCGCGGTCGGCTTTCAGCTGACCGAGACCGTCTCGCTCTGGGCAGGCTTCGTCTGGGTGCACGGGCTGCTCAGCGGAGGCGTGAACGAGCGGCGGCCGTATCAACAGCTCCTCGTCGAGCACCGCCTGGGCCGCGTCTCGATCACCAACCGAACTCGCCTCGAGGAGCGGTTCTTCGAGGTGGTCGAGGCGCCGTCGTACCGGCTCCGTCACCAGCTCAGGCTGGGCTACCGGTTCATCCCCGAGCTTGGGCTCTTCGTGGCGGAGGAGCTCTTCGTCAACCTCAACTCGGTGAGCGCGGGGCCGCACGCCGGGCTCGATCAGCAGCGGCTCATGGTGGGGGTGAGCGTTCGCTTGGGCGCCCTGACGATCGAAGTGGGCTACCTCAACCTCTTCACCGAGAAGATCGACGCGCCCGATCGAATGAGCCACGATCTGATCACGACGATCTCGTACGCCGTTCCCTGAAACCCAGCCACGAGGCACTCGGGCGTCGCCAGTGAGCGAGGCGCACGCTCGAATCAACTGAGCGGTGTAATAGGATCGGTATCGATGTGTCCTCACGGACTCGATGCCCCAAGCTGCCCCGATTGTCAGTCGGCGAGCGCCTCGGCGGAGACCCTTGGTGAGACGTTGGTGCGTTCGAGCGCCGTCGATCCGGCGGTCGCCCCGCGGCTCGAGGTCGCCGAGGGGAGCCGAGTGGGCCGCTTCGTGGTGTTGGGGACCCTCGGTCGCGGCGGCATGGGGATCGTCCTCTCGGCGTACGACCCGGCGCTCGATCGCCGAGTCGCCATCAAGTTCCTCCGGACCGACGTCTCGGAGTCACCAGGCTCGGACAGCGGAGGGACCGCCCGGCTCGCCCGCGAAGCCCAGGCGATGGCCCGGCTCTCTCACCCGAACGTGGTGCCGGTCTACGACGTCGGGCGGGTCGGCGACGCGCTCTTCGTCGCGATGGAATACGTCGCGGGCACCACGCTCCACGAGTGGCTCAAGGTGCGTGACCGCCCCTGGCGCGAGGTGCTCGCCCTGCTCCTTCAAGCCGGGCGCGGGCTCGAGGCCGCCCATGCCGCAGGCATCGTCCACCGAGACTTCAAGCCGGCCAACGTGCTCGTCGGCGCCGACGGACGCGCGCGGGTGACGGACTTCGGGCTGGCCCGCGCCCAGGGTGACGACACGCCCGACGGCCAGCGCTCGACGCCTCGGCCGACGCTGACGCTCGAGACACCGCTGACCATCGCGGGGGCGCTGATGGGCACCCCTGGCTACATGGCGCCCGAACAGTACGAGGGGCGGCCCACCTCCACCGCGACCGATCAATACGCCTTCTGCGTCTGCCTCTACGAGGGGCTCTACGGCCGGCGACCCTTCGACGACCCCGATCTGAAGATCGTCGCCGCGCGCGCTCGTGCCGGCGCCGTTCCGCAGCCGCCGAAGGGCTCGCCAGTGCCGCCGTGGGTGTTCGATCTCGTCCGCCGTGGGCTCGCTCCCGATCCGGCCGGCCGCTTCGCGTCCATGAGTGAGCTCCTCCGAGCGCTCGAGCTCGACCCCCAACGATCACGCCGACGGGTGATCGCGGGCCTTGGCGCCGGGCTGCTGCTCGTCGCGGCCGTCGTGGGCCTTCGTGTCTGGCCGATCGTTCGCGCGTCGGCGTGCCACCGCGAGACCGACGAGCTCTCGCAGGTCTGGAGCGAGGGCCCGCGCACCAAGGCCGCCGCCGCCTTCACCAGCACCGGGCTGCCCTTCGCGTCGACCGCACTCGAGAACACCCGGTCCACCCTCGATCGGTACGTCGCGCAGTGGGCGGCCGAGCGGCACCTCGCCTGCGACGAGACCTTGCGAACGCGGCGGCGCACCGAAGCCCAGCTCGCGCTGAGGCTCGAGTGCCTCTCCCGCCGGCACACCGAGCTCGCCACCCTCGCCGCGCGCTTCGAGGCTGCGACGCCCGAGATCGTGCTCGCGTCGACCAGCGCGATCGCCCAGCTCTCTCCCATCGCTGCCTGCGGCGACCTCGCGATCCTCGAGGCCCGCGCCCAGCTCGACCCGCTCGATCGGCAGGTCGTCGAGCGGCTCGCCCAGCAGATCGCCCAAGGGCGAATCCTCCTCGCGCTCGCCGAAAACGATCGAGCCCGGCCCTTGCTCGAAGGCGCGGTGTCGTCGGCGCGCTTGGCAAAGGACCCTCAGACGCTGGCGACGGCGCTCCTCGAGCTCGCCATTCTCGAAGAACAGACCTCGCATTACTCCGAAGCGCGCGCCGCGTTGGAGGAGGCCCTGAGGTTCGCGCTCGAAGCTCGAGACGCTCGGGGTGGGCTCCACGCGGTGGCCCTGCTCGTCTCGATCATCGGGTGGCGGCTCGCCAAGCCGGCCGAGGGGCTCGCCTTGATGCCGGTGGGGCGCGGGTTGGGTGCCCAAGCGAAAGACGAGACGCTCGAAGCCCTGCTCGACGAGGGCGAAGGAGATGCCCGGTGGCGCGACACCGATCGCCCGGGCGCACGCGCGGCCTACGGGTTGGCGCTCGCGAAGCTGGAGCGAGTGGAGGGGTCGGCGAGCCTCAACGTCGCTCGGCTGCGGTCGGCAATCGGCTGGGTGCTGGCGGAGGAAGGCCAGCTCTCGGAGGCGCGTCGGGAGATCGAACGTTCCCGCCAGATCCGCGAAGCGCTCCTCGGGGCCGAGCACCCGTTCCTCTCGACGACGTGGAACGAGCTCGGGTTCTTGAGCGAGCAACTCGACGACACGGCCGACACCGTCGTGGCTTACCGCCGGGTGCTCGCGCTGAGACGGCGAACGCCGGGGGTCGCACCGCTCCAGATCTTGAAGTCGACGCTCAACCTCGCCAAGGCGCTGGTGCTGGACGGCAAGGAGGCCGAAGCCAGCCTGCTGCTCAACGAGGTCGAGCTCGAGCTGGCGAAGAGAACGGACCCCGACGATTTCGCCAGGCCGATGAAGCGCAGCATCTTCCGCGTTCGTGCGCTGCTTCGGTTCAGAGCAGGCGACTTCGCCGCAGCCGCGGAGCAGGGACGCCGCGCGCTCGAGTTCGACCGGCCGCCCGATCCGGCTGCGATGGGTGTGGTGCGCACCGAGTACGCCAGCGCCCTCGCGCGTCAGGGCCGAGTCGCCGAGGCGCTCACCGCGCTCGACCAGGCCAGGCAGGAGCTGATCTCGGGGCACGCCGACCGTGCTCCAGAGTTCTGCACGCTCACCGTCGTGCGGGCGACTGCGCTCGCGGCGAGTGAGCCCAAGACGTCACGCGCGCTCGAGGCGAGCCTCGACGCCCAGGCGACCTGCGAACGACAGGAGGGGAACGAGCGAGCGAAGGCGGCGGCCTGGACCCAGCTGGCGCGCGTTCGCGAGGCCCGAGGAGAGCTCGAGGCGGCGGAGGCAGCGGCGCAGCGCGCGCGAGCCATTCTCGAGGCGCCGCCGCGAAGGTGAGCGGTCGACGCGGTCACCAGTGAACGAGGAACTCGGCGCGCTCGGTCGATCGATCGAACGCCTTGAGCTCGACGGTGTAGCTCGGCCCGTGGAGGGTCTTCCCGCCTTCCTCGAAGATGCCGACGTAGTACCAGGGGTTCGCGACCGGCTCGCACCACAGCGCCATCGAGTTCTGGGTGAGGTGGCTCGCACCCGACGTCGAGTAGTTGTTCGTCATTCGCATCGCGCGGGTGAGCCGCTGGGTGGCGCGGCTGGGCCCGAGGATGCGCCCCATCGCCATCGCGGCCTTCCCCATGAACGTCTCGCTGAAGCAGCGAATGAACGCGCGCCCGAGCTCGCGTTGCCGTTCGTCTCCGGTGACGCTCGGAAATCGGCGCTCGCCGACGAACTCGAGCAGCCGCTGACAGGTCTCGAGATCGTACGCCGGGAGCAGGTTCGAGGGATCGACGCCCAGGGCGCAGAGCGCCTTCTTCAGGTCCGGTCGTTCGGTCTCCGCGCCGAGCACCCGAAGGAGCCCTTCGACCGCTCCACGGAAGACCAGCCGTTGGTCGCGCGCCGTCATCGTCTCGTCACCCTACCCCCCTGTTTCCAGCTCGGCCACCGACGACTCCCGGCCCTCAGACCGTCGGCAGCTTCACCACCGGAGCCTGGCGGGCGACGTTCTCCTGGCTGATCCGTGCGGCGACCTTCCCCGCGATCGCCATGAACGCCTTCGTCTCGTCGCTGTCGGGGTGGCCCACCACCACCGGCAACCCGCGATCGCCACCCTGGCGGATCTTCAGATCGAGCGGCACCTCTCCGAGGAACGCCATGTCCATCATCTCGGCTGCCTTCCGCCCGCCGCCGACGTCGAAGATGTGGGTGCCCTTGCCGCAGTGCGGGCAGATGAACTGGTTCATGTTCTCGACGATCCCCAGCACCGGAATGTGCAGCTTGTCGAACATCTGCTTGGCGCGAACGACGTCGGCGAGCGCCACGTCTTGCGGCGTCGTCACCAGCACCGCGCCCGAGCTGCGCACCTGTTGAGCGATGGTGAGGGGCACGTCTCCGGTGCCGGGGGGCAGATCGAGCACGAGGTAGTCGAGGTTTCCCCAGTTCACGTCGCGCACCAACTGCATGAGCGCGCCCTGGAGCATCGGCCCACGCCAGATGAGCGCCTGATCGGCCTCGATGAGGAAGCCGAGCGACATCACGCTGATCCCGTGCGCCTCGAGCGGCTCGAGGTTCTTCCCGTCGCGGCTCACCGGCTTGCGGTTGATACCCGTCATCACCGGAATCGACGGCCCGTAGAAGTCGGCGTCGAGCAAGCCCACCTTGGCGCCGTGCTTGGCGAGGGCGCAGGCGAGGTTGAGGGCGACCGTGCTCTTCCCGACGCCTCCCTTCCCTGCGCCGACGAGCACCACGTTCTTCACGCCGGGAATGATCGGCTCTTTCGACGCGGCCATCGGGCCCGCGCGGGTCTGCGCGGTCATCTCGAGCTTGAGATCGCTGAGCCCCGCCACCTTCTTGAGCGCGGTCTCGGCGTCGCCCTTGATCTTCTCCTTCATCGGGCAGGCGGGCGTCGTCAGCTCGATGGTGACCGCGACCTTCCCGCCCTCGATGCGGAGGTTCTTCACCATGCCGGCCTTCACCACGTCCTGGTTCAGATCTGGGTCCATCACCGTCGAGAGGGCCTTGAGGACGTCGCTTTCTTGAACGCTCATGATGACTCCGAGAAAAGGTGCGGCTACGCAGGAGCCCCCAATACGGACCGGCGCCTCGCAGCGCAACCCGCATGAGCCACTACCTCGCCGGCATTCTGAAGATCATCGTCATCGAGGCCTTCATGGCCCTGCTGATCGTCGACCGGCTCACCGGCGAGAAGTGGGAACGCGAGAAGCGGGTCGCGGCCTCGGTCCTCACCGGCTTCATGATCTTCGGCTTCACGGGCTGGGGTGGGCGGCCGGCCTTCGAGCCGTTCTGGCTGGTGGGCGGCGGGGTGATGCTCTTCGCCTGCGGGTGGATGGTGCGGGTCGCGCGAGGCCGGGAAGACGGGCTGCGCGCCAAACAGTTCCTCGGCTTCGTCACCAGCCTGAGTCAACGGGTCAAGCTGTCGCCGGTCGCGGTCTCGGGCGTCCTGGCAGGCGTGCTCGCCGTCGGCTTCTGCTGGTTCTGGGTCGGTCGCTCCGCCCCGACGGCGATCGTGCGGGTTCGCTGCGCGGCCGACTGCACCGCCAGCGTCGGCAACGTCTTCGGCGCGCACGCCAACGGCCAGAGCTGGGACTTCCTCGAGGTGCCGCCCGGACCGACCAAGGTGGAGATCTCCGGGCAGAGCGCCACCATCGATCTCCAAGCCGGCACCGAGATCGAGCTGCGCACGAGCCCTGAAGGCGCGATCTCCGCTGGCGCACCGATTCCCACCGGCCGCACCTGGGTGCACCAGCACGAGCAGTTCCATTTCTATCTCGGCGCGAAGTACCAGAAGGAGGTCGGCTGGTTCGATCTCTACATCGCGGCGATCATGGCCGATCGCGAGACGATCAACGCGATGGCTGGAGTGCAGAAGACCCGCGACAACCGCACCTTCGAGGAGCTGGACGTCGCCAAGGCGCTCGAGCAGGCGCCGCGCATTCGGGCCCGTTTCTCCGACGCCCGCTGGGAAGCGTTCAAGGCCGACTGGGTCACCATGGCGCGCAGCTGGCCGTGGATGAACTGGCAAGGGGTGATGAACGACCACGGCAACTCGAACTCTCCGGCCTGGTCGATCATCGCTTCGCCGATCGCCTCGCTGGTGCCGCTCACCCCGCACAACCAGTCGATGCTCGGGTGCCTCGACATCCTCCTCATGTTGGCGCTCTTCATCGTCGTCTACGAGACGTTCGCCTGGCGGCAGGCGTCGGTGGCGCTGTTCATGTTCGCCTGCGTGCCGGTCGTCTTCGACTACCTCGGGGGCAGCTTCCTGCGCTGGGACTGGCTGTTCGCGTTGGGGCTGGCGGTCTGTGCGCTGGAGAAGAAGCGCTTCGGCGCGGCAGGCGCGCTCTTCGGCTACGCGGTGGCGACCAAGCTCTTCCCGATCTTCTTCGGCGTCGCGCTGCTCTTCAAGGTGGCGCTCCAGTGGAAGGACGAGCGCAAGGTGCACAAGGAGTGGATCGCCTTCGGCCGAAACGCCGCGATCGTCGGGATCGCCTGCGTCGTGCTCGCGGCCATCATGTTCGGCACCTCGGCGTGGACCGAATACGCCGAGCGCATTCAGGTCGCGCAGCTCGAGAAGTTCTATTCGAACCAGCACTCGCTCAAGACGGTCTTCCTCCAGCTCGTCGCGCCGGGTGACGGCGGCCTCACCAGCGGCATCTTCCCGCCGGTGATCAAGCAGTCGTTGGCCGAGGTGAACATCACCGACTACTCGGTCGCGTTCTTGATCGTGCGCCTCGCCTTCACCGCGGTGGTGATCGTGCTGCTCCGGCGAGCGACCGACCTCCAGGCCTTCACCTTGGGCCCGTTGCTGGTGCTCACCTGGCTCACCGTGAACATGTACTACTGGAACATGCTGAGCCTGCTGGCGCTGGGGCTCGCGACGCGCGCGGGGAAACACTTCTTCCTCATGCTGCTCACGTTCTTCGCGACGTACATCACCTTCTACACGTACCAGCACCTCAACCGGGGCTTCGCCGAGGGCTACCTGATCGCGCTGATCTTCGTGGTGCTGACGATCGTGGTCGCGGCGTTCGAGGTTCGCGCGTGGCGCTCGCCTGGTGGCGCGACGTGAGCGACGACCACCGCCTCGTGCTCGAGGCGAGTGGAACCGAACGCCGGGTGGCGCTTCGCCTCGACGACACGCGGGTCTTCGAGCTCGAGTAGGCGCCTCCTTCGCGATGGTGAGCCCTCGCTCAGCGACGACCCCCGCGTCTCGAAGCGTCCTCCGCTGGGGAACCTGCGTCCCGTCACCTTTCCCGCGCGAGTGGCGCTCCAGCGGGTGTTCGACGATCGAGCGGTCTTCTCGAGCTCGAACCGGCTGGCGCAAGAGAAGTGGAGACTCATTCGGCTCTCGCCCGACTGTCGACACGCGGTAGTCGCGAGAGATGGTCGCTGGTCGATCGCCGACGTCCTCACTTGAGGGTGTCGACGTACTCGCGCGAGAGCTCGAGGCTCGACTTCCCCGTCGCCGAGACCGTCTCGTAGACGAGCTTGTCGTCGCCCTTGGGCGTCAGGAGCACTGCCGAGAGCGAGCCTTTGCCTTCGAACTCGAGCTTGCCGTTCGTCTTCGCCTCGAGCTTCGGCGCGCCCGCGGTTCCGTAGTGGGCGAGCACCAGCTTCCCGCCCTCGAGGTAGTACACGCTCGCGCTCGTCACCTTCGTTCGATCGGCGCCGGTCACCATCTCGAGCACCGCGGTGCCACCAGAGATCACGCGCAAGGAGACGAACTTGGCGGCGTCGCGTTCACCCGCCTTCCAGTTGCCCTCGAGGCCCTTGAGCTTCTCGAAGGTCTCTTGAGCGGGAGGCGCGGCGACCATCAATCCGACGGCGACGAGGAGCGGGGACATGGAGCCTCCGAAGACGGGGAGCGCGCAGCATACCGTCCACGGACGAAGGAGCGGTCGCCTTCTTCAGCGAGCGCCGTCAGCCGGTCGCACGCCGGATCGAGCGCTTGAGGCCCTCGAAGGGAACGCGGCGAATCGCCTCGGAGGGCTCGACCCACTCGAACGCCTGGTGCTCGGCAGAGAGGGCGATCGGCTGCTCTGCGACCCGCGCCACGAAGGGCACCTCGCGCGCCAGGCGCGGACGATCGGCGAGCTCACCCCAGGCGAAGGCGTGCGCGAGCTCGATCGGCTCGACCGCGGCGACCAGCCCCGTCTCTTCCTGGAGTTCTCGGAGCGCCGCGCGATCGGGCCGTTCACCCACCTCGATCCGCCCCGTCACCGGCTGCCAGAAGCCACCCTTCGCCTCGGTCCGTCGGAGCAGGAGCACTCGATCGCGGGCCTCGTTCACCACCACGACGGAGATCGTCTCGGCGGGCAGCGCCCCGCTCTGCATGGCCGACTCGAAGACGTTCCCGAAGTGGGCGATCACCCGCTCCTCGACCTCGCTCATCGACGGCACCAGCCCGGGGAGTTCCTGCGCGATCGAGGTGACGCCGGCCTCCGAGATGCCGCAGGGAACGATCAACTCGAAGTGCGCGAGGTTCGGGTCCACGTTCAGCGCGAAGCCGTGCCGGGTGTACCAGCGGCTCAAGTGCACCCCGAGCGCGCAGAGCTTCCGCGGCCCGCCGAGCCGAGACGCCTCGACCCAGACGCCTGGCCACTTCTCGATGCGGGTCGCGGTGATCCCGAAGTCGGCGACGGTTCGAATGATCACCTCTTCGAGGCTCCGCACGTAGCGGCGCACGTCCTGCCGGCCGGGCTCGAGGAAGAGCAGCGGGTAGCCGACCAGCTGTCCAGGCCCGTGGTAGGTGACGTCGCCTCCGCGATCGGTCTCGAAGACGCCGACCCCGAGCCGTTCGAGCTCCTCCCGAGGCCGGAGGATGTTCGACCCATCGGCCCCGCGCCCCAAGGTGAGCACCGGCGGGTGCTCGAGCAAGAGCAGCGAGTCTTCGATCGTGCCCGCCTTGCGCGCCGCCTGGAACTGACGCTGCAACTCGAGGCCGTCGACGTACTCGACCCGGCCGAGCCGGTGAACGGTGGTGGTTCTCGCGAGCATGCTCAGGGCGCCTTGTAGCGCCCGGCAGGAATCCGCGCGATCAGGGCCGCGAGCTCACGCGCCCCGCGTCCCGAGCGTTCAGCCAGCGTCACCAGCGAGTCGAGGGCCGGCTCGGGCAGCTCGATGGTGCGCGCGGCGAGCAGCGCCCTGCCGAGCTGAATGAGCGCCTCGCGATCGGGCGGAGGCATGGGCAAGACGGACTCGACTCGAGACAAGAGCCCCGTCGGCACGTGCTCGTCGGTCGCCTCGTGGAGAGAATCGGTGTCGAACACGGGCTCGTCACCGTGCTCACCCTGGAGCACGAGCACCGGAGCGGGCGCGAGGCCGCGCGTCGCGAGGACGGCACGACGCTTCGGGTGCGCCTCGAGCCACTGGCTCAGCTGCCGCTCCTCGTCGCCGCTGAGGGGAGTCGAGAGATCGACGAGCGCGAGGTCGCCTTCTCCCCGATTGAAGGGCCGTGGCGCGATTCGACCCAGCGTCTCGAGGAAGGCCGACTTTCCCGAGCCCTCGGGGCCGATCACCAACGCGATCTTCGGCTGCCGCCGATCCCACACGGCGCGGGCGTGACGCTGGGCGGGCAGCTCGGCACGCTCCGTCTTGGGGGTTGGCGCGATCGCCACTGGCGGAGGCACCGTCACCGGCACCGCCAACAGCCGCGCGCTCGTCGACAGACACGCAGCGCAGATGAAGGCGCCCGCTGGGCCCGCGATCAAGGCGCCGACCTCGGACTTCGGCTTGCAGCAGAACGAACACCACGCGTCGATCGCTGGGTCGGCAGGCTGCGGCCCACGATCGAAGACCGGGGTCTCCATTCGCCCTGGCCGTCGACCGCTGGCGAGCAGCTCGTCGCCGAAGCCCAGCCCGTCGTCTTCGAGCTCCGACGGATCGAACGGAGTCTCGTCGAGCACGTGGGCGAGCGCGTCGTCGTCCTCCCCGAAGGCATCGAGCCCGTCGTCCTCGATCGCGTCGAGGGGAACGTCGACGGTCCGCCCTTCGAGGCGATCGATGTGGCGTTCCATCTGGGCGGCACGCCGGTCCATCTTCCGGGCCCGGTACTGCTCGGCCGCTTCCTGGAGCCTGGCGACCGCCCGCGGCAGATCGCCCTGCACTTCTGCCTGCTGCGCCGCCGCCAGCAGCGTTCGAAGGTCGGTCGACATCTGGCTCGAGTGTAACGCCGCGTCAGAAGGCTTGCATGCGCTGCGTCAGGCCCGCATGACCACCCTGACCGTGGCCGACCGGAGCTTCTTTCAGCGGTTCACCGAGGGGCTCCCGAGGGCGTACTGGTTCCTGTGGGGCGGGCTCCTCATCAACCGCATCGGGAGCTTCATCGTCCCGATGATGACGGTCTACCTCACCAGGCAGCGCGGGCTCTCGCTGGTCACCGCAGGCGAGATCGTCGCGCTCTACGGCGTCGGCTCGCTCCTCGGCACCACCTTGGGCGGCTGGCTCGCCGATCACGTCGGGCGCCGCGCGACCCTCCTCACGAGCCTCGGCACCTCTGCCTGCACCATGCTCGCGCTCGGCCAGGCGCGCGAAGTCCCCACGATCGGCGCCCTCGTCTTTCTGCTCGGAATGACGGCCGATCTCTTCCGGCCTGCGAGCCAGGCCTTGGTCGCCGATCTGGTGGCTCCCGAGTACCGGGTGAAGGCGTTCGGGACCCAGTACTGGGCGATCAACCTCGGCTTTGCCTGCGCGACGATCATCGCTGGCTTCGTGGGGCGCTCGAGCTTCGAGGTGCTCTTCTTCGCCGACGCGGCCACCACGCTCGCCTGCCTCGTCGTCTTCTTCATCGGCATTCCCGAGACGAAGCCGGCGAAGAGCGAGCACCACACCGGCTCCCTCCTCACGCCCTTCGTCGATCCCAAGTTCTTTCCGTTCCTCGTCCTCTCGTACGTGATCGCCTTCGTCTTCATGCAGCACCTCACCGCCCTGCCGAAGGACATGACGGACAAGGGCCTCGGCCCGGAGGCGTTCGGGCTGGCGCTGTCGACGAACGGCTTCTTGATCGTCCTCCTCCAGCCGCTGGTGCTTCGTGCGGTGACCTCGACGCGCCCGAGCCGGCCGTTGGTGGCGGGGGCGATCCTCACTGGGCTGGGCTTCGGGGCGACGGCGCTGGCGAGCGATCTGCCTCAGTTCGCGCTGACGGTCGCGGTGTGGACGCTCGGGGAGATCATCATGGCGCCGGTGAACTCCACGGTGGTGGCGAGCCTCTCTCCGGCGCATCTCCGAGGGCGCTACCAAGGCGCTTTCGGGCTCACCTGGAGCCTCGCCTTCGTGACGGCGCCCCTCATGGGCCCGCGCATCGTCGCGGCGACGAGCATGGCGACGTTGTGGGGCGCGTGTCTGGTGGGCTCCCTCCTCGCTGCGGTCGGGTTCTGGGCGGTCGACCGATCCGACGCTCCCCGAACGGAAGGATGAGCTGACGCTCGCGGGGAGCGGCCGATTCCAATACGGTCGCTCCCCATGTTGGTGATCGCCCTCACGGCCCGGTTGGTGCTCGCGCAAGAAGACCCTGCTCCGCAGCCCGCCGAGCCGGCGCCAGCTGCCGCCCCCGGTGCCGCCGAACCCAGCGCTGCCCCAGCCGCCGGTGGTCCCTCTGGGAGTGGCGGCACCGACCCCGCGATCACGGCGATGCGCCGCGCCCAGGAGGAGCTCGCCCGCACCGCCGCGAAGGTGCGCGAGCTCGGTGGGGAAGAGCGCGCCAAGTCACTCGAAGACATTCGCAAGCGCTCGGTGATGCCAGTGCTGCCTCCGCGCGAGTTCGACATCGACGCGTTCTGGTCGTTGAACGAGGCCGAACAGGCCTCGGTGATCGCCCGCGGCTTCTTCGAGGCGATGCTCTCGGGTGATGCCGGGCGCGTCGTCGACTACACCGGGCTCCCCTTCATGCTCGAGGACAAGAAGATCGAGCGGCCCGACGAGCTCCGCAGCACCTGGGCCAAGCACCTGCGCAGCAAGCGCACCGATCTGATCGCCCTCTACGGCCTCGAGACCCTCACCGCTTCCGAGATGGAGAAGAAGTACGGCCAGCCCCCTGCCCGGCTACGCAACTGGCCGTGGCGTCAGAGCCAACAGTTCATCGCGGTGGGCAACAAGTCGGGGCGCTCGGCGGTGGTGCTGCTGCGCAGCGTCGGTTCGACCTGGCAGGTCATCGGCTACCACGACTGACCTCGCGATCTTTTCTTTCACCCGATCCCAGAGCTCAGGGTCATCGTCTCCTATGCTCTGTGCAGCACTCTCACTGTTTCTTTCCGCCAATCCGGAATCGCTCGCTCAACTCTGTGACAAAGGAACCTCCTCGGCCTGCACCAACTTGGGACTCATGTACGCGAACGGCGACGGGGGCGTGCCCCTCGATCGAACGCGGGCGCGAACGCTGTACGAGAAGGCCTGCTCGGCGAAGGAGCCGATGGGCTGTAACAACCTCGCCAACCTGCTCGCGACCGACGCGGCGACGGTGGGGCGAGCGATCGAGCTGCTCCGCACGGCCTGCGACTACGGAGCGGGCGTCGCCTGCGGGAACCTGGGAGGCCGTTACCTGCTCGGCCTCGACGTGAAGCGAGATTCGGCGAAGGCGCAGCACCTGCTCGAGCGGGGCTGTCAGCTCGGCGGGCCCGACGCCTGCCACAACTTCGGCGTCGCCTTCGAACAGGGCCTGCTGGGGGCCCCCGACTTCGCCAGGGCGCTCACGCTCTACCAACGTGGCTGCGACCTCGGCAGCACCAAGGCCTGCGTGAACCTGGGAATGATGCAGGAGAACGGCCGGGGCACCGCGATCAACCTGAAGGCGGCGGCCGCGCTGTACGAGAAGGCCTGCAAGGGCGGCGAGTGGCTCGGCTGCAACAACCTGGGCACCTTCCTTCGTGACGGCAAGGGCGTGAAGAAGGACCTCGCCCGGAGCCGGGAGCTCCTCGAGTCGGCCTGCAACGCGGGCGTCGATCAGGCCTGCTTCAACCTCGAACGGCACTAACGCGGAGCAAGGCCGGTGACCGAGACGACTCCGTCGGGCAAGGACGCCTCGAGCTCGAGCACGTCGGCCACGCCGCGGTGACAGCGTGGGGCGCTCTCCTTCGCGGCGAAGCGCTCCACCGCGAGGACACCGCCCGCGCCATCGACGAAGAGCGCGACGATGGGGAACGAGACCGGCCCGTTGGTGATGCAGGCCTCGTCCACCACCGGGTAGCGCAGCACGAGCAGCTGGGTCTGGTCGAGCGGGGCGTGTTTGCCCAGCCCGAGCTCCCTCGCCTCCGGCGTCGTCGCGTAGTCGACCGAGGTGCACTCCCGCAGCACGCCGCCCTTCGCGTCCAGCAGGCGCACCGGTGGCCCACAGCCCCAGAGGAGCGCGGCGACGAAGAGCCGACCGATCATCCGATCACAACGACTCGAGGAAGCTGATCAGCGCCGCTTGATCGGCGGCGGCCAACCCCTCGAACGCTCGCCGGGAACCGTCGGCCTCGCCCAGGTGGGCCTTGATCGACGCCCTGAGATCGGGAGCGCTGCCGTCGTGGAGGTATGGCGCGGTCTTCGCGATGCCCCACAGCGGCGAGGTGCGGAACTCGCGCGGACGGGCGGCGTCGCCGATGCCCTTCGTGGTGGCGGGGACGATCTCGTGCAGCAGCAGATCGGTGTACGCCTTCGCCTCGCCTCCTCCCATCAGCGGCAGGCTCGGCACGTGGCAGACGTCGCACTTGGCGGTGGCGAAGAGCTGCTCGCCACGCGCTTCGGCCGTCGCGTCCTTGGAGCTTCGAGGCGGCGGGGCCAGCTGCTGCATGAAGAAGGTGAGCGCCTCGACCTCGGCGAGGGGGATCTCGGGGTCGGCGACGTCGTCTTGATCGGTCATCGCACCGAAGCTGAGCCCGGTCTGCGCGGGCAAGGTGAGCCCCAGCTCGTTGAAGAGGGCGTCGCGGGAGAACTCGGCCACGCTGGGCACGTTCGCCTTCCACCCGAGGCGGCCGATGCGCCCGTCTTGCAGGCGGTTCGCCCGGCCCTTCACCCCGTCGCCGTTCGCGTCGTTGAGATCTTCGCGGCGGAGGATCTCGGCGTCGGCCACCCGCTCGAGCAGGCCGAGACCAAAGGCGGCTGGGGGCTGCCGATGCTCGAAGTAGTTCGCCTGCGTCGACGGCTCGATGCGCGAGGTCGCCTTGAGCTGGAGCCGGTGCACCATGGTGCCCTCCGGCGGCGCGGAGAACGAGAAGTCCGCGGCGACGATGCCCTGACGAATCACGTCGACGTCACGCGGGCCGGCGCCACCAATCACCGGGTCGAAGTGACAGGCGCGGCAGGAGTCTCCGTTGAACTTGGGGCCCAGGCCCTTGTGACGGCCGAAGTCACGATCGAACACCTCTCGCCCCGAAAGGAACTTCGTCGCCTGCGCCTCGCTCAGCGCCGCCACCGGGCCGCCATAGGCACCGACCGCTGGAATCGCCTGCCCGGGAGGAACGAGGCCCGTCGAGCGCTGCGCCTTGCCACCGAGTGACTCGAGGAACGTGATCACCTTGGCCTGCTCGTCCGCCGAGAGCGCGGCGTAGGCATCGCGTGACGTCGCCGACTCCCCGCCATGGAGCCGAATCGCCTCGTCGAGCGTGTCGGCGCGGCCGTCGTGGAGGTACGGCCCGACCGCGGCGATGCCCCAGAGCGGTTGGGTGCGGAACTCCGCGCCCGTCGCGAGCTTCATCTCGATGCCGTCGTCCAGGTCCGCGCCCATGTCGTGGAGCAGCAGGTCCGAGTACGCGGGGATCATGCCTCGCGGGCCCTTGAGCGCAGGCGTGTGGCAAGCGGTGCAGTTCACCTTCGAGAAGAGCGTCTGCCCGGCGCTCACCTCGGCCGTCACCGGATCGGGCGCAGGCGCTGCGAGCAGCATCGCGAACGAGACCACGTCGAACAGATCCTGCTCGGAGAGCTCCGGGTCGGCGACGCCGTCGTTGTCGACCGTCGGCTCGTCGGGCGCGGCGGCCTGGGCCTGACGAAGCGAGCCCACCTTGTTCGGCTCACCCTCGAGCGCCGAGCCCATGTTGCTGGGCACGGGCAGCTTGGCGCGCCGCTCCTCGGACAAGGGGTTGGAGGTCATGCCGGCGTGGTTGAAGAGCGGCCCACGAATGAAGCCCTCGATCGAGACCGTCTGTGACTTGCGCCCGAAGCGCCCCACGAAGCCTCGGTCGTAGTTCGCCTTGCCGCTGATGCCGTCCTTGTCCTTGTCGTCGGGATCGGCGCGGGTGAGCAGCTCGGAGTCGGGGATCTCGGCGAGCAGCCCCACGCCGTAGAAGGGAATCGGGTTTCGCACCGCCATGATGTTGGTGCCGCTCGGGGTGACGTTTCGCGAGCCGAGGCCGGCGAGATCGTAGTGGGCCATCACTCCGCTCTTGCCGAGGAACTGGAACGAGCCGTCGCTCAGCTTCTGCGCCACCAGCTGGAACTCGCGGTATCTGCCAGCGCTGCCACCCATCACCGGTTTTTCGTGGCAGGCCGCGCAAAAGGTAACGTTCGCCTCGGGACCGAGGCCCTCCGCTGGCGTGAAGCGGCGAGCGGCCACCAGTTGACCTCGAGCAAACGTCGCTCGCTGCTCCTCGGTCGCGCTGGGACGAATTTCTCCAAGGGATCCGAAGACGTCGGGCGCGATGGGCGTTGGCTGGGGGCAGCCGAGGAGGACGAGGGCTGCGAGGGACAGGCGCTTCATGGTGACTCCGCGAGTGGGCGCTGAACGGCGACGCCGCGGTAGACGGGTGGGTTGGCTGATTCGAGGTTGCCGCCGACTGCAATCAGCGTGCTGCCGATGCCGAAGCACGAGTGGAGATCGTCGGTGGTGGCGACGATCTCGGGGGTGAACTCGAGGGTCGAGAGATCGAGCCGGCCGAGCGTGCCTTGCGCACCAGCAACGCAGGCCGAGGTCTTCGTGCGGAGCCAGACGCCATTGAGCCCAGGGAGCGGCGCGAGGTTGGTGGTGGACCAGAGGGTGCCGTTGAAGGTGCTCACGATGCCGTTCGATCGACCGCCGACGGCGACGATCAGCCCGTCGACGCCCCAGATCGAGACGAGATCGTCGCTCGCTCCGACGAGCTCTTCACGCCAGGCGCCCTGCGTTCGATGGAGCACCACGCCACGCTGGCCCACGACGTACACGTCGTCAGCCGAGCGACCCCAGACCTTGAGGAACTGACCGACGCGCTGCTTCTGGAGGGGCGGAACGATCTCGGTCGTCCACGCCGAGCCGTCGAAGTGGAGGAGCGTCGCGCTCATCGGCTGCCCGTCGCCGCCGACCGCCCAGAGATCGGTGTTGCTCGCGCCCCAGACGCCCCAGAGCGGCTGCTTCGTCGGCGTCGCTTGCCGGGTCCAGGTCGCCCCGTCGAAGTGGAGCACCGTGCCTTCGTTTCCCACCACGAAGACGTCGCTCGGAGAGAAGCCGTGCGCCCAGTTGAAGAGCGGCACGGTGAGACCTGGGTCGGTGCGCTGCCACGCCGTGCCGTCGAAGTGCATCACCACCCCACCGTCAGCGCGCCCACCGACCGCGTACACGTCGGCGGGAGAGGAGCCCCAGGCGTTGAGCAACCAGCCGGTGCTCGAGGTATCGAACGCGTTCGTCCACCTGACTCCAGCGTCGGGCGCCGGCATCGGCGGGCACGCCAACAGTGCGAGGAAGTGGAGGGCCAGGAGCGCGCGCGTCATCGAGCGCGTTTATTCACGAGCGCTGCCGATTGACCACAGGAACCGCGACCTCAGGGAATCGCGAACTTCAGCTTGAGGTAGGTCTCGACGCTCTCGAGGTCCGCCTCGTTGAGGGTGCGCTTGAACGCGAGGACTTCGCCGATCGCCCCGTGCAGCCGCGCCCAGTCCGTCCCGCGACCTCCGATGGTGACCGGGGTGGCATCGCCCGGCGCCCCCGCGTCCGGCAGGTACCTGCTCGCCACCACGACGCCGTTGACGCGGAGCGAGATCGTCCCTCCGTTCGACCAGAGGGTGACGACTCGAAGCCTCTGGTCGTTGAACCCCGCTCCCGATGAGAGGACGTAGCTGCCGGTGGAACCGCCGACGAAGTAGGTGCCCCCGTCGCCGATGAACTCGTTGCTGTTCGCGGTCAGGTACGGGTGCGCGACCGCGCCGGTCGCGTTCTCCTTCATGAAGAGGTAGCCGTAATTCGACGATCTGGGGCCTCCGTCCACGCCGCGGTGCCATGTCGGATCGTTGCCATGCCGCTCGACGATCACGATCGCGTAGTCGACCTGGTGGAATTCGAGCGCGGGTTGGCCGCGAAGCCCAATGCAGTTGCCAGGGTCAAGGGTCCCGGTGTCGTTGCGCGGGAGGAGCGCGTCGAACCCGAGGAGGCGATGCCCGTTCGCCGCGGGCTCTCCAATGATGAGCGCCGGTGGAATGCACGCGTGGCCGTTGGCGAGGCACGATCCAGTCACCCCCGAGTCCGTTCGATTGAGCCAAGCGCAGTGGTTGAGCGTGGGAGTTCCAGTGACGCCAGCATCGAAGGTGTAGCCGAAGTCGGCGTCGAACCACGCGACGGCAGTTGCGGCGATGGCCGGTGGGCGCTGGCACAAGCCTCCGTCGACACAAACGCCAGAACATGTCTGGTCGCGCGCCCAGGATCCCGACTCACAGGTCTCGAGCGGGCTCCCCTCCGCTCCCGCGCAACGGAGCTGCCCAAGCGCACACGTCGAGCCGCCAGCCGTCGAGCCGCCAGCCGTGGAGCCGCCAGCCGTCGAGCCGCCAGCCGTGGAGCCGCCAGCCGTCGAGCCGCCAGCCGTGGAGCCGCCAGCCGTCGAGCCACCAGCCGTGGAGCCGCCAGCCGTGGAGCCGCCAGCCGTGGAGCCGCCAGCCGTCGAGCCGCCAGCCGTCAGTCCGCCTCCCGCACTTCCACCAGAGGTGTTCGAGGCGCGGCAGGTGCCATTCACGCACACGAGAGAGCCACCGCAGGTGGTGGAGCAGCGGGTGCCCACCAGATCTTCGTCCGGAATCGTGCAGCCAATGAGCAACACGATGGCACTGGAAACGCGCCTCATCAGAAGCTCCCCCACACCAGCAGGCGATTCTCTCCGAAGCCAATCGAGACCGTCGGCGTCGACGGCAACAGGAACCAGACGAGCGCTGCACCGACTGCAGCGAGGCCTGCGCCGCCGATGATGCCACCGGCCAGCTTGAGTGAGTTCGCTGCTGCGTAGCTCGACTGCGCTGCCGAGTACTCGAGGTCGGCGCGCCTCGCTTTGGTGGAGTCGTAGTTCGCGAAACCAAGCCCGCACACGAAACCACCGGCCAGCACGGCAGCGAGCCCAACACCTCCGACCACCCACTTTCCTGTGCTGTTCGAAGGGGCCGGAGTCGATGGTGCGGAGGCGATTGCCGGCGGCGGTTCGTCTGGAATCGGCTTCGCGTTCGAGTCGACCACCGGCGCGTCGGGCGTCGCGCCCTCGGTGAAGTCGACGGCCTTCAGGAGCTTTGCGACCAACACCGAGACGGCCTCGAACACCTCCGAGTCGTCCTTGAAGGTCTGACCGTCGCGAAAGACGACCTTGCCGTCGCGCGTACGAAGAAGCTTCAGGTCGACGCGGGTCGCTCGACCGAACTTCGCGAGCGAACCGGACACGAGCCATGGCGCACCGAGCGCTCCCGAGATCTCCACCAAGCAGCTCGAAGAATCGGAACAGCCGAGCAGCTGGCGCTGGCGCTCGAGTCCCAGCACCGCCTGCACGTCTGACGTTCCAAGGACGTCGAGCCGAGCCTCACGCCCCAAGTCGGTCAGCACCTGCTCGTTGATCGACTCGGCGATGGGTTTGAGCGCAGGGCTCGAAGGGGCAATCCCAAGAACGACGAGTCGTGACCTCGCCGCGACTGAACCACCGAGAAGGAGAATGGAGACGAGGACGATCCGGGCCACGCTTCATTCTGAGGCGACAACGATGGGCAGTCTAGTCTCAGCTCACCTTCGAGACGAACTCCGCGAGCCGGGCGAGGCCCTTCTCGATGATCGCCTGTGAGGTGGCGAAGGAGAACCGGAGGTAGCCTTCGGCGCCGAACGGCTCGCCTGGCACCGCCGCGAGCAGGAAGTCCTCGAGGAGCAGCTCCGACAGCTTGAGCGATCCGCCGATCGTCTGGCCTTTGTACGTCTTGCCGATCAGCTCTCCGATGTCGGCGAAGCAGTAGAACGCGCCGTGCGGCCGGGGGCATTTCACGCCGGCGATCTTCGACAGCCCATCGGCCATCACGTCGCGGCGCTTCAGGTACTCGCGCACCATCGCGGTGAGCGGTTCTTGCGGGCCTTTGAGCGCGGTGATCGCCGCCTTCTGGATCACCGAGGTCGGGTTCGAGGTCGACTGATCCTGCACCATCTGCATGCCGGCGATGAGCTCCTTGGGGCCTGCCGCGTAGCCGAGCCGCAACCCGGTCATCGCGTAGGCCTTGGAGAACCCATTCACCACCACCGTGCGCGGCGCGAGATCGGGCGCGACGTTGGCGATGTTCTGGAAGCCGCCGTCGACGTAGAGCAGCCGCTCGTAGATGTCGTCGGAGACCAGCAGACAGTCGTGGCCGCGCACCGCGTCGGCGATCGCGGCGAGCGTCGCGGGTGAATAGACGCCGCCGGTCGGGTTCGAGGGGCTGTTGAGGATCACCGCTCGGGTTCGCGGAGACAGCGCCTTGCGCAGCTGCGCAGGATCCGGCGCCCAGTCGTTGTGCGCGCTCGTCTCGACGATCACGGGCTCTCCGTCGGCGAGCCGCACCATGTCCGGGTAGCTCACCCAGTACGGCGAGAAGATGATCACCTCGTCGCCTGGCGAGAGCAGCGCCTGGAAGATGTTGTAGAGCGAGTGCTTCGCGCCGACCGAGACGAGGATCTGATCGGGGGCGTAGTCGAGCCGGTTCTCGCCTTTCAGCTTCTCGATAATCGCGGCCTTCAGCTCGGGAATGCCGCCGGTCGCGGTGTACTTGGTGAAGCCGGCGTCGAGCGCAGCCTTGATCGCGTCCTTGATGTGCGCGGGCGTGTCGAAGTCGGGCTCTCCCGCGGCGAAGGAGACGACGTCGGCCCCCTTCGCGGCGAGCGCCTTGGCCTTGGCGTTGAGGGCGAGCGTGGGAGAGGGTTTGGCGCTCTTGAGACGGTTGGCGAGTCGGATCACGGCTTTCCCTTGGTTGCGTACTTGGCGCGAAGGCCCGCGGCGACGTTGGCCGGCACCAGGCCATCGACGTTGCCCCCGAAGCTGGCCACCTCTCGCACGAGGTTCGAGGAGACGTAGAAGTAGTCCTCGCCCGTCATCATGAAGACGGTCTCGAAGTCCGGGTCGAGCTTGCGGTTCATGTTCGCGAGCTGAAACTCGTACTCGAAGTCGCTCACCGCGCGCAGACCGCGGAGCATCACCTTCACGTTCCGCTTCTTCGCGTAGTCGACGAGCAGGCCCTGGAAGTCGTCGACCTCCACCCGCTGCGCGTCCGGGAACGCGTCGCGAATGAACTGGGTGCGCTCGGCGACGGTGAAGAGCGGCGTCTTCTTCGGGTTCACCGCGATGGCCACGATGACCTTGTCGAAGAGCTTGAGCCCCCGCTGAATGAGCGAGAGGTGCCCGTTGGTCAGGGGGTCGAACGATCCGGGATAGATGGCGACGGACATCGGCGCGGAGCGTCGTTCACGCGGGCAGAGGGGTCAATCGGAAGATCGAGAGGGCTCGCGCGGGGAGCGGGCTGGCAACGCAGCGTCCTCCGCGCCATTGTCCGGCGCTGGAGGTCGTTCGTCATGCGCATCGTGCTCCTCAGCGTCTTCGTGGCTGGTTCGGTCTTCGCGCAATACCCCAATGGCGGCGTGTGGACCGGCTACGTCGGGGGCTGGAAGCCGAACGAGCCGACGGTGGGTCCGACGCTCCGGGGTTCGATCGACCTCTCGGGCGCACGGCGCAATCGGCCGCAGGTGGTCGTCATGCCGTACTACGTGCCGGTGAACGTGACGCAGCAGCAGCCACCCGTCGATCGGGGCGCCCTCGAAGCGGAGCGCGCGCGTGCGTGGGACGCGGAGCAGGCGCGGCTCGCGCAGCAGGCTCAGCTCGAGACCGAGCGTCGCTTGGCGGCGGAGCGGGAGCTCGCGCTGATGCAGAGCCTCGAGGCCGAACGCCGTCTCGCGGCCGAGCGGGAGGCGATCGCGGCCCAGAAGCTCAAGCTCGAGCTTGAAGCGCGCGCGCTGCAGGTCGCCGCGTTGACGCCGCCTCCGCCGCCGGAGCCGATCAAGCCCACCGCTCCCTCGACTCCGGGCAACGACATCTACCGGTGGACGGATGCGGACGGCGTCACTCACTACTCGACGAACGTTCCCGCCTCGGCGAAGTCGGTCGCGAAGAAGGTCGGCGGGCACTGACGAACCGCGCTCACGGCGTCGGCGGCATCAACCGGAAGATCGAGACGACGGTGGCGCCGAAGGCTCGCTCGTCTTCACGCGTCCATCGTCCATCCTGCTCCGGGAGCACTTCTTCGTCGTCGTGCTCGATCACCGCCACTCCACCCTCCGTCACGAGCGCGGTGAGGGCTCGCAAGGTCTCGAGCCCGGTCTTCGCGGCGTAGGGCGGATCGGAGAACACGAGCTCGAACTGCCTGCCTTCGAGCCGGGCGAGCGCCTTCTCGACGGGAGCGGCGATCACCTCCACCGTCGCCTCGAAGCCGAGCGCCTTCGCGTTCTCGCGACAGAGCGCCACCGCTTCCCGGCCGGAGTCGATCAGCACCGCGCTCGCCGCGCCGCGTGACATCGCCTCGAGCCCGAGCGCACCAGTCCCCGCGTACAAGTCGAGCACCCGAAGCTCGTCGCAGCGTTGGCCGAGCACGTTGAAGATCGTCTCGCGCACCCGATCGGCAGTGGGCCGCGTCACCGCCGAGTCCTTCGGCGTCTTCAGCGTTCGCCCTCTCGCCGAGCCTGCGACGATGCGCACGCGGGCCGAATACCCTTCCCGGCTTCGCGCTGCACGTCTTTGCCGACGCTATTGGCAGCCGACGAAGTGCAGCTGCTGGAGCTGGCCTTCGCTCGCCGTGAAATAGCCGCCGCCCGGGTTCCAGCAGACCGCCTCGCCCTGCGCTTCCTGGCCGGGGAAGCTTGCGACGGGAACGCGCGAGAACGGCGCGGTGAAGATCGCGTCGAAGCTCGTGGCGTTCGTCGGGAGCACGAACTGGTACAGCGTGCTGTACGAGCGGAGCAGGATCGAGGTGCCGCATGGGTCGATGTCACCGCCGGTGATCGGCAGATCGAGCCCGTCGGGCACCGCCAGCATCGCGACGCGCGTCATCACGTTCGGGGTCACCGGCGCGAGCGGCGCGACGGCTTTGAATGCCGAGCTCTTCGTCCCGAACTGCTGCTTGCTGACGATGTAGAGATCGCCCGAGATCGGGTGGATCATGAGCGTCTCCGCGTCGGTCTTCAGCCCGTTCGGATACGCGAGCTCGAAGCGCTCGGCAGTCACCATGAGCGTCCCCGCCATGCCAGTGGCCGGCACGACCGGTTCGGCGACGCGATAGACGGAGTAGCTGAGGTTCGAGCTCCCGTTGTCTCCGATCTCTCCGACGTAGAGGCAGCTGCCGGTTGGGCACGGACCGACGGCGAGATCTTCCCAATCGAGGTTGGTGGCGTTGGTGAGCGCGAGCTCGCCGATCGTCGCGCCGGAGGTGCGCATGATCGTGATCGAGGCGGCGCCTCCCGAGTCGTTGTGCGCGTAGAGCACGCCAGCGTTGAGCCGACTCGCCGCGAGGCCGGAGAGCTCGAGCAACCCGATCGGCCCCATGTTCTGAACGGCTCCGTACGTCGTGCATCGACCGCAGATGGAGCCGCCATCGGGAAGCGCCAACCCGGCATCACTCCGTGCTCCTGCGTCCCCACTCCCACCGTCGAAGGGTCCGGCGTCAACGAGTCCACCGGCGTCGATCGTCACCCCTCCATCGAACGGAGTGCTCGCATCGAGCCCGCCTCCGCCGTCTTCGCCAGCATCGATCGCGCCCGCATCGACGAAGCCTGCATCGACGAAGCCTGCATCGACGAAACCAGCATCGGAGAAACCAGCATCGGCGCCTCCCGCGTCGGGGCCTGCGTCAGCTGAGCCGACACCACCGTCGGCAGTTCGCCCAGCGTCGACCGTCAGCCCGCCATCGACCTCGACCGGCACCGGACCGCACCCCACGCCGACCTGAACGAGCAGCGACAGCCAGACCGACCGAAAGACACGCACCGCTCCCTCACACCACACCCGATCACCAAGCGCACCCCGATCGACATGCGACCTTCGAACACCTTTCCCTTCTTCTCCCTGCCCGTCTTTGTCCACACTTCGGACAGCTTTGAGGTACATCTGTCGCTGCTTCGGACGACTCCCATGGACTACGAGCGCTACCAGAACCTCCACACCATCGTGATGCTGCGGGACATCCTCCGCAAATGGTGGCGGGCGGAGCTCTCGTTCGCGGACAAGAACGGCCAGGTCATCGAGTGGACGAAGGGGCAGATCAACCCGCCACCCAACGACTTCTGCCGGCTGTCGCTCTTTTCGAAGGAAGGGTTCCGGCGCTGCTGCAGTTCAGTGCGGGTGCTCCACGAGAAGTTCAAGGCCTCGAAGAAGCTGCGCCGCAGCCAATTTCACGAGTGCCACCTGGGCTTCGCGATCGTCGGCGCGCCGCTCCACATCAACGGCGAGTACGAGGGCATGCTCTTCGTCGAGGGCTTCTCGCGCCAAGAGGTGAGCCCGCGTGAAGGCGAGCAGCTCAAGCACAAGATCGCCGAGCTGAACCAGGGCGCGACCGATCTCGAGCGCGCCATCGAGCGGGTGCCGGTGATGGACGAGCGCGAGGTCGAGAAGATCTGCGACCTGCTCGAGTTCGGCGCCAACGAGATCGGCAACTACGAGGCCGAGCTCTCGCGCAAGGACGAGACGATCGAGTCGCTCAACACCGAGCTCTCCGATCGCTACAAGTTCGAGAACATCATCGGGAAGAGCCAGTCGATGATGGAGGTCTTCCGCATCCTCGAGCGCGTCTGCCAGTCCGACTCCACCGTGCTGATCAACGGCGAGTCGGGCACCGGCAAGGAGCTCGTGGCCCGCGCGATCCACTACAACGGCCCGCGCAAGGACAAGCCCTTCGTCGTGCAGAACTGCTCGGCCTTCAACGACAACCTCCTCGAGAGCGCGCTCTTCGGTCACGTCCGCGGCGCCTTCACCGGAGCCCTGCGCGACAAGAAGGGCCTCTTCGAGGTGGCTGACGGCGGCACCTTCTTCCTCGACGAGGTCGGTGACATGTCGCCCGCGCTCCAGGTGAAGCTCCTGCGCGTGCTCCAGGAAGGCACCTTTCTTCCGGTCGGTGGCACCGCGCCCAAGCAGGTCGACGTCAGGGTGATCTCGGCGACCCACAAGGATCTCACCGAGATGGTGAAGAAGAGCGAGTTCCGCGAAGACCTCTTCTACCGGCTCAACGTCATTCGCATCACCGTGCCGGCGCTGCGCGAGCGGAAGGACGATCTGCCGATGTTGGTCGATCACTTCATGCGCAAGCACCGGCGTGACGGGCAGAAGGCGCGCGGCCTCGCTCCAGACGCGATGTCGGTGCTCCAGAGCTACCATTGGCCAGGCAACATTCGTGAGCTCGAGAACGAGATCGAGCGGCTCCTGGTGCTGGGCGGAGATCAGGATCTGCTCACCCCCGATCTCCTCTCCTCCCGCATTCGCGACACGGTGAGCGGCGCGATGGGCACCAACGTGATCGGCGGCGGGCGGCTGGCGGCGGTGCCTGCCGGCCGGCTCAACGACGCAGTGGAGCAGCTCGAGCGCGAGATGATCTCCCAGGGCCTCCAGCGCACCCGCCACAACAAGAGCCGGCTCGCCCGCGAGCTGGGCATCAGCCGCTCGAACCTGATCCTCAAGATCCAGAAGTACGGGCTCGAGCGACCCGGCCAGGGCGGCGACGACGAGGAGGCCGAGGCCAGTGCCTGACGGCGGATCGAAGTTCTTCCACCAAGCGATCTTCACCACCGACGACGGCGCGCCGCTGTGGTTCGAGGAACGTGGCGAGGGCCCGGCCACACCCGCGGTGCTCTGCGACGGGCTGGGCTGCGACGGCTTCATCTGGCGCTACCTCTGGCAACCGCTCACCGCGAAGCGCCGGGTGATGCACTGGAACTACCGCGGTCACGGCAAGAGCGGAGTCCCCACCGACGCCTCCCGCATCGGCGTCGAGCACATCTGCGACGATCTCGCCCGGTTGATGGATCACACCAAGCTCGAGCGGGCGGTGATCTTCGGCCACTCGATGGGCGTGCAGGTCGCGCTCGAGTTCCATCGGCGGCACGCGGCGCGGGTGGCCGGCATGGTGCTCCTCTGCGGCTCGTACGGAACGCCGCTCGACACCTGGCACGATCACTCGCTCTTGCGGGTCGCGTTCCCAAGAGTCCGCGCGCTGGTGGAGCGGTTCCCGAAGATCTCTCGCCTCATCACCTCGAAGGCGATGCGCACCGAGCTGGCCGTCGAGTTCGCGATCAAGGCCGAGCTCAACCCGCTCCTCATCAACCACAGCGACTTTCACCCCTACATGGAGCACCTGGCGAAGATGGATCCCGTCGCCTTCGTGCGCACCCTCGACTCGCTGAAAGATCACTCGGCCCTCGATCACCTGCCCCACGTCGACGTGCCCACCCTGATCGTCGGCGGAGAGATCGACAAGTTCACCCCGGTGTGGCTCTCCCAGCGCATGGCCGAGCTGTTGCCGGGCTCGAAGTACCTCTTCGTCCAGGGCGGCAGTCACACGGCCCCGCTCGAGCGACCCGGCCTGGTGAACGGCGAGATCGAGCAGTTCCTCGCGCGAGTCTGAAGCGATGGCGACCTGCCCCGATCACCCGCGCGAGTTGGTGGTCGGAGCGATGGGCCGAACCTGTCCCCACTGCAAAGGCACCCTGACGACGCTGAGCGACCTCGAGGCGACGGTGCCGCACGCCGCCTCCGTGCTCGAGCCGGAGACGCGCACCGAGTCGATTCCGTTCAAGAAGCGCCGGAGCTGCCCCGACTGTGCCCAGACGATGGTGCCGCTGCGCATCGGCCGACTCGAGGGGTGGGTCGAGCGCTGCCCGTCCTGCGAGCTGCTGTGGGTCGAGAGCGGCGACCTCACGTCCCTCAGGCTGGTGACGAAGGCCGTCGCACGACAGGAAGCCTGGCAGTCGATCGACGCCGGCACGCGCGCCGAGATGGCGAAGGACCTCGCCGAGCACGCCGCCCCGAAGACCGAGCTCCCGGTCCAGGAGTTGTCCGTCGGCCAGACGGCCCAGGCGATCGTCGGAGTGCCGATCCTCCAGTCGCTGGAAGGGGCGCAGCGGCCGATCGGCACCGTGCTCTCGCTCCTTCTCCTCACCGCCCTCTTCGTCTTCGGGCTCGTCGATCGACCGACCTTCGGGTTCGACGCGCTGGGCTATCGGCCTGCCGTCGACGGCTGGTGGAAGGCCTTCGTCGCGGTCGTCGCGCATGACGGCTGGGTCCACGTGCTGGGGAATCTCGGCTTCGGCCTCGTCTTCGGTGACGCGGTCGAGCGCAAGAGCCCGCGGTGGGTGATGCCGGTGATGCTCTTCGTTGGCGGCGCGGCGAGCCTCCTCATCGACGGGTGGACGTCGGCGCCAGAGACGATCATCGGTGGGGCCAGCGGAGGCGTGTTCGGCCTGATGGGGCTGACCGCAGTGCTTCAGCGAAAAGGCCGTTGGCTGGTGCCGTTCCTCGGCTTCTCGGCGATCCGGCTTCCCCTGCCCTTCGTGATGCTCGTCTACGCCGCGCTCGACGTGTGGATCGCCTCCGAGCTCGGGAGCGGCGTCGCCTGGATCGCGCACGCGAGCGGCTTCGTCGGCGGGCTCCTCCTCGGAGTCGTGCTCAACGCGATGACCCCTCGTTCGAATTGACGCCCGCGGCAGCGCGTGTTCCCTTCCGCGTTCGGAGGTCGTCCCAATGCGTTCTCGTTTCGCAGCAGTCGTCCTGTTCGGTGGTCTCGGTGTTCTCGCGATGGCGGTGAGCGGGTGTGGAACGAAACCGCCTCCGTGCGCGACCAGCTGCACCGGATGCTGCACCGCCGACGGAACCTGCTCACCGGGAACGTCGAACCTCGCCTGCGGGACGAACGGTACGACCTGCAAGTCGTGCAGCGGGAACGATCTCTGCATCGCGGGCTCGTGCCAGCAGACTTCGGGCACGGGAGGAGGCGTCGCGACTGGCGGAGGCTCGGTGGGCGGCGGATCCACGGCGGGCGGCTCGAGCGGCGGAGGCACTGGCGGGGCCGGCGGGAGCACGGCTGGAGGCTCGAGCGGCGGCATGGCGGGCGGCTCGACGGGTGGTTCGGGCGGCGGCGATGGTGGTGGATCGACCAGCGGGGGCCCGGCAGGTGGATCGAGCGGCGGCACCGCTGGCGGGAGTTCGGGTGGCTCAGCGGGCGGAAGCGGCGGCGGCTCGGCCGGTGGAACGACCGGTGGCGGCACGGCGATCGCGTGTGGCTCGCGTCCCTTGGCCGATCACCTCCTCCTCTCCGAGGTGCGCACCACGCCGACCGTGGGCGAGGCCGTCGAGATCTTCAACCCGACCACCGCGACCATCTCGTTGACGAACTACCGGCTCTACAACGCGTCCTTCACCGGCGATGGCGGCTCCGACTGTCACTATTACGATCACGTGACGAACCCGACCTGTGGAACCGGCTTCGGCGACTTCGATCTCCAATTCCCGGCAGGCTCGACGATCGCGCCGAACCAAGCCCTCGTCATCGCCATCACTGGCAACACCAACTACCGCAGCTGGTGTGACGGAGGCTGCACCGCCGACTTCGAGATCCCCGCTCCCGACGGCGGCGATGATCAGAACGTGCCCAACATGCAGGGCGTGTGGGATCAGAACGGGCAGAACTTCACCAGCTTCGGCTTCCTCACCAACGGGAGCGAAGACCTCGTCCTCTATTCCTGGAACGGGAGCACGAGCTCGCAGGTCGTCGACCTCGACTACTTCATCTGGGGCACCTCGACCTCGGTACGGACGAGCAAGACCGGCATCGGAACCTACCTGGCCGACACGCCGATCGCCTCGCAGCGCCCCGTCACCCAGACCGCGGCGGTCCCGCTGTCGTTCCAGCGCGCCTGCTACAACGAGGGCACCGAGACCTCGACGGCCGGCAACGGGCTCAGCGGTCACGACGAGACGAGCGAAGATCTCAACACCACGTGGACGGTCGGGCCGCAGTCGATGGGCTCGAAGACACCGAACACCGTGCCCTGATCAGCGGGCCTCGAGCGCACGCCGGTGCTCGTCGAGCTCGGCGATCAAGGCGTCTCCGAAGACGACCCGCAGCTCGTCACGGGCGCCCTCGTAGAGCGTCGATCCAGTCCCCGTGCAGACGAGATCGTCCTTCACGTCGGAGTTCGGTCGGAGCACGCCCTGATCCCAACAGATCGGGAACAGCCAGCACACCATCGGCTTGATCGGGTGGTAGTCGCGGCCAGTCGCCACCGCGAAGGCATGAATCCCGCAGCCGCGGCCGCTCTTCGAGAGGAAGACGCAGGCGCCGTTCTTCACGTTCGCGCGCACGAAGGTGCCGGTCGGGTACTCCGGGTCCTTGAACTCCTCGGGCTTGAACCACTCGCTCGCGGGGATGCCCAGGAACGGCGCCAGCTCGGCCTCGAGCGCCAGGAGCCGCGCCTTCTCGCCCCCGTTCACGTCGCAGCCGTAGGTGCAGCAGCCGTCGCGGCAGAAGGTGCACTGCATGCACCGTCTGAAGTACCTCAACGTGAAGATCTCGCTGTCGACGGCTCGAAGCTGGGGGACCGAACGCAGAGGCAACACCATGGCCGCCCGCCCTACGGGCCCGCGCGAGGTTCAGCAAGGGCAGAACGCACCCTCTTCTCTATCCATCGAGGGCCAATGCGTGTAGAGGCCGCCCGCCATGTTTCCCCGAGAGAAGATTCGCAACATCGCCATCGTCGCCCACGTCGACCACGGCAAGACGACCCTCGTCGACTTCATGCTCCGCCAGGGAGGCGCGTTCCGCTCCAACGAGCAGGTCGCCGAGCGGGTGATGGACTCGAACGATCTCGAGCGCGAGAAGGGCATCACCATCATGGCCAAGAACACGGCCATCATGTGGAAGGACCACCAGATCAACATCGTCGACACGCCCGGCCACGCCGACTTCGGCGGTGAGGTCGAGCGCGGCTTGCGCATGGTCGATGGCGTGCTGCTCCTCGTCGACGCCGCCGAGGGCCCCCTCCCCCAGACCCGGTTCGTGCTCTCCAAGGCGCTCGGCCTGGGCCTCAAGACGGTGCTCGTCATCAACAAGATCGACCGCAAGGACGCGCGGGCCCGCGAAGTGCTCGACGCGGTCTACTCGCTCTACATCGATCTCGGCGCCGAGGAGAAAGACCTCGAGTTCCCCGTGATCTACGCGATCGCGCGCGAGGGCAAGGCGTCGCTCAAGCTCGACGAGCCCAACGGCGATCTGAAGCCGCTGTTCGACAAGATCCTCGAGCACATTCAGCCTCCGCCGGCGCCCGAGCCGGGAGCCCCCACGCAGCTCCTCATCGCCAACCTCGACTACGACGACTACGTGGGCCGCATCGGCATCGGCCGCATGAGCTCTGGCCGGCTCGCGCCCAACATGCCCGTCGCGATCTGCCGCGAGAACGACAAGATCGAGCAGGGGAAGATCGTGAAGCTGTACGGCTTCTCCGGCCTCAAGCGGGTGGAGATCGCCGACACCGGCCCAGGCGAGATCGTCTGCATCGCCGGCATCGAGGCGCTCTCGATCGGCGACACCATCAGCGAGGTCGAGAACCCCAAGCCACTGCCGCGCATCAAGGTCGACGAGCCGACCATGATGATGGTCTTCCGGGTGAACGACGGGCCGTACGCCGGCAAGGAAGGCAAGTACGTCACCTCGCGCAACCTGCGTGACCGCCTGCTCCGCGAGTCGTACCGAAACGTGTCGATCCGCGTCGAAGACACCGAGACCCCCGACGCCTTCAGGGTGGTGGCGCGCGGAGAGCTCCAGCTCGCCGTCATCATCGAGACGATGCGCCGCGAAGGCTACGAGCTGACCGCCTCGAACCCGGAGCCGATCATCAAGGAGATCGATGGCGTTCGACACGAGCCGATGGAATTGCTCGTCTGCGATCTGCCCGAGACCGCGATCGGCGTGGTGACCGAACGCCTCGGGCCTCGGCGCGGCCGCATGGTCGACATGGTGCAGCTCGGCGGCGGGCGCGTGCGCGTCACCTACCGCATCCCCGCGCGTGGGCTCGTCGGCTTCCGCAGCGAGTACCTCACCATCACCAAGGGCGAAGGCCTCATGTCGTCGCAGTTCGACGGCTGGGAGCCGCACATGGGCTACATCCCCCGCCGCTCCAACGGCGCGATCATCGCCGATCGACTGGGCGACTCGATCCCCTACGCGCTCTTCAGCATCCAGGAGCGCGGCAAGCTCTTCGTCGGCCCGGGCGTGCAGCTCTACGAGGGCATGATCATCGGCGAGCACGCCCACCCGAACGATCTCGATGTCAACGCCAGCCGCGAGAAGAAGCTCACCAACATTCGCGCCGCCGGCCGTGACGAGAACGTGATCCTCACGCCGCCGATCGAGATGGGCCTCGAGAAGGCGCTGGAGTGGATCGGGTCGGACGAGCTCGTCGAGGTGACGCCGAAGTCCATCCGGCTCCGCAAGCGCATGCTGGCCTTCAACGATCGCTACCGGGCAGAGCGCGATCGCAAGCGCGAGAAGGAAGACACCTGACCTCACCGGTTGGGCGCGAGGCCGTGGTCGCCCCTATGATGGCGGGGTGAAGGCGTGGCTCGAGCGACTCAACCCGACCGGCGACCCGATCGACCTGCCTGACGGGAAGGCGACCCTCGTCTTCGGGCGTTCTCCGAAGTGCACCCTGGTGTTCGACGACGCGCTGGTGTCGGCCCGGCACTGCGAGATCGGCAGCGACGGCACCTTCTGGCGCGTTCGTGATCTCGGCACCGAGTCGGGCACCAAGGTGAACGGCCGGCCGATTCGGTACCCGCGCGCGCTCTTCGATGGCGACCGGGTGCAGTTCGGGCGTTCGGAGCTGCTCTTCCATTCCGAGATTCGCGCCGACGATCCGCTCCTGAAGGAGGCGATCGCCCGCGACCCCGACTCGCCCGAGCCCTGGCTCGTGTACGGCGATTGGCTGCTCGAGCGCGGCGACCCTCTCGGTGAGCGCATGGCCGCGGCGCGATCCGGGAGTCGCCTCGATCACGCCCCTTGGCTCGGCCCGCTCGGCGAACGGTTGTTTCAAGGCGAGCTCGAGATCGACTGGCACCTGGGCCTCGCTCGGCGCGCCACCTTCCGGCAGGTCGTCGGTCAGCTGCCGTACGACTGGCACGACGCCGTCAGCACCCTCCTTCGCACCCGGGTCGCCCAGTTCCTCCGAGAGCTGGTGATCGACGTGCCGCGCCTGCGGGCCGGGCCTCGCCCACTGGAGATCGAGGATCTGGTCGATGCCCAGCGGCTGATCGCGAGCCTCCCCTCGCTGCCGCCGACGCTCGAGCGCCTCTCCCTCGGCTATCGCCTCGGCGAGCGGCCGGTGCGCCTGTCGACGATCGAAGAGCTCGCCCAGCGGGCCCCGAGGTTGCGGGGCCAAGACGTGTTCCTCACCGTGCGTCAGGCGAAGCTCCGGGTGCTCTCGACCTCGGACGGCGCCAGGTTGATCGGTCTCGGAGAAGGCCTGCGGGTGCTCACCGCGGTCACCCGGGTGCGGCGAGGCAACGCGGGGCAGCTGCACTTCGAGTCACCGCCAGGGATCCCCTTCATCGCCGACGGCAACCCGTGCCACTTCGCCCCGGGCGACGGCACCTGGCGGCTCTTCGCGGGCCGGCTCCGCGGCGAGGTGCGCGTCAACAACCACAGCACCTCGGTCTACCAGCTGCTCCCTGGCGATCTGATCAGCATCCAAGGCGCGGGCGTGCTGCGCTTCGAGGTGGCGCCGTGAGGGCCTGGCTCCGGCGCATCGATCTCGAGACCTTCGAGAGCGATCGGGTCGCGTTGCCCGACGACGCCGACGAGGTCAGCATCGGGCGCACCAAGGAGAACGCGATCACCGTCTCGTCGTTGCGCGTCGCGGGCCTGCACTGCGTGCTCCTTCGAGACCACGGCGGCTGGGTCGTGGAGGATCGGAACTCGGCGAGCGGCACCTGGGTGAACGGCCACCGAACGCCTCGGGCCCGGCTCACGCACGGTGACGTGATCGATCTCTACGGCACCCTGCTCGTCTTCCTCGATCAGCCGGAACACCGGGACGAAGCGGCCGAAGCGACGATCGATCGGCTCCCGCACGACGCGGGCGCGATCGAGGTGTGGGCGGACCGGCTGCTGGAGCACGGCGATCCACTCGGTCATCAGCTGATCGCTGGAGTGCCTCACCCCGCGTGTCTCGAGGGTCTCGGTGAGCTCGTCGCCTCGGGGCGGCTCGAGCTGCGCTGGCGTCACGGCCTCGTGGAGCACGCTCAGGTCCGGTGCACGAGCGACGCGACCTTCCAAGACGTCGATCTCCTCGGACGGCTCCTCTCCCTGCGCGTCTGCCGGTGGCTGCGGACGCTGACCGTCGATCTCTGCACCTGGACGATGCCGTCGACGAGTCGGCTCAGCAGCGACGCGGCCGCGGCGTTGCGTGGGCTCTTGAGCGGGCCCGAACTCCCTGCGCTGGAGCAGCTGTCGCTCGGGTACCTGCCCACCGCGCTCCCGGCCTCGCACTTTCGCGAGGCGTTGCTCGATCGGCTCCCAGCGCGCTTTCCGACGTTGGTGACGCCGCCGCGCGAGGTTCTTCCCGTCGTGCGGCACGCCTGGCTCGAGCCCGTTCACCGGCCGCACGGGCTCGACTTTCAGGCCATCGGGCAGCTCGAGAACGGGCGCATTCCGCTCCACACCGGAGTGTGGGTCGGCGCGGCGTCGCCCTCGACCCTTCGCGCAGTCGCTCCAGGCGTGCACCGCGAGGGCGTTCGGGAGAGCTTCCTCGTTCGGCAGGAGGCTCCGCAGTGGTGCCTGGTGCCCGTCGAGCACGGGGTGAAGCTCAATGGACGGGCGGCGGTCGCGACGAGGCTCCTCCCGGGTGACGAGATCGAGGAGCCCCGCGGCACCGTCTTCCGCTTCGTGGCGCGGGTCGAGCCTCGGCTGGCCTAGCGGGTTGGCAACGCCTCGGCGGCTTCGTATGCCGCGGGCATGACCTCCGTCGGCAAGCGCGCCTCCGAGTCCCTCACCGAGATGACCCAGCTCCTCCTCCCAGGTGACGCGAATGCGCTCGGCGCGGCCTTCGGTGGAAGCGTGATGGGGTGGATCGACATCTGCGCCGCGGTGTGTGCGCAACGACACTGCCGGCAGACCGTCGTCACCGCCTCGATGGACGACCTCCACTTCCACGCGCCGATCAAGATCGGCATGGCGGTCACCCTTCGCGCGCGAATCCTCGCGGCGTTTCAGAGTTCGATGGAGATCGGGGTGACGGTGCACGCCGAAGATCCCCTCACCGGCTCGCGCCAGCTCACCACCAGCGCGCTGCTCACCTTCGTCGCGCTCGACAAGGACGGGAAGAAGCTCGCGGTGCCTTTCCTGAGCCCCGAGACCGAGTCGGAACGGGCCGCGGCCGAAGACGCCAAGCAGCGACGCACCGAGCGCCTCGCTCGAAAAGACCGTGGTGATCGCTGGCTGTCACTGGTGCTGAACGATCGCCCGCTCGGGACACGTGAATGACCGAGTCCGAGGCGCAACGAGCCCTTCTCTTCCTCGCCTTCCACCACTCGGTGAACTGCGACTGGCGAGAGCTCGCCGAGACGTGCGGTGAACTCCGAGCCGGCCGACTGAGCGCCGAGGACAGCGCCGAACTCCTCGCGCTCGACGCCACCGTGCCCGACGCGAAGGTCGACGCACAGGGCTTGGAGGGCGCTGCGCTCGTCTTGGCGACCGCGGGTCGCTCTGGCACCGCTGAGTTCGCGGCTTCGCTCGCGGCCGACCGCGCCATGGCGGTGGGCGATCTTGGAACGGCGCGACGGAGCTTGCTGCTCGCGCTGGGGTGCGCGGCGACCACGAGCGCTCGGTTTGCCGGCCCAAAGCACCTCCTCCGGCTCGCCCAGGTCGAACGGAAGGCCGGCGATCGGTCGACCTCGAGGGAGCTCGCGCAACACGCCTACCAACGCCTCGACCAGGTGCTCCTTCTCTCCGCGAGGCTCGTGCAGGCGAACGTGCTCGAACACCTCGGCGATCTCGATGCGGACGAGGGCCGAAGGAGTGAAGCTGCGTCGATGTGGACCCAGTCGCTCGAGCTCCGGCGACGCTTCGACTTCGGAACGAGCAGCGTGACGCAGAAGCTGGCGGCGGCGCTTCGTCGGTGAGGCACGCCGAAACGACGGACGAGCCGAGCCCCGACCCGACCGCACGCTGGACGAATCCTCCGAATGATCCGCGCGAGGGACGAATCATCGGAGACCCGCGGACGACGGGCACCCGCCGAGCGCAACGCCGTAGGCCCCTCAGCCGCGGGCGTACGCGGTGCGGACTCGGCCTCTCCGAACGCGCGCGGAGCGACTCGAGCGGTGACCGACTGGCCAGACGTCAGCGGCGCAAGACGAGCGTGTGCCCATCCTCTCCGAGCTCGCTCACGTCATTGACGACGAGCGGCTGGTAGCCCTGCGCCTCCACCGAGACCGGCTGGCCGGAGAACGGCTGTCGCTGGGCGAAGAACACGTTCGCCAGCACGTTGGTGCGAAGCTGGGCGACGACCACCTCGCCCTGCTTGAAGGTGAGCGAGACGTCCGCGAGGTAGTTCCCGTCGGGATCGAGCACCTTGAGCCAATAGCCCTCCGTTGGCAGGAGCTCGAGCTCGACCAGGCTGTTGGGCTTCGAGGTGACGTTCGGCGCGACTGCCGTTCCGAACCCGTCGGCCACCGCGATCACCCGAGCCGAGGCGATGGGAGACGCCGAGAGCGCCTGACCCTGCTTGTTGGTGAGGCCCCGGAAGAGGGTGGTGCTGGGGCACTCGGTGCTCGGCGAACAGGACATGGGCTCGGCGGTGATCGTCACCGACAGGCAGGTGAGCGGCCCACCGGTGCGCGCATCGAGAAGGAGGAGGTCGCCCTTCCCTTCCTGGCCACAGGCGGCCCCGACCTTCTTTGGATCTGCCTCGTCGCCCTTGGTCGCTTCGTCGAGGCGCGCATCGCCCCCGCCCACCGAGTCCTTGGTGGTGACGCAGCTGGCGAGCGCCAGACCGACGACCAGTGAAAGTCCCCTCCCCACACGCACCTCGTCAGGCCGAGAACGACGACCCGCAGCCGCAGCTCGACTTCGCGTTCGGGTTGTCGAAGCGGAAGCCGGCCGCCGTCTCGGACTTCACCCAGTCCATCGTCGTGCCGGTGAGGTAGGTCGCCGAGAGCTTGTCGGTGGCGAGCTGGATCCCGTCCTGGGTCCAGAGGAGATCGCCGTCCTTCGTCTCCTTGAGCAGGTTCAGATCGTACCCGAGCCCGCTGCAGCCCGCCGGCACCACGCGAATGACGAGGAAGTGCCCTTCGAGGTGTTGAGTCGCGATGACCTCCTTCACCTGCTGAACGGCGCCCGCGGTGAGGGTCACCACCGCAGGGGAAGAAGTGGACTCCGCGACGGGGGCAACTGGGAGCGCTGCAGCGAGGGTCGTCATGACTCATCCATATAACGACCGCCCGAGGGCTGGCAAAGCGCGTCTCAGAACCCCACCAGCTTGGAGATGATCTCCTTCATGATCTCGCTGGTCCCGCCGCCGATGGTGATGAGCCGAATGTCGCGCCAGGCGCGGGCGATGTGGGTCTCCTCGACGTAGCCCATGCCGCCGAAGAACTGCTGGCAGTCGTAGGCCACCTTCTGGGCGAGATCGCCGGCGATCAGCTTCGCCATCGAGATCTCCTTCACCGGGTTCTCCTTGGCGTCGAAGAGCTCGACCGCGTGGTAGGTGAGCCGGCGCGCCGCCTCGATGTTCGCCAGGTACTCGACGAACTTGTGGCGCCACACCTGGAACTTGATGAGCGGCTTGCCGAACGCCGACCGCTCGTTGCCGTAGCGGATCGCGTCCATCACCATGTGCTCCATCGCCGCCACCGAGATGATCGCCGCCGTCAGGCGCTCACCCTGGAAGTTGGTCATGATGTGGTAGAAACCCTCGTTCTCTTCGCCGAGCACGTAGCGGGACGGAATGCGGCAGTCCTCGAAGTAGAGCACCGCCGTGTCGGACGAGAGGTTGCCCACCTTGTCCAACTTCTTCGAGACGCTGAAGCCCTTCACGTCGGTGGGGAACGTCAGCAACGAGATGCCGCCGTAGCCCTCGGGCCCAGTGCGCACCGCCAGGGTGATGAAGTCGGCGCGGGTGCCGTTGGTGATCCACATCTTCGAGCCGTTGATCACGTAGTCGTCGCCGACGCGCTTCGCGGTCGTCTTGAGGTTCGCCACGTCGCTGCCGACCCCTGGCTCGGAGACGCCGAGCGCCGCGATCTTCTCGCCCTTGAGCGCCGGCTCGAGGAAGAGCCGCTTCTGCTCGTCGGTGCCGATCTCGTTGATGATCGGCGTCGCCATCTGGCTCTGCACCATGAGCGCCATGTTCACGCCGGCGTTGCGGCTGTACGAGAGCGCCTCGCAGAAGGCCGTGACGTACCAGTAGTCGAGGCCGCTCCCGCCATACTTGGGGTCGTGGTTGATGCCCAGGAACCCCAGCTCGCCCGCCTGCTTGAAGATCTCTCGCGGGAAGATGCCGGCGCGATCCCATTCCAGGGCGTGCGGCGCGAGCTCCTTTTCGACCCACGATTGAACCGACTTGCGAAACGCCTCGTGCTCGGCAGTGAAGAAGTTGGGCATGGCGGGGTCATGCCCAAGATTGACTTTAGAATCAATATCCCTCCGATCGGCTGGCCGACCGGCTCGTTTCGGGCACCCACTCGTGCGCCGGGTGCTTGGCTTGCCTCAAGCGTCGTCGCTGGGGCTCGAACGATCGTCAGATGCTCGCGGCACGCGAAGGGCCAGCTCAGAACGAGCCGAAGCGGCTCCCTGCCACCGCACCCGCACGACGAACGAACGAACCCCGAGCGGCGCCAGTGGCGTGCGCCGCCGTGATCCTCGCGAGGGGCGAGCGCAGATCGGTCACCGTGCCTCGGCGGACGCCGAGTTGGAATGAGCGACCGGCGAGACGTTCGTTCAGGGCTGGCAGTAGCCGTAGCCCATCGGAGCCCCAGTGATCTGGAGGCACCGCTGTGCTGCTGGCACCTGGAGACAGCCCTGCGTCCCAGCGGCCGTATCGCAGTAGGCGCGACAGAGGCCGGTCTGACCGAGCGCGAGCCCGTTGCAGTGGAGCGAACGTGGCGCGGGGTTCATCGAGAAGCAGGCCGTCGCGGCGTTGCAGGCCGCGAGTTCCGTCCGGTTGTCGGTCGGCGCGGCGCAGTACGCCACAGGCGTCGTGGCGGAAGAGTCGAAGTAGCAGAACTGGCCCGTCGGGCAGTCGGGGCTGCGGATGTCGCACGGCCGCCGGCACGCCTGCTGGTTCGGGTTCTGGACGCAGACCTCGGCAGGGTCGGTTCCTCCGTCGGTCGAGGCCGGCGCACAGACCACCCCTCCCCGCCCGCCGCACTTGCACACCCCGTCTTCAGGATCGCAGCTCGTCCCCGAGGGGCAGGTCTTCGTTCCGCCATCGGGGTTGGTGCACTGCTGGCCACCCTGACACTTGGGGGGCGGGCCCAACGAGCAGACCTGGTTGGCGGCGCAGACCGGTCCACCCGGGCCGCCACACTTGCACACGCCATCGACGGGATCGCAGGTCGTCCCGTTCTGGCAAGTCACTCCCAGGCAGGCCGTACCGGCGCGGCAGGATCGGGCGCTCGCGTCGCACGTTCCGCCGTCACTCCCGAGCGGGCACGCGCACGCCTCGCCACTCTGGCAGACGACGCCGTTGCACTTGCAGAGCCCGTCGGCCGAGTCACAGACGTTCGCGCCGGTGCAAGAAACTCCGAGGCAAGCCGTGGTGGTGCACGTCTTCGCACCGCCACCACCAACCGAGCACGCCTGGTTCGCCGCGCACGACGACGCGCCACACAGACACTTGCCCGTCGCCTGCTCGCATGACTCGAAGCGCTTGCACCCTGCCGAGCGGCAGTCGATCGACGGCGCACAGGTCTTGGTGAGGGGCTGGCACTGCTCGTTTTCGGCGCAGACCTTCCCGCCCGTGCCTCCGCACTTGCACGTTCCGTCGAGCACGTCGCAGCTGGTCCCGAACTTGTCGGAGCAGTCGACACGCGCGCACTTCGTCGACTGGCAGGTGTTGGCCACCGGGTCACAGACGAAGCCGTCGGCGCACACCACTCCGCCGCGCCCGCCACACTTGCAGACTCCGTCGGAGGGATCGCAGCTCAGCGGTGCGTCGCACGTGATGTTGCGATCGGCGCAGAGGTTCTTCCCGTTGCTGCCACATGACACCGTGACCACGCCCGTCACGCTCGCCGCCAGCGCCGCCCACACCAGGTTCGTCCAGATCCTCACGAATGACCTCTTCAGTTCTTCTTGGGGAAGGTTGGTAGTTCAGCGACGCCGACGCACGAGGGCGAGCACCCCGAGGAGCACGCCCACCATCGGCTGCAGCCCCGTCGTCGTGCACCCACCGCCATTGTTGCTCCCGGTCGCGAAGTCGGGCTGGAGCCGAATCGAGAGCCCACGCACGTCTTGCCGGCCCGTGTCGTCGGCCACCTTCACGAGGAACGAGTAGGTGCCAGGCTCGCCGTTCGGCACGCCCAAGAGCGAACCGTCGGGGCCGAGCGTCATCCCCTGTGGCAGCGCCTGGTGGGCGTCAGCGGCCACGCACTCGAACTGATCGGGCCGCGTCGCCTGGCGAATGCACGGCAGCGAGAAGGTCACGTTGGGCTCGCGGCCTCCGTTGTGAGACAGCTTCACCGCGTAGGACTGGTTGACGAAGGCGTCGGGGAGCACGGTGGTGGTGATCGCGAGGGCCTCGGCGTAGGCGATGAGGAGGGTGAGCGACACCGAGTCCTCGGTGCCGTTGCCGTCCGTCACCTTCATGGTGATCGAGAAGAGCCCCGACTGCTTCGGCGTACCCGAGAGGAAGTCCTCGTTGACCCCGTCCTGAATCGAGAGCCCGAAGTTCTCGGGGAAGCCCATCTGCAGCGGCCCGGGCGACTCGGTCGGGTTCTGCGGCAGCTGCTGGAAGCGGGTGATCGTCCACTGGTAGGGCGCCTTGCCACCCACCACGACGAGCCGCTGGAGGTAGCTCTGGCGCAGCACCCCTCGCACCAGCGCGGTGGTGCCGATGTTCAAGGTGGTGGGGTTGACGACCCGAACTTTCAGCTCGCGCGCCACCTTCGCGTTCGCGCTGTCGGTGACCTCGATCTCGAAGGCCTTCTCACCCGACTCGGTCGCCCGCCCCTCGATGAAGCCGTCGGAGGACAGCGCCAACCCCTCCGGGAGCACGGCGTTCGGCCGGAGCGCCCACCGATAGGGAGGCTTGCCACCGACCGCGATCAGCGCCGCCGAGTAGGCGCGGGCGAACTCGGCGCCGGGCAGGTCTTGATCGACGATGACCAAGGGCAGCGAACCGTCGCTCACCATGATGGACAGCATCTGCGTCGCGGTGGTGCTGCCCGAGGTCGCGGTCGCCTCGAAGGTGAAGGTGCCGGTGCGCGCCGGAGCGCCCGAGAGCAGCCCGTCGGCGCCGAGGCTCATGCCAGGCGGCAACGTTCCAGCGCTGACCGTCCAGCCGATCGCTCCTGAGCCACCGGTCGCCCGGAGCCGCAGGCCGTAGGGCGCGTACTGCGTCGCGGCCGGCAAGGAGGTGGTGAGCACCATCAGCGCGCCCGTCGTCACCACCGTGCCCGCCGCGGCGACCGCGCAGTTGTTCACCACGGAGATCTCGTCGACCGGGAAGGGCGAGGTCGCGTTGGCGCCGTCGAAGTTGACGCAGACGCCCAGCCAGTAGGTGCCAGGGGCGAGCGCCGCCGGGAGCGCCACCATGGCCCCGGTGCTGTCGGTCGCGTTCGGGGCGAGGCCAGCGATGTCGCCCACCGGAGTGAGCGCACGATCGGAGATGCTGATCACGTCGTTGTCCGAGAGGAGGTAGGTGAACTTGAACGCGCCCGCCGCGGCGTTGCCCTGGTTCGAGATGACGCGGTTCACCATCACCGTGCTGCCCGGGGTGGCCATCGCACCGGCGGTCACCTGAGTGACGGCGAGATCGGCGCGCGGCGCGCCCACCACCATCGAGACCGGCGCCGAGAGGTTGTTCGACTCGTCGAGCTCGCTGATCACTCCAGCCGGGTCGACCTGCGCGAGCACGAAGTAACTCCCAGGGGTGACGCTGGCCGGGAGGTTGCCAGGCAGCGGCACCGCGGTCTCGTCACCCACCGGCACCGACGCCACCATCGCGTCGCCCACCGCGGTGTCGCTCATGTCGAGGAGCGCGTCGGTCGAGAGGAAGAAGCGCACCGTGACGTTGGTCGCGACGCGCCCGCCGTCGTTCCGGAGGTACGCCGTGGCGCCGTACCGAACGCCGGCGTAGCCAGTCTGATCGGCGGTGAGGCGGCCCACCTTCAGATCGGGCGGGAAGAAGAAGTCGATCGCCTGGTTCGAGGGCCAGTCGGAGGTCGAACAGCTCGGGCTGCACGCGAGCCCGGGAACTCCGCTGTTCAGCGCGCCCTGGATCCCGACCGAGCCCGAGAGCGTCGGCGGGGTCGAAGAGGAATAGCTGAACCGGATCATGTTGGTCGTCTCGAACAGGTGCACCTGGAACGAGAAGCGGTTCGCGGCCACCGTGGTGGTGGCGGCGCCCATGTCGCGCCACTCGATGACGACGACGCGGTTGGGGCTCGAGCCCGTCACCGTCCACGCGAAGTTGTTCGAGGTGCCGGTCGGCACGTTGAGCGTGTCCCACCAGGGGGCGACGAAGGTGACGGGAGAGAAGGTGGCGTTGTGGGGAATGGCCGTGTTGAACGAGTCGGCGTCGTCGGAGCCCGCGAGCGCCAGGTAGCCGTACCGGCTCATCGACACCTCGGTGTAGCTGGTGCCGTAGTAGCGGAAGGAGAACGGCAAGGCGATGCGCGCCCCAGCGAGCGTCGACGGGCTGACGACGGTGCGACCGGTCGTCGGCAAGGGGCTGTAGGTGAGCGAGGTCGGAGGGGAGGCCTGGTATGTCTGGGCCGAAGCCACCACCGGAAACGCGACCGCGGCTGCGGCCAGCGCAGGGACGACGCGACGTCGGCTTCGGAGCAGCCAGCCGAGCAGCGCGACGAGGAGCACCGACATGGGGCCCGAGCCCGAGGTGCTGCAGCCCATCTTCTTTGGCGCCCGCTCGACGACGAGCGCATACGGCGCGAGGCCCGAGCCGCCGGTCGCGTCCTTCGCCTCGACGACGAAGGTGAAGGTGCCGATCGCCGCGTTGAGATCCTCCACCGAGCCCTCGAGGGCGCCGGAGGTGGCGTTCAGCGTGAGCCCAGGCGGGAGCGCCCCGGCGACGACGGCCCAGGTGACCGCCCCCGCCGGCTCGACCGCGAAGGAGCCGGTCACGGCGTCGGTGGGGCGCAGCAGCTGCGAGAGGTTGGTGGCGATGATGCGGTAGCGGTTGGTGTACACGGTCACGGTGTAGTCGAGCGAATCGCTGCGGCCACGAGCGTCTTCGACGGAGATGGTGAAGGTGTAGGTGCCAGCTCGGGTTGGCCGCCCCGAGATGGTGAAGATGTTGTTGAACTCGAGCTGCGAGACGAGGCCGGAGGGCAAGGCACCCGTCACGTTGAAGCGCAGCGGCGCAGCGACCGGGCTCGCGTCGGCGTTGGCGACCGCGATCTCGATGGGCGCGTAGTCTTGGCCGGTGACGCCGTCGGGCAACCGGGTGGTCTTGATCACCAGCGCCCCAGGCGGGACCAGCCGGATCTCGAGCTCACGCCGGGCCGACCCGCCGGTGGCGTCACGAACCTCGAAGGTGACCCGCGTGGTGCCGTCAGGCGTGCCGGAGCGAGGGGCTCCGCCGATCACGCCGTCGAGGCTGAAGGTGAGGCCAGGGGGGAGCGCCCCCTGCACGATGCGCCAGCCGTACGGGCGCGAGCCGCCAGCGGCGCCGAGCGGGTACTGCACCGTCGCCGCGGCGTTGTTGACGAACGCGGGGATCGAGCCGCTGGTGATCTCGACCTGACTCGTCGGAGGCAACAGCCGGAACACCACCCGCTTGAGCGCGGTGCGGCCGTCGTTGGTCACCGACGCGGTGAAGGCGCGTGCCCCGGTGCCACCCTGCCCCGTCGGCGTGCCCCGAACCTCGCCGTCGCCCGAGACGGTGAGCCCCGCGGGCAGCTCGGCTGGGTCGACCGCGCTCCACGACGAAGCGCCGATCTCGCCGCTCGCGGTCAGCCGGAAGAAGTACGGGCGGCCGACGGTGGCGTCGGGCAGCTGGACGTCGACGATGCGCAGCGACGACTGCATCACCTGCACCGAGTTCGACGCGATGAAGTTGTTCACCTTCGACAGCTCGCCGATCGTGTTCTGCGGGTCGACGAGGCAGCCGATGTAATACGTGCCCGCCGGCATCGTGGGCGGCAGCCGCACGAGCTCGGTGCGCGAATCGCCTGCCCCAGTCGCCAGGCTCACCTCACCAGCGAGCGCCTGGCCTCCGTCGGCCAGCTGCAGCTCGAGCGGCACGTCTTGGGTGGTGATGATCGTGTTCGCAGAGGCGAAGTACCGGTACGGCACCGACGGCGCCGCCCGATTGCCGATGTTGCGAATCGTGCGGAAGACCGGGATCACCTCGTTCGTGCCCGCGCTCGCCGGAGCCTGGAGCGTCGACATCGCGTAGTCGGGCGCCGGCGAGAGCGCGCGCATCGGGCCGACGTTGCCCGAGTTGTTGCCCTTGTTCGACTCGACGACCGAGCCCAGGGTGTCGAGGGAGATGAAGACGTAATAGTTGCCCGAGGCGAGGCCCGCGTCGGCACGATCGACGAGCGGCAGGGTGAAGGGCACCTCGAGCGTCGTGCTGGAGGCGCTCGCCTGGCTCACCGCAACGACCTCTTCACTCATCAGCACGTCCGAGAGGAGCGAGAGCGAGCTGTCGTTCGAGAGGATCACGCCAACGCGGAAGTCGCGGGCCGCGCCGCCGCCCTGATTGCGGAACCGCACCAGGGCCTTGTACGGCTCGCCGAAGAGGACGGTGCGCACCGGCACCCGGGTGACGGGGTCGATGACGTCGATCGCCTCGAGGATCAGATCGGCCCGGCGCACTTCGACCTTGTTCGCAGAGAAGACGAGGTTGTTGCGCTCGTTCGACTCCGCCACCGCGCCGCCGTGATCGAGCTGGAGCACGTAGTAGAAGTCACCCTGGGGCGCGTCGGGCGGCATGGTGACGGTGAGCATGTCGTCGATGGTCTCGCCGCCACTGACCGACCGCGTTCCGCGCAAGATGATCGGAGCCGCGGCGAACCCGCGCCCCACTCCGCCGTCCGGCAGCACCTCGACCCCACCGTCCGGCAGCACGTCGGTCGACCCACCGTCGGGGAAGAGGAAGAGGCCCGCGTCCTTCACCGCGCTCAGCATCACCCGATAGGAGATCTGCCCGGGGCCGGTGCCACCGCGGTTGAAGTACTGCAAGCGCAGCGGGTCGACCGCAGCGGGCCCGCTCAGGGCGACGCCGGCCACGCTGGTGGCCACGAGATCGACGCCGCCGGTGATCGAGTACGGGAGCGCCACCACGTTGTTGACTTCCACCGCCTCGGCGACGCTGTTCTGGGAATCGAGTTCGACGATCACGTAGTAGTCGCCAGGAGGTGGCGGCGACACGGTCGTCACCACGTTGGTGAAGTCGGCCGAGAGCTCTGCGCCCAGCGAGTTGTTGTTCGACTCGGGCGTGAGCGGCAAGTCGTTCGCGCCCGAGCCACCATCGGCGAGGCCTGGGCCACCGTCGGGCGGGTCACGCACCGGGTCGGGGGAGATGAAGGCCCGCCAGCTCCAGTTGTTGGCGGGGCTCCGGCTGAAGTTGAGCGCGCGCACGGTGACGCTCATCGAGAGATCGTTCGAGGGCAGCAGCGTCTGGAAGTTCGAGACGCGCACCGACTGGGCGATGAGATCGGGCGCGAGCGGCGGCTCGGTGGTGATGAGCGTATCGGCCGCGTACTGCGTGTGGGTGCAGCGTACGACCGTCGTCGCGGGAATGCCGCAGCAGCTCGCTTGCGAGGCCGGGCCGCAGCCAGTTCCGAGGATCGAGTAACCGACGCCGCCCGACTGGTACCCAGCGACGAAGCTCGAACCCGAGCCAGTGATGGGGCCGTAGTGAATGCTGAAGTTGCCGCTCGGCTCGAGGGAGATCTGGAAGCTCGCGCTGAACGCCGGCGTCGAGAAGGAGTAGTCCTCGATGTTCAACCACTCGATCGTCACCTTGGTCGGAGTGGAGAGCACCTTGATCTGGCTGGCGGTGCCGAGCTCGAGATCCTCCCACATGGCGGAGATGTGGTTGACGACCGATCCGGTCGCGCTCGGGATCCCGTTGATCAAGGTGTAGGTCGTGCAGCTCCCGGCGAAGGGCTGACAGCTCGCGGGCAGCGAGAGCAGGATCTGGCCGTTCACGTGCGCGTAGACCGTCTGGTAGGTCGCGCCGTTGAACGGGAAGCCGAAGGGCAAGGTGATGGCGGCGGTGCCCTCGTCGGTGTTCGCCATCGAGAGCACGGTGCCCGAGGTGAGCGGCTGAAAGGGCGCCGTCACCCGAGTGAACGGCGGTACCTGGGCAAGGGCCGAGGTCGACACGAGGACTGCGGCGAGGATGCTGAGGTTCTTCACGACGCTCTCCCAAGAGACTGCTGCGCGCGGACCACCCAGCCCGCGCCCTGAAAACCGGCTGCCTGCGTCAGATCAGAGACAGGCGACCTTGTAGTGCACCGTCATCGTCTTGCCGGGCTCGGGGACATAGAGCGGCTCGAAGATGATCGAGTTGGTCGCGGCGTCGTAGTGCCACACGCGCGACATGCGGGCGTCGACCGGCGGCACCGCGATTCCGTCGATCTCCACGGTGATCACGTTGCCGTTCCCCAGATCCGGCGTGCCGGTGAGGAAGAAGTTGGTGCGGAAGCCGAACGCGTTCTTGCCGATGTTCTCGAGCGCGGTCGCCCAGTTCGGGGTGCAGATCTCTTCCCTCACGCCGTTCGTCTGCGAGACGAGCTGCACGTGCTTCCCGTCGTCTCCACCGCCGTCGTAGACGCAGTTGCCAGGCGCCGTCGGGAGGAACGGGCCAACGACGTTGTAGGTGAAAGCTCCGGGCCGCTGCGCGCCTTTGATGTTGATGAGCTGATTCAAATAGAAGGACACGGGCTGGTCGGCCTGGTCGGTCGCGTCGGTGACGCAGACGACCGCGAGCACCGCGTCGGGCCGCAGCAGGCCAGCGTTCTTCGCCGGGTCGGTGATCTTCGGCGCAGTGAGCGCGCGCACCGCAGGCGCCATGCACGTCTCGGTCGCCGAGCCGTTGGTGCCGACGTTGACCGTCTGCTGGAACTGCATCTCGAGGTTCGGAGTCACCGGGGTGAAGATCTTGGTGCCCGTCGAGGACGCCTTGAGATCGCCGGTGATGCAGTTGGGGCAGGACAGCTCGTCGTCGGCGTCGGTGGTGGTGATGCCGATCTGGAAGTCGACCTGGCTGGTGGTGGCGAACTTGATGAACGAGTTGAAGTTCTGGCCGAGCTGCATCTGCTTGTCGGACATCGAGCAGGAGTCGTCGACGACGAGGAGGATGTCGGCCTTCGGGCGAGCATCTTGCCGGAAGGTGTCGGTGTTGCTGCCGTCCATGTCGCCGCGGCCCTGGAGCGTCACGAGGTAGTCGACCGTCTGGCCGGCCTGGACCACCTGAATGCGGTAGGCGCCGGTGTCAGCCCCGAGATCGAGCGGGCGATAGCGCAGCTGGAAGGCGATCGGCGTTCCACCCTGGATGAGGCACTGGCCGCCGCCGGTGGCGCAGTTCGGCAACGACATGGTGGAGGGCGCGGCAGCGACGCTGAACTCGGGGCAGCGGCTGGTGCCGGGGCAGTTGGGGCTCCCGCCCGGCACGCCAGCGGGCGCGATCAGATCGGCGCCCACCCACTTCACCGGCTGCGGACACGCGTTGTAGAGCTGGAAGCTCCGCGCCGGCGAGTTGCACCCTTCCTTCACCGTGCCGAAGTCGAGCGAGCTGGGCGAGATGACGAGGCAGCTCGGCGCGAGGGTGGCCGACAGCTGCACGCGGCCCTGGGGCTGGGTCTGCGAAGAGACGTTGAAGGCGACTGCGCCGGAGACGTTGGTCGGGTTCGCCGGGAGCATGCCCTGCGGCCAGGCGCGCGCGATGACCGGCATGCACTGCTGGGGAGCGAGCTCGGTCTCGGGCTGTGCGCCAGCAGGGAGCGAGAACATCGCGTCGGAGCCCGCCTCGAGGTCGAGGTTGGTGATGAGGCAGATGTCTCCGGTGGCCGTCGCGGGGGCGAGGTTGCAGATCTGGAACGAGAGGTCCTTGTTGTTCGGCGGCGTCACGACTCCGTAGGCCAGGGAGAGCGGCGTGACCGAGTAGTTGCACGGCGGGAGCACGACCGGCCGCGCGGTGACGGTGATCGTCACTTCGGGCTCGTCGGGGTCGTTCGAGAAGAAGGTGACGTCCCACTCCTTGTTCATGTTCGGCCCGACGTTGGTGTTCGCCGGGGTGATCCGAATGGGAATGTCGAGCGACGCGCTGGCGCCAGCCGCTTCGATGCCACGGGAGGTGTCGTAGGCGCCCATGCCCGAGGTGGGGAGATCGTCGGTGCAGCTGTTGGTGGTGGTGTTGAAGACACCGACGCAGATCTCGTTCGGGTCCGAGGCCGAGTTCTTCGGGGTGACCCGCCAGTACGGCCGGCCCGAGCCCATCGCGCCGAGCTTCAGGTTCGCGGCCGGATCGGGCGGGGTGGGCCGGGTGCCGACGTTGCGAACGGTGACGCGCCGGGTGCCGAAGGAGTTGCCGCCAGCGAAGTAGGCGATGCGCCCGAAGTTGAGCGAG
>JBPOIJ010000105.1:0-115081 GCA_052034585.1 Myxococcota bacterium
GAACTCCAGGCACCGACCCTCGGCGATCCCGTCGCGCCGATTCCACCGAGCGGTCCGTCTCCGGCGAAGCTCCTCACCGACGAGCGGCGCGCGCTCTTCGAGCAGGTGCGCGCCAACCCCCTCGACCCCGACGGCTACCGAATGCTCGCCGAGCACTTCGACACCGCGAACGACGCGAACCGCTCGTCGTTGATGCTCGAGCTCGCGCGCGCGCTCGAAGGCGACCCCAACGCCGCGCCTCGCACGCCCAAGCTCATCCTCTCCGCGACCGATCGAGCCGGGCTCCGGCACCCCTTCGTTCGCACCGAGGGCGGTGAGCTGGTGACGCTGGCGAGCCCCGCGCTCTGTCGGCTCTTCCCCGCGAAGGGAAGAGACGCGCTCACCACCGAGGAGTTCACCCTCGAGAGCGGAAAGGGCGCGAAGCCCGCCGCCGACGCGCTGCTCGCCTCGGTGCGCCTGTTGGGCATGCGCGCGCCCGACGTGTACGTGAGCGACGAGGCCGGGCCGCCGTTCTCGGTGCTCCAGACCTCTCCGCCGCGGCTGGTGGTGAACCGGCTCGCCCTCAAGAAGCCGGTCGCCGACCCCGAGCTGCGGTTCTACGCGGGGCGGGCCCTCTTCACCTTGAGCGCCGAGCTCCTCGCGCTGCGCACCCTCAAGCGCGATCAGCTCAAGGCCGGGCTCGAGGCGGTGGGGCAGGTGCTGAAGGGCCAGGTGAGCACCGAGGCGAAGCTGTTGCGCGCGGCGATTCCGGCGAAGACCCTCGAGCGGCTCAAGGCGCTCTGGCCGAGGGCGTCTCGTTCGGTCGACTTCTCGGCGCTGATGGAGGGGGCGCGGCACAGCGTGAACCGCGCGGGCCTCGTGGTGTGTGGTGGCATCGCGCCCGCCATCTCGTCGCTCCGGGCGAAGAAGGCGCTCCCCGTCGAGGTGACCGAGCTGGTGCGCTTCGCGGCGAGCGAGCGCTACCTGCAGCTGCGGAACCGGAAGCTCGGGAAGAAAGAGGGGCCTTCGACGAGATGAAGCGCGCGGCTCATTTCACTCCGACTCGGTCTGCACCATGCCGTACTTGTGCAAGAGCGAGTAGAGGTGCTTGCGATCGAGCCCCGCGTCGCGGGCGGCCTTGGCGATGTTGTTGCGCGTCTTGGCGATGAGGCGAGTCAGGTATTCGCGCTCGAACCCACGAATGAGCTCGTCCTTCGCGTCCTTGAAGGGCGCGGCGTAGTTGACCGGCAACGTCTCGCCCTGCGGCTGGGAGGGCCCGGCGTACTCACGGAGGAACGACTCGCTCGCCAGCTCTGGAATGTCGGCGACGTGCTTGAGGCGCTCGACCGCGTTGCGCAGCTCGCGCACGTTGCCCGGCCAGGTGTGGGCCTGGAACTGATCGCGCTGCGCCTGGGTGAGCCGGTTCCACAGCGGGCCGCCGGCCATCGCGTCGACGAGGAGCGGAATGTCTTCCTTGCGATCGCGCAGGCTGGGGAGGGTGAGGGTGAAGACCGAGAGGCGGAAGTAGAGGTCTTCGCGGAAGCGGCTGGCTTGCGTCTCGCTCCAGAGGTCCTTCTTCGAAGCGGCGACGACGCGGGCGTCGAACTTCTGGGCGCCGCCTGATTGGCCGAGCCGGCGGAACTCGCGATCTTCGAGCGCGCGGAGGAGCTTCGGTTGGAGATCGAGCGGGAGATCGTCGATCTCGTCGAGGAAGAGGGTGCCGCCGTTCGAGCGCTCGAGGCAGCCGATGCGCTGCGAGACCGCGCCCGTGAAGGCGCCCTTCTCGTGGCCGAACAGCTCGCTCTCGATGAGGTTCTCGGAGACGGCCGCGCAGTCGAACACCACCAAGGGGCCAGTCGCGCGTGGCGACTGCTTGTGAATGGTGCGGGCGGCAGCGCCCTTGCCCGAGCCGGTCTCGCCGATGAGGAGCAGGGTGGAGTCGGTGGGGGCGATGCGCTGGATGAGGGCGAAGATCTGCCGCATCGGCACCGACTTGCCGACGAGATCGCCGAGCCGATCGGTCTCGGTCGGAGAGATCTCGAGCGCCTTCACCTGTGGCTGGAAGCGCAGCTGCACGTCACCGACCTCGAGCAGCGCGCCCGCGCGGAGGAACGCTTCCCGCACCTGAGCGCCGTCGATGAAGGTGCCGTTGGTGCTCCCCAGATCCTGCACGAGGAACTGCTCACCCTGGCGGCGTACCACGAGGTGATTGCGGCTCACCGTCGGGTGCTCGATCACCACGTCGTTGTTCTCGGACACCTTGCCGATGCGCAGCACGTCTCCGAGCGGGTAGCTCTTGCCGGCGTCGGGCGTGTTGATCAGCACGAGGTGGTATTCCTGAGACGCGAAGCGCTCGAGGTTGGCGGCGCGCGCGCCGAGCACCGTGCGTTGAGGAATCGAGGGGCCAGCCATGAGTCCGCGCAGTGTAGGCCGCTTCCGTCAGCGCGTCATGACTTCTTGGCCGCTCACCGGTCTCGGCTGTCGAGGAGGATGGTCACCGGCCCGTCGTTGATCAGCGCCACCTTCATGTCCGCGGCGAAGATGCCCTCGGCGACGGTGAGCCCGCCAGCGCGACATCGCTCACAGAACAGGGCGTACAGGCGCTTGGCTTCTTCGGGCGGCTTGGCGTCGATGAAGCTCGGCCGCCGGCCCTTCTTGGTGTCGGCGTAGAGGGTGAACTGGCTCACCGCCAGCAAGGCCTTCGAGCCGTCGAAGAGCGAGCGGTTCATCTTGCCGGCCTCGTCTTCGAAGATGCGCAGCCCCGGCACCTTGTCGACCATGAAGTCGACGTCGGCCTCGCTGTCGTCCTTGCCCACCCCGAGGAGCACGAGGAGGCCCGCGCCGATCTGCCCGACGACCTCCCCGTCGACGGTGACGCTCGCTTCCTTCACCCGTTGGAGCACCGCGCGCATGACTCAGGGACCGGAGACGGGCTGGGCGATCCACGCGCAGGTGGAGGCGTGCTGGCAGCCGTCGAAGGAGACGACGGTGCCGTCGCTCGAGAGGTACCGGGCGAGGAGGTTGACGAGGTAGGTGCCGTCGTCCCACGCCTTCTTCGGGTCGGGGAGATCGAACCCGTGGCGCCCGGTCGGGCTGGGCATCGGGTAGAGCACGCCGACGGTGCCACCGACGATCGGGCTCGGCATCACGTGGCGCAGCGGTGGATCGAGGCGAGGCACGTCGAAGCCGTCGTTCACCGGCACCGTGCTCGAGAGGTTCTCGACGTCCATCAGCACGTGCTCGCCCCTCGAGTTGCGAAACGGGCTGGTGCGGGCGACGCCTTCGATGACGTGCGCGTCGACGAGCACCTGGTTCACCGTCTTGCCGTAGCGCGCGTCGCGGCTGGTGAGGTCGAGGTAGCCTGCAGCGCGAGCGAGCGCCGTCCCCGCCGCCACCGGAACGACGGGGTCGCCGATGGTGTTGACGATGAGCGCGCGCGTGCGCACCCGTTCCCCGGTGCCGTACTGGAGGATTCGACGCTGATAGTTGGGCGCGAAGTTCACCGGGTCGGACGAGTCGAGGAGCGTCTGGGCAAAGCCGATGAAGCGGCGCGCCTCGGGTGTGCCGCGCTTGAGGCCGAAGCCATCACCCAAGGCCACCAAGGGCGCGCCGATCGCGAGCACGCGGCCCATCCACTTCGACTCGACGCCGAAGGTCGAGAGGCTCCACTTGGGCTCGACGCCAGAGGGAATCGCGCAACCTTCGGGGCGCTTGGTCGGCAGTGGGCCCGAGTAGACGTCGAGGCGCAGCCCGTTGCCCTCGTCGCTCGAGACGGCCACCCGCAGGAGTCCGCCCGCGAGCACCCGGCCGCAGCGGTGTTCCTTGGTGGTGAGGTTGGTGACGACGGTGGTGTCTCCCTCCGAGAGCGCGGCGTCGATCGGCCCCACCTTCACTCGGCCGCGTCGGTTGCCCTCGGGCACGTACTGGTAGAGATCGAGGCCCCCGCTCGCGTTCTTCTCGCTGATGAGCAGCGGCCCCATCATTCGCAGCGACACCGCTTCCTTCACGCCACCGGGCGCAGCGCGTTTGCCGATCTCCGCGAAGCCCCCACCCGCCGAGATGGGCACGATCACCCCGATGCGTGGCTCGGTGCCGCCGACGAGCGCGCTCATGATGCCGCCGAGCGAACCGCCGCCCATCGACATCTTCGAGGCGGCGCCGACGTCGATCACCCCGTCACCATCGAAGTCGCCCGCGAGATCCTTGGTGCCGTCGCGGTTGACGTCCCAGTCCCACCGGTTGGTGCCGTCGAACGACTCGAAGACCTGCACCAGCCGCAGGTAGTCGACGGTGGACTGGCGAACCATGTCGCGGGTGTGGGTCGCGTACGCCGTCCAATAGTCGGCGCCGGAGTCGGCGGTGCCGTCACCCGTCTGATCGAACGCGCGATCGCGGCGCAGGCCCTTGAACAAGCCGGCGAGCCCCTTCGAGTTGAACAACCCCTCGGCGGCCTGCAGCTCGAGGTCGCCGAAGCCCAGCCCGTGCGAGGGGCAGTCGATGGCGATCGACGCGATGCCCTGCCGCGCGAAGAGCCCGGCGTAGAAGAGCCCCTCGAGCTTGTTGCTGCCGTACCCGTGCCCTGCGATCGCCATCGGCGCTGGCCCGCGGCGCCCCTTCGGCACCGCCAACCAGAACGTGATCTTCTCGCTGCGCGCCTTTCCTTCGGGGAGCTCGATCGCGCCGGTCTCGGGCGTGAGCTTCCAGGTCTGCTGGTGGATCGGCAGCAGCCGGCCTTGGCTGTCCTTTCGAGGGAAGAACTGGGGTGAGTCGAACGCCCCGGTGGCGAAGAAGTCGATGGCCTTGAAGCCGTCGATGAGGGCCTTCACCTGAGGCGAGTCGGAGTCTTTCCCGAGAATGCCCGGCAAGAGGCTCGCGAGCGCGCCGACCAGCTGATCGCCGGGCACGATTCGCACGTTCAGCATGCGGGAGGGATCGTCGCGAACCGCGTCGAGGTCGGTGAGCTTCGCGGGGAACTCGGTGGCGAGCCGTGAGAGGGGGCCCAGACCGCGGAGCCCGTCACGAATCACCTTGAAGTACGACGACACGCTCTGGGTGGTGAAGCTCCAGGTGAAGGCGACCTCGTCGAGCGCCAGCCCGTGCCGAGGCAGGCAGTCGTTCAGCCGCTCGAGCGCCGACGTCTGCGAGGCGTGGTTGATGAAGGGGAAGGGAGAGCGCACTGGCCGGCCGTCTTCGTCCACCAGCCGGTTGGTGAGCACCACCGCGTAGGTCGTGCGCTCCCGCATCGGCATCAGCGGGCGGAACATGAGCGACTTGGTCTCGCGCTCGTAGTGGAGCATCACCTTCTCGTCGCCCGGGAAGAGCACGTTCGGGTGATCGCGCACCCCGTCCATGTCGGTGTCCTCGCCGAGGTCGAGCACGCCGTCGTGGTCGAGATCTTCCTCCACCTCTTCGAAGAGGAGGTTCCCCGTCGAGCCGCGCGGGTCGTTGGGGAAGTAGTCGCGGTCTTCGATCACCGCGGGGAAGTTGTCGTTTCCGACGTCGAGCGGCACCGCCTGGCAGAACTCGGGCGAGTCGGGCGTGACGTCGATGACGTAGAGCGCGTCGTTCGATTGATCGTAGTCGTCGCCGACGTGACGCCGCGCGAGCTCGAGCAGGTCGAGGTGCTTGGTGAACGACAGCGACATCGGCGCGTAGGTGCCCCAGCCGTCGAGTTCGGCGAGCTCTTCGCGGGTCGCGCGTTCCCAGGCCGTCGAGGCGGCGCGGCTCGCGTTCAGGCGCCGCTTGGTCGGGCTCGTCGCGTCGAAGCGGGTCGCGAAGTCGTTCGGCAATGGAACGTTGGGAAACGGCCGCTCCTCGATGTCGAAGACGACGGTCGCGCCGCTCCCTTCCGGCGTGAGCAGCAGGCCCTTGCCTTCAGGCGCGGCGCACCCGAGCACGAGCGCGGTTCCGATGAGCAGACGATTCATGGCAGCCCCTTGTCGACGGAGTGCGTTGCAGGCGGCGGCGCTTCGGTCAAGCGGGCAGCGAGCGCGGAACCTCCGTTCCAGTTGGGAGGCTTCGAGCGGTGTCCTCCCCGAGTTCCCTTCAGCGATAGCGCTCGAGGAAGCGGTCGACCGAGAGCTTTCGCGCGGTGTTGTCCGACGACATGTACCGCACCGAGCCGAAGATCGGCCGCTCGGGCCCCCACGCGCGATCGTACTTGCCGAGCACCCACAGGTAACCCGACCAGGAGATCGGATCGCGCCCATCCAGTGAGTACTTGTCCATCAGGAACGACATGCGCTCGAGCGCTTGCTGCGCGTTCGGCGACCACTCGAGGATCTTCTTGCCCCACAGCATGCGGAGGTAGTTGTGGAACCAGCCATCGCGCACGAGCTGGCGTTGGGTCGCGTTCCAGAGCTCGTCGTGGGTCTTCGCGCCTTCGAGCTCTTCGACCGAGTAGCGCTTCGGCCGGGGATCCTTCTCGTGCTTCTCGAGCGTCGCCTTCGCGAAGGCGGGCAGGCAATCGAGCGTGTGCGTGCGTTCACTTTCCAGCGCGGCGGCGTTGAAGGCGAGCTCGCGCCAGGTGACGAGCTGATCGAGGTACGCCTCGGCGGCGTCGGACATCTGCCACCAGCCAGCGCGGTTGCCTCCGAGTGGGCGGCTCGACTTGCCCGGGTTCCACCGCTCACGCTCGGCGATCGCGGTGAAGATCTCGTGCGAGGAGAGGTGACCGAAGTGCAGGGCGGGCGAGAGCGCGCTGGTGCCGTCGACCTCGGGCTCGTTGCGCTGCTCGGGGTAACGCGCGAGCAGCTCGTCGACGAAGTGAGCGAGCCGCGCCTCGGCGACGTGAGAGCCTCCGGCGATTCGACCGGGTGGCACCGAGTGATCGATCGGCAAGGTCGCGACGAGCGCCGGCACCTGCTCGAGCTCTTTCGTCGTGGCGCGCGGCCATCGCTCGACGAGCTCCTTGGGGAGACGAACGCCTGGCAGCTCGAGCCGGCGCAGCGGCGCTCGACGAGGAAGGGACTCGAGGTGCGGGGGGAGTTCCTTCTGGAGGTGCGCGCGGAAGGAGTGCGCGGTGGTGAAGACCCGGCTCGTCGCCCGCATCGGCCAGAGCCCGTTCGAGTCGCAGACCTCGAAGCGAACGTCGAGCCGCTTGGCGGCCGCGCCTTGCATCGCCGGCACGAAGAACGACGGCCAGTCGTCGCCGACCACCACGCACGCCTGCGACGCGAGCGCTTCGAGCAAGCCCTTGCCCTGACCGGCGACCCGCTCGACGTACGGATAGTGAGTGACCGCCGACGACGCGAACCGCCGCGCGTTCTCGGCGATGCCCTGGAGGATGAAGGTGTGCAGTCGATCGTTCGCGTGCGGGTAGCCGACTCGCAACGCCTCGAGGACGAGGAGCGGTTTGCCGAGGTCCGTCGCGTGCTCGATGGCCCGATCGAGCGCGAAGTTGAAGCGGGTGCGACGGAACGAGGTCATCCAGTACAGCACCCAGCGGCGCTCGCGACGCACCGGGGCTTCGGTCAGCACTCGAATTCGAACGGAGGGGACGACCACGTCGGTGGGGTAATGACTCGGTGCGCGCGATTCAACACCAGCGTCAGAAGCGGCCTTGCACGCCGATCATTCCGCCCTGGCGATCGGGCGACAGCGACACCACCGGAGCCACCGTCGGCTGGCTCGCGTCATCGCTCGAGGCGATCTCGTACCCGACGATCGAACCGGCGAGCGGCAGGGTGAAGGGCGTCGCGAGCATCGACGGGCCGCCGAACGCGAGCGCGATGACGGCGACGCCGGCGCCGACCAGATCTCCGAGGATCGGCGCGTACCAGGGGGCGTCGCCCTGAAACGCCATTCCAGCGATCAACACGCCGATCGGGGCGCCGAGCGCGAAGCCGATGGCGCCGCCCGTCCACACGTTGCCGATCGAGGTGATGCCGGGCCGGAGGTATTCGCCTCCGATGAAGCCGCCGGCGATCGCGGTGGCCGTCGCGATGCCTCCGCCGATGAGCGTCGCCATGCCGATGCGCATCAACCGCGCGTTGGGGAGTCCGGACGAGTGCGCGCGCTGCACCGTCCCTGGCTGCGCCGGCGCAGAGTAGTCCGGTTGGCCTGGCTGCGGTGGCGGTTGCGGTTGGAGCGTGCCTCCCACCGACGACGGGAGCGGCTGGGGCGCGGCCTGTTGCGGGCTCGGCTGGCTCGGATCGATGGCTTGATTCGTGATGCGCGGCGCCTCGATCGTTCGCCCTTGCGACGGATCCACCACGTCGGCCTGCACCATCGGCGGGGGCGAAAACTCCTGCGCGAGCGCACCGACTGCCCAGCACCACGCAGCGAGGAAGAGCGTTCGCATCACAACCACCCGGAAGGACTCGCGACCTGCGAGACGGAAGAGACCTGCGCACATGGACGACGGGGCTTCACGTTTCTTCATCCCCGCCCAGGCCGGCCCTTCACACTCGCTTCCTACTGTCTTCCCACGCAGCGAGCCACTCAGGGCTCGAGCGCTGAAAGGGAAGGTCGACATGTTCGGCTTCATCGTTGGGACGTTGAGCCTCATTGGGCTGATCAAGGTAGCGCGCATGGGCCGTCATGGCCGGCACGGCGGGCGCGGCGGTTGGAATCGGTGGATGTTGCGGCGGCTGTTCGAGCGCCTCGACACCACGCCCGGCCAAGAGAAGGTCGTCGCGGAAGCCGTCGACGAGGCGCAGCGGGTGATGTGGCAGGCCCGTGAGGAGTTCTTCCGCGCCCGCAGCGAGTACGCCAAGGCGATGCGCGGCGAGCACTTCGACGGAGAGGCCGTCAAGGCGGCCTTCGAGAAGCAGCAGCAGACCGTCGACGAGGTGAAGAAGACCCTCAAGGAGAAGCTCGCCGCCATTCACGAGGCGCTCGACCCGCGGCAGCGCCAGGTGCTCGCCGAGTTGATCGAGTTCGGGCCCGGTCGGATGCACGGCGGTTGCTCGGGGCGCTTCTCTCACGGTGGTCACTTCCGCGGTCACGGCGGCCCGTCGACCGTCAACGTCTGACCTTCACCGAAGACACGAGGAGAACACACATGCGTTACGCACTGATGGGACTGTTGGCGTTCGGAGTGGTGGGTGGCTACGGCTCGGCGATCGCGCGCGCGGCGTACTGGCGAGGCGCGTGTCACGGGTCTGCCTGGCAAGAGGGGCACGGAGGCCGCCACGGCTTCGGACCGCACCGGTTCGAGGAGGCGCGCGAGGAGCCCAAGGCGGTGGCTCAGCCGCAGACGGTGGTGGTGCAGCAGCCTGCGCCGGCCGCTGCTCCGGCGCCGCAGATCTTCGTGATCATGCCGGGTGGCGCGCAGCCTGCCGCCGTGCAGCCGCAGACGATCATCGTCCCGGCGACGGTCGCGCCGGCCGTGCAGGCTTCGCCGGTGGTGGCTCCCACGCCCGGGCAGTGAGGCCGGACTGAGTCGGAAACACAGGCGCGGGCGAACGGGCTCATGCATGCTCGTTCCGCCCGCTGCCTCGTTCTGGAGTCGACATGGCCTCACGCGTACTGCTCATCGACGACGACGCCCGACTGCCGGAGTTGCTCCAGAGCTACCTCGCGCAGAATGACGTCACCCTCGCCCACGCCCCCGATGGAACGAAGGGGCTCGCGATGCTCGAGCAGGGTGCGTGGGATGCGGTGCTGCTCGACGTGATGATGCCGGGCATCGACGGGCTGGAGGTCTGCAAGCGCATTCGGGCGAAGTCGAACGTGCCGGTGATCATGCTGACCGCCCGAGGCGACGAGACCGACCGAGTGGTGGGCCTCGAGCTGGGCGCCGACGACTACGTCGCCAAGCCGTTCTCGCCGAGGGAGTTGCTGGCGCGCCTTCGCGCGGTGCTGCGGAGGTCGCGTCCCGAGGTGGTGAACGAGCAGCTCGCGGTGCAGCAGATCTCGGTCGACGTGCCCGCGAGGACGGTGACGGTGGCGGGCCAGCCGGCCGATCTCACCGGTATCGAGTTCGACATTCTCGTCGCGCTGATGCGGCGGGCAGGGCGGGTGGTGCCGAGAGACGCGCTCCTGTCCGAAGCGGGCCGTGGAGACGTCGTCGTCGGAGAACGCACCGTCGACGTGCACATCAGCCATCTGCGCCAGAAGCTCGGCGACGATCCACCCAAGTTGATCAAGACCGTGCGAGGCGTCGGCTACGTGCTGACGAAGGACTGAGATGAAGCTGCCCGTTCACCAGCCTCCCTTTCACCACGACGGCTTGCACGGCCGACGCATGGGGCCGATCGGGCGCTACGTGCGGGCGAGGCTGCGCCGGAGAATCTTCTTCTGGTTCGCGGGTGGCATCGTCACCACCATGGTGCTGACCTCGATCGTCTTCATGGTGCTCGGGCGGGTGCAGGAGCCAGCCTGGCAGCGAATGATGGATCGCGGCACGACGTGGGCCGGCTCGCAGTTCGCGCGGGAGTGGGGCGATCCAGCGCGTCGCCTCGCCTTCGCCACCGACGCGTCGGAGCAGCTGGAGATGAACCTCGAGCTCCTCGACGCCAGCGGAACGTCGCTCGGCGTGATCGGCGAGGCGTGCGGCCGTCACGCCTATGAGCTGCCCGTGACCGCCACCGGCCAGCGGATCGGCACCGTCCGCGCGTGTCCGAAGAACCCGTCGCAGCCGGCCTGGCGGTTCCTCCTCGGCTTCAGCATCGCGGTGGCGATCCTCTGGCTCGCCTCGGGCAAGGTGGCGCGGCGGCTCGCGCGGCCGCTCGACGAACTCACCGACGTGGTGCAGCGCATCGGGTCTGGCGATCTCTCGGCGCGCACGAGCTTGTCGTTCCACAACTCAGACGAGCTGAGCGTGGTGGCCGAGGCGGTGAACGAGATGGCCGGGCGCATCGAGAAGCAGCTGGCCGATCAACGCGAGCTGCTCGCGGCGGTGTCTCACGAGCTTCGAACGCCGCTCGCGCGCGTGCGCATCATCTCGGAGATCGCTCGTGACACCGGGGCGACGACGAAGACCTACGACGATCTCGATCGCGAAGTGGAGGAGATGGACGCGCTCGTCGGACAGCTCCTCGCCAGCTCGCGGGTGGACTTCGGGGTGGTGTCGAAGCGGGAGCTCTCGGTGCGCGACGTGGTGAACCGGGCGGCCGAACGTTCGGGCATTCCCGCGGCCTCGGTCGAGCTCGAAGGGCAGGGCGATCGGCTGACGGGTGACGCGACGCTGCTCCAGCGCGCGCTCGCGAACCTCCTCGACAACGCGAAGAAGCACGCGGGCGGCGTCGATCGGCTGCGCGTCGTGATTCGTCCGGAGCAGGTGTCCTTCGAGGTGTTGGACAAGGGCCCCGGCCTGCCCGAAGGCGGCGAGGCGGCGCTGTTCCAGAAGTTCAAGCGGCCGGCGAACGGCACTTCTGAAGGGCTCGGGCTCGGGCTCGCGCTCGTCAAACGCATCGCGCAAGCGCACGGAGGCACGGTCTGGGCGCGCCCACGAGATGGCGGCGGGGCGGTGTTCGGCTTCGACGTCGCGGTGGGTGCGTCGCCGTCGACACCGCTCGGCTGATTCGAGCGAGCGCGGCGTGAATTCGATGCGCTGCACGTCCGTCGGTGGCGCGTGCGTTCGTTTGCGCCTTGGGGCTTCAGGCGGTTTGATGGCGCGGTGCTTCGAGCCTCGTTGGTGGGAGTGCTCCTCGTCGCCTCGACCTCCTTCGCCGGGAAGGTGACGGTGCCGGCCGACTTCGGCATCGGCCCGGCCGCGTTCTGGTTCTACGGGCCCTTGCTCGAAAACCGCGGCGCCGTTCCGCACTTCGCGCTCGCCTTCAATCTCTACGCGATCATCGACAAGGACTGGATCAACGACAACCGCGATCGCATTCCCGCCAACTACCGCGCGCAGGCGAATCGGATCACCGAGCTGAAGATCGGCCCGTCGATCTTCATTCCCTCGACGCTCTACGTGTCGCCGTCGATCGACGCACTCAACGGCGTCGGCCTGTTCGGGCTCACCTGGAAGCCGCTGGGGCTCACCCTGCTCTCGGGCGGGCAGACCTCGGAGCGCGGGTGGAACGCGAGCCGCGGCCGCTTCAGCCTCGACGCCAACCTGCTGCTCACCTACCTCTTCATCTACTCGAACATTCGCGGCGTCGAGCTCGCCGGCATTCCGACGACGCACTTCCTCCGGCCGGGGCTCGAGCTGCAGACCACGTTGCAGGTGAACGTCACGCGCTCGTTCGTCATGAGCTTCGGCGGCGGCGCGCAGGTCTACCTTCCGCAGAAGCTGGGCTCGTTCTTCGAGGTGACGCCGATCGATCGCACCGTCTGGTTGTCGTTCTTCGCCTTCCTCAAGTTTCACGTGCGCTTTCCCTACGAGGCGAGCTTCTGACGGCGGTACGGTTCGTGGTTCATGCCACGCACTGCCTCGGTTCCCAGTTCGCCCTCGGAGGTGCGCGCGATGTTCTCGCGCCCGCCGACCAGCAAGGACTTCGACGCGCTGAAGGCGTTCACCCGTGAGGTGTGGGCGGCCGTCGACGAGCTGCTTGGAACGCGCGCGAGTGATCCACGGCCCTTCTCGGAGTGGACGCCGCTCCAGCGCGCGCTGCTCGAGGCGCTCGCTCGCTTGCCGGCCCCGTCGCTGCTCAACGCCGACACGCTGAGCGCGAAGCTCGAGAAGGTCGGCGCCATCGGCCTCGATCTCGAGGGAGGTGACAAGCGCCTCACTCGGTATGCCGGGCTCAGCAGACGGTCCGTTCTCGAAGACGAGGTCGACGGCCGCCCGCTGTGGCTCTGGCTCCGGTTTCGCCTCCTGGGGAAGGTGACCGACAAGGCGTGGCAGGCGGCGGTGTCGAAGCTCACCGGGAAGAAGCGGGTCGAGCTCGCCGGTCTCGCCTTCGACGGGGCCTACGATCTCAATCGCCGCTGGCCGCAACCGCGAGCGATCACGCCGAAGACCGAAGCAGAAGACGCGGGGACGCTGGTGTCGGTGCTGAAGCCGCTCCTCACGAAGGCTTCGTCGGCCGAGCTCGGTGGCGCCTTGAAGAAGGGCCCACCCGAGCTCCTCGTTCTCGCGGCGCTGCTGCTCGCCGAACGGGGAGAAGAGGTGCCCGCACGACTCGACTCCGCCGTTCGCGAGGCGATGAACCTGCCAACCTGCTCAGCGCTCGCCAACGCGCTGCTCGCCCGGCTTCCCGACGCGCGACGCGAGAAGCTCGTCGGGAGCATCGAGCTCGTTGCCTACGACGCCACGCCGTGGCGGCTCCTCGGGAAGCTGGACGTGGCAGCGCGCTCGACGCTGGTGCTCGAGGCGCTTCGAGCCTTCAAGATGGAGTGCCGACCGTCGGTCGTCGAGGTGCTGCGCGGCGTGCTCCCCACGCTCGATGAGTCGACGAGGCAGGCGCTCGCCCGGCTCACCGGCCCGAACGCCCGGGTCGTCGCCAAGGCACTGCGCGGCTGACCAAACCGATTCGGCTCGTGTAGGGTGACCCTGCCGTGCAGCTCGTTCTTCCCGCTCGCAACCGCACCTTGGGCACCATCGATGCGCTCGGCATCGTCGGCGTCGTCGGTCTGCTCATCGCCCGCTACGTCCCGCTCGCGAAGATCATTCCCTTCTGGGGCTGCACCTTCCGCCAGACGACCGGCGTGCCGTGCCCTGGCTGTGGCCTCACCCGCGTCGCGGACCGCGTCGCGCACTTCAACTTCTGGGGCGCCTTTCACGCCAACCCGCTCGGCACCGTCGCTGCGCTCGTCTTCGCGGTCTCGGTCGTTGCGACGATCGTCCACCTCGTCTTCGGCGTGCCGCTGCCGGAAGTGAAGCTGAGCGAGGTCGAGTGGAAGCGCGCGCGGTGGATCGCCATCGGTCTCTTCCTCGCGAACTACGCGTTCGTGGTGTTCGCCTATCGGGTGCTCCACTGGCGCTGAGCGAACTCTGGTTGGTGGTGGTCGGCTACCTCGCGGGCTCGATCCCCTTCGGCGTCATCGTCACCCACGCGCTCACCAAGAAGGACGTGCGGGCGCACGGGAGCGGGAACATCGGCGCCACCAACGTCGCGCGCGTCGCCGGGAAGAAGATCGGCGCGCTCGTGCTCGTGCTCGACGCGGTGAAGGGAACCGTTCCGGTGCTGCTCGCGCTCCACCTCGCGCCAGAGCGGCCATTGCTGCACGTCGCGGTCGCCTACGCAGCCTTCCTCGGTCACGTCTTCCCGGTGTGGCTCAAGTTCCAAGGAGGGAAGGGCGTGGCGACGGCGCTCGGGGTGTTGATCGTGCTGGTGCCCGTGGCGGCGCTCGCGGGCGCGGTGGTGTGGGGCGTGATCGTCGCCACCACCAAGGTGAGCTCGATCGGGAGCCTCGCTGGCGGCGCGGTGGCGATCGGCGTCTCCTTCTTCCTCGGAAAGCCGCTCGAGTATCCGTTGCTCGCGGTGGTGCTGCTCGTCTCGATGGTGTGGACGCATCGAGCCAACATCGGCCGCATGGTGAAGGGCACCGAGAACAAGGTGTGAGCGTCAGGCGCCGCGAACCTTCGTGCGCCCCAGGAAGTCGAGGAGCGCGTTCACGAAGGTGAGTGGATGCGGCGGGCACCCGGGCACGTAGAGCACCGGAGGGACCTGCTCGAGGAAGGCCCGATCGATGCTGGTCGAGTGCTCGTACGGCGCTCCCGAAATGCCGCAGGCCCCGACGACCACGAGGAAGCGCGGGTCGGGCATCGCGTCCCAGGCGAGCTGCACGGCTTCGCGCATGTTCTTCGTGAGCGGCCCGGAGAGCACGAGCGCGTCGGCGTGGCGAGGTGAGGCCACCCACTCGATGCCGAAGCGCTGCGCGTCGAAGTTCACGTTCGAGATGGCGTTGAGCTCGAGCTCGCAAGCGTTGCAGCCGCCGGCCGAGACCTGCCGGAGCTTGAGGGAACGCCCGAACACCTTCGCGATCGCGCGGTTGGTCTGCACGGCCGGGCCTGGGCGCTCGGCTTCGAGCTGGAGAGAGGTCCTCTCGGTCGCGCTCATCTTCGGCTCGGCCGAGAACTGAATGCGCTTGGCCGGGCAGACCTCTTCGCAGCGACCGCAGAACGTGCAGCGGCCGAGATCGAGTCGCAGTGGCTCGAGGCTGATCGCGGCGGTGTGGCACGACTCGACGCAGGCCTGACAGCCATCGACGCAGGGCTGACTTGCGAGCTGCGGCAGGCCTCGAAACCCCGCAGGCAGCGCCGTCTGCACGTCGCGAATGAACTGGGTGCCTTGGGAGCGACGAACGCGCAGCGCGTCGAGGAGCTGCTTCATAGGTCGTTCCCGCAATAGGAGAGGTCGAAGCTCTTGTTGCAGATCGGAAAGTCGGAGATGTGCTCTCCGCGCACCGCGAGCGCCAGCGCCAGCCAGTTGCGCAGCGATGGGTCCTGCACCTTGACGTGAACGAACGCGCCGTCGGCGCCGGTCTCGACGCAGTGCACGACCTCGCCGCGCCACCCTTCGACGACCGACACCGCCAGTGAGTCCGCCGCGAGCGCGACCTCGGTCACTTCGCCGAGCTGCCACGGCTCGTCGATCGCGAGCGCGCCCTCGAGCCAGCGAAGCGACGCGCCGAGCTCCTCGATTCGGAGCAGCGCTCGCGCCCAGCAATCTCCGTCTTGCACGGTGCGCGCCTCGAGCTGGGCGTAGACGGTCGCGCCAGCCCGTGCGTCGAGGGCGACTCCCGCCGATCGAGCCGTCATCCCCACGAACCCGAGTGAGCGCACCTGGTCCTTCGTCACCCGGCCGACGCCGACGAGCCGGTGCCGCACGCTCGCCGCGGTGTGAAAGAGCTGGTTGATCGGCTCGAGATCTCGCACGAGCAACCGCACGTTCGCGCGCGCGGTCTCGAGCAGGTCCTTGCTCGCTCGAAGCCCCGAGCCGCCCAGGCGAATCGCGCTCCGGCCGAAGCGGCTCCCGCAGAGGATCATCGAGGTGTTGATCGCGGTCGTCCGCAGCCGGCCGTAGGTCGTCGCGCCAGGGAGAAACCCGATGTCGGTGCTCAGCCCCGAGAGGCCGGCGAGGTGCATCGCCACGCGCTCGAGCTCGAGCGCGATCGCCCGTGATCGTTCGACGGCACCTTCGACGCGCCGGCCGGCGAGCGCCTCGATCGCCCCTGCCAGCGCCCACGCGTGCGCGACGCTCGAATCACCAGCGATGGTCTCCGCCAGTGGCAACAGGTGTCGGACTTTGGTGCCGAGGAGCGCGCGCTCGACCCCGCGATGCTGGAAGCCGAGCTGAATCTCGAGGTGCCGCACCTCTTCTCCAGTGCACATGAAGCGGAAGGCGCCTGGCTCGATCACCCCGGCGTGGATCGGCCCGACCGCGACCTCGTGCACCTCCTTCCCCGTCACGTCGTGGAACGGGTAGGTGCCGGTCTTCCCTTCCAGCGCGCCCTCGAACCGAAGCGGCTTCAGCCACGGGTGCCCTCCGACCCGCAGCCCGGTCTGCTCGTGGAGCTCACGCTCGAAGCAGTGCATCGCCGGGTGACGGCTGGTCAGCTCGTGCACGCCCTCGAGGCTCGGTACGAACGTTCGCATCGCGCTCAGCTCGCCGTTCGAGGTCTCGAAGAGCGTGGTGACGAGCACCTGCTCGCCGCTGCGCCGGCCCCAGGCGGTGACGAGCCGCGCTCCTGTCTCGAGCCGCTCTCCCACCTCGCGCCAGCTCGCCTGTGGAACCGCGGCGACCTGCCAGCACGCCCCGGTCGACTTCATCGCTGACTCCCGACGAGCGCTGCGACCGAGTGGATCAGCTCGTTCGCGCTCGAGGGAATGTAGAGCCCGAGGACCACCAGCGCGATGAAGAAGACCGCCTTGGGCCACGACGACCAGAGCGTCTGCTTCGGCCAATTCGCAGGCTGCGTTCCTTCGCCCCAGATCATGGGGAAGATCGTCCGCCCCGTCGCGACGAAGGTCATCGTGATCAACACGCAGAACACCACGAACACCGTCATGTGCTCGCCGGCCGCGAGGCCCGAGAGGATCAGCAGCTCGCCGAAGAAGCTGCCGAACGGTGGAAAGCCGAGCAGCGCGAAGGTGCCCACCATCAGGAAGATCGCGCTGTAGGGCAGGTTCTGGAGCAGGCCCGTCACCTGCCGCGCGTCCTTGGTGTGGTAGTGCGCTTTGATCTTCCCGACCGTGAGGAAGAGGATCGCCTTCGTGAAGGCGTTGCTCATCACGTAGAGGAACAACCCGTAGGCCGCCTCTCCACCGATGCCGAGGCCGATCGCGATCACCCCGGCATGGTTGATCGACGCGAAGGCCACCAGGCGTTTGAAGCTCCGGGTGGCGACGACGCCCGCCGTCGAGACCGCCACCGAGGCGAGCCCGAGCCCGAGCAACACCATCACGATCAGCGAGGCATGGGCTGGCCCGAAGGCATGAACGACCCGCACGAGGACGAGCAGCGAGGCGTTGAACTGCACGCTCGCGAGCAAGGCCACCGTCGCGGGCGGCGCCTCGTCGTAGGTCTCGGGCAGCCACGAGTACATCGGCGCCAGGCCCAGCTTGGTGCCCAACCCGAGCAGGAGCACCAACACGCCGAGCCGGCCCCAGTCGTCCGTCGTCGAGGTCGCGAGCCCTTCGAGCGCGGCGAGCGAGAAGTCGGCGGGCAGGTCGTGAGCGCCGAGGCTACGGGACACGAGAGTGAAGCCGAGGAAGGTGAGCGAGAGCGCCACGCCGGAGAAGACGAGGTAGCTCCACGAGGCGAGCAGCGAAGCGCGGTGTGCCCGGCGAATCACCAGCGGCGCGGCGGCGAAGGTCGAGGCCTCGAGCGCCAGCCAGGCCAGCACCAGGTGATCGGCGATGAAGACGAGATCGACCGCCGCGAGGAGCAGCAGGCTCGCGGGGACGAAGGTGGGGAGCTGCTCCTTCAACGCCGGCACCGCGTCGACCCGGCCCCAGACGTACACGGCGATGCCGAAGAAGATCGGGTTCACGAAGGCGAGGAAGAGCCGCGCGGGCGCATCGGCGCGGAGCAGCAGCGGAGCCCACTCGAGCTCGCCCGACGCGGCCACTGCCCAGCTCACCAGCGTCACCCCTGCGCCCGTCAGCACCAGCACCCACTCCAGCTCCTCACGCATGCGCGCGACGGCCACGATGGCGGCGACCACCACCGGCAGCGCGACGAGGAGCACGAGGATCACAGCACCGCCTCCTCGGCATCCATTCCCGTCGGTGGCTGCACCAGGCGGGCGAGGTACCAACGGAAGAAGCCGACCGACACCAGGAACGCCAGGCTCACCCCGAGGCGAAGGCCGATGGGCTCGTGAGCGCCGGCCGAGGCGTGCAGCTCGAAGAGGGCCACCGCGTTCTCGATGCGCAGCAGGCCGATGATCTGGCTGAGCGGGCTCGACTGCATGCTGAGAATGAGGAACCCGAGCAGGAGCGCCGCGATCGAGACCGCCAGCAGGGTGTGGCTCGACGCGCCTGGGCTGAGCTTCGCCGCGAGCCGAAACGCCAACAACACGCACCCGAGCGCGAGGCCCCAGGAGAACAGGTTCGGCGCGACGACGTCGTTTCGCCCAGGCACCTGGCGGGCGGAGAGCAGCCGCCACATGGTGAGCGGCGCCAGCACGCCCCGCACCGCTCCGAAGTCGACGAGCCCAATCCACCCGCTCGCGTGATCGAGCGCGCTCGGATCGTGACGGCTCGCGATCCACGCGAGGAGCAGGCCCTGCGCCGACAGGCCGACGAGGCTCACCCGCCAGTTCCCGACGAAGATCGGCAGCACCAGCACCCCGAGGAGCGCGACGTGGAGCGTGTTCACGAGCCCGCTCCCCAGGCGGTCGCGAGCAGCCCCACCGTCGCCGTCACCAACGCGAAGGCGATGTAGATGGGCACCGCCTTCAGCTTGAGCCGGGCGGTGAGCGACTCCACCAGGCCGACGACCGCCGCGAGCGCGACGCAGAGCCCGAGGTGGGTCGCCACGCCCGCGATGCTCTCCCGGTCGGCGACTGGGTTGAGGAGCGAGGCCACCAGCGACAAGCCCACCGTGAGCTTCACCGCCGCGCCGAGCTGCACCGCCGCGAGATCGGGCCCGCTGTGATCGAGCACCATCACCTCGTGCACCATCGTCAGCTCGAGGTGCGTCGTGGGATCGTCGACGGGCATGCGCGAGCCCTCGACCTGGACGACGACGAGGAGGGCGCTCACCGCGCAGAGCCAGATCGCCACCGAGGCGTCGCCGAACGAGAGCGGAAGCAGGAGCGCGCCAGCGAGGGAGCTGGCGCCGGTGGTGAGACAGAGCGCGCCGGCGACGAGGAAGATGACCGGTTCGATGAGCGTCGAGAACGTCGCCTCACGCGAGACGCCCATGCCCTCGAACGAGCTCCCAGTGTCGAGCCCGGCCAACATCATCAGGAGCCGCCCCAGCCCCCACGCGTAGGCGAACCAGACGAAGTCGAACGGGAAGGACACGAGCGCGCGGCCACCCGACAGCGGCACCACCGCCGCGCCAGCGAGCGCCGAGACCAAGGCGACCCAGGGCGCGAGCCGGAAGAGGGCGGTGGTCGTCGGGCTGTAGACCGACTGCTTTCGTGCCAGGCGCACCACGTCGAAGAAGGTCTGCCACAGCCGCGGGCCGCGCCGCCCCGACCAGAGCGCCTTCACCCGGTTGATGACCCCCACCAGCAGGAAGGGGAGCACCAGCAACACCAGGAGATTGCCGAGGAGCCGCGCCACCTCAGCCCACTCCCGCGAGCACGAGCCCGCCGAGGACGAGCAACGTCAGCAGCCCGAGCGCGAACACGAAGCGTGGCTGCGCCGGCACCTTCTCGGCGAACTGGACGATGAGGGCCTCGGCCTGCCCCAGCACCTCGTAGAGCCGCCGCTCGACGGGATCGGGGTGGTGGCTCGCCGCGTGGCCCGCCTTCCGCGGGAAGGGCTCGGTCGAGATCGCCTCCCTCCGCACCGCTGGCATCACCGACTCGAAGATCGCGCCCAACAGCCCGCTGAACGAGCTCCCGGTGTACTGCATGCGTGGGTTGAGCGCGGTGTACCCGCAGCCCCACGTCGCGCTCTGCCGTGCCTTGCGGGTGACGAACCAGCGCAGGCCGGCGGCGAGCACCAGCACCAAGAGCCCACGGCTGGCCCACGTCACCGGGGCGAGGAACTCGAGCTGCGACGCGCCCGCCTCGGGGAAGGGGAGCCGCGCCACCACCGGGCGCACCAACCCCAGGGCCAGCTCGGGGAAGACCGACACCCCGAGCGCCAGCGCCGCCAAGACGATCATCGCCGAGCGCATCGAGATCGGCGTCTCGCCCGAGACGTGCACGGTGGCGTCGCGCGGCGAGCCGAGGAAGGTGATGCCGAAGCAGCGCGTCATCGAGAAGGCGCTCAGCCCGCCCACCAACGCCAGCACCGCGCCTGCGCTGACGAGCACGATGTTCGCCAGCCGCTCGGGCGCCGCCCCGCTGAAGAGGCCCGCGTAGAGGGTGAACTCGCTCAAGAAGCCGTTGAGCGGTGGGAGCGCGCAGGCCGCCAGCGTGCCGATCAGGAAGAGCGCGGTCAGCGAGGGCAGCTTCTTCGCCAGCCCGCCGAGCCGCTCGAGATCGACGGTGTGCGTCGCACGGAAGATCGCTCCCGCACCGAAGAACAGCAGGCACTTGAAGATGGCGTGGTTGAGGAGATGAAAGAGCGCGGCGGTGAAGCCCGAGATGGCGAGCGCGGGGAGGTTCCACGACCAGCCGAGCGCCCCGACGCCGAGCCCCATCGCCACGATGCCCACGTTCTCGGTCGACGAGTAGCCGAGCAGCCGTTTGACGTCGCGCTGGGTCGAGGTGAAGAGCACCCCGAAGAACGCCGACGCCACCCCGTACGCGAGCATCGCCCAGCCCATCCACTCCTCGGGCTTGCCCATCAGCAGCAGGAACCGCACGAGCCCGAAGAGGCCGGCCTTGTGAATCACTCCAGACATCAGCGCCGAGACGTGGGCGGGCGCGGCGGAGTGGGCCCGTGGCAGCCAGGTGTGGAATGGGAAGAAGGCCGCCTTGAGCGCGAACGAGGCGCCGAGGAGCAGGAAGATGGTGTCACGACCGGCTTCGCCACGCGCGAGGAAGGCGCCGAACTGCTCGAACTCGAGCGAGCCGGTGCGCGCGTGCAACAACATGAAGGCGGCGACCAGCACGAAGAGCCCCACGTGGGTCGAGACGAGGTAGTTGAACCCCGCGAACCGGATCTTCTGGTTCCGGTAGTCCCAGATGACGAGCAGCCAGGCGGCGATCGCAGCGACCTCCCAGCCGAGGAGGAACACGAGCACGCTCTGCGAGGTGTAGACGATCACGAACGACAGCGAGACCATGTTGAGCAGCGCGAAGTGGGGCCCGGCGCGGCGGCCCTTCGCCTCGTACGGGGCGAGGTACCCGATGGCGTAGAGCGTCCCCACGAGGGTGAACGGCAACGACCAGACGAGGAAGTACCGGCTCAGCGCGTCGGCTTCGAAGGTGAGGCGCCCGAGGGGCTGAGGCCACTCCGAGACGAGCCTGCCGAGCTCCGGGGCCGAGCCGATCTCGAAGAGGCCGACGAAGACGGCGATGCAGGCCGCGAGCTGGCTGACGATCGCCCAGGCGGCGGCCGTGCGATGGGTGCGGGAGATCAGCGCCAGCCCGGCACCAATCAGGAGAAGCGGAAGACTGAGGAGCAGCCTGACCATCGCGTCCTGAAGAGAAAGGTCGCTAGCGCATTTCTGTGGCCGGTGCACTCACTCAAGCAGCCCCCCACTTCGCCCGGTGGGCCGTCGGGCCCCGTCTCTTGCCGGCTTCGTCGCCCGCTCCTACACCGACCCTCCGAGAATGAAGCTCGTCACTCGCCTCACCGTCGCGTTCCTCCTCGTGGTGATCGCCGCCATCTCGCTCGCCGAGTGGCGCCGGTTCACCACCGAGGTGGCCGACTTCGAGGCCGACGTCGATCGGTCGCACCTGTTGGTGGCGCGCTCGGTGGCCGACGCGGTCGAGGCGATCGTTCCCCGAGACGGGCTCGCCGAGGCCCAGCGCATGGTGGACTCGAGCGGCCAGCACCACCCCACTGCGCTCCGCATTCGGTGGGTCTGCCTCGACGAGGGAACGAGCCCGCCAGCGATCCCGTGCGCCGAGCTCGCCAGCGTGCAAGACGCGCGGAGCTTCACCGCCGAGCGCGGACGCAGAGTGACGGTCGTGCCAGTGCGGTTGGCGGAGCGGCCCGGCGGAGCGATCGAGGTGTCGGAGTCGGCGCAGTACGAGACCGACTGGGCACGCGCGCACGTGACCGCGGCGGTTCAGCTCGCGCTCGGCCTCATCTTCGGCATGGCGGCCTTCGCCTTCATCCTCGGGTGGCTGTTGGTCGCTCGCCCCACGCGCGCGCTCGTCTCGAAGTCGCGCGAGATGGGCCGCGGGGAGTTCAAGCCCGATCTCACCCTCGGCACCGGTGACGAGTTCGAGCAGCTCGCCAAGGAACTCAACGCCGCCTGCGCCCAGCTCGAGCACGCGCAAGCCGAGAAGGCCAAGGCGACCGAGGCTCGCGAGCGCGCGACGGAGCACCTGCGCCACGCCGATCGCCTCGCCACGGTGGGCCGGCTCGCGACCGGGCTCGCCCACGAGCTGGGCACCCCGCTCAACGTCATCGAGGCCCGCGCTGGGCTCATCGTCGACGACCTGGAGTCGAGCGAGACGACCCGTTCGTCGGCGAAGCTGATCATCACCGAGACCGAACAGGTGACCCGGCTCGTCCGCCAGCTGCTCGTCTTCGCGCGGCCGCGGGTGCTCGAGCCCACGCCCGTCTTCCTCGACTCCATCGCGAGGACGGTCGTCGATCTGATCGGCCCGCTCGCGGCGCGCAAGCCGGTGACCCTCGACGTGTCGGGGCTCTCGCCCTCGAAGGCCGCTGGCGACGAGGTGTTGCTGCAGCAGGCCCTCACCAACCTCGTCGTCAACGCGCTTCATGCGTGCGCGGCGAACGGTCACGTCTGGGTCGCGACCGGCCAGGTGGAACGCTCCGCGCCCGAAGGCGGCGAGCGCCACCGTTTCGCGACGCTCTCGGTCCGCGACGACGGGGTGGGCATCGCGACCGAGCAACAGCGCAGCATCTTCGAGCCCTTCTTCACCACCAAGCCGGCAGGCGAAGGGACGGGGCTGGGGCTGCCGATCGTCTCGAGCATCATCGAAGAACACGGTGGCTTCCTCACGCTCGAGAGCGCTCCCGGCCGTGGCAGCACCTTCACCATTCATCTCCCCGAGGCCAGCCGATGACCGCCCGCATTCTCGTCGTCGATGACGACGCCAACCTCACCTCGACCCTCGAGCTCGGCCTTTCGCAGCGCGGCTATCGGGTGGTGAGCGCCCAGCGCGCCGAGGAGGCGCTGCGGCAGCTCGACGCCGAAGACGTCGACGTGGTGCTCACCGATCTCGCCATGCCCGGGCTCGGCGGCCTCGAGTTCGCCGAGCGCGTCTCGGCCAGTCACCCCGACACGCCCGTCATCGTCCTCACCGGGTTCGGGAGCTTCGACAGCGCGGTCGCGGCCATTCGCGCCGGCGCCTACGACTTCCTCTCGAAGCCGGCGAAGCTCGACGCCATCGTCATCGCCCTCGAGCGCGCGGTGCAGCACCGGCGGCTCCGTCGGGAGGTGGAGCGGCTCCGCCTCGAGGTGAGCGCGGGCGGGCTCAAGCTCGACGGCGTGGTGGCGGTCAGCCAGGCGATGCAGAGCGTGCTCGACATGATCTCCCGCGTCGCCACGACGCCGACCTCGGTGTTGATCACCGGCGAGTCGGGCACCGGGAAGGAAGTCGTGGCGCGCGCGATTCACGAGCGGAGCGGCCGGCGAGGGCCCTTCGTCGCGGTCAACTGTGCGGCGATGCCCGAGGCCTTGCTCGAGAGCGAGCTGTTCGGTCACGTGCGCGGCGCGTTCACCGATGCGCGCGAGGCGAGGGTCGGGCTCTTCACCGAGGCGAACGGCGGCACGCTCCTGTTGGACGAGGTGGGCGACATGCCGCTGGGCCTCCAACCCAAGCTGCTCCGGGTGCTCCAGGAGCGAAAGGTGCGGCCGATCGGCGCGCGCGCCGAGCACCCCGTCGACGTGCGGATCATCGCCGCCACCCATCGAGATCTCGAGAGCCGCATCGAAGAAGGGCAGTTCCGCGAAGACCTCTTCTTCCGCTTGAACGTGGTGAGCCTGCACCTGCCGCCCTTGAGAGAGCGCGCCGCCGATCTCCTCCCGCTCGCCCAGCGCTTCCTCACCGAGTTCAGCGGTCGGGCCGGGAAGGCGGTGAAGGGCCTGTCTGCCAAGGCCGCCGAGAAGCTCGTCTCGTACGACTGGCCCGGCAACGTGCGCGAGCTGTCGAACTGCGTGGAGCGCGCGGTCGCGATGACCCGCTACGACGAGATCGGCGTCGACGACCTGCCGGAGAAGATCGTCGCGCACCGGCCCACGCGCCTGGTGGTGAACGTCGACGACCCGAGCGACTTCGTGACGCTGGAGGAGCTCGAGCGCCGCTACACGCTCAAGGTCCTCTCCGCCTTGCAGGGGAACAAGACGCAGACGGCGAAGGTGCTCGGCATCGAGCGGAAGACGCTCTACCGAAAGCTCGACGCCTGGGGCATCGCCAAGGGCGAGTGAGGCGCAGCAGTGCTCAGAGCGCGCCCTTCTGCGCGAGGACCCACAGCGTGGCTGCGACGTCGGCGTTGCAGTCGTAGGTGCGCTGGGCGTCGCTCGCGGTGGCCCACGAGGAGCCGCCCTTCTCGATCTTCCCGTTCTCGAAGGTGGCCTGGGTGCTGCCGCCGATCTCGACGTACCACTTGGAGCCGCGCTTGACGGCCTTGCCCTTGGTCGACCCGCCCTTCTCGACGACGATCTCCGACGACGACTCCTTGTAGGTGTACTGGGTGCTGCCGCTCTTCTCGACCCGCCCGCTCGAGCACTTGTAGTCGGCGGCGAAGGCGGGAACGGCGACGAGGGCGATCAGCGCGACGAGCTTCTTCATGGTGAGGCTCCAAGGGAAGTGAGGTGCTGCAAAGACCCGCGACGGGCGACGGAGGTGCAGCATTTCGAGGGTGCGCCTCACGGTGTCACGATCGTCGCCGGCCAGCTCGGCGTTCGGCGCAGCTCGGGAGGGTGGTTCATCCACAGCGTCAGCATCGCTGCCGCGGCCCGGTTCTCTTCGGGAGCGGTCTGCACGAGCCGGAGCACGAGCTCGTTGGGCACTGCACAGCCCAGGTGCTGCCGAACCCACGGCCCGGCGAGCTCGAGGATCGCGCGCAGCTGCGTGCCGTGGTTCGGGCTCTCGAGGTTGGTCATCGACGTCCGACAGAGGTTGGGCGGCGGCCGGCCGACGGGCTCGGGCGGTCTGGGGAGTGGCACCGGAGAGAGGGCTCGACACGCGGTGGCGGGAGCGTCGGCGCCAAACTCGGTGAGGGCGGTGCAGAGGGCGGCGCGCTCCTCTGGCCATCGAGGTGGCTTCGCGGCGAGGCTCCGCTCGAGCTGGCCCACCACGATGCTGGCGCGGAGGACACGAACCGCGACGATGGCGGCGAGGCGCACGTGTTCGTCGGGGTCGAGCACGAGGTCGCCCACCGCCGAGGTGCCGGGATCCCACTTGGCGATCGCCGCGAGGCGCGCGAGCTCGAGGCGGGTGGCGACGCTCGGGGCCTGACTCTCCGTTCCCCACGACAGCAGGTTCGTCCGCGCGAGCGAGAGGAGCCGCAGCCGGGCGAGCTCGGCGGAGCAGGGAGACGCCTTCTCCACGAGCGCGTCCATCACCTCGCCGGCCTTCTTGGTGTCGGCGACGGCGTAGAACCACATCGCCTGGCAGGGGTCGTCGGGGAACGGGCCTCGCGCCACCACGTGCTGGAGCTGAGCGATCGTCATCGCCGTCGCCGAGGCTGGCAGCGTCTCGACGTGCTTCGGTGCACAGCCGAGCGCCCCGGCGAGAAGGAAGAGTCGGGCGGGGGCCGGCAGCAACCTCATCGCGACCGAGTATCTCACACCAGGTCGTTCGGGCCGCTCACTTCGGCCGCTTCAGATCGTTCGACGGCGGCGGCGTTCTCGGCGCGAGGGGATCGTCTTCGTCTTCCAGCCGCGAGGCCGGCTTGCCGATGGGCGTCTTCTTGGTCGCCGGTGGCTTGGCGGTCGCCCCACTCTTCACCGGCGTCACCGTCGGGAGCGCGTCGGGCTTGGCTTTGGGGCCTGCAGGTTCCTGGAACGCGCGCTCGATGGGGTCGATCTTCGGGGGCGGGCTCGGCTTCTCCACCGGCTTCTCGAGCTTCGGCTCGGGTGGCTTCTCGATCGGTCGAAGCTGGAGCTTCTGGATGAGCTCGATGCGCGGGCCAGAGCCGGCCGCCGTCACCGTCATCGGCAGGAAGCCTTCCTTCTGGAGCGTCACGTCGGCCTTCGCCCGCCCGTCGACCGCGGTGAGCGAGATGTCGAGCGGGGTGGTGCCCTTGATCATCTTCCCGATGATCACCTGCGCGCCCGCCGGATCGGTCTCGATGTGGAAGAGCACCTGCGAGGTGACGGGCTCCACCGGCTTGGGCTTTCGGAGCACGAGCGCAGTGCCGCCGATGCCCACCAACAGCGCGAGCATGAAGCCGCCCACCAGCAGCGGCATGTTCCGGCGGCCGGCAGCGGGATCGGGCAGCGCCGTGTTCGGCAGCGGCGTCTCGAAGGCCGGCGTCGCGACCGGTGAGGTCAGCTCGCTCATCGCCTGCAGCACCTCGTCCATGGACTGGAAGCGATCCATGGGCGACTTCTGCATGCACTTGGTGACGACGGCGGCCATCGCCTCGGGAATCGGCTCGAACTTGGGCGGCGTGACGATGGCCGGAATCGGCTCGTTCACGTGCTTCATGATGATCTCGAGCGGCGCGGTGCCCGAGTACGGCGGCTTGCCGGTGAGCGCCTCGAAGAGGATGCAGCCGAGCGCGTAGATGTCGCTGCGGGGGTCGGCGCGGCCACGATCGCCCTGCTCGGGCGCCATGTACGGGGGGCTCCCCATGAGCATGCCCTGCTGGGTGATCGCGCGGCCTTCGAGTTCCTGGCCTTCGACGAAGGACTTCACCAAGCCGAAGTCGAGCACCTTCACGTGATCGGTGTCGTCGTCGGCCGACAGCAGCATGATGTTGGCCGGCTTGAGATCGCGGTGCACCACCCCGAGCTCGTGGGCTTCCCGGAGCGCCCGCGCGGTCTGCTGGCCGATCGAGAGCGCGCGTCTCCACCCGAGCGGCCCCTTCGAGAAGGAGCGATCGAGCGTCTCGCCCTCGAGGAACTCCATCGCCAGGTAGAAGATGCCGTCGGTCGAGCAGCCGTAGTCGAAGATGCGAACGGTGTTGGGGTGCGACAGCTTGGCGGTGAGGGCCGCCTCGACGAGGAACCGCTGACGGAACGACTCGTCGCGGCCGGCGCCGTAGTTCGAGTCGAGCACCTTCAAGGCGACCGCACGATTCAGCCCCACCTGCACGGCTCGGTAGACGCGGCCCATCGCGCCCTTGCCGATGCCGCCCACGATGCGGAAGCGCCCATCGAGGGTGACCCCGATCAGCGGATCAAGCCCTTCGGCGTTGACCTCGGCAGTGACGTCTTCCTGGGCTTCGGACACGGACACGTGAGTTCGAGAGCGTATAGCCCTATCTGTCTCGCCGCGTCACCCCGGGCTCGCCCGCTCGGTGAGCAGCAACCCCTTCATCTGATTGGAGGGTATTGCAACAGCTGACAGGCGATGGCGCCGTTCCAGAGCGGCTTGCGCGACTCGGGACGCAGGCCGAACGCGCTCTCGAAGGCCTCGTTTCCGGCGAGCACCGAGAGCCTCCAGCCGTGCCATTGCTTCAGGTTCGAGCCGAGCTTGTGGAAGAACGACTTCATGCCCTTCTGGCCGCCCGAGCCCAGGCGTTCGCCGTAGGGCGGGTTGGTGCAGACGAGGCCGGAGAGGTCGGGAGGCGGAGGCGCCGTCGTCGCGTCGGCGAGCTCGATGCGCACGCTCGTCGAGAGCCCAGCCGTCACCACGTTGCGCTTCACCGCGGTGAGCACTTCTTCGTCGTAGTCGCGGGCGATGATCGGCGCGGGCGCAGGCCGGAGCTGTGCGAACGCCTCTCTTCGAACGTCTTCGAGGAGCGGCTTCAGCTTCGGCGCGAACGAGGGCCACTGCTCGCAGGCGAACTCCCGCTTGAGGCCCGGGGCGCGACGGGTGGCGATGAAGCCGGCTTCGATGGCGAGCGTGCCCGAGCCACACATCGGGTCGACGAAGGCCTCGGTGCCGTCGTACTTCGAGGCGAGGAGCATCGCGGCGGCGAGGGTCTCCTTGAGCGGGGCCGCGGTGCTCTTCTGCCGGTAGCCTCGCTTGAAGAGCGCTTCACCCGAGAGATCGAGGGAGAGCGAGAGCGAGGTCTTCGCGAGGTGCGCCACGACGTGGAAGGTGGGCGCGCGGGTGTCGACGTCGGGCCGCTGCCCCCACTTCTCGCGCAGCCGATCGACCAGCCCGTCCTTCAGCTTGAGCGCGACGAAGCCCGAGTGCGAGTGCTCGGTGTCCTTGAGGGTCGCCTCGATGGAGAAGGTGGAGCGGCGATCGAGCCAGTCTTCCCAGGCGATCGAGCGCGCGGCTTCGTAGAGCCCGTCGGCGCCCTGCGCCTCGAACTGGCGGAGCGGGTAGAGCACCCGCATCGCGACCCGCGAGTGGAGGAGCACCTTGGCGAGCTCGTCGAGCGCAGCGAAGAAGCGCACCCCGCCACGGTCCTGCCGAATGCGCTTGGCGCCCAGCTGTTCGAGCTCCTCGGCGAGGAAGGGCTCGGTGCCTCGAGTGGCGGTGGCGAACAGGGGAAGGCGCTCCATGGGTTTGCGCCTACGCGACCTGCTGGACCAGTCAATCTCGACGCTCGGCCGGTCGGCTTGAACGAGGCCCTCGACCTGGGGCAAACAGCGGTCAGTGCGTCTCTCGTTGCTCCTCGCCCCGCTCCTCGCCGGCTGCCAGCCCGCCTCGGTGCCTCCGGTGCAGCCCGAGCTGCCCTCGCCAACCTGTCCACCTGGCAAGCCGGTGTTGGTGAACGTCGTCCGCAACGCGAGGGATCTCGGGGGGCTCCCTGCGGCGAGGGGAACGACCAACTGCGGGTTCGTGTTTCGTTCAGCCGCGCCGGGTGGCCTCGACGAGTCCGGCTGCGAGAAGCTGAAGGCGCTGGGCATCACCACCCTCGTCGATCTCCGCGAGGCGTCCGAATGGAACGCCTTGCCCGACCCTTCGTGCGTCACCGTGGTGCACGCGCCGCTGCCGATTCCCTATTCGCTGAGCGTCGCCGACTACCTGGCCGATCTCCGCAGCGACGCCTCGATGAAGCTGGTGTTCGAGACGCTGGCGAGCGCGCAGGGCGGGGTGCTGCTCCACTGCACCTATGGGCGCGATCGCAGCGGCGTGGTGACGGCGGTGCTGCTCCGCGCTGCCGAGGTCAGCCGCGCCGAGGTGATGAACGACTACCTGCGCACCGCGGAGAACGGCCTGGGCGGAACGCCACCGAGCCTCGAGGCCGTGCTCGACGATCTCGACGCCACCGGGGGTGCGCGCAGCCGCCTCGAGCGCATCGGCGTCTCGGAAGCGCAGTGGAAGGCCATCGCCACTCGGCTCGTCGACACGCCCTGACTTCTCGGGCGCTGAGAATCGCGGCCTGTCTCGAGAAAGACACGCTTCGGCCTTGCGCAAGGCCCCTCGTCCGATGGTTGATCTCGTCCGAATGAACCGCCTGCTCCTCCTGTCCCTCGTCGTCCTCGTCGCTGGGTGTGACTGCGGCGCGAATGCGCTGGTGAAGACCGGCGGAACGGGTCCGGCCGGAGTGACCCGGGTCGATGGTGGGACGGCGGGAGGAGCGGCGGCCGGTGGGGCGGCGGGTGGCGAGGTCGGCGGCGGTTCGGTCGCAGGTGGCGTCGGTGGCTCGGGCGGCGGGCCGGTCGACGATTGGTGCGCCTCCGACTGCGATTGTCCGACTGGTCAGCGCTGCATCGCGACCGGGTTCGAGATCATCCTCAACCGGTGTCAGCCTTCCACCTCGCCGAACGCCTGCACGGTTCCCTGTTCGCCGACGTGCCCGATGGGCCAGCAGTGCGTGAATGGCACCTGCGTCAACAACCCGTGCACCGGGCCGATGTGCGCCACCACCTTCAACACCAACATCAACGGGCGCTACCAGACCTACTACGAGCTCGACATCTCGGAGTTCGCGCAGCGGGCGAGCGAGATCGGCAGGCTGCTCGATCTCCTCCGCGCCATCACCTCCGGCATGACGACGAACTGCAACTCGCTGGGCAGCCTCGAGCAACAGCTCATCTGTTACGTGGGGAACCTCGTCTCGCAGAACGTTCACGCGCCGCCCTGGCTCACCCAGCTCTTCCAGGTGCTCTCCGACATGTTCCGTTTCGGCAGCCGGCCGCTCAAGGCGCGCGGAGTGATGGATCTCGTCGAGGGCCAGCAGGCGCGGGTCGCCGGAGCCGAGCAGTGGAGCGAGCTGTGGCTCGACTACAACGGTCAGGTGATCAACGTGATGAACAACCCGACCCTCGGCGCGAACGGGCAGATCACCGTCACCGTGCACGGCTTCGGCGGTTCGCGCACCGCGATGGAGGTGATCCTCGGGCCGCGGGAGATCGAGTTCGACGTCAACAAGCTGCTGGTGAACCTCTTCAACGTGGCGATCCAGGCCGGCTCGAACAACCAGGCCCACGACGTCGGAGAGCTGATCAACCTGGTGCTCTGCGGCCAGCTCGCCTCGACCCAGAGCCGCCTCGCGTGCGCCGCCCTCGCCAGCCAACTCGCGCAGGACTTCGAGCTCAACTCGGGGCTCGGCGGGCTGCGCTTCACCGAGCAGCGGGCGACGATTCACGATCTCGACGGCAACGGCACCGCCGACGCGTTGGGCTTGCCGAGCGCGCGTGGCACCGTCACCGGGTCGATGTCGAACGGCCTCGTCTCAGGGGCGCTCGGGCCTTTCCCGCGCTCGAGCTGGTACGGGACGAAGTAGCCCCGCTCACTTCGCGCTCGACGACCGGCCCTGAAACACGCTCTCGAAGCCGAGCTTCTTGCCGTACTTGTGCTGCTGCACTGGCTGCGCCGCCGGTTGCGGCCCCTCGTCGGAGAGGAACGAGAACACCCCACGCCGCGGACCCGAGACCTCGACCGTCGACTCCATCGGAGGGGAGACGCTCGCGCGAGCCGGCGCCTCGAAGCTCGGACCGGCGCTGGCGAGCATGGTCCCCGGCGAGGCGAGCTGGATCAGCGCGTCGGAGCTCCAGAGCGCGTCCTTCTCCTTCCGCAGAATGGCGGCGCCGGCGTCGTAGTCCTCGAGGTTGAACAGCGCGCTGGCGAAGGCGAGGCGAGCGGTGCGGCGATCGCCGCTGGAGGGGATCGCCTGCGCCCAGTCTCCACTCTTCATCAGCAGCGCCACCGCCTGCGGCGCGCCGAGGGTGTGGCTCGCTTCCTCGGCCACGTCGATGACGTAGTCGCAGCGCTCGGCGACGTTGGGCATGCGCTCGATCTCCCGCATCGCCCGCGTCACCGCGTCGGTGGCGAGCGCGTCGGCCGAGGCTCGACGAGCGATCTGCGCGACGCTCACCCACCCCGAGAGCAGCGCGTGCCCGTCGAGCTGCGGCCCCACCGTGTTGAGCGTCTCAGTGGCCTCGAGCAACGCCTCGCTCGCCCCGTCCTTGCCGTACCGGAGGAGGATCTCGTTCGCGATGTTGAGCTGCCGCGTCAGCCGCACGTCGGCGTCGGGAATCGCCTTCGCCTCACCCGCCGCGAGCACCATCAGTTGGCTCGACCGCCGGGAGCTGTGGTGGACCGGATCGGTGAGCCGCTTCGAGGCGAAGCACGACGAGAAGACGACGACCGCGACGGCGCAAGCGATGGATTTCATGCGATTCCTCCGAGCGTGAGTGAGTCAGCCGGAGAGAAACGAATGAGCGCGAGCGACGATCTACGCCGCTGACGATTACTGCGCCGGGGTGATCGGGAACCGCGCCGCCATGATGCGGTTGTTGCCGTCGTTCGGAATCTGGTCCTTGTTCACCAGCGGCAGCCGCGCGTCGGTCTTCGGGTCCCAGAAGCCCATCAGCACGTTGAGGCCACGCACCGGCATCTGCGGCGGCACGGGGATCTCGAACTCGTCGCGCACCATCTCGCCGACTTGCCACTTCGACGTGGGGCGGGTGCCGCGCACCGGCGCGTGATCGACGTTCAGCCGATCGACCCGGCCGTCGACGTCTTCGACGTGCACGAAGATCATGTAGTCGGTGTCCATCGCGGCGGTGACCTTGAAGTTCAGCGCGACGCGCACCGTGTCGCCGGCGACGGCGCTGCCGGGCGCGATGATGGTCGAGACCAACTCCACCTTGTCGCCGAAGTTCGCGCCGCTCTTGAACTCCTGCGGCGGGCCGGCGGGCGGGCGGGGCTTCTGCTGCTGCGTGCCCTCCTGGGTCGGCGCGGGGACGATGCAGCCGAAGGCGGTGAGAGCGACGACGAGGAGGCTCGGGAGCGCGCGCATGACGGAAAGGTGCGTACACAAGGCCTCCTCGATTCGCTAGCCCGTTCGAACGGAGATGACTTCGGGCTCCCCTCGGGCATAGAGCGCCCGCATGACGCTGGTTCTCGCAGACGTCGCGCCGGCTCCCACCGACGGCGCCATCGGCACGGTCATCGCGGTGCTCCTGGGCGTCGGGCTCCTCGTCCTCATGCTGCTGGTCGCGCGGAAGCTGTTCTCCCGCGGCGGCACGACGACGACTCCGACGCTCCCCTCGCAGACGACCGTTCAGCCGACGCTCCAGGTGCCGGAAAAGCCGAAGGTCGAACTCCCGCCCTCCGAAGCAGAGGCGAAGGCCAAGGCCGAGGCCGAGGCCCGCCGCGCGGAAGCCGACCGGCTCAAGGCCGAACGCGAGGCGCTCGAGAAGGGCTCCGCAGAGGCCACCGCGCTCAAGGCGAAGGAAGAGGAGCTCAAGAAGGAAGCGTACCGGGCCCAGAAGCAGGCCGAGGCCGAAGAGAAGGAGCGCCGCAAGCGCGAGCGCGAAGAGTCGGACCGGCTCGCCGCCGAGGAGAAACGGAAGGCCGAAGAAGCGGCGGCGGAGGCCAAGCGGCAAGCCGAAGCGGCGGCGAAGGCGAAGATCGAGGCCGAGGCAGGCGCCACCCTCGCGGCGGGCCTGGCGAAGACGAAGTCCGAAGGCTTCATGGCGAAGCTGAACGGGCTCTTCGGCGGCGGCCCGAAGACGATCGACGACAAGGTGCTCGCCGATCTCGAAGAGGTGCTCTTCACCGCCGACATTGGGGTGAAGACCGCCTCGTCCCTCGTGGAGGTCGCGCGAGACAAGGCCAAGGCGAAGGAGCTCGACAGCGCCGAGAAGCTCAAGGGCGTCATCCGCAAGGAGGTCGAGCGCATCGTCAGCCTCAAGACGAACACCGCGATGAAGGGCGGAGGCCCGCCGCACGTGATCATGGTGGTGGGCGTGAACGGCGCGGGGAAGACGACGACCATCGGCAAGCTGGCGGCGAAGGCGAAGGCCGAGGGACGCAAGGTAGTACTGGGCGCGGGCGACACCTTCCGAGCCGCCGCCACCGAACAGCTCGACGTCTGGGCCGAGCGCGCCGGCGCCGAATTGGTGAAGGGCAAGGAAGAGTCGGACCCGGCCAGCGTGGTCTTCGAGGCCATCAAGCGCGGGAAGGAGAGCGGAGCCGATCTCGTCATCGCCGACACCGCCGGCCGGCTCCACACCAAGGCGAACCTGATGGAGGAGCTCAAGAAGGTGAAGCGGGTGGCGGACAAGGCGCTGCCCGGGGCTCCGCACGAGGTCTTGCTCGTGCTCGACTCCACCATGGGTCAGAACGCCATCGCCCAGGCCAAGCAGTTTCACGAGTCGGTGGGCATCACCTCGATCGCCCTCACCAAACTCGACGGGACGGCGAAGGGCGGGGTGATTATCGGAATCTGTGACGAGTTGAAGGTGCCGGTGGCCTGGGCCGGCGTGGGGGAAAAGGTCGCCGACTTGAGAAAGTTCGAACCCAAGGAGTTCGTCGAGGCACTGTTCGAGGAATGACGGCCGTCGCCTCGAGCACGCTCGCCTTTCGCCGCGCGGACGACACCGATCTGCCCGCGATCCTGGAGCTTTGTCAGGCGGCCCTGGGCTGGCCGAGCGACCCGCGAAATCGCCAGCTCTTTCGCTGGAAGCACCTGACGAATCCGTTCGGTCGATCGCCGATGTGGGTCGCCACCGCGGCGCGCCGCATCGTCGGCTTTCGGGCGATGATGCACTGGCGGTTCAAGGGACAGGACGGGAAGGTGTTTCGGGCGGTGCGCGCGGTCGACACCGCGACCCACCCCGACTTCCAGCGGCAAGGCATCTTCAGCGCGCTCAACAGCCTCGCCGTCGGAGCGCTCACCGCCGAGGGCATCGACTTCGTCTTCAACACCCCCAACGCCGAGAGCCTCCCTGGCTACCTGAAGCAGGGCTGGGTCGATCTCGGGCCGGTGCCGCTCCTCGTGCGTCCCGGTGGGCTTCGTGGGGCGCTGGCGATGACCTCGGCGCGCGGGCGAGCCGACAAGTGGTCGGAGCCCCTCACCCTCGGCAGCGATCCCGCGACGGTGGTTCCGTTGCCGGGTCTTCAAGCAGCCCCGCTCGTCACCGACGAGAGCCCGAGCTTCTTCGCCTGGCGCTACGCCGGCGGCCCCGTTCACTACCGCGCGCTCTCGGACTCGGGCTCGGGGGTGATCGTTCGGCTCCGCCGCCGAGGCAACGCCAAGGAGTTGGTGATCGCCGCGTCCTGGGGCACCGAGGTCGTCGTGGCGCGCCTCCTTCGCCAGGCGCTCGCCGACTCGGGCGCGTCCTACGCAGTCGCCACCGCGCCGACGCAGGGGCGGAGCGCGATGATCCCCGTTCCACGAATTGGTCCGCACCTCACCGTGCGTGCGTTGGCCAGCCAGCCTCCGACCCTCGCCGAGCTCGGGCTCCAGCTCGGTGACGTCGAGCTGTTCTGACGGAGCGCCATGGGCCTCGAAGGAAAGACGCTCGTTCACGTCCTCACCGTCGCCGACTCGCTGCCCTTCATTCGAGAGCAGGTCGCCGAGGCGAAGCGCCGGGGCATGACGGTGCTCGTCGTCACCTCGAAGGACGAGCGGCTCGACCGCTTCGGCCGTGACCTCGGCGTGCGCACCGTCGGCGTCGAGATGCCGCGCCGGGTCTCGCCGATGGGAGATTGGGAAGGGCTCCAGCGGCTCGCCGAGCTGTTTCGTCGGGTGCGGCCCGACCTCGTGCACTCCCACACGCCGAAGGGAGGGCTGCTCGGCGCGTTGGCGGCCGCGTCGGCGGAGGTGCCGGTGCGCATCTACCAGATGAGAGGTCTGCCCTACGTGACGCTGCGCGGGGCCCTTCGCCTGGTGACGATGACGACCGAACGGCTGAGCTGCCGGGCCGCGACCCGCGTCGTCTGTCAGAGCCGCTCGCTGCTCCGCACCGCGCTGGAGGATCGGCTGTGCCCCGAGGGGAAGGCGACGGTGGTGCTCGAGGGCGGCAATGGCGTCGACGCCGACGGTCGCTTCAATCCTTCACGTGGCGCCGATGCCCGGCAGCGCCTGCGCGCGGAGTGGAAGGTGGGCGACGAGGTGGTGGTGCTCTTCGTCGGTCGCCTCGTGCGAGACAAGGGCATTCCCGAGCTGCTCGAGGCCTTCGCCTCGCTGCGATCGACCCGCGCCTGTCGGCTGGTGCTCGCTGGGCCGCTCGAGGAACGTGACGCGCTCGATGAGGCGACGGTGCGGCGGCTGTCGGGCGACGGCGTGCTCAGCCTCGGGTTTCGGTCGGACACGGAGGCGCTCTATGCGGCCTCCGACGTGGTCGTGCTGCCCAGCCATCGCGAAGGCTTTCCGAACGTGCCGCTCGAGGCCGCGTCCATGGGCCTGCCGGTCGTCTCGACCCTCGTTCCAGGCTGCACCGACGCCGTGCAGGACGGAGTGACCGGCACCTTGGTTCCGGTGAACGACGCGGTCAGCCTCGCGCGTGCGCTCGATGGCTACCTCGCGAGCGCCGAGCTTCGACGGCGGCACGGGAGCGCGGGGCGGGCGAGGGTGCTCGAGGTCTTCCGCCGAGAGGCGATCGTCGCGGCGATGATGGGGCTCTACGAGCGCGAGCTCCTCGCTGCGGGCGTGGCTTGATCACCGCCATCGCGAACGCCCGTTCAGGTCGGTCCAGGAAGGAAAGTTGACCCCAACAGGTGAGCGGTGCTTTGGGAGGTCCCTGAACGTTGGGGGTCGTCGTGGGCACGAACACCGAGATGAGTGAGTCCAATGGGCTTCTCTTGCGCTACCGCCGGGTGCTGTCGGTGGTGGTGCACCTTGCGCTCTTCGCCGTCGCGCAGGCGGGTGCGTTCGCGCTCCGGTTCGAGTTCGCGATCCCCGCCGACTACCTGCAGCTCGCCTCGTTGTGGCTGGCGGTGAGCCTCGGCATTCACCTCGCCGTCTTCGCCGTCTTCGGAATGTTCTCGGGCATGTGGCGCTACACCGGCGCCAACGATCTGATCGCCCTCGCCAAGTCCTCGGCGCTCTCGACGCTCATCTTCGCGGGCTTCATCGTGCTCGGCGGCTACCGGAGCTACCCGCGCTCGATCCTCGTCATCGAGTTCCTGTTGACGATGATCCTCGTCGGTGGCCTGCGCTTCGGCGTTCGGTCGCTCTGGCAGTTGGCCGCGACGGTCGCCCAGAAGCGCGAGGGCAAGTCGAAGCGGGTGCTCATCGTCGGCGCGGGCGATGCGGGCGAGAACCTGGCGCGCGAGATGGTGAAGACCCATGGCGGGCGGTTCGAGCCGGTCGGCTTCGCAGACGACGCACCCAACAAGCGCGGCGCGCGCATTCACGGCATTCCGGTGCTGGGGACGATCGCCGACGTGCCGGAGCTGGTGAAGAAGCACGCGATCGAAGAAGTCGTGGTGGCGATCCCCTCGGCGACCGGGCGTGACATGCGTCGCATCCTCGAGGCGTGCAAGCCGTCGGGCGCGTCGGTGCGCACCATGCCGGGCATCGATCACCTCATCGAAGGCCGGGTGACGGTCAACCAACTGCGCAGCGTCAACATCGAAGACCTCCTGCGGCGTGAAGCCGTCTCGCTCGACATGGAGTCGATCTCGAAGCTCGTCGAGGGCCGGGTCGTGCTGGTGACGGGCGCGGGCGGGAGCATCGGCTCGGAGCTCTGTCGGCAGGTCGCGCGCTTCAAGCCTTCTCGGTTGGTGCTGGTCGAGCGGGCCGAGAACGCGCTGTTCGAGATTCACCGGGAGCTGCTCGCGAAGAACGCCGAGGTCTCCGTCGCGCCGTGCATGGCCGATCTCTGCGACGAGCCCCGAATGCGGCGAGTCTTGATGGAGCACCGGCCGACGGTCGTCCTCCACGCCGCGGCGCACAAGCACGTGCCGATGATGGAGGAGAACCCCGGCGAGGCAGTGAAGAACAACGTCGGAGGGACGCGGCTCCTCGCCGACCTCGCGAGCGAGTACCAGGTCGAGCGCTTCGTGATGATCTCGACCGACAAGGGGGTCAACCCGACCTCGGTCATGGGCGCCACCAAGCGCGCGGCCGAGCTGTACATTCAGGGCCTGTCGCAGAAGAGCAAGACCCGCTTCGTGGCGGTGCGCTTCGGCAACGTGCTCGGCTCGGCGGGCTCGGTGATTCCCATCTTCAAGGAGCAGATCGCGGCGGGCGGTCCAGTGACGGTGACCCACCCCGAGATGCGCCGGTACTTCATGACGATCCCCGAGGCGAGCCAGCTCGTCCTCCAGGCCGCCACCATGGGCAACGGCGGAGAGATCTTCGTGCTCGACATGGGTGAGCCGGTGAAGATCGTCGACCTCGCGAACGATCTCATCTCGTTGTCGGGCCTGGTGCCTGGCCGTGACGTGGAGGTCGTCTTCACCGGCCTGCGCCCCGGCGAGAAGCTCTTCGAGGAGCTCTCGACCCAGGAAGAGAACGCCGAGAAGACCCGGCACCCGAAGATCTTCATCGGCCGGTTGCCCTCGCGCCCCTACGACGAGGTCGCGGGCAAGGTGTCCGAGATGGTGAGCCGGGCCACGGGTGCCTCGCTGCGTGACGTCGTGGAGCGGCTGCGAGAGCTGATCCCCGAGTTCCAGCGGCCCAAGCCCGACGGCGGCGAAGTGATTCCGCTCCGTAGCCGCACCAACTGAGCGTCGCTTCAGGGAGCGGGAGTGCCCATGAACTCCGGCATCGTCGCGTGAGCACCGGCCGAGATCCCGGCGGGCCGAATGACTCGCCACGCCGTCAGCGCGAGGATCTTCGCGTCGAGCCACAGGCTCTGATGCTCGACGTACCAGACGTCGAGATCGAACTTCTCTTCCCACGACAACGAGTTGCGGCCCTTCACCTGCGCCCAGCCAGTGATGCCGGGCTTCACCTCGTGCCGCCTCGCCTGATGCGCGTTGTACCGAGGGAGGTACTGCATCATCAGCGGCCGGGGACCGACGAGGCTCATCTCGCCTTTGAGCACGTTCACCAACTGCGGCAGCTCGTCGATGGAGGCCTTGCGGAGGAACTGGCCCAGGGCCGTGAGGCGCGCGGCGTCGGTGCGTGGGTCGCCCTCGGCGCCCGGGACGCTCTTCATCGTGCGCAGCTTGTAGAGGACGAAGGGCTTGCCGTTGAGGCCCGGTCGCTCGTGCTTGAAGAGCACTGGCTTGCCCATCGTCGCCCGTACTGCCACCGCCGCAGTGGCCAAGACGGGAGCGCTCGCCACCAGCGTCGCGGTCGCTCCGGCGAGATCGAGGGCACGCTTGAGGAGGCTCGCGGGACGGCTCAACACGCGAAAGAGGTATCGAGCCAGTCGCGGCCTGTCAATGCGTCGGCTTGCGGCGGTCCTTCACCAGCACTACAGGCGGGCGCGCGATGACTCCACGGCTCTACCTCTCTCCACCCCACATGGGCGCCGAAGAGCGAACCCTCTTGCTCGATGCGTTCGACTCCAACTGGGTCGCTCCGCTCGGCCCTCACGTCGACGCCTTCGAGAAGGAGATGAGCGCGCGGCTGGGTGGGCTGCATGCGCTGGCGCTCTCGAGCGGCACCGGCGGGCTCCATCTGGCCTTGGAGTTGTTGGGCGTGGGGCGCGACGACGAGGTGCTGGTGTCGTCGCTCACCTTCGCCGCGAGCGCGAACCCGGTGACCTACCTCGGCGCGAAGCCCGTCTTCCTCGACTCCGAAGCCGCGACCTGGAACCTCGATCCCGACCTCTTGGCGGAGGAACTCGAGGCCTGCGCGAAGCGGGGCACGCTGCCGAAGGCGCTCGTGGTGGTCGATCTCTACGGGCAGTGCGCCGACTACGAGCGCATTCTGCCGATCTGCGAGCGGCACGGCGTGCCGGTGGTGGAGGACGCGGCGGAGGCGCTGGGCGCGACGTTCCGAGGGCAAGCAGCAGGCTCCTTCGGCGCGATGGGCGTGCTCTCGTTCAACGGGAACAAGATCATCACCACCAGCGGCGGCGGCATGCTGCTGTCGAAGAACAAGGCCTTCATCGACCAGGCGCGCTTCCTCTCGACCCAGGCGCGCGATCCCGCGCCGCACTACGAGCACTCGCACATCGGGTACAACTACCGGCTGAGCAACCTGCTCGCTGGCGTTGGCCGCGGTCAGCTCCGGCTGCTCGACGAGCGGGTCAAGACGCGCAGAGCGACCAACGCGTTCTATCGTCGGGCGCTCTCGGAGTTGCCTGGGATTGGTTTCCTCCCGCTCTCGGCGAAGGGCGAGTGGAACGCGTGGCTGTCGGTGATCACCGTGGAGCCCAAGCTGTTCGGCACCGATCGAGAGGCCATTCGCCTCGCGCTCGAGAAGGAGAACATCGAGTCGCGGCCGGTGTGGAAGCCGATGCACCTGCAGCCGGTGTTCAAGGGGTGCCGCATGCGCGGAGGCGCAGTGTCGGAGGCGGCGTTCGAGAAGGGGCTCTGCCTGCCGAGTGGAACCGCGATGACTGACGGTGATCGTCAGCGCGTCGTCGAGGTGCTCCGCGCGCTGCATCGACGCTGACGGCTACGGGCGCTTCTCTCGCAAGAGCAGGCTCGTGAGCAGCTCACAGTCGGGAGCGAGTCGTCGGCAGCGCTCGAGGAGCGGCGCGCGATCGTACGCGACTCGGTGCAGCTGCACGTCGACGGAGGCGCCGAGCTCGATGGTGACGTAGGCGGCGCGGGAATCTCCGTCGCGAGGTTGGCCGCACGAACCGACGTTCACGAGCCATCGGCCTGCCTGGTTGCGAACGAAGGGCCGGTGGGTGTGCCCCATCACGACGAGATCGGCGTGCACGGTGTCGAAGCGCTCGAAGGCAGGGAAGTCTGGGTAGACGTACTCGTCGGCGGGTCGCCAGGGACTGCCGTGCACGTGGAGCAGGGTGCGGCCTTCGAGGCGGTGCTCGCGCGAGGTGGGCAGGCTCGAGAGGAAGTCGAGCTCTTCTGGCGTCAGCGCTGCTTCGGCCAGCTCGAGTGATGGGCCGTAGCGCGTTCGATACTCGGCGCGAGAGGGCACGTGGAGATCGCTCGGCTGAGCCCGGCCGAGGTGCGAGAGGAAGTAGAGATCGTGGTTGCCGGCGAGACACTGCGCGCCGAGCGAGCGCAACCGGCGGAGGATCGCCGGGCCGTCGAAGTAGTAGCCGAGGAGATCGCCTCCGAAGAGGAGCAGGTCGACCGGGCCCATGTCCTCGAGGCAGGCCTCGAAGCCGTCGAGGTTGCCGTGCACGTCCGAGAGCACGCCGAGCTTCACCGCGGCGCTCCGATGAGCTCGCGCAGCCCTTCGACGAGCGCGATGCCAGGCGAAACACCGAGCTCGACGCGCAGACGAGTCACCTCGACGTCCGCGCGGGAGGGCGTGCCTTCTTTCACGTCGACGTCGTCACCCGAACGACCACACAGCTCGAGGGTGAGCTTCGCCAACTCGACGATGGGGATCTCTGCACCGGCGGCGACGTTGACGATGCCCTCGACCGAGGACGTCACTGCGGCGACCGTCGCGCGGGCCGCGTCACGCACGTGGAGGAAGTCGGCGTGCACGTGACGCATCACCGAGAGCCGCTTGCCGGCGCGGGCCGCGTCGATGAAGGCCGGCATCACTCCCGACCAGACCATGCCCGGGCCGTAGAGCGCGGAGTAACGGAGGGAGATGAAGGCGCGCTGCTTCGAGGCAGCGATGGCGGCACAGAGGGCCTCGCCCGCGCGCTTCGAGATGGCGTACCCCGCGACCGGTCCGACTGGGAGCGCTTCGTCTCTCTCGGTGAGCGGCGCGGGCCAGGGGCGATTCACGACCGCGAGCGTCGAGCCATGCACGAGTCGCCGAGCGCCGCGGGCGAACGCCCAGTGCGCCACGTTCCCTGCGCCGATGGCGTTCGCTTCGAACATCGCCTCGTGCTCGGTGAGGGTGTCGGGCTTGGAGGGCACGCGCGCGGCGAGGTTCACGACGACGTCGAAGTCCCCGGGGACGTGATCGAGCTGCTTCGCGTCGGCGATGTCGGCGAGGTGATCAGCCGTGCTTCGTCCAATGGTGACGACGGCGTGACCGAGCGCGCGCAGTTGCTGCACCGTCTCGGTGCCGAGGAAGCCGGTGCCACCGAAGAGCGCGATGCGGAGGGTCATGACGAGCGGGGCGTGACGAAGCCCATCACCTCGGCGGAAGGGTGGTCGAGGGTGCCTTTCGCGGTGAAGCCCGAGAGCTGATCGGGCTGGACGAAGATGTCGGACCAGACACGGAGGACGGCGCCGGCACGCAGCGGTGGGCGGGTGATGGGAGCACCGGTGAGCAGGTTCTCGACGATGGCCTCGACCTCGTTGAAGCCGAACAGCGCGCGGAGCGGGGTGGTGCCGCTGAAGCGGGCGTTGATCTCGAAGACGACGGGCTCTCCGTTCTTCACCCGGAACTGGAAGTTCGACGGGCCCTCGACGCCGAGCGTCTTGGCGATCTGCGCGATGCGCGCTTCGTGACGATCGGATCCGTCATGGTAGGCGCGGAAGGTGTTGCCGTCGCGCAGGTCGCGTCGAAGCACCACCACGCCGCCGATCGAGCCGTCGGTCGCGCCCACGGCGCCGGCGGTGAACTCACCTGGATCGTCGGGGAGGTATTCCTGAACGACGAGGTCGCTCGAGGGCGCGAGGATCGCTTCGAGATCGGCCGAGGTCTTGACGACGCGCGCGCCGACCGAGCGGGCGCCACGGCGTGGCTTGGCGAAGAGCGGGAAGCCGGCGTCACGAGCGAGGGTGCGGCAGGCGTCGGCGTCGTTGGCGAGCGCGGTGCGAGGGAAGGGGAAGCCGTTCTCGCGGAGGAACTGCGCGGTGAGCCACTTGTCGTCGGCGATCTCCACCACCCGAGGACTCGCCACGACGACCTTGGTGCCGAGCTCGGCGAAGCGCGCCTTGTTCGCGGCGAAGAGCCCCAGCTCGACGTCGGTGCCGACGAAGAGGATCTCGATCTTCTCGGCGCGACAGAGCCGCTCGAGCGCGGGGATGAAGCCGGGGTCCTTGGCCAGGGGAATGGTGTGGGCGGTGTCTCCGAGCCAGTGGCCAGCCGCGCGGTGATCCGGGTCGGCGGTGACGAGGTGGGCCTTCCGCTTCATTTGGCGGAGCAGCCGGAGCGCGCCTTGGCCGACGAGGGCTCCGGCGCCAGTGACGAGAACGCGTACGCTCATGGGCAATCAGGCTCTGTACCAGCTCGGACGGTGGGCATTCAGCCTTTTCCCGGGTTGGTTCGCTGGGGAAGACGGTGCGAGAGTCGCGGAGGCCGGTCGAGTGGGGGCACACATGAAGCGGGTCGCGCTGAGTGTTGGGTTCGTCGTGTTGACCGCGTGCGGTCCAACCGAGGGGCCTTGTCAGAAGGACACGGACTGCAAGGGGACGCGCGTCTGCCAGGCGGGGATGTGTGTCGAGCCATCGACGGGTGGTGGCACTTCGGGTGGCTCGACGGCTGGAGGCGCAACGGCTGGTGGCTCGACGGCTGGCGGTTCGTCAGCGGGTGGCTCGGCTGCTGGTGGCGCAACGGCTGGTGGCTCGACTGCGGGCGGCTCGACTGCGGGCGGCTCGACGGCAGGCGGCTCGACTGCGGGAGGTTCGACTGCGGGCGGTTCGACTGCGGGCGGCTCGACTGCGGGAGGTTCGACTGCGGGAGGTTCGACTGCGGGCGGCTCGACTGCGGGAGGTTCGACTGCGGGCGGCTCGACTGCGGGAGGTTCGACTGCTGGCGGTTCGACTGCTGGCGGTTCGACTGCGGGCGGTTCGACTGCGGGCGGCTCGGCCGTGACTCCGTGGGATGGCGGGTGCAGCTGGAGCTTCCCAGCGCCCCAGGGCAACACGCTCGCGGCTGTCTGGGCGACCGGGCCAAGCGACGTCTGGGCCGTCGGCGCGAGCGGGACCATCGTTCACTCGACCGGCGTGATCTCCGCGGCGACCTCGTTCTTCCCAACGACAGCCGATCTCACCAGCATCTGGGGCTTCTCTTCGACGGACATCTGGGTCGCTGGAGCGAACGGCACCGTCCTTCGTTGGAACGGCTCGGTGTGGTCGTCGCTGCCCACGGGGACGACCGACCGGATCAACGGCATCTCCGGCTCATCGTCGTCGGACGTGTGGATCGTCGGTGACTCGGGCTTGATGCGCCACTGGAACGGGACCAGTTGGTCGCCGACGGCCATCACCACCACCAAGCTGAACGCCGTCTGGAGCGGAGGCGCTTCGAACGTCTGGGTCGCCGGCGAAGGTGGCCTTCTCTTGCGCTACTCCGGAGCGTGGTCGTCCCCGTCCTCTGGCGCCTCGGTGGCGCTCAACGGCATCTTCGGCTCGACCACCGAGATCTTCGCGGTGGGGCCGAACAGCACGATCGTTCGGTGCGCGAATGGAGGCGCGCCCTCGTGCGCCTCGACCTCGCTGGGCATGCAGACGGACCTTCGCTCGGTGTGGGCGAGTGACGCCGTCGCCTACGCGGTCGGGACCAACGGGAGGATCTTCCGAAAGGTGACCTCGACCTGGGCGAATGACCCTTCGGGCCTGCTCATTCCCCACATCAATGGAGTCTGGGGCGTTGGGAACGACGCGTTCTCGGTGGGAGAGGGTGGCTTGATGATGGCTCGGCTCGGAGCAGCGGGCGGGTGGAGCGGCGCGCCGCGCTCGATCAAAGTGCATGGTGTCTGGGCCGCGTCGGCGACCGACGTGTGGGCGGTCGATGCGTTCGGCTCGAAGCTGCGCTTCGCAGCGGGCTCCTGGTCGGGCGTCGATTCGAATGGGGCGACGCCGCTGCGGGCGATCGCGGGCCTCACTTCGACCGACATCTGGGCGGGCGGAGGGCAGGGGCTGATCATTCGTTGGAACGGCACGAGCTGGTCGACGGTCGCGAGTGGCGTCTCGTCGACCATCGAGGCCATGGCCGCGGTGTCGTCGAGCGATGCGTGGGCGGCGGGCTCGAGCGCGCCGCTCCTTCGGTGGAACGGCGTGGTCTGGAACGTCGTGCCCGACATCGCCTCGCCCGAGTACGTGACGTCCTTCTACGTGCCGAACGGCTCCGAAGGCTGGGCCGCCGGGAGCAAAGTGTTTCGGTGGAATGGGAGCACCTGGACGCAGGCCGCGGGGCTCACCGGAGGAGTCGTCGGCGGGAGCTCGCCGAGTGACGTCTGGCTGCTCGGGACGACGGCCCAGCACTGGAACGGCTCCTCATGGAGCAGCGCGGCGACTGGCTATCCCGGAGTGGCCTCGGCGGTGTGGGTGGGGTCGCCGAGCGAGGCCTGGCTCGTCACGTTGAGCGGCCAGGTCGCCCGCTGGAATGGAGCGACGTGGGCGCGGGTGAGCGTGCCGACCTCGAAGGCGCTCACCAGCATCACCGCGACGGCGACCGACGTGTGGATTGGCGGAGGTGATGGGTCGTCGGCGGTCATCTTGCGCTGCACTCGCTGACCCGAGATAACCGCCTCGTGGGCACAGCCGGTCAGTTCGTCATCTCCCTCGACTTCGAGCTCCATTGGGGCGTGCGCGATCACACCTCGGTGGAGCAGTACCGCGAGAACCTGCTCGGAGTGCGCAGGGCGATCCCCGCGATGCTGGCGCGCTTCAAACAGCGAGAGCTTCACGTCACCTGGGCGACCGTTGGGCTGCTGTTTGCGAAGTCGCGTGACGAGGCGCTGGCGCGTGCTCCGGCGCGCCGGCCGGCCTACCGAGACGTGGCGCTCGATCCGTATCGGGAACTCGAGCAGTGCGGCGCCACCGAGGCCGAGGACCCATTCCACTTCGCCGCGAGCCTGGTCGAGCAGATCGCGAAGACCCCGCACCAGGAACTCGCGACGCACACGTACTCTCACTACTACTGCCTCGAGGCGGGGCCGACGCTCGGCGACTTCGTGGCCGATCTCGACGCCGCGAAGGCGATCGGCGCGCCGTTCGGAGAGGTGACGAAGTCGATCGTCTTTCCGCGCAACCAGTACGACGACGCTCACCTCGAGGCCCTCGCCCGCCACGGGACGCTCGCCTTTCGCGGCAACCCTGGAACCTGGTTCTGGAAGCCTGGTGCGAGCGACGAACAAACTCCGGCCAAGCGCGCGTTGCGGCTCATCGATTCGTACGCGGGCCTGCCGAAGGTCGCGCGCGTGAAGCGGCATGCCTCGGGCCTCGTCGACGTTCCCGGCACTCGGTTCCTGCGTCCGTGGACGCCGTCGTTCGCGAAGCTCGAGCCGGTGAAGCGGCTGCGGCTCGAACAGGAAGTGCTCCACGCCGCGCGGAACGGCGGGCTGTTTCATCTCTGGTGGCATCCACACAACTTCGGGAAGCACCTCGAGCAGAACCTCGCGCTCCTCGACTCGGTGCTCGACGCCTTCGATCGCGCTCGCGCGGAGTACGGCATGCAGAGCCTCTCGATGCGAGAGGCCGCGGCGCTCGCCTGACCGCCCCGTTGCTGCCTTCGCTGCGAGAACCTGTTAGCTCCGAACGATGCTCGAGCTCCTGAACCGAGGCCTTCCCGACGTCGTGCGAACGCAGCTCAAGCGCTCGGCGACGTTGCGTCGCCTTCGGGAGCGCCACTCCGCGCGCCAACTCGCGAGCAGCTCGAAGCGCCTCGATCTGTGTGCTGCCCAGGTCGCCCATGTGCTTCACCTCGCGCGCGCACAGTCCAGATCCGTCGAGCTCAGGGACCGCGTCTGCGTCGAGCTTGGGGCGGGGTGGGTGTTGACGCATTCGCTCGTGCTTCACCTCCTCGGCGCGAAGCGAGTGATCGCGACCGATCTCGAAGCCCTCGCCGACCCCTCGACGCTCGCGCTCGCCATCAGAGGCTCGACGCTCTCGGTCGTGCGTGACGTGCTCTCGGCGTTCGACGACCACGATCGCATTCGCGCCCGCTTGGCAAAGCTCGCTGCCATCTCGAGCTTCAGCTTCGACACGCTCCGGTCGCTTGGCATCGAATACGTCGCTCCAGTCGATCTGGCGAAGCGCGCGGTCGGTGAGCCGTTCGACTTCGTCTACTCGAATTCGGTCCTCGAGCACGTCCCCACCGCGGACATCCCTCGGCTGCTGGGGCACCTCGCTCATGACCTGCGCGCCGGGGGCGCGATGATCCACAGCATTCACCTGGAAGATCACCGCGACATCGCCAACGATCCCTTCGCGTTCTTTTCCGAGCCAGCCGCCCGCTATGGCGCCGACGAACAGAGCCGCCGGGGCAACCGAGTTCGAGCGAGCGAGTGGCTCACGCTGGCCGAGGCCGCCGGCCTGTCCGTCACGCCGCTCTATCGCTGGAAGCGACTCGATCGCCCCACGCCGAGCGTCGACGCGTCCATCGCACACCTCGATCGCGACGACCTCGTCACGAGCCACGTCGGGCTGCTGTGCCAGAAACCGCGGTGAGCGGCCAATCGGGGTCCTTCGGAGAAGCACGCATGCGAGTGATGTTGGTCATCAACAACATGGGCCGAGGCGGCGCCGAGATTCAGGTGCGCGATCTCGCGATCCAGTTTGCCCAACGCGGACATCGGGTGTGCGTCGTGGTGTTGATGACTTTCGAGGAATTTGCCGACGAGCTGGAGGCCGCTGGCGTCGAGACGGTCGCCCTCGGCCTCTCGAAGGGCAAGGCAACTCCGGCTGCCCTCTGGGGACTCGTCTCGGCCGTGCGGAGCTTCAAGCCTGACGTCGTTCACTCCCACATGTTTGCCTCGGGAATGGCCGTGCGCGCTGCAGCTCCGCTTCTCCGCGCGCTGCGCTCGAGGCCTGCCCTCGTGCACACCGTCCACATCGCGTTCGAGGCGCGCCGCCGGTACGCGGCGTATCGGCTCACGAACCGCTTCTGCGATCTCTTCACCTGCGTGAGCGAGGAGGCGCTCAAGAACCATGGCGCCGGCGGCGCGGTCCCCACTGGAACCGGTCTCGTCGTTCGGAACGGCGTGAGCCTCACCAAGTTCAAGCAGCAGACGACGACGTCACAGGAGGACGCGCGTCGTCTGCTCGGGCTCCCTGCGGGCATTCTCTGGCTGGCGGTTGGCTCGTTTCGCGATGAGCAGAAGGACTACAGCACCATGTTGCGAGCCCTCGCTGCAGCGCCTGCCGCGGGGAACCTGCTCATCGCTGGAGTGGGCAAGCTGCTCGAGGAGAAGCGCACCGAGGCCGACCGTCTGGGCATTTCGAGCCGCGTCTCCTTCTTGGGCCTCCGCAGTGACGTCGACACGCTCATGCAGGCCGCCGATGCGTACGTGATGTCCTCCGCGTGGGAAGGGCTCCCGGTCGTCCTGATCGAAGCGGCCGCCAGCGGTCTGCCCATCGTGTGCACTGACGTGGGCGCGAATGCCGAGGTCGTCGGAGGCATCGGCGTGCTCGTCCCACCTGGCGAGCCGCGAGCACTTGGTGAGGCCCTCGGGCGAGTGGCATCACTCGAGCGGTCCGCACGCGCCGAGCTGGGCCGTCAGTTTCGAGCGCGCGCGATCGAACGGTTCGACCTCGCAGCCGTCACCACCGAGTGGGAGCGCCTCTATCAACGGGCGGTTCAGACCGTGTCAGAGTCGAGGTAGCTCAGGTACCAATTTCGCCGGTTGCCGAGGTTCGCCTCGGGGGGCGCTGCCAGCGGCCGGACACCGCAGTGGAGCTCGATGGGACGCACGCGCTCAGGGAGCGTCCAGAAGCCGTTCTTCGCATATGCACGACGATTGGGTGAGTGATCGAGGCACCAGGCGAGCACCGCCTCTGCTCCCTCCCCGGCCATCTCGGCGACCGCTTCCTGCAGGAGCCGCTCTCCAACCTCGACTCGGCCGGGCTCGTGCAGCAACTCGAGCACGTAGCCAATTCGCCCTCCGTGTTTGTCCTGCACGTCGAAGGCGCAGAACGCGACGAGCTGCGAGTTCTCGTACAGCCCGAGAACGCGGTACTTCTGATCGGGTTTGGCGAGGAGCCTCCACGTCAGGTAGCGCGCGTCTCGCTGCACGGCGGCTCCGATTCCCTGCGCGAAGCGCTCCCAGAGCGCGTCACTGTTCGCATCGAACTTCGTCAGCGGCCGCACCTCCTGCGCGCGTGGGAGTCGAACTCGTCTGAGGTCGCCCAGAGGAATCGGTGGCGCCTTGGCCGCCAGCGCCGCGAGCGGCTTCACCCGCCGAAGAAAGTAGTTCGCACGCAGCGGGCGCACGAGGAAGGGGACCGGATCGAGCCGCGACCACCCGAGCTTGCGGAAGAAGCCGGGCGCCGAGCTGCCGTTCGGGAAACCGTAGACCCACGCGACGCCGTCGCGCTCGCAACGACCGAACACGTTCTGCGCCATCTTCACGAAGAGGCCCCGCCCGCGGAAGTCGACGTCGGTGAGCGTGTCGAGCGACTGCGTTCCCAGCACGACGGCCCCGTTGAGCCGCACGTACACTGGCATCACCGAGTAGATCGCCGCCGCTCGCCCCTCTTCCCCAACCGGGACCGCAAAGTCGACGAAGAGCTTGCCGGTCGGGTTGTCGAGGTATTGCCACTTCAGGTGCTTGAGCGTCCTGGGCGACCCGTTTCGCTCGAAGGTGGCTTTGAAGAGCCCCAGGTCGCGCTCGGTCGGCTCCATCGCACGAAAGCTCACGTCAGCCATGGCGCCACCCTCTCCAAGTTGGGACGCGGCCACAAGCCCTTTGGGTCGTCGTCATCGCGTACTCACCGAACGCACGAACTCGACCAAGCTGGTCACTTTCGCGTCCCACGTCAGCACCCGCGCAGCGAAGGCGCGCATCTCGTCGGAGACCTGCTCACGCGCGACGGTCCGCGCGAAGTCGATCACCACGTTCAAGTCGATCGGCTCGTCGGTGTTGGGGACCCGCAGCACCCAGGGGAGGTGGCCCCGCAGGTCGACGTCGTCATAGCCGATGACCAGCGGCAGCCCTCTCGCGACGTACTCACGCGTCTTGAGCACGCACCCTTGGGAGAGCCCGTTTCGGAACATGGCGAGGCTGCTGAAGGCGACCGAGGCCCTCCTGAAGCACTCGTCGAGCTGCACGCCGGAGAGGAGCCCGTGGTACTCGATCGTCGCGTTCGTGAGGACGTCTCTCGAACCGGGAGGTCGTGAGGTCGCGCCCACCATGTCGAGATGAAGCGCGGTCGACCCCCGGTACCGCGCGACGCTCGCGATCAGCCGGTCGGTCCCGTGCCATGGGGCGTGTGAGCCGGCGATGAAGAGCAGTCGGAGCCGTGCTCCGTCGAACGGTACCGCGCGCGTGAAGGCCACTCGCTCGACGTCGATGCCGTTGGCGATCGTCGAGGCAGGCAGCGCCTTGCCGCTGCGACGAACCTCGTAGTCTCGAATCTCGTCGGTGACTCCGACGACCCCAGCGACCCGTCTCAAGATCCGCTGCCCGTTGAACCACTCGAGACCGGCGCGGCTCAACGACTTGAGCGTTCGCCCACCGCTGAGAATCTCGGCGATCTCCTTGGTGTGGTGGACGGTGACGATCGGGCGGGTGCACCGCCTCAGGAGCGCGAGCGGGTCGAGATCGACGCCGCCGGGGTAGCGAAGAACGATGGCGTCATAGTCGTCGAGTGCGTCGACGCTCGCGAGGACGCGCCCTTTGACGAGGGAGCCGAAGCGCCGGAGCACCCAGGACGCTGGCGCTTCCACCGTGACGCCTCGCTGAGGCTCGGCTTCGCCGATGATCCAGGAGTCCAGCCGAAGGCCTTGGCGCTCGGCGGCAGCCACCTGACCGCTGATCGACTTCGCGACGCCGGTCATCTTCCCCACCTGGAGGTTGACGAAGGCGAGCCGACCGTTGGTCACGTCAGCGCTCGCTCGAGGATCCCGACGATGGTGGCCGCAGCCTCTCCGGTGCCGTAGTCCGGGATCTCGTGGCGAGCGCGGTCTTGGGTCGCCTCGGCGAGGCCGCGCTCGAGGAGCTGCCGATCTCGAGGATCGGCCAAGGTGTTCCACCCGGCCTCGACCGTCTCGACCCACTCCGTTTCGGTGCGGAGCGTGAGACAGGGGGTTCGTTGAAAGTAGGCTTCCTTTTGCACCCCGCCCGAGTCGGTCACGATCAGCCGGGCGTTTGCTTCGAGCCAGGTCATGTCGACGAGGCCGACTGGGTCGAGCACGGTCAACCTCGAGGTCGAGATTCCAGCCGTGGTGAGCGCCTTCTTCGTTCGAGGGTGGAGCGGAAGCAGCACGTCGACCCGAGCCGCGAGCTGCTCGAGCGCCCAGACGACGTTGCCCAGCCGCGCGGGATCGTCGGTGTTCTCGGCGCGGTGAATGGTCGCCAGCACGAACGACTTCGGGGCCCTGGTGCCGGCAAACGTCGAGTGGGTCCTCGCGCGCTCGGCGACCTGCTTCGCGACGTCGTGCATCACGTCGCCGACCATCGACACCCCTCGCTCGATTCCCTCGCGCGCGAGGTGTTGAACGGCCACGCGGGTGGGGCAGAAGAGCCAGCGCGAGAGGTGGTCGGTGACGACCCGATTGAGCTCCTCGGGCATCGCTCGGTTGAACGACCGCAGGCCGGCCTCGACATGGGCGACTGGGAGCTGGAGCTTCGCGGCTGCGAGGGCGCCGGCGAGGGTCGAGTTCGTATCTCCATACACGAGCACCGCGTCTGGGCGGTCGGCGAGCAAGACCTCCTCGATTCGCTTGAGCATCTCGCCCGTCATCGCTCCGTGTGCCCCGCTGCCCACGTTGAGGTGATGGCGGGGAGCCGGAATGTCGAGCTCGCGGAAGAAGACGTCGGACAGGTCGGGGTCGTAGTGCTGGCCGGTGTGAACGAGTGACTCCGAGAACCCACCGTGGCGCCGGAACGCCCATGAGAGCGCCGCCGCTTTGATGAACTGGGGCCGCGCCCCGACGATGGTGGTGATCTTCCTCACGCGCCTCTCTGAGTGGTCTGCAGATACCGAATCGTTCGATCGATTGCACGACCGGTTCGGGCTTGATGCACCTCGGACCATCCTCTACACGAGCGGTGAATGACAGCGATGCTCGCGGGCACCCACACTCTCCATTTCAGGATGTTCGAGCCATGACTGACGGCTGGTACGCACACCCCTCGGCGATCGTCGACGCGCCCGTGACCATCGGCGCAGGCACCAAGATCTGGCACTTCTGCCACGTCATGCCGAACGTCGAGATCGGAGAGCGCTGCTCCTTTGGGCAGAACGTCTTCATCGGCTCCGGCGTGAAGATCGGCACCAACGTCAAGGTGCAGAACAACGTCTCGCTCTACGAGGGCGTCGAGCTCGAGGACGACGTCTTCTGTGGGCCCTCCTGCGTCTTCACCAACGTGGTGAACCCGCGCTCCGAGATCGTTCGACGTGGAGCGGGCTTCTACGCGAAGACGATCGTGCGCCACGGTGCTTCGATCGGCGCCAACGCCACCATCGTCTGCGGCAGCACCATCGGCCGCTTCGCCTTCATCGCCGCCGGAGCGGTCGTCGCCAAGCAAGAGGTGCCTGACTACGCGATGATGATGGGGGTCCCTGCCCGACGAAAGGGCTGGGTCAGCCGTCACGGGCACCCGCTCCCCAAGCCCGACGCCTCCGGAGTGTCGACCTGCCCCGAGAGCGGCTGGCGCTACCAAGAGACCTCGCCCGGCGTGCTGCGGTGCCTCGATTGGCCCGAAGACAAGCCGCTCGCCAAGGAGCCGAAGCCATGAAGGTGCCGTTGCTCGACCTCAAGGCTCAGTACGAGACGATTCGTCCCGACATCGACGCCGCCATTCGTCGGGTCGTCGAGAGCCAGCACTTCATTCTCGGGCCCGAGGTCGAGGCGTTCGAGAAGGAGGTCGCTGCGTACTCGAACACCGCGCACGCCGTGGGGCTCTCGTCTGGCACCGACGCGATCCTCGCTGGGCTCATGGCGCTCGGGGTCGGACCGGGCGACGAGATCGTCACCAGCCCCAACACCTTCATCGCGACCGCGTCGTCGATCGCCCGCTTGGGCGCGCGCGCGATCTTCGTCGACGTCGACCCGGTCTCGTACAACCTCGACCCGAAGAAGCTCGAAGCGGCGATCACTCCGCGAACCAAGGTGATCATGCCGGTGCACCTCTTCGGCCAGCTCGCCGAGATGGACACCATCATGGCCATCGCCAACGCCCGGAAGATCCCCGTCATCGAAGATGGCGCCCAGGCGATCGGCGCGGCGTGGAAGGGCACCCGCTGCGGAGGCTTCGGCGTGCTCGGGTGCCTGAGCTTCTTTCCGTCGAAGAACCTCGGCGCGTTCGGAGATGCCGGAGCGATCGTGCTCAACGACGAGGCGCTCGCCAAGCGCCTCAAGCTGCTGCGCGCGCAGGGGCAGGAGCCGAAGTACTTCTCGAAGATCGTCGGTGGCAACTTCCGGCTCGACGCGATCCAGGCGGCGATCCTCCGCGCGAAGCTCCCGCACCTCGATGCCTGGACGGCCGCGCGGCAGAAGAACGCCGCGACCTACCGTCGCCTCTTCGCCGCAGCCGGAGTCGATCTCTCGGCGGTTCGACCCTCGAAGGAACACCCGGTGACGTTGCCGAAGGAGTCACCGCACGCGCGCCACATCTACAACCAGTTCTGTGTGCGCTCGCTCCAGCGTGACGGCCTGCGTGCCTTCCTCAACGATCGCGGCATCGGGTCCGAGGTCTACTACCCGCAGCCCATGCACCTGCAGGCGTGCTTCACGGCGTGGGGTCACAAGAAGGGCGACTTCCCGGAAGCCGAGGCCGCGGCTGACGAGTCACTCGCGATCCCCATCTACCCGGAGCTGACCGAGGAGATGCAGCGCACCGTCGTCGACGCGGTGCTCGCGTTTCACCGGGGAGCGAAGTGAGCAAGGTCGTCACGATCGTCGACTACGGGCTCGGGAACCTGGGCTCGGTGGCGAACATGCTGCGCAAGCTGGGCGTCAGCTCGGTGCGCGCATCCACCCCCGATGAGCTGAAGTCGGCGAGCGCGCTCATTCTCCCCGGCGTCGGGCACTTCGACACCGGCATGGGGAACCTCCGCGCGCGTGGGCTCGAAGCGCCGCTGAACGAGCTCGTGCTCGAGAAGAAGGTGCCCGTGTTGGGCATCTGCCTGGGCGTCCAGCTGCTCACTCGCGGGAGCGAGGAAGGCAGCGCGAAGGGCCTCGGGTGGATCGCCGCCGACGTGAAGCGCTTCAAGTTCGCCGAGGGCGTGAAGCTGCCAGTGCCGCACATGGGGTGGAACGAGATCGAGACGACCGATCAGGTGCTGTTCAAGGGTCACCAGCCGGGGGAGACCCGCTACTACTTCGTGCACTCGTTCCATCTCGTCTGTGACGACGCCTCTGACGTTGCCGCGTCTGCGACGTATGGCTACCGCTTCACCGCGGCGATTCGACGGGGGAACATCATGGGCGCCCAGTTCCACCCCGAGAAGAGCCACAAGCACGGCATGGCCATGCTGAAGAACTTCGTCGATGGCTTCGTCCCCTGAGGCGACGGCGCCGCCGGGACTCAAGTCGATCGTCTCCGGCACGATCGTCTACGCCCTTTCGGCCGTGCTCTCAGCTGCGGTCGGGCTCCTCGTCGTCCCCGTCTACACCTCGGCCTTCGTTCCCTCCGAATACGGAGTGCTCTCTCAGTTCAGCGTGACGACCGCGCTCGCGACGATTCTGGTGAGCTTCGGATTGGACAACTCGGCCGCCGTCTGGTTCTTCCAGTCGCCCTCGGACGACGAGCGTCGCAAGACCTTCAGCTCCTGGCTCGCATTCACGCTGGGCATCGGTGGCGCCCTCGGGCTGCTCTCGCTCCTGGCAAGCCCGCTCCTCGCCCGCTTCGTCCTTCATGACGTCGAGCTTGCTCATTTGTGGCGCGTCTACGCGCTCACCTTGGTCCTGGCTGGCATCCCACGAATCGGGAACCTCTGGTTTCGAAACGCAAACAGGCCGGTCGTCTCCGCGCTCCTCTCGCTGTCGATCACTGCGCTCACCGGGGCCTGCGGCGCGCTGCTCGTGACGACGACTTCCCTCGGGGTGAAGGCCGTGCTCCTTGGCCAGGTCGCGGGGTTCGCGGCCGGTGCTGTGGCGACCCTGTTCATGATGCGAGGCGTTCTCGGCCTTCGGTGGGTCGAGCGCGGCCGTCTGGTCGAGATGCTGCGTTTCTCGTACCCGCTCGTTGGGGTCTCGGTGCTCACCTGGCTGATGAGCTCCGCGGTGCTCTACTGGGTGAACCAGTTCTGCTCTCAGGCCGACGCCGGTCTCTATTCGGTGGGCGCGAGCCTCGCTGGGGTCATCAGCTTGGCGACCTTTGCGTTCGCCCAGGCCTGGAGTCCGTTTGCGCTCTCCATCGGCTCGACGCCCCAGGGGCCTCGGATCATCGGGCTCGCGACCGAGACCTACTTCGCTGCGATGGCGGTCGCGGCGTTTCTTCTTGCCGGGCTTGCCTTGCCTCTCCTCGAGCTCTTGCCTCGCGAAGCGTACGCGCAGTCACACTGGGTCACCTCGATTCTGGGGGTGAACGCCCTCGTCGCCGGCCTGCCCCAGATCTACGCGGTCACCTTCTCGCTCAAGAAGTCGAGCATGCCCCTGGCACGCGCAACCGCATTCGGCGCGCTCACGACGGTCGTCGTCACTGCCGCGCTCATCGGCCCGTTCGGAAAAGAGGGGGCCGCGGTTGGCGTCGTCACGGGTACCATCACCTACTCCGTCGTCGGGTTCGCCGCGTCGCAGCGATTGATGCCGATTCAGGTCAACCTGACTCGAGTTGGCTTGGTGTGTCTCGGCTTGCTGTCGTGGGGCAGCGCCTTCGTGGTGTTGGAGTCGCGCGGTGCGCTCGCCCCAGTGCGCAGAGGCGTGTTGCTGGTGACCTTCATCATGGCCGTCGCGCTGATCTATCGAACCCCGGTGCGCAGCCTGCTGTCAGCGGCGCGCAAGAAGAGCATCGCGTAGGAGATCGCGGTCTGGAAAGTTGACGAGAACGCCCAGGCCCTCGCCCTGAAAGACGACCATGCTTCCGAGCGCGACCGCGGAGGCACCCACCCTCAGCGCGTCGCGAATGTGGTCGACTCGGCCCGCGCCCCCGTTGGCGATGACGGGGATTCGCACTGCAGCGGCGACTTGGTGAACGAGGTCGAGGTCGTATCCTCTCCAGGTCCCTTCCTGGTCGATCGAGGTGAGCAACAGCTCTCCACACCCGGAGCGCTCGAGCGCTCTCGCCCACTCGACGGGGTTCTTCCCCGTCGGTCTCGCCGCCGCAGTCGACACCACCTCGTAGCGGCCGAAGAGCTTCTTTCGAACGTCGATGCTCCCAATGACGGCCTGGGCACCGAACTCGCCAGAGATTCGCTCGATGAGCCCTGGTTGTTCGATGGCTCCCGTATTGAGCACGACCTTCTCGTAGCCCATTCTCAGGAGGTCGCGCGCGGTCTGAACCGACCGAATTCCACCGCCCACCGCGAGCGGCATGAACGCCTCGGAGGCGAGCTCCTCGAGCGTTCGAAGGTCGGGCGTGCTGTTGCGACGAGTTGCACCGATGTCGAGTACGCAGAGCTCGTCGACCTCGAGCTCGTTGAAGATGCGAACGGTGTTCGCCGGGTCCCCCACGTACACGGGCGCCTTGAACCGCACCGTCTTGACGAGCCCTCCGTCGTCCAGGAGCAGGCAGGGAATCGCGCGCGGACGAACGCTCACGATCCCCCCAAGATGCGCACCGGGTTCCCAGCCGCCTTCGACCCTGCCGGCAGAGAGACGTTCACGAAGCTGTTGGCGCCGACGACGACCCCGTCGCCGATGGTGACGCCACGCCCGACCACCACGTTCGGGCCGAGATAGACGCGATTCCCCAGGACGACGGGGCTGCGCTCGATCGGTGCGCCCGTGAGTGTTTGTGCAATGTTGTCGTGTGTATAGATTTGTACTCCGGCAGACAGCGTGCAGTGGTCGCCAATTCGCAGACCGCCAGAACCGTCGAGCACGGTGTACGGACCAACCCAGCAGTGCTGTCCAAGCGACACGTCTCCAATGACGAGGCAGCTGTCGTACACGCTGGTGCCCTCGCCCCAGCCCATGCGATTCGCGCGATCCCACCGGTCGATGAGGTAGTCACCGAGTGAGAGAAACCGTTTGAATTTCGTCTCTTTCAGCCGGGCGACGACGTCGATCGCGCGAAGGAGCGGTTCGAGCACGTCGGCGGCCGCCGCTTCTCCGCTCTCTCTCAGCTCCTTCAGCACCTGTCGTGACAAGGACGGCATGCTCAGACCAGCTTCGCGTCGCGGTACCACTGCGCAGTTCGCTCGATTCCTTCCTCGAGCCCGATCGTCGCTTCGAACCCGAGCAGCTCCCTCATCTTCGAGGTGTCGGGAATGCGAAGCTCGATGTCGGCAGAGAGCGCAGCCTTGAACACGATCTTCGAGTTCGACTTCAGCACGCGCTTGATGGTCGTCGCGAGCGCATACACCGTGGTGACTTCCCTGCTGTTGCCAACGTTGAACGATTGTCCGACCGCCTTCGGGTCGGAGATGGCCTTCAGGAGGAACGTCACCATGTCGTCGACGTAGCACCACGCGCGAATCTGGCTTCCGTCTCCGTAGATGTTCAGGTCTTCGTTGTTCAGCGCACGGCGAATGAAGATCTGGAGGGCACCCTCGCCGGTTTGTCCAGGTCCGTAGATGTTGAAAGGGCGAATGGTGACGGTCGGGAGCCCGTACTGCGCATGGTAGGCGTGCGCGAGGTGCTCTCCGGCGAGCTTCGAGACCGCGTAGACCCAGCGCGCCTCGCCGACCGAGCCAGCGACCGTCGAGTGCTTCTCGGACACCCGGTACGCCATCGACCCGAACACCTCGGACGTCGAGAAGTCGACGAAGCGCTGAATGCCACCTGCCTCGTGCGCGGCTCTGAGCGCGTTGGCCGTTCCGAGCATGTTGATCTCCATCGTTCGCACTGGTGACTTGATCACCGTGTCGATGCCGGCGATCGCCGCAGCGTGAACGACGACGGTGGCTCCCTTCATCGCCTTCGAGAGCCCTGGGCCGTCCAGCACGTCACCCTTCACGACCTTCACGTTCTTGTGTTGGCCGATCGCGGTGTGCTGCAAGGTGTTGCGATCAAAATTGTCGAAGATCGTCACTTGGTTCTGTTCGCAGAGAATGCCTGCCAACCTGGAACCGATGAAGCCCGCGCCACCAGTGATGAAGACCGTCTGATCCTTGATGCTCATGTCAAATCTCGTTCTTGGAGGTGTACTTGATGTAAAAACTCATTGGTACGAGGTTGGCCTTGGCGAGGACGTAGAACATCGGCCGCAGCCGCTCGAAACGTTTCTTGTATGTCGGGTAGTCACGATACGACTTGTTGGGCCTGCGAAGGATCGACAGGAATTCCTCCGAGGAGTAGCCCAATCGCTTGATGAAGTAGTCGAGCAGGCCGTCTTCCATCGTCGGGGTCGTCGCATATTCGGCGAGCGCCTGCTCGCGTGTCATGAGCCCCGCCCGAACCGAGGCCGAGAGAGTGTTGTTGCGGTTGTCGAACCCGAACTTGATGGGGTTGTAGTAGGCGTGGTGGAAGGCAGTGATGCGATTCTCGAGGTGATGGCCGCCGTAGTCTTGCCATCCCAACTCGGAGGACAGAATGCGCTTCGCCTCCTGCTTCGAGTAGGCGATGTACCACAGTGGGCGGATCTTCCTGATGCGGAGGCCGACCGTCCATTTCATGAAGGCCGCGAACTTCATGTTCGGGTACGTCTTCATCGGCATCGAACCGAATTGCTTGTGCACCGATTCGATGTACTTCCCGTCCATGTAGATGGTGCCGAGCGGCGAGAGGCCCTCGGCGATGTACGAGTGGCCCTCGAGCACGTACTTGATGCCGTGCTTGCTCGCCGCGCGGTAGAGCGTCTCGGCGAGGGCGATGTCGGTCGCGCAGTCGAGGTCTGGCACGCTCGCTTCGAAGAACGAACGAATGATGTCGTCCGCCTCCTTGTTCGCCACGACGTGTGTGTACAGATCGACCTTCAGCTTTTGCAGCACCTTCCTGATGTTCTCGGTCGCGATCGCCGTGTTCCACGTGTTGTCGTAGTGCACCGCGAGTGGTCGGAGGCCCCACTCGATCGCCTTCAGGAGCATGAACGACGAATCGGTGCCGCCGCTCACGCCGACGATGCAGTCGTACTTCTTGCCCTTCCCCGCAGCCTTGATCTCGTCGACGAGGTCGCGCATGCGCGCTTCGCCGGCAGGCTCGCCGGTATGGTACTCAGCCTGCAGCTTCTCGACCGTTCGGCAGTAGACGCAGACGCCCTCGTCGTCGAACGTGATGCCCTTGATCTTCTCGTCATAGATGCAGCGCGAGCAGATCTTCAGACCCGAGAGATCTCGGCCCGTGGGAACGGGGAGAGGGACTTCGTGTCGCAACTGAGAGGCGGAACTCATGAGTGCTCGTAGGCAGTGAGAGCGGCAATGACGTCGTCTTGCTCCGACGTGCTCATGCCATGGAACAACGGAATGAGCACCGTTTCATCGCGGAGGCGCTCGCTCTCGCGAAGTGCATCACAGCGGTTCTGGCACCCGCGTTCGCAGGCGCCTGGGAATGCCGCGCAGCCCCAGGTCGTCCGGTCCGCGTAGGCCGGTTCCTGGTGGGCATTGCCGACTCCCCGGCGGCAGGCGATCTGACGGTCGAGCAGGAACTGCATCAACTCCCGCTGCGCGCCGGGTCTCACCGAGACCGGGTAGCTTTGCCAATTCGTGCGCACGTCTCGCGGGAGCACGTGGGCTCTGACACGCGTGAAGCCCTCGAGAGCTCGGTGATAGCGCTCGCCGAGGGCGAGGCGCTCGGTGAGTATCGCGTCGAGACGTGCGAGCTGAGTGCGCCCAATCGACGCGCCGAGATCCGTCATTCGGTAGTTGAAGCCCACCTCGGCGAAGTCCTCGAACGAGACGACCGGCTTCGTCTGCACCGTGTTGCTGACGGGAAGGAAGTGATTGCGCATCGCGCGGAGCCGCTTCGCCTCTGCCTCGGAGTCGGTCGTGATCATCCCTCCGTCGCCCGTGGTCACGATCTTTCGCGGGTGGAACGAAAAGCAGGCGAGGTTTCCATGCGGCCGGCCGACACGTTGCCACTCGCCTCCGGTGCGCAGAGCACTCCCCAAGGCGCACGCGGCGTCTTCGATGACGGGCACACCGCGCCGATTGGCGATCTCGATGATCGGCAAGATCGAACAGGGAATGCCGATCTGGTGGACTGGCATGATTGCGCGAGTCCGCGGCGTGATGGCGCGTTCGACCTCCGAGGGAGAAAGGCCGAAGGTCTCGGCCTCGACGTCGACGAACACGGGAATTGCTCCGACCGCACGGACGGCGTTCGCGGTCGCGATGAAGCTGTGCGAGGCGGTGATGACCTGATCACCCGGCTTGACCCCCACCAGGCGAAGGGCCAGCTCGAGGGCGAGCGTTCCGTTGGCGACCGCGATTGCATGACGAGCGCCAACGGCCGCGGCGAACTCCTGCTCGAAGCGCTGAACCTCGGGGCCCTGCATGACCCAGCCCGATCGAATGACTCTCGTCGCGGCTTCGGTTTCGGCTTCGGTGAATTGGGGTCGCGTAATAGGAATCACTCGTTACCTCCGCGCTCCTGCGCGAATGGACTGGAAGCAAGCGTGCGCGTCTTCATCGGTTGCGAAGAGATCGCCTCGGTCATCGGCGGGTTGTCGACGGGCTTTCGGGAGCTGGGCCACGAAGTCACTGCGATGGTGACCCAACCGCCGCGCTTCGATCTCGGTGCGCAGTTCGACGTCGTGCGCGGAAAGGTGCTCGGCCGCTTCGCACGCGCGCACACGAACGCCAGCATCCTCAGCCGGTTCGGTGATCGCGCAGATGACTTCCTCTCGCCGGTGTGGAACGGCATCGCCACTCCCCAATACCTCGCTCACGATCTCTTTGTCTTCGTGTGGCGGCCGTGGGTACCGTCGGCCGCGCTCTTTCCGCTGCTCAAGCGCCTGGGCCGAAAGATCGTCGTCTACTACCTCGGCTCCGAGGTGCGCTTCCCTGCCGCATTCTCGCAGGAGTTCGGCGTGGACGTCGCGAACTGGGGCGAAAGTGTGCTGCGCGAGTCGCTCGCTCCGAAGTTGCGCAAGGTGCGCGTAGCGGAGCGATATGCCGACGCGATCTTCTCGGTCCCCGATCAGGCAGGGCTGCAGCTTCGGCCGTATTTCCATACGTGGCTGCCCGTCGTCGTCCCCCTGGAGCGCGCCCCACGTCCCCAGAACTCCCGACCCTTGGTGTTGCACGCACCGTCGACGCGAGACCTCAAGGGGACCTCTCACGTGGTCGCCGCCGTCGAAGCACTCAAAGCCGCTGGGCATCAGTTCGACTTCGAGCTGATCTCCGGAAGGCCTCGCGCTGAAGTGCTCGCTGCGCTCGCGCGCGCCGACATCCTGGTGGACGAGCTGCTGCTCCATGGGCCGGGCGTCTTGAGCGCCGAGGCGATGCTCCTGGGGTGCGCGGTGGCGACTCGTACGCTCGCTCCTCATGGCGACTGGAATCCGCCCGTGCTCGACGTGCGGCCGGCGACCGTCCAAGCGGGGATCGAGCGCCTCCTGACCGACGTTCCGTTTCGTGAGGCCTTGCGCGACGCTGGCTGGGCCTGGGCGCGGAAACACGTCAACCCGGCGGCGGTGGCCAAGAGGGTTCTCGACGCGGTCGAGGGGGGGCGGCCCGAGTACGAGCCTCGCTTCTTCGTCGACCGGTTCACCCCGCCGAGCGGACTTCGGATCGACCTCGCGACGCGAGCCCTGACCGAGACGGTCGTCAACCGCTGGTGTCGTTCACCGGCCGATGATCTGCGGTCGCTCAAGGTCCGCGGGCTCGCGTAGAACGCAGTGAGGCTCTTTCCAGTCTTCCGTTCGCCCATGTCGTCTCGCGATCGCGAGGCTCGTACCACGGAGACACCTCGATCGCCTCGCGCTTCGTGCCCGACTCGAGCCTTGCGATTCATGAACCGTCGAGGGTCGGCCGGGCACTTTGCGTTGCCCCTGGCGGTCGCGTCTGGCAGGGACGAACCGAATGTGCGGCATTTGCGGCTTCTGGTCGGCTGATCTTCCGAGCGCGACGTCGGCGCGTGATCGGCTGCGCGCGATGAACGACACCATCGCCCACCGCGGACCCGACGGCAGTGGGGAGTGGTTCGATCCACCCACCGGAGTCGGCTTCGGTCACCGGCGCCTCGCCATCATCGATCTGTCCGACTCGGGTCTGCAGCCGATGCGCTCGGCGTCGGGCCGCTTCACGATCTGCTTCAACGGAGAGGTCTTCAACTTCGAGGCGCTTCGTCACGAGCTCGCCCAGCTCGGCGCCGCGCCTCGCTGGAGAGGCCACTCCGACACCGAGGTGATGCTCGCCGCCATCGAGCACTGGGGCCTGGACGGCGCGGTCTCGCGCTTCGTCGGCATGTTCGCCTTCGCCCTGTGGGACGCCCAGGAGCGCACGCTCTCGCTCGTGCGCGATCGCCTCGGCATCAAGCCGCTCTTCTGGTCGGTGACTGGCACCGGGCTGTGTTTCGGCTCCGAGCTCAAGGCGTTGAAGCCGTTCCCAGGTTTCTCGACCCAAGTCGATCGCCGCGCCGTCGCCGAGTACCTCGGCAGCTACTGCGTGCCGGCCCCGCGGACGATCTACGAAGGCACCTTCAAGCTCGAGCCGGGCACGATCGCGACCTTCACCTCCGCGAAAGGCCAACCCACCTTCCGTCGCTTCTGGTCGGCGGCCGAGGTCGCGCGTGAAGGGCTTCGAAACCCCTTTCGGGGCAGCGAGGCCGAGGCGATCGACGAGCTGGAGCGCCTCCTCAAGGAGGTCATCGGTCTGCGGATGATCGCCGACGTGCCGCTCGGCGCGTTCCTCTCCGGTGGCGTCGACTCCTCGACGGTCGTCGCGCTCATGCAGGCGCAGAGCAGCCGGCCGGTGCATACCTTCTCCATCGAGAACGAGAACCCGGCCTTCGACGAGTCGTCAGCCTCGCGCGCCGTCGCCGCGCACCTCGGCACCCACCACACGCCGCTGCGGGTCACCGAGCAAGACGCGCTCGACGTCGTGCCGCTCTTGCCAGCGATGTACGACGAGCCGTTCGCCGACTCCTCGCAGATCCCGACCTATCTCGTCTCGAAGCTGGCCCGGCGAAACGTGACGGTCTCGCTCTCGGGCGACGGCGGTGACGAGCTCTTCGGTGGCTACAACCGGCACATCTTCGGACCGAAGGTCTGGAAGTGGCACCAACGCGTCCCCAAGTTGGCGCGCACGGCTGCGGCGCGGGCGATGACGCTCCTCTCGCCGGCCACCATCGACGCCCTCTACGCGAGGGGCGAACGGGTGCTGCCGAAGTTCAGGCTGCCTGGCTACAAGGTGCACAAGCTGGCGACGGTGATGACTGCGAGGTCGCCCGATGAGCTCCACGAGACGTTGTCGAGTCACTGGCAGCTCGGCGACGGCGTGCTTCGTGAGGGAGACGTCAGTCACGCTCCACTCCTCGAGGTGTTGGGTGAGGGGGGCGTGGCCGAGCGGATGATGTACCGCGATCTCGTCCGGTATCTCCCCGACGACATCCTCACCAAGGTCGACCGAGCCTCGATGGCAGTCAGCCTGGAGGCACGTGTTCCGCTGCTCGATCACCGGCTGGTCGCGTTCGCCTGGTCGCTCCCCGCCTCCTTGAAGGTTCGGAAGACGACGGGGAAGTACGCGCTCCGGCAGGTGCTCTCACGGTACGTCCCCCCATCGTCGCTCTCTCAAGCGAAGATGGGCTTCGGGATTCCGGTGGCCGACTGGCTGCGCGGGCCGCTGCGCGAATGGGCAGAGGGCCTGCTCGAAGCCCGGGCGATGACCGCCGAAGGGTTCTTCGACGCCGAGGTCGTACGACGACGCTGGAACCAGCTCCAAGCCGGCACGCACCCATGGCACAACCACCTCTGGGACATCCTGAGCTTCCAGGCATGGCTGCGGTCGTGAACGCCGTCGCCGATTTCGGGTACAAGCATCGGCCTTCCCATGTTGGATGACTTCATCGCAACCGCCGCCGTGCTCATCGTCGCTGCGGCGTTGCTCGCCGGGCTCTCGAGGCGTTGGGTCGCCGAAGAGCGGCGCATCGTGGTGTTCGGCTTCCTCGCCCACGTCGTCGGCGTCTTCGTTCAGGTCTTCGTGATCGAGCAGATCTACGGTGGCAGCAGCGACATCGCCGGCTACTACCGAAGTGGCGTCGAACTCGCGAGTGCGCTCCGAAAGGACTTTCAGTTCATCTTTCCCGAGGCGTTCAAGATCTTCGTCCACGACGACACCGCGAACTTGCCCTTCGCCGTCTTCGGTGGCGCAGGCTCGACGGGGTCGCTCACCGTGCTCTCCTCGCTCCTCTTTCTCGTGCTCGGTGACTCGCTCTACGGCGCCGCGATGGCGACGGCCCTCTTCGCGTTCTTCGGGAAGCTCGCCATCTTCCTGGCCATCAGCCCCGGGTTCGCACGTGCGCATCGGCAACGCGTGCTCCTGGCAACCTTGCTGGTTCCGTCGGTGGTCTTCTGGTCGAGCACGATCGCGAAGGAGGCGGTCTCGGTCGGTTTCCTCGGCCTCGCACTCCTGCTCCTCCGCTCGTTCCTCGACGGGAGGTTCAAGCCGAGCCGGCTGTTGCTCGCAGCCTTCTGCCTGACGCCGGTCGCGCTCATCAAACCCTACGTCCTGCTCTGCTTCACCGTCGCCTTCGCGGTGTGGCTCTACCTCGAGCGTGGGCTCCGACTCGGCCGCCACTTCGTGATTCGCCCTTCGACCGCGCTCGTCGCGCTCCTGTTGATGACGGGTGGGGTGATCGTGCTGGGGAAGCTGGCGCCACGCATCGCCGTCGAGAACCTGGCGAAGAGCACCTCTGCCGTGCAGGCGGCGGGCGTCAACGTCGAAGGCGGGAGCAACTACCAACTGCGCGAGCCCGTGCCTGAGCAAGAAGAGGACTCGGGTGTTCAGTCGCAGCTGTTGCTCGCGCCGATCGCGCTGCCCACCGCGCTCTTTCGCCCGTTCATCTTCGAAGTTCGAAACCCGATGATGCTCCTGAACGCGCTCGAGACGACAGCGTTGTTGTTTCTGACCATTCGCGTGCTCTTTCGCGGTGGCTTGGTGCGCGTGCGCGACGCGATCGCGGGAAACCCAACCTTGGTCTTCTCGCTGCTGTTCTCGTTGATCCTGGGCACTGCAGTTGGTCTGGCGAGCACGAACCTCGGCTCGCTGTCACGCTACCGAATGCCGTTCATGCCGTTCTTCGTCGGGTTGATCCTCGTTCTCGACGCGACGTTCGGCCCCAATTCGAGTAGCGAGAGGCCGAAGCACGAGAGCGTCACATCGCGCCTCGAAGGAGCACAACACACATGAGCAAGAACTTCGCAGTCATTGGCGTCGGCGGTTACATCGCTCCACGCCATCTCAAGGCGATTCGCGACACTGGCAATCGCGTCGTGGCCGCTGCCGACGCGAAGGACTCGGTGGGCGTGCTCGATCAGTATGCCTTCGACGTTCGCTTCTTCACCGAGATCGAGCGCCTCGACCGCCACCTCGAGAAGCTCAAGCGCAGCGCCTCGCCCGATCGCGTCGACTGGGTCACGGTCTGCTCCCCCAACTACCTCCACGACGCCCACTGCCGCCTCGGACTTCGGGTCGGCGCCGACATCATCTGCGAGAAGCCGCTGGTGGTGAACCCGTGGAACCTCGATGCCCTCGAGGCCATCGAGCAGGAGACCGGCAAGCGCGTCTTCACCGTCCTCCAGCTCCGCTCGCACGAGCTGCTCAAGAACCTGCGCGCCCAGCTCCTCGCCGAGGGCAAGACGAACCACGAGGTCGAGCTCACCTACATCACCTCGCGCGGCCCCTGGTACGACATCTCCTGGAAGGGCGACGTCTCCAAGTCGGGCGGAGTGCCCACCAACATCGGCATCCACTTCTTCGATCTCCTCGTCTGGCTCTTCGGCTCGGTGAAGAAGCAGACGGTGCACCTGCTCGAGGATCACCGCGCTGGCGGCGTCATGGAGCTCGATCGCGCCAAGGTGCGCTGGTTCCTCTCCATCGACCGCAACGATCTCCCCTTCACCCCGGAGCCGGGGAAGAAGACCACCTTCCGCTCCATCAGCGTCGACGGCAAGGAGGTCGAGTTCTCCGAGGGCTTCACCGATCTCCACACCCGCGTCTACGAAGAGACGCTCGCTGGCCGCGGCCACGGCCTCAACGACGCGCGCGGCTCGATCGAGCTCGTCCACCGCATTCGCACCGAGCCACTCGTGAGCCCCGGCGCCGACGCTCACCCGCTCGTGAAGAAGCACGCCAAGAAATGACGCTGGCGGGGGCGTCGGCGCTGTTCGACGTGCTGGCGCACCTCCCCGACGGAGCAGCGCAGATCCGTCGCGCTTCGCTCGCCGCTCCAGAACTCCCCGAGCTCGCCGCCCGTCACGGCGTCGCTGCCTGGGTGAACGACGGCCTCGCCTCGTGGCTGCCTGCCGAGAGCGCCCGCCACCTCGCCACTCACGCTCGCGAGGTCTTCACCAACGCCGCCAAGATCAAGCGGCTCACCCTCAAGGTCTTCGACGCCCTCGCCGAGCGCGGCGTCACGCCCATCGCCCTCAAGGGCAGCGTGCTCTCGGCGCGGCTCTACCCGCACAACCCGCTCACCCGGCCCTCGTCCGACGTCGACGTGCTCGTCAGCCTCGATCAGCTGGACACCGCGCGAGGGGCCCTCGAGGCGCTCGGCTTCACCCAGTTCGTCGACACCGCCTCGGCCGATCACCTCGACGATCACCACCACTTCGCCTTCACTGGCCCGCTCGGGCTGGTGGAGGTGCACTTCCGCCTCACCAACACCTTCGGCCGCGGGCTCTTCGACGACGCGGCGGTCCGCCAACGCGCGATGCCCTTACGCTTCGAGGGGCGCACCATCTGGGTCCTCGGGCCCGAAGACGAGTTCCTCTACCTCGCCACCCACGCCGCGACCCACGCCTTCCTCCGGATCGCCTGGCTGGTCGACCTCCAACAGTTCCTCCGGCTCTTCCCCACGCTCGACTTCGACGCCATGGCGGTGCGCGCCGCGGCTGCCGGCTTCACCTCCGCCGTCGCCACCGCGCTGGGGCTCCTCGAAGAGCTCCTCCAGGTCTCGCTCCCGCCCGCTGCCCGCCGTGCTTTCCCGGTGCGTCGCGGTCGCCGACGCTTCGACGCGCTCGTCTTCGCCCCCGAGCGTGTCGCCTCGGGCACCCTCGCGCAGCACCCCATTGCCGGCTCGCTCCTCCGCTTGTGGATGGTCGATTCCCCTGCTCGTGGGGCGTTGCTCGTCGGTGACGGGCTCCAGCGCCTCGCCCGCCGCTCCCTCGCCGCCCGCCTGCCGTCCTGGCCCTTCGGAGGCGCCTGAGGCATGGCGAGCCACGACTCCACCCGCTGGTGGTTGGCCGCTGAAGGCCTCGTCGTCGCCACCGTGGTCGCCTGTCCGCTCGCGCTCGGCGGCGCCCACGAGCTCTCCTTCCTCTTCTTCGCCGTCGGCAGCTGCGCGGCCCTCCTCACCTGGACGATCGGCGCCTGGAGACACCGTCGGCGCGCGACCTGGCACCCGCTCTTCCTCCTCCCGCTCTTCCTCGTCGTCGCCGCGACGCTCTCGCTGCTCCCGCTCCCCTCGGGCCTGCTCGCCGTGCTCTCTCCCGCGAACGCCGAGCTCCGCGAGTTCGCCCTGGTGCCGCTCGGGTTGGATCGAGCCAGACCACTGACCGTCGACGTGCCGTCCACCTTCCGGGCGCTCCTGCGCATCATCTCGTTCGCGTCGCTCGCCTTCGTCGCCCTCCAGCTCTCGCGCATCGACGGCCCGAAGCGGCGGCTCGCCATCTCGGTCGCGCTCACCGCCGCGGGCGTCTCGGTCGTCGGCTTCGGCCATCTGCTCGCGGGAGCGGAGAGCCTCTTCGGCCTCCACCACTTCTACGGCAACGTCCCGCTGCTCTCCTTCTTCGGCAACACCAACCACCTCTCGGCCTTCCTCTCGCTCGGCGCGACCGTCGCCCTCGCGCTCGCCCTCTCGGCGCCCTCCCGCGAGCACGCCATCGGCTGGGGTGGAGTCGCCGCCGTCATCGCCGTCGCGGTCTTCCTCTCCTTCTCTCGAGGAGGCGTCGGCACCTTCGTCGGCTCCTGGGCCGTCATCGGCGCGCTCGCGCTCGCGCGACGACAAGGCGGAGTCCGTGGCGTGCTGCCGTGGCTCGTCATCGGAGGCACCGCGCTCTTCGCCATCGCGCTGGCCGCCGAGCCCCTCTTCGAACGGCTCTCCAGCGTCTCGAGCGTCGAACGACTCAAGCAGACGAAGCTCGAGCTCTGGCCGATGTTCTTCGACGGCGTCGCGGCCTACGGCCGTGGCGGCATGGGCCTCGGCGCGTTCGAGCTCGCGTTTGGGCCGCACCAGACGACCCAGCTCGACGTCACCTTCACCCACCCCGAGAACCTGGTCCTCCAGTGGGCGGGTGAGCTCGGGTTCCTCGGAGCCGCGCTCTTCTTCGGCCTCGCGGTGGTGGTGGGCGTGCGCCTCGTTCGCCAGACGAAGGGAACGGTCTTCGAGCAAACGCTCCTCGTCGCGGTCGGCGGGCTGCTCGCGCACGACCTCTTCGATTTCTCGCTCGAGCTCAACGCGCTCCCTCCCTCGCTCGCGGTCGTCGTCGCCATCGTCGCCTCGAGGGAGACAGGGGCCCAAGAGCCGCGCCGCCTCACCGTTCGTCGAACGAGCGTGCTGCTCGTCGCGGTGGTCGCGGGGGCGGTGCTCCTCACCTGGGTGAAGGGCTTTCCCACCCACCGCTCGGTGGAAGAGTCGCTCGTCGCGGCGAGGCGCAGCGGCGCGAACGCCGAACAGCTCCGCGCCCAGGCCCTCGCCGCCATCGATCGACACCCGAGCGACTGGGTGCTCTACGCGGTCGTCGCCCAGTCCCGCTCCGCCGAGCGCGCTCCGAGAGACACCCTGGCGTGGGTGAACCGGGTGCTCTTCCTGCGGCCCAAGGATGCCGGGGCCCACCTCTCGGCCGCGCGCGCCTTGCTCGCCCTCGAGCAGCCCAGCCAGGCGCTCCTCGAGCTCAAGACCGCGTGGATGCTCGGAGACGAGCGCAGCCTCGACCAGGGCCTCGCCTTGGCCGCCAAGCTCGACGCGTGGGATCGGCTGCTCGTCGAGACCCCTGGCTTGCTCTCCCGGCTCTGGGAGCGAACTCGGGCGCTCGGCCGCCCCAACGATGGCCGCGCGCTCATCGACGTGGCATTGGTGTTGGCTCCGACGCCGGAGGTGGAACGCGAGGCGAAGGTGCTCGACGTCTGGCAGTCGAGCCTCGGAGGCAAGCCGGAGGAGGTGCTCGCCCGCCTCGAGCAGCTCCCGGCCGAGTCTCGCCAGCTGCCGGAGCTCGTCGTGCTGCGCGCCCGCACCCTCGCCGCCAGTGAGCGCGCCGACGAAGGCATCGCGTCGCTCGATCAATTCGCCCGCCGAACACCAGCCAACCTCGACGTCGCCCTCACCCTGGTGGAGCTGCTCTCCAAGGCCGGCCGCTTCCACGATGCGCACGCGGTCCTCGAGCGGGCGCGCCCCTTCGTCACCACCCAGCAAGCGCGCTCGGGGCTCTTCCAGACCGAGGCGAGCCTGTGGATGCAGGAGGAGCGGTGGGGCCGAGCGCTCGACGCGCTCCAGACCGCCTCGCGCATCGAGCCGACCCGCGCCGATCTCCACTACCGCCTCGCCGAACTCTACGAGCGCATAGGCAGCCTCCACTCGGCCCTCGACGAAGTTCGCAAGGGGAGGGTGCTCGACACCCCGGACGGCGCAAAGGCCCAGGATCCATGGGTTGCGCGGCTCGAGTCGGCGATGTCGCACCCTGTGGCGCCGCCCTGAATCGACACGCCGTGGGTTTGAACCTTTGGCCGTTCTGGTGGTACTGACCCCGTCGTGTCCTCCGGCCAAGATGTCGTCACCACCAGCAGCGTCGACCCACGCTTCTACGTGCGCGTGGTGCTCAAGCGAAAGTGGTTGATCCTCTTCGTCTTTGCCGTCGTCGTTGGGGCCACCACCCTCTGGGCCCGGAGCCAACCAAAGGTCTACGCCGCCCAGGCCTCCCTCATCATCGAGTCGAAGGAGCCGCGCTTCCTCGACAGCCAGATCCAAGACGTCAACGCCGACTCGAGCTCGGCCTACTGGGCGAACCGCGAGTACATCGAGACGCAGACGAAGATCATCACCAGCCGCGCGGTCGCCCAGCGCGTGGTCGAGAAGCTCGGCCTCAACACCGATCCCGAGTTCCTCCACCTGACGAAGCTGCCCGAGGGCCAGCGCGAAGAAGCCATGAAGCGCATGGACGCGGTCGCGATGGTGCAAGGCCGCATCAAGGTCGAGCCGCTCAAGGACTCGCGGGTCTCGTACATCAAGATCGAAGACGGCGATCCCAACCGCGCGGCGCTGCTCGCGAACGAGGTCGCTCAGGCGTACATCGACGAGTCGCTCTCCCAGAAGCTCAAGGTGACCGAGAACGCGACCAAGTGGCTCGACGAGCGGCGCGACAGCCTCTCGGACTCGGCGCGCACGAGCGAGCTGTCGCTCTACGCCTTCCGCAAACAAGCCGACATGCTGAGCACCTCGATCGACGATCGCGCCAGCATGGTGTCGGCGCGGCTCAACGCCACCAGCAACGCGCTCACCGACGTGCAGCTGAAGATCGCCGGTCACCGCGCCCGCGTCGCCGCCATCCGCTCGGTGCAGCAGACCAAGGGCTCCGACGACTCGATGTGGGCCGAGGCGCTGCCCGCCGCGCGTGAGAACCTGACGCTCCAGAAGCTGAAGGATCGAATGCTCACCCTGCGCACCGAGTGCACCGAGCTGCAGTCGCGCTACCTCGCCGAGCACCCCAAGCTCATCGAGTGCAAGGACAAGCTGGCGCTCGTCGAGAAGGACTTCCAGCGAGAGCTCTCGAACCTCGTCGTCGGCACCGAGGCCGAGCTGCGGGAGGCGACCGAGAAGGAGCGCAACCTCCAAGCGCTCTTCAACGAAGCCAAGGCCGAGGCCTTCGAAGTCGAGAAGAAGAAGCTCGAGCTCGATCGGCTCAAGCAGGAGACCGACAACGCCAAGCGCCAGTACGAGTCGGTCTTCAAGCGCCTGAAGGACATCGAGCTGTCCGGCCTCTTGCGCACCTCGAACGTTCGCGTGCTCGACGCCGCGCGGCCCAACCCCGCGCCGGTGCGCCCCAACGTTCCGCAGTCGATCCTCCTCGGCGTCCTCGCGGGCCTCATCGCCGGGCTCGGGCTCGCGCTCCTCCTCGAGTTCCTCGATTCGTCCGTCACCACCCAGCAGGAGATCGAAGAGCGGCTCGGCGTCACCTTCTTGGGCTTCGTCCCCTCGATCCCCGACAGCGTCGCCGGCCAGAAGGATCTCCACATTCACCGCGAACCGAAGTCGGGCATCGCGGAGTGCACCCGCGCGATTCGCACCAACCTGCTCTTCATGTCGCCCGACAAGCCGTTCCGGCGAATGGTGGTCACCTCGAGCGGTCCGCAGGAAGGCAAGTCGACCACTGCAATCAACCTCGGCATCGCGATGGCGCAGAGTGGCCAGCGGGTGTTGATCGTCGACACCGACATGCGCCGCCCGCGCCTGCACAAGGCCTTTGGAGTGGCGAACGAGCTCGGCGTCTCCTCTCTCGTCGTTGGCGAAGGGAAGCTCGACGACGCCATCAAGACGACCGAGGTGCCGGGCCTCTACCTCTTGCCCTGCGGGCCGATTCCGCCCAACCCCGCCGAGCTGCTCCACACCCAGGCCTTCTCCGAGCTGCTCGAGTCGCTCTCGAGCAAGTTCGATCGCGTCATTCTCGACAGCCCGCCGGTCGGTGCGGTCGCCGACGCCGTGGTGCTCGCGACCCAGGCCGACGGCGTGGTGCTGGTGCTCAAGTCCGGCGTCACCCACCGCGAGGTCGCGCGCCGCACGGTTCGCGCGCTCAACGACGTGAAGGCGAAGCTCTTCGGCGCGGTGCTCAACGACGTGAACCTCGAGCGCTCGCGGTACGGCGACTACTATTACAGCTACGCCTACCGGTATTACGGCTACGGCGAGAAGAACGGCTGAGCGATCGGCCTCGGTGTTCTTCGTCCTCTCCAAGACGCTCGATCTCTTCTTCGACCCCTGGTGGTGGGCCGCGGTGCCGATGGTGGTGGGCTTTGGGTTGCTCTGGCGCGGCAAGCGTCGAGCGGCGGCGATCGTCTTCTCGGCCGGGCTCTTCCTCCTCCTCGCGTTCAGCCTGCCCTCGGTTTCCCACCGGCTGTGGCATGGGCTCGAGGCCGACGCGCCCCGCACGTTTCGCGCCGAGGCGACCTACGACGTGCTCGTCCTCCTCGGCGGCATGGTGACGCCCTCGGGCGCGACGCCGGAGCAGGTCTCCTGGGGCGACAACATCGACCGGCTCACCATCAGCTTCGAGCTGCTCCGCTCCGGGCGGGCGCGGAACGTCATCGTCACTGGAGGCGTGTTCCGCGAGGGCATGCCGACCGAGGCGGAGTACCTGGCCCGCCAACTCGAGGCCTGGGGCATCGAGAAGGAGCGGATCATCGTCGAGGCGAAGGCGCTCAACACCCGTGAGAACGCCACCTACTCGAAGACGATCATCGACGCGCGTGGGTTTCAATCGGTGCTGCTCGTGACGAGCGCGTTTCACATGACTCGATCGATCGCGAGCTTCCAGGCCGTCGGCCTCTCGCCCGACACGCTCCCCGTCGACTACCGAATGCGCGATCCGTCGGCGACGCCGAACCTGCTCCCGCGCACTCGTTTCCTCCACGAGTCGTCCGAGTCGCTCCGCGAGTGGTTCGGGCGCCTCGTCTACCGAATCACCGGGCGCTGAGCGCTCACCGCCTGAAGACGGAGCCTGGCGCGCCGGCTTCGCCGTTCCCCGCGAGTCCGGTGCCGCCGACGCCGCCGCCGACGAAGATGTTGCCGAGGGTCACGACGGTCGCGCTCCCACCATCGGCCGCTTCGAGATGGAATCGGCCTCCGCCCCCACCACCACCTCCTCCGCAGTTGCGCACGGGCACGAAGGCCTTGCTGATGGAGTCTCCGCCGCGGCCGCCCACCGCGGAGATCGACCCACGGTTGTCGAACCGGTCGACGCGGAAGAACCAGGTGCCACCCGCGCCCGCGCCACCACCTCCGCCATGGGCATAGAACCCGAGACGCGTGTCGCCGTCGGCGCCGTCGGCCGAGAGCACCCCGGTGCTGCTGAAGAGGGGCGCCTGGACGCGAACGATCCCCCCGCCCGCCCCGCCGAACCCCTGACAGGCCTGAGGGCCATACTCGATCTCGTAGGCGCCGCCGGAGCCACCACCGCCCCCACCGAACTCGGGCATCACGCCCGCGTCACCTTCCGGGAGTCCCCCGTTTCCACCATCGAGGATCGTCGTGGAGAGGAGACCGCCACCGCCCGAGCCACCGCGCCCACCGTTCGCGCCGCCGCCGCCACCTGCGAGCGACGCTCCACCCCCTCCACCCGAGAGGAGCCCGCCAGCGACCGACTCGAAGCAGTTGCAGCCGCAGCCATCGGCGCCGTTGTTGGCCAAAGGACCGCCTGCAGCCACCCGAGGCTGCGAGATGAGCGCGTCACAGGAGCTCCCGCGACCGCCAGTGCCGCCTCGGGCTCCACCGCCTGCACCGCTCAGGGGCCGGCCATTCATGGGAGGTGCACATGCTCCCGAGCCGCCGCTGCTGTAGGGCGCGCTGTGGCTCGCCTGGGCGTACCACTTCGCGTCCTGGGTGAGCTGTACCGAGGTCGCCGAGCGCAAGGTGGCGTCGGAGGCGAGCAAGATGCCCCGATCGCTGAAGACGATGTCGCCGACCGCGTCGATGGTGCTCCTCGGCCCCAGCTCGAGCGTGCCCGTCGAGTCGACGTGCAGCCAGTTGCGAACCGAGAGGGTCACGTCGCTGCCGACGGTGAGCTTCGCGCCGGTCGTCACCACCACACAGTCGTAGCTCGCGCTCGCGCCGGTCACGTTCATCGTCGCGGTGACGGTGGTGATCGGCGGCGCGGTGCAGCCTCCCCAGACGCCACGGGTGCAGGTCTCCTGGCCGGAGCCGCAGGCGTTGGTGCACGAGCGGGTGAGGCCGTCGACGATGCCATCGCAGTCGTCGTCTCGGTTGTTGCACGTCTCCATCGCTTGCGGGTTCGCGTCGGCGCGAGAGTCGTCGCAGTCGTCGGCGATCGCCACGAAGCCGGCCGCGGGGATCTGGCAGACGTTCGCGGTGTTGCGGAAGTCGCCGAAGCCGTCGCCGTCGGCGTCGCGGTAGAAGACCGACTTCACGCCCTCGTCGATGGTGCCGTCGCAGTTGTTGTCGCGCCCGTCACATACCTCGGTGCGCCCGGGAAACGTCGTCGGGTCGGAGTCGTTGCAGTCACCCCCGCGCGCCACGAAGTTCGCCGGCGCCTGGCACCGCATCAGGCTGAGCCCGCCGTTGCCATAGCCGTCACCGTCGGCGTCGACGAACCAGGTGGTGACGGTGCCTTCGTCGATGGTGCCGTCGCAGTTGTTGTCGCGCATGTCGCAGACCTCGGCCGCGCCCGGAAAGCGCGCTGGATCCGCGTCGTCGCAGTCGTCGCAGCTCGCGCCATCGCCATCGGCGTCGTAACAGCCGCAGCGCCCGGCTTGGACGAGGCCGCACTTCGCCACCCCGGGACACTCGGAGTCCTGGCGGCACTCGCCGCACTTGTTCCCCAAGCACACCAAGCCCTGGCTGCAGTCGGCCGACGTCTGGCACGACTCCATGAGGCCAGGAGTTGGCTTCGCACAGCCCACAGCGAGCAGCAGCACTGCGATCCACTTCATGATCAGCCCTCCCCGGCCCACCCTCTTGGATAAGCCCGCGCCGCGCTGGTCGCCCTCGGAGAATTCTGCCGCCACCGATGTGCGCCCATGAAGGCCCTTCTCGGCACAGGTGCGTCTCGGGCCCAGCTTCACCTGCCTCCGACCGCGTCGATTTGCCGACCGCCGACCCTGATTTCTCGAAAACCCCAGCTCATTTGACAGTTCTCGGCGGGAACAGCCACTGCGCAGGGAGGACAACTCGATCGCCCGCTCCTGGAGATCTCCATGACGATTCGATCGAACGATGCCGCCGCCGCCGCCCGCGCCCAAGCCGAAGCCGCCGCTCGCGCTCGCGCCGAAGCCGCTGCCCGCGCCCGCGCCGAAGCCGCCCGCCGCGCCGCCGAACAAGCGCAGCAAGCCGCCAAGGCCAAGGCCGCCGCCAAACGGCTCACCGCACGTGACGAGCTCTCGACTGGCCGGGGGAGCGCGCTCCGAAATCGGGCGCTCGCGAGCACTGGGGCGCTCGTCAAGGCGCCGTCGCTCAGCGAAGCCGCACCCACGCTGACGGTGCGGCAGCTCCTCGCCCAGAAGAACGCCAAGCTGCCCCAGGGCAGCGCGGCGCTCGCTTCACCGGCCACCGTCGCCGGACCGACCCGCGCCGAGCCGACGACCCCCAGCTCTCCCGCGGAGCAGGCCCGCACCGATGCAGCCTCGGTTCAGCGCACCTACGACACCGCCATCGCCTCGGGCCAGAACGAAGCCCAGGCCGCGCGCGCCGCGACGGCCGAGCTCGATCGCCTCGCCCAGGCCCACCGCGGTGACGCCGCGTACGTGAACACCCTCGTTCGCGAGGCTGGCCCCACCATCGACGCGATCGCCAAGACGCTGGGCGACAACACCGAGGGCGCGTGGAAGGGCGACGGCGACTCCCAAGCCATCGAGGACAGCCTCTCGCACCTCGCCAACGTCGCCGAAGCCGGAGGCGCCATCACCGCCGCCACCCTCGGCGACAAGCTGGCCTCGAAGGTCGACGACGACAGCGAGCTCAACCAGTTCGACGACGGCTTCTACGCCCACAAGGACGCGGGCGGCTCGAACCTCCTCTTCGACGCGACGGTCGCGGCGATGAAGGCCCGCGGCATGGACGACGCCGCAGGCGAGCTCGCCGAGCGAGGGGGAGACGGCGGCATTCTCGACACCGTGAAAGACGGCGTCGGCTCGGTCATCGGCGGCATCGGTGACGCCTTCGGGTCGGTCGTCGGGTTCGCGAGAGATCTCGGCGAGGGCGTGCTCCACGTCGTGAAGGAGGGCGCGGAGTTCGCCGTCGACGTCGGCCAGGGCACGGTCGGGCTCATCGGTGACGCGGCCTCGTGGACGAAGGATCAGGTGGGCGGCGCGGTGCAGTACGCGCTCGAGCAGGGCATGAAGCTCGCCGGCCCGGTGCTCGATCGCGTGCGCGACCTGGCCCGTCGAGGCATCGACGCGGGGCTCGGCATCAGCGAGAGCGTGAACAGCCTGCAGGACGGCGACTCGCTCACCATCGGCGGCGACATTCACGTGCAGCTCGGGGTGAGCGTCGACGCAGCCGCGGACATCGAGGTGAAACGTTCGACGGGCCCCGATGGGCAGCCGGTCTACACGGTCTCTGGCGAGGTCTCCGCGAGCGTGGGCATCGGCGTCGGCGGCTCGGGGAGCGCGGGCGTCGGCGGGAAGATGGAGTTCACCTTCAGCACGCCCGAGGAGGCCGCCCAGGCCGCGAAGATCCTCGCGTCGGGCGCTGCAGGCGTCGCCGCGCTCACCGGTGGGCCGACCGCGGTGCTCGCGCCAGCGCTCCTGCCCAGCGGGAGCGATCTGTCCTTTCTTCAGAGCCACCTCAAGTCGATCGAGGTCGATGCCTCGGTGGGCGCACACTTCGACACCGTCGGCGGCGTCGCCTCGGCGGACATCGGCGGTGAGACGGGCTACCGGCTCAACTTCGAGAACGGCCGGCCCGTCTCGATGACGCGCACCACCGAGCTCTCTGCGTCGGGCAGCGCGGGTGGGCCCCTCGAGCTGCTGAAGGACGCCCTGGGCCGGAACCTCAACGTTCCTGGCGACGCCGAGGCCGAGGGCTCGGTCACGGTGGAGACGACGATTCCCCTCGAGGCGGCGAACTTCACCTCGATCGCCGAGTTCATCGCGAGCCCCGCCACCGCCGCCGTCGCTGGTCCGGCCACCACGAGCGTCACCGTCGAGGGCACGTTCACCCTCGCCGGCGACACCGGCGTCACTGGGTCGATCACCGTCTCCGACATCGACGCCTCCGAGGTGCGCGGAGTGCTCGATCGGCTCGTTCACGGCGACGCCAGGCACGCCTTCGAAGGGGTGGACGTGAACGTGAGCGGCTCGGTCGACACCTTCCAGGACACCGGCTTCGAGGTGGGCATCGACGCGACCGTGCTCGATCAGGGCGTCAGCGTCGACGTGCGCGACGAGGTTCGGCACCGCACCTCTCATCACGAGTTCGAGGTCGACCTGGGGCAGGCCGAGCCCTCGGGCGGTGGTGGAGGCGCTCGGGTGCACGTCCGCTGAGTCGCTCGGTCAGCCGCGCACGAGCTTCCAGATCAGCGCGCCCGACACCCCGAAGAAGGCCACCACCAACACCCAGGCCCAGACGGGCGTTCGAGAGCGCACCAGCGTCGGCAACGCGCGGGCGGTCGTCGGGGTCGGCTTGAGCGCGCTGCGGATCACCTCGAGGGTGGGCCGTTCCTTCGGGTACTTCGAGAGCATCGCGTCGATGAGCTCGTCGAGCGCCTCGGGGACCTGCGGGTTGAGCGAACGCACGCGCGGCGCTCCGCCTTCGACCGCCTGGCGAACGGTGTCGAGCGGGGTCGCTCCGGAGAAGGGCCGTCGGCCGGTGAGCATCTCGAAGAAGACGCAGCCCAGCGCGTAGACGTCGCTCGAAGGAGAACACGGCGCGCCGAGGAAGAGCTCGGGGGCGCCGTACGCGATGGTTCCGACGAACCGGCCCATCATCGTCTTGAAGTCGTTCGGCTCGGGCGGGCCTCCGGTGTCTTCGGGGCGGGCGATGCCGAAGTCGATCAGCTTCACCAGCTTCTCGCCGTCGGACTCCACGGTGACGAAGATGTTGTCGGGCTTGAGATCGCGATGCACGACGCCGAGCGCGTGGGTCGCCTCGAGGCCGGCGGCGATCTGGCTCATCAGCGGAATCGCCTCGTCGACGGGCAACCCGCGGTGGCCAGTGAGATGGGTGTGGAGGCTCTCGCCGACGAGCCGCTCCATCATCAGCCACGGCCGGCCATCGGCGAGGTGGCCGAAGCCGATGACTCGCACGACGTTTCGGTGGACGAGCGCCGACAGCGTCTGGCCTTCCGTCACCATGCGCCGCTTCGCGATCGGGTCGGCGCGCAGCGACTTCTTGAGCACCTTCACCACGGCCTGCGTCCCGAGCAGCGGGTGCTGCGCCTCGTACACCAGGCCCATGCCGCCTTCGGCGAGCAGCTGGGTGGTGAGGTACCCGTCGAACGTCTGCCCCATCACGCTCGCGGCCGGCTCGGAGGGAAGTGACGGCGCGGGCGGCGCCGCCATCGCAGCGGGCAAGGTCGGTGGATCGGGGTCGAGCCTCGGTTGAAAGGCGGGCTCGAGCACCGTGCGATCGGGCCCCTGCGCGGCGTGAGATTCCTTGGGAGTGACCTCGAGGCCGCGGCGCTCCAAGTCGGTGCGCAGCTCGCTCGGGTCGTGGAGAATCGTCTGCACCGCGTTGCCCCGATCGGTCGGTCGCTCGACCGGCACCAAGGGGACCTGGTGGCGAGGGCAGGTCTTGGTGGTGATGGGGAATTGTTGCCGGCACACCGGGCACTGCGCCGGGGCCACGGCAGTGCGAGGATCAGCCATCGCGCTTACGCGTCAACAGCGCCTTCGCCTTGTTGGTGATGCGCTGGAGCTTCCGGGTGACCGTCTTGCGCGAGAGGTTGTGCTTGGCGGCCACCTCTTGCCGTTCCTCGTCGGCGGCCAACACCGAGAGGGCGATGTCGCGCGAGACCGTGCCTAGCTCCTCGAGGAGCTTCTTGGAGAAGTCGCGCGCCTCGTATTGGCCGGTGAGCCGCTCCGAAGGCCCTTGATCGCCGGGGCCCTCGCCGTCGCCTTCGGCGCGCTCCTCGAGCGAGTCGTTGCGCCCGCGCGAGCGCATCATGGTGAGGCAGTGATTCGTCGCCGTCTGGAGCAGCCAGGCGAGCTGCGCCTGTGGGTTCTGGATTCGGCTCTCGTGGGCGGCGAGCTTCATGAAGACGTCGTGGGTGGCGTCCTCGGCGAGCGCGGCGTCCTTCAGCAAGGTGTGACACCGGCGGTACACCGCGCTCTTGTGCTTCTCGTACGCGGCTTGAACCGATGCGGGAAACGCACCCATGCGCCCATTCTCGACGGCTTCGCGCCACGCCGCCACCTCCAACGCCAACATTGTGGCGAGCGGGTGGAATCCTTCAGTCGTTCCCCTTGATGCACGCGACGGGACGGAGCCGGCGCTCGACCCTCGCCAGCCCGGCGAGCTCGACCGCGCCCAACACCTGGTCCAAGTCCTTGTAACAAGGGCCTGACTCGTCGAGCGGCGTGGAGCGCGTGTTGAGCAGCACCCCGAGCTTCGCCATTCGGAGATCGGTGGCCTTCTGGGAGAGCTCGCGCTTGGCGGCGTTGCGCGAGAGTCGGCGACCCGCGCCGTGGTTCACCGAGTAGAGCGAGGCCTTCGCGCCCTCGCTCGCGAAGAGGATCGCCGAGCCGGTCTCCATCGATCCCGGAATGAGGATCGGGTGGCCCGTCGCTTCCCAGGCGGTGCCTTCGAGCGCGGGGTGCTTGGCGGGGAACGCGCGCGTCGCTCCCTTGCGCGCCACGAAGCGGCCGTTCTCCTTCTGAATGAGGTTGTGGGAGATCTCGTAATAGACCTGCGCCTCGCCGCCGAAGACGTGCTCGAGCGCTTCGCAGACGGCCTCCCCGATGAGGATGCGGTTCGCGATCGCGAAGTTCGCGGCCATGTTGTGGAGGTTCCAGTACGCCTTGCCCAAGGCCGAGTCGGCGTCGAACCAGACGTGGTCTTCGTTGCGACCGCCGAGGAGTCCCAACAGCTCGGCACCGGCGACGAAGAACTGCTTGGCGATGTTCCAGCCGAAGCCGCGGCTCCCGGTGTGCAGCATCACCCAGACCCGCTGATCCTGATCGATCTGCATCTCGCAGAAGTGGTTGCCGCCCCCCAGGCTGCCGAGCTGGTTTCGTTTGTCCCAGGCGCGATCGGGCACGTCGACGCGATCGTCTTCGACCGGCAGGCAAGCGCGCTCGGCGATGTCGTGGTGGTGGCCCAGGGCCTTGGCGCCGTGACGCAGCACTTCGGGCAGCTGCTTGGAGCCGAGCTTCCGTGCGCCCGACTGGCCGACCCCGACGCCGATGCGGCGGGTGACCTCGTCGATCCACAGGCGGCGCTTGTCCTTGTCGGCCACGTCGTCCCAGGTCAGCGAGGTCTTCAGCTGCACCATGCCGCAGCCGATGTCGTAGCCAGCGGCCGTCGGGAGCAAGGTGCCCTCGGTCTCGATCGCGGTGCCGATGGGAACGCCGTAGCCCAGGTGGCAGTCGGGGGTGAGGACGACCCGCGTCGCGCCGGGGAAGGAGCAGGCGTTGACGACTTGATCGAAGACGGACTCCTCGACGCCCTCGGGCCCGCTGAGGAGCTCGTCGGAGAGGAAGAGGTGCGCGTCGCAGCGCATCTGCTTTCGCTTGGGCAACACCCAGTGGCCGGGGCCTTCCTGAGTGAGGGTGGACTTCCAGGTCATGGGGCGCCTCGACGGGCGGGGAGGGTGGGACTGACCAGAGCGTGCCACGTCGGGGCACGCACTCGAACACCAAGAGCGAGTACGCTCGAGCGATGGCGCGTCTGCTCGCACTCCTCCTCCTCACCGCGACTCCACTCGAGACGGCGCAGGGCCACCTCAAGGCAGGGCGGCTCGACGACGTGCTCTTCGCCCTCGACGGGCAGACCTTCAGCGCGGAGGACAAGCCCAAGGCGGCGGCGCTCCTCGGAGAAGCGGCCAAGACGGCCTTCCTCAAGAAGGACGAGCTGCTCGCTGCGCAGTTCTCGCAGATGGCGCTCAAGCTCGATCCCAAGCAGGGCGCTGCGCTCGAGGCGTCGGCGCGCACCTGGTATGCCCAGCAGCAGTTCGAAGAAGCCGAGAAGTCGTGTGACGCGTGGATCGCCGTCGACGGCTCGAACGGGCAGGCCCGGCTCCTTCGCGCCCAGCTCGCGGTCGACAACGCCGACTGGCAGATCGCGCTCGATCAGCTCGCGGCCGCCAAGCTCGCCGGGGCCGACGCGAAGAAGGCCGAAGCGCTCAAGAAGAGGGCCGCGACCGAGCTGTCGGAGAAGCGGTCGAGCACCAGCGCCGTCGCTGCGCTCGAGAAGCAGATCGCCGAGGCCGCCAGGCTGCGCGCGAAGGAACGGGAATCGCTCACCTTCGCTGACCCTTCGTCCGCCGACGTCGTCATCTACACCACGGCCTGGTGTGGCTACTGCCGCAAGGCGAAGCAGTTCCTCAAGACGAAGAAGGTGAACTTCGTCGAGAAGGACATCGAGAAGGACAAGGACGCGGCCGCGGAGCTCGCCGAGAAGGCCGCACGCGTGCGGGTGAAGCCCACCGGGGTGCCGGTGCTCGACGTGAAGGGAAAGCTGATCTTGGGGTTCGACCAGCCGGCCATCGAAGCCGCCCTCAACTGAGCCGGCCGCTCAACGATCGATGACGGGCGTCTCGGCCGCTCCAGGGAGCGGCACCATCGCGGCCTCCGCGGCCCGCAGCGCGCCCTCCTTCTCGAACCCGCGAAAGGCGATGGTTCGAGGCGGCTTGAGCTGGGAGAGCTCGAAGAGCTCGAGGTAGGCGGCGACCACCACCGGAGACGTCTTGAGCTCGGCGAGGGCCTTGCCGATGGCGAGCGGGTATTGGGCGCGGGCTTGGGCGACCAGGAGCGCGACCTCCTTGGCGGTGTCGGCCTCGAGCTGAGCGACCTCCAGGCGGCCGTTGGCGTCGATCTCGGCGGTGGCGCGCTCGAGCCGTGCCGCGATCGCGTGGGCGAGCTGCATCGCGACCTGCGGGAGCAGCTCGATCTGCTGAATGAAGGCGCTGTCGATCGACAGGCCCCAGCGCTCCGCTTCCTTGGCGATGTCGGCCCGCAGCCGCTCGCCGAGATCCTGTCTGTCTTGGAGCACCTGCTGGAAGCTGCTCTGCCCGAGGATCGAGATCGCTGCGTGGCTCACCACGCTCTCGAGCGCGTTGTTCCAGTCGGCGACCGCGAACTGAGACTTCACCGCATCGACCACGTGGAGCTCGACCCACAAGTCGATCGACATCGTGGCGCCTTCTCGATCGTTGACGTGGATCGCCTTGTAGGAGCGGAAGTCGCGCGCCTTGGAGACGGTGATCACCTTCACCCAGGGGAACAGCCTCGCGGGGAGCAGATGGAGGCCCGACGTCGTGAGCTGCCGGGTGAACCGGCCGAAGACCGTCACGAGCGCGACGTGTTGATCCTCGACCCACACCGTGAGCCGGCGAACGAGCTGGCCGAGCAACGCGATCGCCACCATCCCGGCGGCCGCTCCGCCCAGCACCTCGAGCCATTCGCGCGCGGTCATCGGGCCTCCTTGTCGTTGACGTAGAGCAGCCGGGACTCGGCGAGCACCTCGGCCTTGCGCCGCTGCACGTAGTCCGCGAGCACGCCCTGCTGCTCCAGCGTCGCCAGGGCCGAGCCCAAGGTGCGCAGCTCGTCCGCCGCGGCCTGCGCACGCGCGGTGGCGATCGAGACGCCCTGCTTCGCCTCGAGCACCCGCTGCCGGCACTCGCTCTCGGCGCGGTAGAGGTGGGCCTCGGCGGCAGCTCGTGCCTGCATCACCGCGTTGAGCGCGTCTCGCAGCTCGTCGGGAGGGAGCAGATCGGTGAGATCGACGGCGCTGAAGTCGATGCCGTGCTCGGCGCCGATGCGCGCCTTGCAGAAGTCGGCGATGCGGGTGGTGAGCAGGCCGCGCTCGCGGCGGATGAGGGCGTAGCTGCCGGCCTCGTGGGGGAGCGCCTGGCCGACCGTCGCCGGCGCGTGGTGCGCCTGTACGTTCGCCAGCTCGTTTCGGAGCAGACAGGTGAAGAGCGTCGAGATGTGCTCGAGCGGGCGCTGGAGGCCGAAGAGGAACTGGTCGAGCCGCTCGCGGTTCGGTTGATAGCGGAGCGCGGCGTCGAGGCGCAGGGCGGTGCCGTCGGCGGCGATGGTGTGAATGGCGCCTTCTCCGCTCAGCTCGATCTTCTGCTCCATCAGGGAGACGAGCACGACCGTCTCCCAGGGCCAGGCGAACAGGAGGCCCGGCGGGTGGGTCACGAGCACGCCTCCTGGGGTGCGCTCCGCGGCGCCGAACCTGAGCCGAACCGCCACGTGCCCCTCGGGGACGCGGGCGATGCTGCGGCGAAGGTTCCAGACGAGCGCGACGACGAGTCCGACGACGAGTCCTTGGACGATCATGCCTTCCCCTAGAAGCGGTCTCCCTGCGGTGTGCTCCACCCTTCACTCCAGGCGGTGTCGGCGCGGGCCCCCGGCTCTCGCGGAGGTGGCCGGCCCGAGACGATGGCGGCGCGATAGGCGGCGGCGAGGCCTCGGTTCACGTCCACCACGTCGGCGTTGAAGTGATGCTGCGCCTCGCTCACCTCGGGCAAGGCCGCCACCTTCGCGCTCGAGTCGACGATGCTCCCGTGGGGCACGAACTTGCCCGCTGGCACGCTCACCCCGACGACGACCGCGCCGATGCCGATGAAGCAGCGCGGCCCCACGATGGCGTCGTGCACCACCGCCTTGAAGCCGATGAAGGTGTCGTCTCCGACGTAGCAAGGGCCGTGGACGAGCGCGTCGTGCGCGATGGAGACGTGCCGGCCGACGTAGATGGCCCACTTCTCACCTGCGACGTCGACGTGCTTCTCCTTCAGGGCGTGCAGCACGACCCCATCTTGGAGATTGGAGTCGTCACCGATGAAGAAGGGCGTGCCCTCGTCGGCGCGCACCGACGAGCCCGCCGCGATGTGCACGTTCTCGCCCAGCACCACCCGGCCGATCACCGAGGCTTGCGGGTGCACGAAGGCCGTGGGAGCGACGACGGGCCGATGCCGCACGTGCGCCAGCCAGCCAGCCGACGACGCGGGCGCCTGGCCCTGGGGTTTGCGTGCCTGCGCGGCGTCCTTGCCCAAGACGGCGCGAACACCCGGAGCGAGCTCGCGGGCGATGAGCTCCTGCTCGATCTCCTCCGGGCGGTGCAAGAAGCGCGAGACGGCGTGGACGGCGAGGCCCACGGCGAGGCCGGTCATCAGCCAGCCCGTCACCGTTCCCACCGCGCACGCGACGAAGGCCACCGCTTCGAGCCGCTCCTTGCGCGCGAGCTCGAGCAAGGTTCGCACCTCGATGAGCCTCACCCCGACGACGCAGAGCAGCCCGGCGAGCGCGGCCAGCGGCGTCTTGGCGATCTCGGTGCCGAGGAGCAGCACCGCGCCACCCAAGATCGCGCCGTGGAGCGCGGCCGCCAGTCGGGTCTTCCCGCCGGCCTGCACGTTCACGCCAGAGCGCACCACCACCCCGGTGACGGGCATGCCCTGGAAGAGGCCGACGGCGAGGTTCGCGATGCCCTGTCCGAAGAGCTCGAGGGAGGGGTGGTGCTTCGGGCGATCGGGCGCCATGCGATCGATCGCGCTCGCCGACAGGAGCGACTCGACCGCAGCGAGGAGCGCGAGGGGGAGCGCCAGGGTGAAGAGATCGAGCCACTGATCATCGTGCACGATGGGCAGCACCGCTGACGGGAGCGTGCTCGGCACCGCGCCGACGCGGGTGATGTCCCAATCGAGGTAGTTGGCCACGAAGGTGACCGCGCCGACCGCGACGAGGGCGGCTGGGAAGCGCTTGAACTGCCGAGTGCCGACGACGAAGAGCGCGACGGTGAGCCCGCTCACGGCGGCGAGCCACTCGACCTCGCGAAGCCACTCGGGTCGGTGCATCATCGCGGCGAGCTCACTGACCCGGTAGTCGAAGCCCAAGAGCTCCGGCACCTGCGCGTCGAGCAGCTTGAGCCCGACGCCCGTCGTGAAGCCGGCGAGCACGCTCTCCGGCACGTACTTGGCGAGCCGGCCCGCGCGGGAGAGCGCCATCAGGAGCTGGATGAGCCCGATGATGACGGTCGCCGCGGCCACTCCCGACGGGCCGAAGCGGGTGGCCATCGCGAGCACCATCACCTGGAGCGCGGCGGCCGGGCCGGTCACCTGCAGCGAGGCGCCTCCGAAGATGGCGGCGAGGATTCCGCCGAGGGCGCCGGCGATGAGCCCCGCGCTCGCAGGCAGCCCCGAGGCGATCGCGAGCGCGAGGTTGAGCGGCAGGGCCACCGCGCCCACCGTCAGCGCCGAGAGGGCATCGGGAACGAGGAACTTGCCGGAGAACACCTCACGCCAGCCCGTCACCCAGGCACGACCCATGCCCTTCCACTCGGCTTGCAGGAGCTCGAGCACCTTGGCGGTGTCTTCGCGCGTTCGAATGATGGCCACGGAGGGGCTTTCAGCCGAAGCCGCGAGAGCGCGTATTTCGATTTCACGAAGGACGAGTTCGGGAAACCGAACCACCCAAAAGGTGGACAGGCGGGCGCTGATCGGGCACAGTCCTTCCCATCGGTGAAGCGCATGCCCGCTTGTCGCGGCGCAGGGTGCGGGGGGTTTCTCGGCATCCTCTGCGCTTCCCCGGTGAATGCTCCCCCCAAGCGGCTTCGAGTGCGCGAGGATCGGCGACATGGCTGATCCGACGCCACGCCCCCGTTTCCTCCGTGACCTCGACACGCTGATCCGGGCCCGCTACCCGCTCCTCTATCTGATCAGCTGGGAAGAGCAGCGCGTCGACGCGCTGATGGGCGAGCTCGCGCGCTCGCACGGCAAGGACCTGCTCGAGTGGACGGCCACCAAGGGGCTGCGCGCGCTCACCGGCACCCTCAAGCTCGCGCCCGAGGAGACGGTCGAGCCGGCGCGGGCGCTCCTCGCGATCGCGAAGCTGACGAGCCCCGCGCTCGTGCTCCTCAAGGACTTCCACCGCCACCTGGAAGATCCCACCACCGTTCGAGCGCTGCGCGAGCTCGGCTTCCAGCTCAAGACCCAGTTCACCACCGTCATCGTGGTGGCGCCTTCGCTCAAGCTGCCCGACGAGCTCGAGAAAGACGTCTCGGTCATCGACGTGCCGCTGCCCTCGAAGGCCGATCTGCTCGATCTGCTCAAGGACATCGCGCGGGTGGTGACGAAGAACAAACGCGCGGTGGTCGAGCTGACGCGTGAACAGGCCGAGGCGCTGGTGAGCGCGGCGCACGGCCTCACCCTCGCCGAGGCCGAGAACGCCTTCGCCAAGGCGATCGCCCAGGACAGCCGGCTCGACTCGAACGACATCAAGCTGCTCCTCGACGAGAAGAGCCAGGTCGTCCGCAAGAGCGGGTTGCTCGAGTACTACGCGACCGATCAGTCGCTCTCGGACATCGGTGGCCTGGGCTCGCTCAAGCACTGGCTCGAGCGCCGCAAGGACGCGTTCTCGGAAGACGCGCGGAGCTTCGGGTTGCCGGAGCCGAAGGGCGTGTTGCTCCTGGGCGTGCAGGGCTGCGGCAAGTCGCTGACCGCCAAGTCGATCGCGACCTCCTGGAAGCTCCCGCTCGTGCGCCTCGACATGGGCCGCATCTACTCGGGCTACATCGGCTCCTCGGAGGAGAACCTGCGCCGGGCGATTCGGGTGGTGGAGTCGCTGGCGCCAGCAGTGCTCTGGGTCGACGAGATCGAGAAGGGCCTCGCCGGAGCGGACGGGCGGGCGAACGACGGCGGCGTGTCGGCGCGCATCTTCGGCACCTTGCTCACCTGGCTCCAGGAGAAGACGGCGCCGGTCTTCGTGGTGGCCACCGCCAACCGCATCGACGCGCTCCCGCCCGAGCTGCTGCGAAAGGGGCGCTTCGACGAGATCTTCTTCATCGATCTGCCCACCGAGGCCGAGCGCCGCGAGATCTTCGCCCTCCAGCTCGCCCGCCGAAATCGGAGCCCAGCCGACTTCCCCCTCGACGCGCTCGCCAAGGCGACCGAGCAGTTCAGCGGGGCGGAGATCGAGCAGGCGGTGGTGAGCGCGCTCTACGAGGCCTTCGCCGATCGGGTGCCGCTCGAGCCGCGTCACCTCGAGGTCGCGATCACGGCAACCCTCCCGCTCGCGGTGACGATGGCCGAAGACGTCGAGCGGTTGCGCGATTGGGCCAAGCACCGCACCCGGCCTGCGTCGTGATGCGGTAGGCTGACCGGCGATGAGCCGCGATTCGCGCTTCGACAAGCTCGAGCACGAGCGAGCCGAGAAGCCAGCCACTGAGGTCAAGGCCCAGCCGTCGCGGTTCGCCGACGCGCCGACGCCTGGCCCTGGCACCGAGCCCGTTCACCCTCCGATGATGGAAGCGGCGCTCGAGAACTCTCCGGTGAGCGACCCGACGCCGCAGCTCAAGCGCTTCGAAGCCGATGGCGCCAACCACCTCGCGCTCGACAACGACGAGCTGGTGAAGCTCCCGTTCCGGAGATGCCCTTCGTGCGAGCGAGACTCGAGCAAGTTCGATCGCGAGTGCATCTTCTGCCACGCGTCGTTGGAGTCTCTCGAGGCGCGCGAGCTGAACCTGCGAATTCTGGCGACCTACGAGGCCGACAAGGCGAAGGAGGCCGAGACCCTCGTCGAGCAGCACAAGGCGAACATCAAGCAGCTCGTCGACGACGAGTTCGCCCGGCGCATGAAGGAACAGGCAGAGACCGAGCGGCGCTGGCAGTGGAACTGGAGGCTCGGCGCGATCGGCGGCGCGGTGGTGTGCGTGGGCATCGCGATTCTCTGGCGCTCGTTCTGCCCCTCGCTCGCCTTCGTCTCGTTCGCCGTCGCCCTGGTGGTGATCGCGCTCCCACCCGAGGCGCGGGAGGTGCTGACGCGCCGGGTGAAGCCTCGCTGGAGGCTGTGAGCCCAGTCAGCGGGGAAGGTCTGGCAGCCGCCCGTCGAGCTCGAGGCGTCGTTCCTGAACGTCTTCCAGCGGGGCGCGCCGAGCGATGAGCAGCGCCCGTTCGCACTCGGCCCACACCAGGGGTCCGAGGACCTGCCAGTTGGGCGGATCGACGACGGTGAGGCGGAGCTGGCCGAGCGTGAAGCCGAGCGGCTCGGTGTCGGGACACGCGGCCTGCACTGCGCGAGGGAGCGCCGCGCGAAGGTCGCCGAGGAGTCGAGGCGAGAGGTGGGTGTCGGCGGTGGGCCCGAGGAGCACCCCGAAGCCGTCGGTGTGGAGGCGCACCACCTTCGCCTTGGGAACGAGCTCGCGCATGCAGGCCACCATCGCGCGCAGCGCGGCGTCTCCAGCGGGGAACCCGTGGCGCAGGTTGAAGACGGTGAGCTCGCGCGGGTCGACGAGCACCGCTTCCATCACCCACCCGTCGGCGTGCCCGTGGGTCGACAGGTCGTACTCCTCCTTGAGGAGCGTTCCCTGGTTGAGCGCGAGGGCGTGCAGCGCGCCGGTGGGATCGAGGTGGCCGGTGCGGTGCAACTCGGCGTCGACCAGCTGATCGACCAGCCAGGTCGGAGCATCGGGCCGGCCTTGGGCGCGGGGAAAGAGCGCCAGGAGCGCGCGCTCACTCCGCTCCGAGATGGTGAAGGGCATGGGGGCGCTCGTCACTGGGGTGCCGTGGTGACCGCGGCGCCGTTCACGCCGACGCCGAGGAGCGTGCACGGGGTGTGGCCGCGAATGCGCTTGAGGAAGGACTGCGGTGGGGTGGGCGTGGTGACGTTCGTCCAGCTCGAGCCGTTCCAGGTCGCGAAGCCGGCGCGCCCGGCGGACGTGGAGCCGACGGCGAAGGCCTGGTTGGCCGACAGCATGCGCACGCCGTAGACATCGAAGGGAGGGCCGTTGGTGCTGCTCCAAGAGGCCCCGTTGCGGGTGAAGGTGATGCCCGTTCCCGTCGCGATGCCAGTCGTCGCGGTCGGGAGATCGATCGCGTAGAGGTAGGTCGAGTTGTTGTTGGTGTTCCCGACGACGGTCCAGGTGGGGGTGGGGAATCGACTGTACTCGTGGAGCACCGCGCGGTCGGGAGTCGAGGTCGAGCCAGCGGCGACCAGCAACGAAGAGCTGCTCCCACCGAACTCCCAGATCTGGCCGCTGGAGATGGTGATGTTGCTGGCGATGCCTGCATCGGCGCTCAGCGCGAGCAAGGTGATCAGCCCGGAACCGCCAGGGCCGTTGTTGAACCCACCGAGGAAGACGTAGGTGCCGGTGGCTTGGAGCGCCGCGGTGTAGCCGATGCCTGGTTGGTCGGCGAACGGCGAGCACTGGCCGGGCCCGTTCCAGCGCATCACCTGTCCGTCAGCCGTGGTGACGAACACCTCCGGCGTTCCACCGTCGAACGGGCGCATCGTGATGGCGGTGAAGTGCCCGAGGTTTCCGCAGGTGCCTCCGCCCACGTCGGTGAAGGTGCGGGAGGCGAGGTTGTAGCGGACGATCGCGCTGTCGGTTCCGACGACGAGGAAGTCGTTGCCGACGGTGACGAGGTCGTTCCAGGTCGTGCCGCCGTCGCCGAGCGTGAAGTAGCGAGGGCTCACGACGGTCGCGCAGGTGACCGTTCCGCCTGCCGCACCGCCGCTCGTTCCACCCGACGCGCCACCCGCGGCGCCGCCAGCGCTCCCGCCGCCGCTTCCACCCGACGTGCCACCGCTCGTTCCACCCGAGGCGCCACCGCTCATTCCACCCGAGGTGCCGCCGCTCGTTCCACCCGAGGTGCCGCCGCTCGTTCCACCCGAGGTGCCGCCGCTCGTTCCACCCGAGGTGCCGCCGCTCGTACCGCCTGAGGCGCCACCGCTCGTTCCGCCCGAGGTGCCGCCGCTCGCGCCACCCGAGGCGCCACCGCTCGTTCCGCCCGAGGTGCCGCCGCTCGTTCCGCCTGCCACGCCACCACTCGCTCCGCCACCGACCCCGCCCGCAGATCCGCCGCTCGCATTTCCGCCGCCAAGCCCACCCGCGCTCCCACCGCCAGCGACGCCGCCTGCTCCACCTCCGCCGGAACCGCCGTCGAGCGGAGCCTGCCGGAGGGTGAGGCGAATGATCTCGACCTTGTTCTCGACGAAGTGCGCAGTGGCCTTCTCGAGAGCCTCGAAGTCGTTCGAGCAGGCACCGCGGTGGAGCGAGGCGCGCACCTCGATTCCGTCGCTCCAGGTCGGGTTGCGAGCGATGCCGACGTTGATCGTCCCGGTGAGCTCTCGGTTGGTGAGATCGACGTTGTTGGCCTGAAACCGTTCGGGGTCGCTCCCGACCGAGGTGAGATCGACGACCGAGACGCGCAGGCAGGCCGCGCCGCGATCGACGCGAACGTAGTCGACGATGACGTTGACCCCGCCCTCGACCTTTGGACCACAGGCGAGGAGGGGGAGGATGGCGAGGAGGACTCGAAGCCGCACGACGTCCACTCTACGCCCTCGCGAAGACAGTCCCAACTGTGCCCGGCTCGAGCGCCTCGTCGAGGATGGCGGAGTCGGGGTCGAGGCCGACGATGTGGATCGCCTCGATGCCTTCCTCGAGCATCGCCAGGCTCTCCTCCACCTTGGGGATCATTCCCCCGGAGATGACGCCGGCGGCGATCTGGGCTCGCGCTTCGGTGGGGGTGAGCCGAGGAATGCGGGTCGAGCGATCGTTCTTGTCGCGCAGCACACCGGGCACGTTCGACACCAAGAGGAGCTTGGCGGCGCGCAGGCGAGCAGCGAGCCGAGTCGCCACCGTGTCGGCGTTGACGTTGTACACGCGCCCGTGCACGTCTCCCGCCAGAGAGCCGAGGGCCACCACGACGCCGCGCTCGGCGAGCGTCTCGAGCAAGGTCACGTTCACCGCCGAGATGTCGCCGACCAGGCCGTAGTCGACCGGTCCTTCGAGCCCGGGCACCGTCACCGGAGGCCGCCTCGAGGCGTCGACGAGGCCGGCCGAGACTCCGGTGGTGCACAGCGCCGGCACTTCCGCGAGGCGCAGCGCCGAGGCGACGTTCACCGACACCTGCCCGGCGAGCGTCATCTTCATCACCTCGAGCGTCGCCTCGTCGGTCACTCGTTGACCGGCGACCTGTCGCGTCTCGAGCCCCAGCTTCTTGGCGAGCTCGGTCGCTTGAGGCCCGCCGCCGTGAACGAGGCAGACCTTGATGCCCGCGTCGAGGAAGGCACGCACCGACTTGCCGACGGTACGCGCGAGCCGCGGGACGTCGAGCGCGAGCTCTCCGCCGATCTTCACCACGAACCACCGATCTCGAAACGCCTGGAGGTCAGCCACGGCCGGCGCCCCTAGCACAGCTCGTCGCGCTCAGAACGAGATCCCCGGCCACGTCGGCAGCGGCGCGTCGGCCTTGGCAGGGAGCAACACCCCGAGCGGATAGGTGCAGGACTGGCCCATCAACACGCCGGCGGGCCGGTGGTTGCCGCTCGCGCGAATTCCTCCGAAGGGCAGTCGGCCACTCGCGCCTGCGCTCGAACGGTTCCAGTGCAGCACGCCCACCCGCAGCTCGTCGGCGCAGCGCTCGAAGGTGTCTTCGTTCTCGGTGAAGACCGCGGCCGACAGCCCAAACTCGGTGTCGTTCGCGACGGCGACGGCCTGCTCCAGCGAATCGACGACCTGCACGGCGAGATCGGGCGCGAACAGCTCGGTGTCGGTGTAGCCGGCGACCGGGGCGGCCGAGCGCGCGAAGTGGACCGCCGGACGCACGTAGAAGCCCTGGTGGCCCTGCACCTCGATGGCGCTCCCCGGCGCGAGGGCCTCGAAGCCACCTCGACGGGCGAGCGTTTGGGCGGAGAGGAGGCGCTGACGAGTGGCCTCCGAGACGACAGGGCCCATGAAGACGCCGTCGTCGAAGACGTAGCCCACCGTGATGCTCTTGGCGGCGGCGGCGAGCCTCTCCGCGAGCTGCTCGGCGATGCCTCGGGTGGCGATGACGCGCGAGGTGCAGGTGCAGCGCTGGCCAGCGGTCGCGAACCCCGAGAAGGCGATCTCCCGCACCGTGCGCTCGAGCGAGCAGTCATCGAAGACGAGGCTCGCGTTCTTGCCCCCGAGCTCGAGCGCGACGAGGAGCCCCGGACGATGCGCGTTCGCGGCGACGATGCGTTGGCCGACGGGGACCGAGCCGGTGAAGAGGAGCGCGTCGATGCCGGGATGGGTCGAGAGCTTCTCCGCCGTCTGCGCCGCGCCCTGCACGAGGTTGAACACGCCCGCTGGAAAGCCCGCCGCCTCGAAGCACTTCGCCATCAGCTCCGCGGTGCCGGGTCCTTTGTCGCTCGGCTTGAAGACGACGGTGTTGCCCATCAAGAGGGCGGGCACGAGCTGGCCGTTGGGCAGGTGTCCCGGGAAGTTGAAGGGCCCGATGACCGCGGCGACGCCGTGCGGGCGGTGGCGAATTTCTCCAGGGAGATCGGCGATCGACGAGTCCTGAACGGCGGCGGCGCCCTCACCGAGCGAGACGTCGACCTTCGTCACCATCGCGCCGACTTCGGTCTTCGCTTCCCACAGGGGTTTGCCGATCTCCCGGGCGATGCAGCGGGCGAGCGCGTCGGCGTGCGCCTTCAGCTGCGCCTGGTACTTGCGGAGGAGGTCGGCGCGCGCGGCCTGGCTCAGCCGTCTCCAGCTCGGAGACGCGGCGCGGGCGGCAGCGACGGCGTCGTCGACGTGCGCGAGGCTCCAGGGGTGCCGGCCGACGACATCGGCGAGATCGGCTGGGCTGCGGAGCTCGAGCTCGCCGTCAGGGCTCGAGGGAGAAACGAAACGGCCACCGATGAAGTCGGGCATGGCCGCTTCCTACGCCGACTCGGGCAGTCGCTCGCTACTTCTTGGTCTCGGTCTTGGCTGCCGGGGCGGCCTCGGGCTCGGCGTCGGGCGTGGGCTTGGCCTTCTTCTTCCCGGTGCTCGGCGCGGCGGTCGTCACGGTGCCAGAGGGAGGTGCCGCTTGTCCCGAGGGCGCTGGAGCTGGAGCGGGCGCCGGCGCTGGAGCAGGCGTCTGGGCGAAGGCGGGAAGGGCGAGGCAGAGGAGCAGGACGTGCTTCATGTGAGACCTCCGAGAGGGCACCCGACAGACGAGCCGGGTCCGGGGTTATTCGAGCAGCGAGCTGTCGGCGCCTGGCCGAAACCTGGGCACCCCTGCGAAGCCGAGTATTCTGCCAGACCATGGCTTCTTCGGACCTGCTTTCGCGCCTCGAGGCGTGCACCGCCACCATTGGCAAACGAGCGCCAGGGTTCAAGCCGGCGATCGGCCTCATCCTCGGGTCCGGCTTGGGCGCCTTCGCCGACTCGTTGGAGCGCGCGGTCTCCATTCCCTACACCGAGCTCCCCGACTTCCCTCGCTCGTCGGTGGTGGGCCACGCTGGCAAGCTGGTGCTCGGCTTTCATCAGGGGCTCCCGGTGGTGTCGATGCAGGGACGGGTGCACTTCTACGAGGGCTACCAGCCGTGGCAGGTGGCGTTTCCGGCGCGGGTGCTCTGCCGCTTGGGCATCAAGGGGCTCATCGTCACCAACGCCGCGGGCGGCATCAACTCGCAGTTCTCGGTCGGCGATCTGATGGCCATCACCGATCACCTGAACCTCGCGGGCTACAACCCACTGGTCGGTCCGAACGACGAGCAGCTCGGGCCGCGTTTCCCTGACATGAGCAACGCCTACGACTCCGGGTTTCTCGAGGTGCTGCGCGCCTCGGCGAAGGAGGAGAAGGTCGCGATTCGCGAGGGCGTGTACGTGAGCCTCTCGGGGCCCAGCTACGAGACGCCGGCCGAGATTCGCATGCTGCGCACGATGGGCGCCGACGCGGTGGGCATGAGCACGGTGCCCGAGGTCATCGTCGCCGCGCACATGGGCGTCAAGGTGGCTGGGATTTCGTGCATCACCAACCTCGCGGCGGGGCTCTCGAAGCAGAAGCTCTCGCACGCGGAGGTCTCCGAGACGGCCGACCGGGTGAAGGACGTGTTCTCGCGCCTGCTCACACGGTTCTTGTCGAACCTCGGCAAGTCGCTCTAAGGCCTCTCTCGAAGGAAGAAACGACCCATGGCCGACAAACGGAAGCAAGAGCTCTTCAAGAAGGCGCTCGGTGACGAGCGGCGCGACTCTCCTCGAGTGCCGATGACGTTCCTGTTGCGTGACGTCTCGAACGCGAAGGCCGGCTGGGAAGAGCGGCACGGCGATCTCGCGATCGGCGGCATCGCCTGGAGAGGCAAGACGCCTCCGCACGGAACGGTCGTCGACGTGCGCTTCCGCTTGATGGGCGTGCCCAGGGAAATTCAGTGCAAGGGCGAGATCATTCGGGTCGTCGATCAAGGCCAGAACATCGAGTTCCGGGTGCGCTTCATCGAGCTCGACGTGAACGCGGAGCTGGCGATCGCCAAGTACCTCGATGATTGGATCGAGACGAACGCCTGAGCGCCAAGTCGGCAGAGGCGTGGTGTCAGGAAGGCCTTCGGCACCTCGAGCTGTCGATGGGCGGGTCGATTCGGGAATACGAAGCGGATCTCGCGGACGCGCTGCGCTGCTTCACCGAGGCGATCGCGATCGATCCTCGGCATCGCGAGGCGCAGCTCCAACGCGTTCGGCTGCTCGTTCGTGAAGGCCAGCACGCCGAGGCGATCGACGCCTTGGTCGCGCTCGCGGCGTTGGGTCTCGACGATCTCGAATCGCGGCGGACCCTCGCGGAGGAGCTGCTCAAAGCCGAGCAGTTTGGTCCGGCGGTCGAGGCGGCCGAGCGGGCGCTCGAGTTGGCTCCAGCGGACGCGGAGGCGCGGGTGTGTTCGGCGCGAGCGCTTCGGCGGCTCTCGAAGTTCGAGGAGGCGCAGCGTCAGTGGCGGCTGGTGCTCGAGGATCTCGAGGCTCGGAAGCACTTCGACTTTCTCGATTGGGAGCTCGAGGCGGCGCTCGTCGAGGAACGGCTCGACTTCGAGGGCGGGCTGAGGGCCTTTCGGCTGCTGCTCGAGCGGTCATCGGAGCGGCTCCTGGGCCTCGGCGATCGGGCCTTCGCCTCCGTCGTTCACGACTCGGAGGCAGCCCATCGCGCACTGATCGCGTTCGTCGATCTCCGGCGGACCGATCGGTCGGTCCTGGCGCGCGCGAGCCAGGTGTGGCTGTTCGCGAAACGCGCTGACGAGGCGATCGAGGCGGCGCAGTGGTGGGTCGAGGTCGAGCCCTCCTCAGCGCAGGCGTGGTTCAGGCACGCCGAGTCGTTGGTCGCGGCCGGGCAGCTCCGGCAGGCCATTGCCTCGTACGAGCGAGCCATCGTGCTCTGGCCCGACTTCCTCGGAGCAACGGCGCGGCTCGCGGTCGTTCGACGACAGCTCGACGAGCAGGGAGGTGACGATGAGGTGCGGTCGTCGAGGAAAGCTCCAGAGGAGGCGACATGAAGAAGGCCGAGAAGCGGTTGCGCGACGTCATCAAGGCGTTGAAAGGGAAGCTGAAGGAACTCGCGTCACTGCCCGACTACAGCCACCTGCGAGTGGAGCCAGGCGCGCCGGCGACCGCGGACGCCCTCGCTGCCTACGAACGCCACCTGGGTCGCCCGCTCCCGCCGTCGTACCGCGCATTCCTCGAGCTTCACGACGGCTATCGCGGCCTTGCCTATCCTGGGGACATGCTGGCGATTGGCGATCTGCTCCCTGGAGGAAAGTCGGCCGAAGCCATCTCGAAGTGGCGGGAACGGAGCCTTCGCTGGGGCGCGGAGGAGACGCGTGAGGCCATTCCAATCGCGAACCTCGGACAGCCAAACAACTGGGTCTTCCTCGATCCCACCAGGCCTCGGGCTCGTGGTGAGTTGACGGTGGTCGAGTGGGAACCGGAAGACACGACGGAGTACCCGGATCTCGTGGCGTTTCTCGAGGAATGCCTCGAGACCGTGAAGTACGGCATCGCTGAAGCTCGTGGTCTCGTTTCACCAGACGAAGACGATGATGACTGACGCTGCGGCTCATCGCGCGAACAGGCCGTCGTTCGCGTGCTTGCTCCCGAAGCGAAAACCGAGGTTCGCCGACGCGCTCCACTCGAGTGACGAGCCGCCGCGCCACGCACCGTCACCTCGAAGCGACACCACGATGGGTTGATCATTGAGCGCGAAGGGGACGAGTCCGAGCTCGCCGCTCCCCAAGACCTGTGGCCGCCATGCGGTCTGAGCCCCCTCGATCTGGAGCACCGCGCCGCCGACGATCGACCCGCGGAAGAAGACGAGCCCGCCGTCGCTCTCGAGGTTCAGGAAGAGGCGTCCATTCGTGAAGGGCGAGAGGTGGTGGACGAGCGCTCCGTCGGTCGTCGCGATGAGCCGGTGAGCGGCGACGGGGCCGAGGCCGAGGTGGAACTGCCCCGATGGCGCGCGGAGTGGATCGAAGAGCAGGGTGGCGGCGATCGTCTCGAGCGACCAACGCTCCGAGGCGCGGGCGTTCAGCTCGAAGTGCGCGATCGTTCCGCCGAAGCCCACGTCGAACGGAAAGGGCAGCCGCACGTCGGGAAAGCCGGGCAGGGTGATGCCGGTCTCGGTCGCGTGCCGGCGGTAAACGATCTCCCAGGCGGTGGCGTCGAGGCGCTGCGCCAAGGGAGCCCATTCGACCGCGCCGATTCGCTGCACGCCGAGCCACACCGAGTCCGTCTTGCTGACGCTCTCGCGCTCCTTGCGCAGGCGCCACGCGGCGCTCACCGTGAAGTCGAGTCGTCCCGAACGCGCGCGCCCACCGGCGAAGACCTCGACGCCACGCCACGGATCGAAGCAGGTGAAAAACGGCCGCTGCGGGTCGTCCTGATTCCAGCACGGCGCTGGTTCGGCGAGCGACGGTGCCGCGATGACGAGGAGGAGCGCCGGCCCGAGCATCGATCACCCCTTCGGCGTCGACAGCTCGTTCGCTCCACGCCGCTCCGGGGCCCAGAGGCTGAAGCGCAGCCCGGTTTGTCCCGAGACCTCGAAGCCCGGGAGCGCTGGAACGTCGGTGCGCCACGCGCCGCGAAGCTCGGCGAGGAACGTCACCGGGTAGTCGTTGATGGCGAAGACGATCGCCTCGTAGCCGAGCCGGCCCTTGAGTCGCAGCCCGGGATCGCCGCCGACGCGCTGTTCCCAAAGGAATGAACCCGCGAGGTGATGATGGCCGTCGCGATCGAGGGTGACGTCGGCCTCGAGCGCCGCGCCGGGGCGGAACGCCCACTGCTTGCCGGTGAACTCATGCTCGACGCCGGGGCCCGCGCGGAGTCGCACGAAGGACTCGAGATCCTCCGAGCTCCACAGCGTCAGCACCGCGTCGAGCTCGAGCGGGGCAAAGAACGCCTTCCCGCCGAGCACCTCGACGTGACCCGCCTCGACACCCCAGGAGAGCGCGAGCGGAATGTCGAAGCGTCGTGGCTTGCCGATGAAGGTGGTGAGGAAGAGGGGCGCCTGCCCGACCCGGTGAGTGGCGCCGAGGCTCAAGGCCTGCGCGTCGAGCCGCAGCTCGGGTCCCAACCAGACGCTGCCCTCGAGCAGCTTCAGCCGCCACACCGAGTCGTTCGAGGCCCACGTGACCGAGGTGCCGGTCTCCACGAAGCCGCGTTGGAGCGACCCTTGACCGTCGGGACGAAAGGAGGGCGCCCACGCGCCTCCGAAGTACACGCGGCGGCTCAGGTCGAAGACGATCTGCACCACTCGCCCACGCTCGTCGCGGTACCAGCCAGGCCGCGTCTCCGCGATCGCCTCGAAGAACGGCCAGTCGTCGTGCTCGACGTTCATCATCGTCGCGCACCAGGCCGTTCGCTCGAGCGCCTCGCCCAGCCGTCCCTCGGCGTCCAGCTTGCCGTCGGGCGCCGCCAGGCAGCGCTTGGTCGCCTCGTCGCATTGAACGCGGTAGCGGCCCTCCGGGTTCCTCTCGGTGGCGGCGAGTTGCACGCAGCTGACCGGTTGGTCGTAGCGCAGCCGCTTGCGCTCCGAGGCGTCGACGGGCGTGACGTGGATCTCCTGCAGCTTGAGCGGCGCGGCGAGCGCTACCAACACGAAGGGGAACATGGCGCCGGGCGAGTGCACCTCGCGGGCCCGCTGCGTCTCACCAGAACGACGAGCGCCGCTGCGCACGATCTCGCGCAGCGGCCCAGGGTGCTCATCGAAGGGTGTCCACCTGAACCGACGATGCGCGCCGCGATTCCCGTCAGCGCACCGGAGTGAAGGTGACGGCCCTCACGTCTCGCGCTGGGACGGCCACGTGCAGCGTCTCCACCGCGGTGCCGCTGAAGCGCTGTTCCCTCGCCCCGCCGACGACGAACGCTCGCTGCAACGCGCGGTCGACGCTCGGGTCGATGGTGACCTCCACCTCGGCGTCCGTGGGCTCGGGGTTCGAGATGGTGAGGAGGACGGCGCCGGGCTTCTCGAGGCTCTCGAACATCGCGGTGGTGTACCGGGCGGCCGGCTCGCGGTGCGTGCCGAAGCCTGGCTCGTAGGAGCGTCGCCTCGCGATCACGACGGTGCCGCCCGACACCTGCTGCGGAGGCAACAGCCGGCCCGTGCGGAGCGCGTCGTGGGTGCGGCGAAGGGTGAGGCCCTTGCGGGTGAGATCGGAGATCTGCGCGAGCGTGTCGAGGCGCGGATCTGGGTGGCCGCGCATTCCGTAGAAGGGCGCGGTCGGCCCGAGGTGACCGTCCAGGCCGGTCGCTCCGATGGCGGCACCGTCGAGGGCGTAGCGAGGGAAGTGGAGCGCCGCGCCAGGATCCGACCCTCCGAGGATCGGCTCGGCGTTCCACAGCTCGAAGCTCCCGCCGAAGGCGTCACCGAAGCCGCTCGTGGTGAGGAAGTCGTGGGCCACCGCCGTGCCGAAGGGAACGAAGCGACTCCCGGGCATCGCGCGCCCGGAGCCTTCACCGACCGACGCGGGGAGCCCGATCTTCTGGCGCTCGCAGGCGATGATGCCGCCGCCATTGGCCGCGAGTCGCCGCTCGATTCCCTTCACGAGGTCGCGGACGCCTTGCGGCTGGGTCGAGTCGATGCCGCCCCACGCTCGGCTGACGAAATTGGAGGTGAACGGGTTGTCGACGTAGACCCACTCGACGCCGAGCCGGAGCGCGGTGTCGACGCCTCCGAGGAGATCGGCGACGAAGAGCGGGTGCTTCACGTCGACGGCGTAGAGGTGGTTCTCGTCGTGCGGCACCGGATCCCACGAGAACGGGTCTCCGTGCAGATCTCGAATGACGGCCGCCTCGAGCGGCGTCCCGAAGGTGGCTGAGCTCACGTACGAGGGCAGCACGTAGACGCCGGAGTGAATCTCGACGCCGTGCAGTCGCTCGAGCTTCTCGAACTCCCGCAGCAACTCGGCGACGCCCGCGATCGGCCGATAGGGCGACACCGCCGACCAGCCCCACAGCAACGGACAGAAGGAGCGCTGGCCGGTCGCGCCGTGGAACCGAATCATCCCGTCCATGAAGGACGTCCAGGCGGCGACGTCGACCCTCGCGGGGTTCTTCGTTCCCGGCGCGGTACCCGAGGTGGACGCGCCCATGCCGAGCACCGTGTAGAGGCAGTCGTGCGACCAACGCGCCGGGTTCGACGCTCGGGCGAGCGGCTGCGAGGGAAGGAGCTGCGCAGCGAGCGCATGCTCGCGGTACGCCATCGCGGTCTCCCACCACGCGGTGTCGATGGGGCGCGCGCCGGGGAGCGCCTGGAGTCGCACCTTGGGCCCGAGCTGCATCAAAACGCCCGTGCGCCCGTTGCCTGGCTCGAGCTCGCCTTCGGCGCTGAACGCGTACCCGAACTCGAGCGCTCCGTCGTTGCTGCCGGCGAAGAGCTGGCCGGTCGAGCCGTTCACCGGATCGAGATCGTGCACGATGAGCCCGACGCCTGGTCGGTGGATCGAGAGCACCGGCTGCACACCCTGGAAGGAGAAGTAGAAGCCGCGCGTGTCGTCGTCCTGGAAGTACAGGCCCCAGGGCTCGTTCGGCAGGTGGTTCGCCTTCGTCAGCCGGGTGACTGGGTCGGTGACGTACTCGTCCTGCCCGAGGAAGAGCGCGGTGTCGGGTCCCGAGGGCAGCAGCTCCTTGGGGAGTCGAAGGACGATTCGCGCCTGGGCCACGCCCACGTCGAGCCGGTTGGTGAGCTCGACCCACCAGTCCGTCTTCCCGAGGTTCGGGCCCGCGAGGTGCACCGCGAAGTCGAAGTCGCCGCGCGCGTCGCTGATGGAGCAGCCTTCGAGGAGAAACGCGGCGTGACCCGGTTGATCGACCACCTTCGACGAACGGCAGTGCCACCGGTTGCTCGGCACCGGGTCGCGCGATGGAAAGATGCCGCCGGTGTCGCGTGAGAGGACGAGGCGAAACGGGCCTTCTCCGCCGCGCTGGAGCAGACCCAGCCACGAGGCGATCGGGCCCGGCGCCGATTGAAGCGAGCCGGAGGGCGTGGCGAGTGATTGAAGCGCCGTCTCGGTGGGAGGCGGCGGCAACCCCTCGATGAGCGACGCGGTCCCCTCTCCGCAGCCGAAGAGCCCCACCACCCAGACGATGCATGCTCGAAGCAGGTTCGTGTTCATGAGGCGGCGCAATGCACGGCGCCGGCCAGCGGGCTCCCGAGGAAGGTGCCCGAGAATCGAGCAACCGATTGCTCGACTGCGCGGACGCCGAGGCTCCCACCTGACGCCGATCATCGCGACGATTGATGCCCGTGCGCGACTGGGGCAATCACCGGCCATGGAGACGGTCGACACTCTCATCGTGGGCGCGGGCATCAGCGGACTGGCGACGGCGGCCAGCATCGGGAAGGGCGCCAAGCTCGTGATCCTCGAACGCGACTCGGAGCCCGGCGGCTACTGCAAGACGGTGAAGCAAGACGGCTTCGTCTGGGACTACTCGGGCCACTTCTTCCACTTCAAGCACCCGGACATCGAGGCCTGGCTGAAGGCGCGAATGCCGGGCCAGGTCGTGCGCACGGTGCAGAAGAAGTCGTTCATCTCGTACGCGGGGCGGCAGGTCGACTTCCCGTTCCAGAAGAACATTCACCAGCTGCCGCAGGAGGAGTTCATCGACTGTCTGCACGACCTCTACTTCGCGCGGCTGCCAGGCCAGACGCCGAAGCCGGAGACGAACTTCAAGGAGATGCTCCACGCGCGCTTCGGCCGATCGATCGCCGAGAAGTTCTTGGTGCCGTACAACGAGAAGCTCTACGCGACCGATCTGGCGAGCCTCGATCGCGACGCGATGGGGCGCTTCTTCCCGCACGCCGACGTCACCGACATCATTCGCAACATGCGGCAGCCCGACAACGCGACCTACAACGCGACCTTCACGTACCCGGAAGGCGGCGCGATCGAGTACGTGAACGCGCTCCTGCGTGAAGTGGAGCCCTCGGCGCTCCGGCTCGGCGAAGGGCTGCTCGGCATCGATCTGGAGAAGAAGCTCGCGCGCACCTCGAAGGGCGAGTACCGCTTCGAGCGGCTCGTCACCTCGGCGCCGTTTCCCGCGTTGCTCTCGCTGTGCGGCGTTCGCTTCGAGGCCGCCGACTACACCTGGAATCAGGTGCTGGTCTTCAACCTCGGCTTCGACGCGAAGGGGCCGCGCGATCTCCACTGGCTCTACGTGCCGAACCGGGCGCGCTCGTTCTACCGGGTGGGCTTCTACGACAACATCTTCGACGCCAAACGCATGAGCCTCTACGTCGAGCTCGGCTTCCCGAAGGACGCGCGCATCGACGTCGCCGCCGAGCGGGCGCGGGTGCTGAAGGATCTCGCCGACGAAGGCATCGTCACCACCCAGAAGCTGATCTCCGAGCACTCGGTGGTGATGAACCCGGCCTACGTGCACATCACCCAACGGTCGCTCGGCGAGGTCGCGCGGCTCAAGGCCGAGCTCGCGAGCCAGGGCGTGCACTCCATCGGCCGCTACGGCGGGTGGACCTACTGCAGCATCGAGGACAACATCCTCGAGGCGCGCACGCTGACGACGCGCTTGGGGCTCGCGAAGGCCTGGCCGATGCCGTGAGCACGGCGATCGTCGTCATCTTCGCGCTCTCGTACGTGGGCATCACTGCGCGGCGGCTGCGCTGGCTGCCAGTGGGCCGCCCGTCGATGGCGCTCATCGGCGCGACGATCTGCGTCGCGGTCGGAAGCTGGGCGGGCGCTCCCTATCTCGGAGCCGACGAGGCGCTCCGGGCGGTCGAGCCGCACACGCTGTCGCTGTTGCTCGGAATGATGGTGGTGGCGGCGGGCCTCGGCGAGGCGGGCTTCTTCGGCTGGTCGACGCGCTGGCTTGCGAAGCGGGTGACCACGCGCGCGGGCCTCCTCTGGGCGGTGACGATCGGCTGCGGAGTCCTCTCGGCGGCGTTGGTGAACGACGCGGTCTGCCTGCTCGCGACGCCGATGGTGGTGCAGCTCGCGAAGACGGCACGGGCGCAGGTGAAGCCGTTTCTCTTCGCGGTCGCGATGGGCAGCAACGCCGGCTCGGCGCTCACGCTGGCGGGGAACCCACAGAACATGTTGGTGGGCAAGCTCTCGGGGCTCACCTATCGCGGCTACTTGCTCTCGGTGGGGCCGGCCGTGCTCGTCGCGCTGGTGATCACCGCGGCGCTCCTGCACTTCTTCTTTCGCAAGACCCTCGCGATGCCGGCCGATGAGGTCGCCGAGGAGCCACCTCCCTCGATCGATCGCCCGCTCCTCATCGCCTCGTTGGTCGGGCTGGTCGGCGCGGTGATCGCGAACTTCCTGGGCGCGCCCTTGGCCCTCTCGGCCCTCGCAGCGGCGAGCCTCACCCTGGTGGCTGCTGGGCTTCGGGCCGAGAAGCTGCTCGCGCAGGTCGACTGGAGCGTGCTGCTCTTCTTCGCCGGGCTCTTCATTCTCGTCGCCGCGCTCCAGCGCACCGGCCTCCCGAAGGACTGGGTGATGGCGACCGAGGGCGTGCTCGGTCACGGAGCGCTCGTGCTCACCGCAGTGCTGGGGCTCGGCTCGCAGGTCGTCTCCAACGTGCCGCTCATTCTGCTCCTCGAGCCGTGGATCCGCTCGTTCCCCGACGCCGAGCACGCGTGGACGGTGACCGCGCTGGTCTCGACGCTCGCCGGCAACCTCACCCTGCTCGGCTCGGTGGCGAACATCATCGTGCTCGAGCGCGCGAAGGCGCAGGTCGGGTTCCTCGAGTACGCGAAGCTCGGCGTGCCGGTGACGGTGATCTCGACCGCGCTGGCGCTGCTCTTCCTCCGCTGAGCGCAATTCCTGCTTCGGCCGCTGGACCAAGTCCTCGAAACCTCGACGTGGCGTTCCCCTTGCGTGTGGAGTCGCTCGTCATGCGAGCGCTCAAAGCCATCGGCACGTTCACGCTCCTCTTCATCGTCGCCCTGCTCCTCTTCATGGGCGGCTCGGCGGTGCTGGGGCCCTCGGTCTCCGCCGACGCGCTGACGGCCGATGAGCAGCAGCAGGCTGGACTCGCGATGCTGGTGATGGTCGCCATCGACGTGCTGGTGATGTCGGGGGTGATCCTCTCGAGCCAGCTTCGTGGTTGGCGCCTGGTGATTTGGACGTGGATCACCTTCTACGGGGTGAAGACGTTCTCCTCGATGCTCGAAGCGACGTACTTCATGAAGAACCTCACCCCGTCGATGCTCCCGCACCTCTTCGCGATGACGCTCCCGCTGACGCTCGGCTGGAGCCCGCTGGCGGTGTGGTGGTGGGGCCGGTGGAAGGGCCCTTCGGCGAAGCTCGTGGGGCCGACGCTTCGGCAGGCGGTGGCGGTGTTGATCGCGGGCGCCGTGGTGTACCCGGTGCTCTTCTTCCTCTTCGGCTACTTCGTCGCCTATCGCGTGCCGGAAGTGCGCGAGTTCTACGGTGACTCCGGAGCGACGACCTTCTTCGCGCACCTGGGCCTGCTCTTCTCGAACGATCCCAAGCTGCTCGTCTTCGAGATGTTCCGCGGAGTGCTCTGGGTCGCGCTCCTCTGGGCGGTGCTGACCCGCACTCGAGGGCCGTGGTGGGAGGGCACGCTGCTCGCGATGGTCGTGCACGCCGTCGTTCAGAACGACGTCCACCTCTTGCCGAATCCGCTGATGAGCGCGGTGATTCGGCAGGCGCACCTGCTCGAGACCGTCCCCTCCAACGCGCTCTTCATGGGCCTCACCGGGCTCCTGCTTGCGCTGGCCGTTCACCGGCCGACGAGGCACCAGGTGATCGAACACGGACTCGCGGCCTGAGCGTCAGCGGCCTTCGCGCTTCTCGAGCAGGTCGCCTTTGATGCCGGGGAGCGAGCCGGGCGGGAGCTTCGTCATCACGTACTGCACGGTGTCGTGGAGCGTCTCGTACGGATCGCGCGCGGCGAAGCCCAGCTCGCGCTCGGCCTTCGACGAATCACACCAGAACCAGTGCTCGCCGATCTCGACCTCCTGCGGGTCCAAGGTGACGTCGGTCTTCCGCCACTTCGCGATGCGCTCGAGCGCGTAGGCCCCGAGAATGTTCACGTCCTTCGGCAGCTTGACCCTCGGCGCCGAGACGCCGGTGAGCCGCTCGAGCCGCTTGAAGAAGTCGCGCATCGACAGGTTCACCCCCATGAGGTGTCGGCCGTAGAGCTCGCCCTTGGTGAGCGCGGCCACCGCGGCCTTCGCCACGTCACGCGCGTCGACGAAGCACATGCCGCCGCCCGGCATCGCGGGGATGTCGCGCTGGAGGAACTTCACCACCGTCCACGTCGACGAGAGCCGATCGTCGCCCGGGCCCATCAGCAGCGAGGGGTTGAGCACCACCAGCGGCAGCTCGTGCTTCTTGCAGAGCTCGAGGGCGAGCTTCTCCTCGTAGATCTTCGACATGTAGTAGGGCCATCGGCCGACGGTCTCGATCGGGTAGTCGTCGGCTTCGGTGCCCACCCGCTCGGTCTTCGAGACGGCGATCGTGCCCGAGGTCGAGGCCAGCACGACGCGCGGCCGCTGCCCCGAGGCCACGATGTCCTTCAAGAGCTCTCGGGTCGCGTCGACGTGCAGCTCGTACATCTTCCGGCTGTCGGCGCTCTTGAACGAGACGAGCCCGGCGAGGTGCAGCAGGGCATCGATGCCGCCGATCGACTGGCGCACCGCTTCCCGGTTCTTCAGGTCGCCCTGCACGAACTCGATCTTCGAGGCCCACGGCGCGGTCGGGCGAGAGCGGCCGATGCAGCGCACCGAATGCCCAGCCGAGATCAGCTCGGGGATGAGGTGCGTCCCCAAGAAGCCCGTTCCTCCAGTCACCAGCACCTTCACGGCTTGCTCCTCTCGGTCCGCGCCGGGATCGCGGGCAACGGCAGCGCGTCGGAGCGCATGGTGCGACCGACCGACAACGCGCGCACCGACTCCTCGGCGAGCTTGGTGGCGATGCGGTAGCTCTCGCTCTTCGCCAGGCCCTTCGCCTTCGCCCGCAGATCGTCGATGAGAATCGCGGGCCCGATGCGCACCTCGAGCTTCTCGAACTTCGGCCACCAGGCGCCCTTCGGCAGCGCGTCGTAGGTGCCCTTCAAGTACAGCGGCAGAATGTCGACGCCGAAGTTGAGCGAGAGGTAGCCGGTGGTGGGCTTGAACTCCTGGAGCTCGCCGTTCGGCGACCGGGTGCCCTCGGGGAAGATGAGCAGGTTGAAGCCCTGGGTGAGCGCTTCGCCGGCGAGCCGCAGCGACTCGCGCAGGCTGCCCTGCCGATCCATCGGGATGAGGCTGGTGAAGTTCTCGAAGTAGGCTCGCTTCCACGAGGTGTCGAAGAAGTAGTCGCGCGCCGCCAGCGCCACCAACCGCTCACCTTGTTCACCGAGCGCGAGCTTCACCAGGCCCATGTCGAGGTGGCTCGCGTGATTGGCGACGACGAGGAAGTTCCGGTTCTGGGGAATGAAGTTCTTCCCCTTCACCTCGACGTCGAACAGGCCGCCGTAGATCGACTTCTGGCCCAGGGTGAGCGCCTTGCGACCGATGGCCGCGACCGGCTCGGGCAGCTCGAGCTCGAGCGAGTCGCTCTTCTTCTCTCCACTCTCGGCGTCGGCGATCACCAGCTCCTTGACGCCCTTGGGCGCGCGCCCGGCCGCAGCGACGACCTTCCGCAGATCGTCCACCGTCTGGATCTTGGTGAGATCGCCCGCTGCCGACGAAGGAACGCCGGCGTGCTCGAGCGCGGTGCCGAGCTCGGTCAGCATCAACGAGTCGAGCCCGAGATCGGCCTGGAGCCGCGAGCTGTCGTGAATGTCGCTCGCCGGCTTCTGCACGACGTCGGCGATGACCTGCACGAGCCAGTCGGTGCTCTCGTCGGTCGAGCCCTTCTTCGCCTTCTCCGCCGAGGCACCGAGCTTCTCGAGGCGCTGCAGCTCCTTCACCACCACCGGGCGCTTCACCTTGCGGGTCGAGGTGCGCGGCAGCTCGCCGTCCCAGTAGCGCAGCACCTTGATGCGGCGGAAGAACGGCTCGTCGCTGCCGACGCGGCGGAAGTGCTCGTCGAGCTCCTTCTTCACCTCTTCGCGCGGCCGGTCCTTGTAGTCGGGCACGGCCAGGCAGGCGACCTTCTCTCCGCCGTGCTCGTCGGGCAGGCCGACGATGGAGAGCTCCTTGAGGTGCTCGTGCTGCTGGTAGAGCTCCTCGAGCTCGTCCGGGTACACGTTCTTGCCGTTGTGATCGATGATCACGTCCTTCTTGCGGCCGACGAGGGTGAGGTTGCCGTCGGGGTCGAGGCGCCCGAGATCGCCGGTGTGCAGCCAACCGTTCTTGAGCACCGCCTCGGTCGAGTCGCGATCCTGGAAGTAGCCGGCCATCACGTTCGGGCCCTTGGCGATCACCTCTCCGACGCCGTCGTTGTCCGGGGAATCGATCTTGATCTCGACGCCCGGGAGCGCGCGGCCCACCGAGTTCGCCATGCGCTTGTTGCCGGCCTTGGTGACCGTCAGCACCGGCGCGGCCTCGGTCAGCCCGTAGCCCTCGTCGAGGTTGAAGCCGAGCGCGTGGAAGGCCTTGTGCACCTCGTCCGACAGCGCCGAGCCGCCGCTGATCATGAACTTCATCTTCCCGCCGAACTTTCGATGCACCGGCCAGAAGAGCAGCTTGCCCAGGTTGATGCCGCGCCGGTTCCGCAGCTCGGCGTTCACGCTCATCAGCACCTTGAAGCCCTCTTCGACGAGGCGCGGCCGCTGCGCGAACTCCTGGGTGACCTTCTTGTGGAAGAGCTGCCAGAGCGCGGGCACGCCCACCATGCCGGTGATGTTGCCGCCCTCGAGCACGTCGCCGATGCGATCGGCCGTCAGCTCGTCGAGGTACGAGATCTCCGCGCCACGCGAGAACGGGGTGAGGAAGCCGCCCGAGAACTCGAAGGTGTGGTGCAGCGGCAGCACCGAGAGCACGCCGTCACCCATGCCGATGTCGAAGGTGCCTGCCAGCTTCGCCACCAGCGAGGTGAAGTTGCGATGGGTGAGCACCACGCCCTTCGGCACGCCGGTGGTGCCCGAGGTGAAGATGAGCGACGCCGCGTCGTCGGGTGAGGCCGAGCGCTTGATGGCGCCGATGCCGTCGGGCTTGGAGGGATCGCCCGAGAGCGCCTCGGCGAGGAGGTGCACCTTCGTCGGAGCGCCCACCGCCTCGAACGCCTTCGCGAGCCCGGGCCGCTTCGCGAAGAGCTCCTCCGAGACGAGGAGGATCTTCGCCTCGGAGCGCTTGGCGATGTTGGCGATCTCGGTCTCCGAGAGCTCCTTGTCGACCGGCACCGAGGTGGCGCCCGCGCGGAGAATGCCGAAGAACGAGACCGGCCACTCGGGCCGGTTCTCCGACAGCAGCATGACCCGGTCTTGGTGGCCGACGCCGTTCGCGATCAGGAAGCTGCCGACTCGGCCCGCGTAGCGGTGGACTTCGCCGTAGGTGAGGCGGCTCTCGCGATCGGCCTCGTGGTAGCGGAAGGCGACCCGGTGGCGCCACGCGTGCACCGACGCTTCGAGCAGCTCGATCAGATCGCGGTACGCCGAGACCACCTTGCGCTTCTCGGTCTCCTCGTCGAGCCCGGGGAAGACCCACTTCGCCAGCCCGGGGATGTGCACGTCGAGGAAGTACTCGCGCCAGTCGATCGTCTCGGGGTTCCAGTTGATCTTCGCGCGATCGTGCGCCGGCATGTCGACGTAGAGCGAGCGGGTGTTGTCGCAGCGGTAGACGAAGCGGTTCTTCCAGATGAAGGGCAGGAAGAGATCGACGATCATGTTCAGCCGATCGGCGTCGTCGGCTGCGTCCTCGAGCGTCACCTTCGCGTCTTCGAGCCAGGCGGTCAGCTTCGGCGCGCCCCACGTCGGCTTCTTCTCGTCGATGAGCTTGGCGAGCCACTTCGCGCCCTTCGAGATCATCGGCGTCGAGAGCGTGTCGAAGCGCAGCTTGGAAGTGCTCTTCGCCTCGTTGCGGCTGCGCAGCTCGTTGAGCAAGGCGTTGCCGGTCGTCTTCTTGCGCCAACGTTCACGGGTGTAGAGGCCGACGAGCTCGGTCGAGCGCGCGGCGATGAAGGGAGACGAGTCGCCGGTGGCCTGCTGGTAGACGCGCCGCTCCGAGGTGCGCAGCTGCTGGGCGATGATCGCGATGAGGCTCCCGCTCACCTGATCGACCGGAATCATGTCGAGGATCTTGTCGAACCCCGTCGGCAAGATGCCGCGGCTCTTCATCAGCGCGTAGATGATGGGCGCCGAGGTGGTGAAGCCCTCGTTCCAGCCGGGGAAGGGGTACTTCTGGGCCGACTCCACGATGCTCGGCCGAACGAGCGCGTAGCGGAGCCCGGGCGTGCTCGCGATTACCTGCTCGCCGAGCGACTTGGTGTACGTGTACGTGTTCGGCCAACCCCAGTGGGCGGCGCGCTCCATGCCGGCCTCGACGAGGCGGGTCGTCAGCCAGAGCTTTCGCTCACGGCCGACCGCGAGCCGCAGCGCCTTCTCGTCGGTGGCGTCGCGCCCTTCGGATTCGAGGCGCTCGATGGCCTTGGTGCGGAAGTCGCTCGCCAGCGCCTTGTCGTCGGCCTGCTCGCGGAGCCGCGCCACCGTCTTCTCGCAATCGGCCAGCTCCTGCGCGAGCGAGAAGTCGCGCCCGTCGAGCTCACCGCGGCGGGGGAAGTAGCCGACGACGTCTTCGTCTTCGAACACCAGGCCGGAGCGGTTGCCGGCGACGAAGGCCGTCGACATGTGCACGAGGGGCACGTCCCAGAAGAGGCAGGCCTCGACGAGGTACTTCACCCCATGGGTGTTGACGTTGAGCCCGACCTCGAGCGACGGGTTGAACGACACCAGGCCGGCGCAGTTCACCACCACGTCGATCTGGCCCTTGAGCGCGCGGCCGTCGGCCTCGGCGAGCCCCATCCACGGGTCGGTGATGTCACCGTCGAGAATGGTGACCTTCTTCTGCAGCCACTCGATCGACGCCTGCTCGCTGCCGTACTTGGTGCGCAGCGGCTCGAAGGGCTCGCTGGTCGCCACCTTGTCGAAGAAGCGCGTCTTGGCGTCCTTCGAGCTGCCCTTGCGGACGAGCACGTAGACGTGGGCGAGGTCTTCTCCGTAGTGGTGGAGCAGCATCGACAAGGAGACCTTGCCGACGAAGCCGGTCGCGCCGGCGAAGAGCACGCGCTTGCCGGTCAAGATGCGGGTGACGTCCAGCGGGCCGAGCGGGGAAGGCGACGACGAAACCATGCCGCGCGTGTAGCAGGGTCGACGGCGGTTGAGATCGCCCTTCCACCGCACTCATGACCGAACGGTGTGGGTTTCTCAGCGGGAGCCGACGGCCGCCATCAAGGTGTCGGCGGTGGCGGGTTTCTCGACCAGCTGGTGAGCGACTCCCGCCGCGAGGGCGGCTTGGGCCTGGGGCGGCAGCGAGCCGGAGTGGAGCACTCGCCGCACGGCAGGCCAGCGACGGGTGATCTCCTCGAGCAGCTCGAGGCCGTCTCGTTCGGGCATCACGTAGTCGCTCACCACCGCGTCGAACTCCCGCGTCTCGAGGAGGCGGATGGCGTCGTCGGCGCTCACCGCGACCGTCAGCTCGGCGCGGCCCTTGAGGAGGCGCGTGAGGCCACGGGCCACCAACGGCTCGTCGTCGACCAACAGCACCCGCGGCATCGCGATCAGCGGCTTGGGGCTCGGCGCGAGGCGCGACGCCCACGACAACGAGATGCGGGTCTCCGCCGCGCCCTTCCAGCGCGCCGACGCCAGGTTCGCCCGAACTGCGCGCCCTCCGCTCGCGGCGAGCAGCTCCTCGAAGAAGCCCACCGTCTGCCAGGTCGCCGCCTCCTCGGCCGCGGCGCTCATTCCGTAGTCCACGACGACCAAGGCGTCGGAGTCGTCGACCGCGTCGAGCTGCAGCGCAGGAAAGTCGAAGAACGAGACGAAGAAGTTCGAGAAGCGCATCACCGACTCGCGCGGGTCGTTCGCGCTCGCGACTTCGGGAACGAAGGTGAGAATGTTCTGCACCTGGGTGCGGCCCCAGAGCCGAATCGAGTCGGTCTCCCGGCCGACGACGTTCGCCAAGATGTGGAGGCCCAGGCGCTCGAAGAGCTCCATCGCGTACCACTCGTCCGGCTGGATGCGCGACTCGATGACGGCTCGCTCGTCGGCGGTGACGTGGGTGCGCCAGTCCTTCCACTCGCGCCGCACCATGCGCACGTAGTCAGCGAAGAGAATGCCTCGTACTCGTCGGCCCGACATTCGGCGCGCACTATGGTTGACCGCTTTCGCGCGAGAAAGGTCCACCATCACCGGAAAGGTGCGACGCGGTCATACGTGCTCCGAAGCGCGCCAAGCCCGCCTCCCTGGAGGGTCTGAGTCCTTGGTGGCGCGACGGAATCGGGCGACGCTCGGTCCGCTCGTGACGTCGCTCCTTCCGCTCCTCTTGCTGACCGCTTCGCCCGAGGCGCTCCCGGCCGAGCTCCAGCTCGGGCTCAAGTCGCTTCGGCCGCAGGAGCTCGCGCGCCTCGAGAAGGCCGTCGGGCCGGTCGCCGAGCTGCCGCTCTACCGCGCCGATCTCACCGTCGACGTCGCCTTCAAGAAGGTCGTCGGGCGTGTCGCGCTCACCTGGACGGTGACGGCCGAACCACTCGACGAGCTCTACCTTCGGGTGACGCCCAACGCCGCCCACCCCGAGACGGTGACGTTGCTCAACGCCGCGGTGAACGGGCAGGCGGCGGTGCTGGAGCACCCCGACGCGACGCTCTATCGAGTCAAGCTGCCAGTCGAGGCGATCGCCGGCACCGCCGTGCAGCTCGAGGTGCAGCTCCAGGCGAAGCTCCCCGAGCTGAGCAACCTGCAGGACGAGGTGGCCGATCACGGCGCCTTCGCGCTCACCGCCGACTTCGTCTCGCTGGTGGGCATCGTGCCGATGGTGCCGCCGCAGAAGGCGAACGGTGAGCTGTTCGGGCCTCCCTCGGGCCTGGGCGATCTCGCCGCGTTCGCGCCGTCGTCCTTCATGGTGAGCGTCTCGGTGCCGCGCGGCTTCTCGGCGGTGATGCCCGGCGTCTCGTTGGGCGAGGTCCCCGAGCCCTCTGGCCGCGTTCGGTTCACCAGCACCATCGTCGGGGCGCGCGACTTCCCCGTCTTCGTCGCCAAGAACCTCGAGAAGCAGAGCGCGATGGTTGGAGACGTGGCGGTCGAAGTCTTCGCCACCAAGGGCGCCTCACAGGCGAAGACCGCGCTCGAGGCCGCCACCTTCGGGCTCAAGCAGCTCGACAAGCGCGTCGGCCCGTATCCCTTCACCAGCCTGCGGGTCGTCGAGGCGCCGTTGGCGCGAGGCGCCGGCGGCATGGAGTTTCCCGGCCTGGTGACGGTCGCTTCGTCGCTCCTCTCGGGTGCGGGCGATCCTCTCGCGGCGCTGGGGCTCGACGGGCTGGTGTCGGACCCGGCGCTCGCGGCGATGGTGGCGCCGATGCTCAAGGGGCTCCTCCAGTCGTCGCTCGAGTTCACCGTGATGCACGAGCTCGGGCATCAGTATGCGGCGTGCCTGGTGGGTTCCGACGCGGTGGACGAGCCGGCCGCCGACGAGCCGCTCGCTCAACATCTCGGGTTGCTCTTGCTCGAGTGGAAGCGGGGGAAGAAGACCGCCAACGAAGTGCGAGAGAGCCAGGTGAAGACGGCGTACCAGCTCTGGCGAATGACTGGCGGGCGCGACACCAAGGCCAACCAGCGCACCGGCGAGTTCGGCTCGAACCTCGAGTACGCGGGCATCGTCTACGGGAAGGCGCCGCTCCTCTACGACGCGCAGCGCAAGCTCGTCGGGGACGAGGCGTGGGAGCGCAGCCTCAAGGCCTACGTCGAGGCGCACCGCTACAAGTGGGTCACCTCGAAGACGCTGACCGAGGTCGCGGCCAAGACAGTGCCGGCCAAGGCACGCCAGCTCGAGGCGCTGCGCACCCGCTGGCTCGAAGAGCTCCACGGTGACGAGGACGTCGGCCGGCTCGATCTCGAAGACGTCTTTCGCCGCTCTGGAGCTGGCAAAGGCACCGACCTCCAGCTCGACCCCGCGACGATGCAGATGGTGGAAGAGCTCCTCAAGCAGCTCGGCGGCGAGTGAGCGCTACCGTCGCGAGAACCGCCTGAGCAACGCGTCGAAGAGCGCCGCCGGATCGCGCAGATCGCTCGAGGGCCTCAGCGGGTTCGTCTCGAGTTCCTTCCGGAGCATGGAGGCGGCCTCGGGCGAGATCGGCGCCGCCAGCTCGAAGAAGCGCTCCGCTGACGAGGCGAACCCGCGGCGCAGGCACTCCATCGCCACCGCGAGGGCCTGGTCGGTCGCGAGCGGGCCCTGGTAGTCGAGCACTGAGAGGAGCGAGAGCTGTGGGTTCGGCCGTGGGGCCTTCAGCATTCGGAACAGCTCGTCGACGAGGGCCTTCGCTTCGGACTTGCGGTTCGCCGCCTGTGCCGTGAGGAGCTGGGCCATGAAGGCGCGCGCCGAGGCACGGCGGACGAAGGTGCGCACGCTCGTCGTCGCTTCCTTCGCGCGTTCCTTGCGGGGTGGCTTGCCGATGACAGCCTTCGTCTCCCTCAGCTCGGCTGCGCGGGTGGCGATTCGATCGTCGAGCTCGAGGGGGTCGAAGGCTGCGTCGAAGGCCCGGAGGCTCGGACGACGACGAAGGGCGCGCACCGCCCGCAGGGTGCCGTCCCACGTCAACGACGCGTGAATCGGCGAGCGGCAGCGCGTGCAGCGGGTCACCCAGAGCACGCGCTGGGTTGCTCGCCGGGCGAGGGTGAGCCGGAACCAACCACTCGGTGCTTCGCGCGGGTCGACGGCGAAGGAGGGCGGCGCGAGGTCGTCGGCCGGAACCTCTGCTTCGCCTTCGGCGAACGAGGGGACTCGACGGGTGAGATCGAGCTCGTTGCGATGGCCGCGCTCGCAGCGGGCGAGGGCGTGGAGCGCCGCGTGCCTCGGCGTCTCGGCGACGCGCAGTCGCCCGGTGACGAGGAACGTCGACGCCTGCCTCACCTCGAGCGAGCTGCTCGCGCGAACCTCATGGTGGTAGCGCGAAGGCGGCGTCTGGGGGCCGTAGCGAACCTCGTACTCCCAGAAGGGGTCGAGGAAGAGCGCCGAGCGGCGGCGGCGTCGGGCGAGCGCGGCGGCGAGCGCGTCACGCAGCGGCGCGTTGGTGGCGACCACCCACCAGGTCGGCTCGACCTGCGCGATGGACAGCCACGTTCCCTTGCAGTCGACCGGCGCCTTGGTGGTGGGCGTCAGCCGCCCGCCCCAGCCAGCGAGCGCGCGTCGCACGTCCTCCTCCACCGTCGAAGCGTCGCGCCGAGGCCGGGTGAGATACGAGAGGGTGAACTCGGGGGGAACCAGCAGCTCCATGGCGCGGCTCTCCCAGGCGCTCGCCTGCCAGACAAGGCCTTTCGAGAAGTCGAGCGGCGGAGGAGCCGGCCCCCCGTTTTCCGGCCCCTCCGCGCTCGTGCTGGCCGTCCCCCTGCCGTCCCCGCCCCTCGCCAGCAGGCAGCTCGAGAGCAGGAACGATGCCGCGCACCGCCTCGCCAGCTTCTCGCGTCTTGCCCAGCGCGGCTCATCTCCCCGAGCGGATTGGTGCGCCCGCGCCGTCCGCCTCTCGAACGATGAGAACGCGTTCAGCTCACGACGCTGCGCGGGTGGCGGTCGTGACGGCCCTGCGGAGCGTCGCCTCGAGCGCTTCGGCGGAGTACGGCTTGGGCAGGGTGAGGAAGTTGCCGTCGGGCAGGTCGACGGTGCTGTAGCCGCTCGAGAGCACGATCGGCAGCGACGGGACGAGCGCGTGGATCAGCTTGCTCGCCTCGAGGCCGTCGAGCTCGGGCATCGTCAGGTCCATCAGCACCACGTCGAAGCGCGCTGGGTCGGAGCGCACCACCTCGACCGCGGCGGTGCCACTCGGGGCCTCGACCACCGTGCAGCCCATCGAGGCGAGCAGCCGGCACGCGCTCCGCCGGAGGAACGGCTCGTCGTCGACGACCAACACTCGAAGCGACAGCGCTTTTGGCCGAGGCGAGGGTGCCGGCGACGCGCTCGCCGGCAGCTCGGTGGTGACGGGGAGGTACACCGAGAACGTCGACCCGACGCCCACCTGGCTCTCCACCGAGATGGCCCCACCATGCGCCCGGAGAATGCCCGCGAGCGCCGACAGCCCGAGCCCTCGCCCCGCGCCCTTGGTGCTGAAGAAGGGGTCGAAGATGCGCGCCTGCGTCTCGGCAGAGAGGCCTGCGCCGTCGTCCTGCACCGAGAAGCGCACGACCTCTCCCTTGGGAATCGTCCCCAGGGTGCCAGGTCGTGAGGTGTCGAAGGTGAGCAGCTCGGTCGAGAGCTTCACCACGCCCGGGCGGTCTCCGATCGCATCGGCCGCGTTGGTGATGAGGTTCATGACGACTTGCTGGAGCTGGCTCTCGTCCCCCAGCACGAGGGGCCGCTTGGGGGTCAAGGCGCGCTCGAGGCGCACCTTGCGAGGCACCGTGAGGGTGAGCAGCTGATCGATCGAGCTGACGACCTGATTCAAGTCGACCGGCTCCGTCGCGCGCGAGCCCTTGCCGGCGTAGGCGAGGAGCTGCCGGGTCAGCATCGTGGCGCGCTCGACGGCGAGGGCGGCGGTCTCGAGCGCTGCGTCCACGTCGTGCCCACGGCGCGCGAGCTCGAGGCTGGCAGACACTGCGCCCATCAGGTTGTTGAAGTCGTGCGCCACCCCGCCGGCGAGCAACCCGAGCCCCTCGAGCTTCTGCGTCTGGGCATGCGCGTTCGAGGCCTCGACCTCGGCCGAGATGTCTCGCACCGCGCCGACGAAGCGCACCGCCCGGCCCGCCGCGTCTCGAACGGTGAGGCCCTTGGAGTGAACGTGGAGCACGGTCCCGTCCTTCCGGAGGACGCGATGCCGCACGTCGTAGGCCGTCGTGGTGCCCTTCAGCGCCTCCTTCACCGCCCCGAGGACGCGCGCGCGATCGGCCTTGTGCACGATGGTGTACCAAGGCTTCGGCGGCCATTCGGTGGCTGGGTAGCCGAGCCAGGTGGCCACCTGCGCCGGCGCGAAGATGGCGCCGGTGCGCAGATCGACGTCCCAGATGAAGTCGCTCGCCGCGCTCACCGCCAGCCGGAGCCGCTCTTCGGCGTCGCGCGCGAGGGCGAGGTTGGCCTCGAGCTCGGCGCGGAGTCGCCGCTCGGCCTCGCGGCCCTCGGCGCGGCGCTCGAGCTCGGACGGAACCCACGAGCGGGCGAGCCGCATGAGGACGATGACGGCCACCACCACGTTCAGCAGCTTCACGACCGTCAGCGCGTTGGGGTCTCCGAGCGCCCTGAACGTCTCGCTGATGACCCCATAGTTCGCGGCCCACAACAGCCCAAAGTAGACGCTCTCGACGACGCTCTTGAAGGCGTCGAGCGCGAGGATCACGAGGAGCACCCGAATCAGCGGGTCGTCTTTCACCAGGCGACGGCTGCGAACGTACAGCCACAGCACGGTGCCCCAGATGATCGCGAGGAGCCCGTAGGTGATGACCGCCGCGAGGCTGCCGCTCAGCGCGACCCCCATGCGGCCAACTTACTCCGCTGGGCGGCTTCGTCGAGCAAGGGGTGGCGAACGGCTCGGGGTCAGCGTCGACCCGCGTCGCGGCTCAGCGCGGCCCGAAGGACGACAA